>JAYOTF010000003.1:0-148545 GCA_038150265.1 Deltaproteobacteria bacterium | reverse complement strand
TTGAGGGCGCTGTGCTGGTGCTCGTGATTGTACCAGTGGGCAAACGTCCCCACCCCGCTCTGGGCCTTCTTTACGACCCCCCTCGATTGCCCTGTCAGTAGGATTCAGTGGTGACGCCTGAAGGGGTTCTGTGGTAAGATGCCCTGTTTTGGATCCTGGACTGTCCCTCAAACCCTGATAGGTGATCATGATGCCCTCGTTGCTGGAAGAGCAACTCCCTCGACTCCGGGAGTTGTTTCGCGAACGGTTGGGGACCTTGCCCCTGAATGCGCTGCGCAACGAAGAGGTGCTGCGGACCTCCGTCCGGCAGGTGCACCGTTACCTGCCGCGTCTGCTGCAGGTGGCTGTGAGTGAGGAGGCCTTCACGGAGTTCGTGATCCGCAACCGAGAGCGCCTGCTCTCCTTCAGTGAAGTGTTTGAAGAAAAGGAATCTGCTGTGGCCCCGTCTGCTCCTGCTGATAGCTCCACCCTGGCCGCTCAGGCCCGCTCGCACCTGGTGCCCACCTATGCCCCGAAGCCGATGGTCATGGACCGTGGGCAGGGCGCCCGTCTCTGGGATGTCGAAGGCAACGAGTACCTCGATTTCGGCTCTGGAATTGCGGTCAACAGCCTGGGGCATCAGGACCCGGACCTGCTGGCTGCGCTTCAGGGGCAGGCGGGGAAGCTCTGGCACACCAGCAACCTGTACCTGACGGCACCGGCGATTGAGCTGGCGGAACTGCTGACCGAAAGCAGCTTTGCGGACCGGGTCTTCTTCTGCAACTCTGGAGCAGAAGCCAACGAGGCTGCCATCAAGATTGTCCGCAAGTGGGCCAGCCAGCACCACCCTCCGGAGAAGCGCGAGATCGTCACCTTCCACGGCTCCTTCCACGGACGCACGTTGGCGACCGTCACAGCGACGGCACAGCCCAAGTACCAGCAGGGGTATGAGCCCCTTCCAGGCGGCTTCCGCTACTGTGCCTTCAATGATGAGGCCGCCGCCGCAGAAGCCATTGGGGCCAACACCTGCGCGGTGCTGGTGGAGCCGATTCAAGGGGAAGGCGGCGTGCTGCCGGCTGCTCCAGGCTTCCTCAAGCACCTGCGGGACCTCTGCGATCAGCATGGAGCCCTGCTCATCTTTGACGAGATCCAGTGTGGGATGGGCCGGACCGCGAAGCTCTTTGCACACCAGTGGGAAGAGGGGGTGACTCCGGATGTGATGACCCTTGCCAAGGCCCTCGGCGGCGGCCTTCCGATTGGAGCAATGCTCTGCACAGAAGCCGTGGCCCAGACCTTTCAGGTGGGAGACCATGGAACCACCTTTGGCGGAAATCCTGTCGCTGCGGCTGTGGCCGTGGCTGCGGTCCGGAAGCTCAACCGTCCGGAACTGCTTGACCACGTCCGCAAGCAGGGGGTCCGCTTCCGAGCCTACCTGGAGGACCTGAATCAGGAGCACCAGCTCTTCCGGGAAGTCCGGGGCCGGGGCCTGATGCTGGGCGCGGTGCTGCGTCCGGAGCATGAAGGCCGCGCGGGCGAAGTGGTGGAGCACTGCCGCTTGCAGGGCGTGTTTGTTCTGGTGGCCGGACCCAACGTGATCCGCCTGGTGCCGCCGCTGACGATCACCGATGAGGAGCTTGACGAGGGCATGCAGCGCGTTGGGAAGGGACTCGCCGCCTACCGAGCGGCTCAGGCACAGGAGGCCGCATGAGTGCTCTGCCCCAAGCCGAACGACTGGTACTCTTTGCCCACGGACGAGAAAGCGGCCCCTGGGGAAGCAAGATCACCCGCTTGGCTGAGGTGGCCCGGACCCAGGGGTTTGAGGTGGCCAGCCCTGATTACTCCGCCTGGAAGGATCCGGAGCCTCGGGTGGAACACCTCCTTGAGCTCCAACCAAAGGCCCAGACGCTGATCCTGGTGGGCTCCAGCCTGGGAGCCTGGGTGTCGCTGAAGGCATCCGCCTCGCTGAAGCCCCAGGGGCTCTTCCTCCTTGCTCCCGCGGTTCAACTTGGAGTGTTTTCAGAAGATGCTCCTGCGCCGCAGGCCGACCGCACCGAGGTCATTCATGGCTGGGACGATGACGTGGTCCCTGCTTCCAATGCCCTCCGGTTCTGTGAAGAACACCGCCTCCCCCTGCACCTGCTCCCCAGTGGCCACCGCCTGACCGACCAACTGGAAACGCTGGCCTACCTGTTTGCGCAGTTCCTTCAGGGCTTCCCCGCCTCCGCAGCAGCGGACCCCCGCAGCGCCTGGGAACTGGAGCAAGAGGCCAACTTCCAGCGAAAGACGTTTGAGAATGAGAAGCCTCGCATCCCTCGCTAGGGCCGCATCTGGCGGGCTGCTGGGTGCGCTTCTGCTGAGCCTCAGCCTCTCGGTTCAGGCGGCCGAACGTCCTTACCCAACCCTTGTGGCACTGGGCGCTGCGTGGCCGCTGAATTCGCATCAGGGGCAGGCCACGCCGCTGGTGGTGGTGGATCATGAAAGCGAATGGGACGGCGTGGGAACGCTGAAGGTGGGGCTCCGGACCGTGTCTCCTTCGCTGAGTGTGACGCAGGACCGGACCGATTGGCTGGCGACCGAGTATGGCTTCGACGGCACCTACCTTGCCGAAGGAAACGGCACCGACCTCTATGACCTGGGCACCCGCCTGGAGTCCAACTTCTTCCGAGGCAACCGGACGTCCCTGTTTGTGGGGGCTCACCTCTTCCGGAAGGGCGCCCACCGCGCTTCACTGCAGGTCCGGATGGCGAACTACCACTTCAGCGAGATGGAAGACCAGACCCGGGCCGACTTTGTGCGACCGCCGTCATTTTCAGAGCAGGAGCTGGGCCTGACGCTTGCCCGCCACGGACTCTTTCATGAAGAGGGACGCTTTGAGGTGCAGGCCCACGCCGCCTATCGCCACCGCTGGGATGCCTGGAGCCTGGAGCCCGACGCTGATGCAACCCGGACGCCTGTGCGGCACCAGGTGACCCTGGAGGACCGCGTCAACTATGGAGAGGGTTCAGAGATCAAGGGAACCGTGATCCGCGCCGGAGGAAAGGGGCTGGACCTGCTCAGTGGCTACCGTGTGGGAGGGCTGACGAGTGACCTGGCTGTTGCGGGGTACTACCGGAATGAGTTTCGGGTGCAGGAGGCGACGCTGGTGAAGCTCCGGCACGAGACCGCCTTTGCCGAAGACCGGGTGCTGTACGTGTTTGCCGACTGGGCCCAGTTTCAGGAGCTGGAGCTGAATTACCTCTCGGAGCCCGGAGCCCGCCGGTCGATTGCCGGAGTCGCCGTCGGCTTCCGCTACGGCATCCGGAGCCTGATGGGCCTGCCGATCATTGTGACCTACGGAGAAGGGTTCGGGGTGCCGGAAGGTTCCGCAGAGCCCCATCGACGTGAAGTGGTCTTTGTTGCCGCCGCCGGATTTTAACCCTGTTCTGATAAACGCTATGCTCATTCGCATCAATGATGAAAACCCGCAACCCCGGATGGTGTCCCAAGTGGTTTCCATTCTGGAAAATGACGGGGTGATCATCTATCCCACTGACACCGTTTACGGCCTGGGCTGCAGCATCTACAGCAAGAAGGCCATGAAGCGCCTGTTGCAGATCAAGAAGATGGACCCCAAGAAGCCCCTGACCTTCATCTGCAGCAACCAGAGCCAGCTTCAGGAGCACAGCCAGGGCATTCCGAATGACATCTTCCGCCTGATCCGCCGGCACCTGCCCGGACCCTACACGCTGGTGCTGCAGGCCTCGAAGATGGTTCCGAAGATGATGCTCACCCCCCGGAGCACCGTTGGCCTCCGCTGGCCGGATCACCCGATTGCGCTCTCCATTGTGGAGGGGCTGGGGCACCCGATCCTGAGCAGCAGCCTGCGCGTGAACAATGAAGAGCTGTACGACAATGCCGAAGACCTCCATGAGCACTTCGGGAAGGTCGTGGATGCGGTGATTGACGGGGGAACCATCTTTGCGGAGAACTCCTCCATCATCGATTTTACGTCAGGCGAGCCGCAGGTGCTGCGTGAGGGCAAGGGTCCCACCGACTGGCTGGAATCGATTTGAAGCGCTTTCCCCTTTACCCCGGGGAAAAAGTTGAGTAGGGTAGTGCACTCCCGCGTTTTTGCCCCCCATTTCCCAGAAAAAATCATGAAGATGATGAAACGAATCAGTTCCTTGGCGCTTGGTGTGAGCCTGTTCCTGGGTGCCGGCACCGCGTTGGCACAAGACGAGGGCCCCATGACGTTTGAGATGAAGGCCCTGAGCTCTTCGCTGGCTGGACAGATGGCCGCGGCTGCGCTGGCCGAGTGCGACCGACGTGGCTACCTGGTTTCGGTGGCAGTGGTCAACCGAGACGGCAACCTGACGGCCTTCCTGCGGCACCCGCTGGCTTCTCCCATGACGATTGACGTCAGTCAGGGCAAGGCCTACGCGTCTGCCAACTTCCGGGCGCCGACCGGCGACATGGTGGATGAGATCGGGCTCATGAGTGCCCCGAAGGTGATTTTGGTCAAGGGCGGCCTGCCGATTGACATCGGTGGCAACTTCTACGGCGGCATCGGGGTCTCCGGAGCCGACAGCGCCACCGACGAAATGTGCGCCCGTGCGGGCATCAAGGAAGTGACCGAGGCCCTGGAGTTTGCCAACTGAGCCCTCAGTCTGCCACACACCGGAAGCCGATGTACACGGCATAAAAAGACTTTGGTTTGGTCGCCCGATGCTCGCGATGCATGGGTCGGGCGCCATACCACCACGACCCTCCTCGCGTGGGCGCCTGCGTCCCGTCTGAAGCAATCCACTCCCACACGTTTGCTCCCATCTCCTGCAGTCCGTTGACTCCCTTCCGAGTGGAACCCGTGAGGGCATGCCCCGTTCCCCGGATCAGCGGCACGCCGTGCTGAACCGAAAGGCTGGGCCCGCAGCCCTGCAAGCAGTTGGCGCCTTCCGGAGAATCACCGGTCGGGTACGGGTACGTCTTCCCCGAAACAAACGGAGCCGGTGGCTGGGGGCGGTGCTCCACATACGCGGCCTCATCCCATTCCTCGGCCGTTGGCAGGCGCTTGCCGGCCCAGTGACAGTAGGCGGCAGCCTCCACGTAGCTCAGGTGCACAGCGGGTTCACGGTCGTCTGCGGGCACGCCGTAAGGCTGCTGCCACGTCCACCCGGGCCGGCGTTCCCAGCCGGCGCCATACTCGAACCCACCGCCTTCCCGCTCGGCTCGTGACACAAATCCGGTGGCATCGGCAAACTTCCGGAAGTCGCCAATGCTGACCTCGGTCCGGTCGATTTGGAAGGATGTAACGGGCTGCATCTCGGATGCATGCGTGGTGGCCGCCCCGAAGAGCAGCAGGCCAAGGGCTTTCCAGAAAACCATGCTTCTTCCTGATGAGAGGGTGAAGAGGATTCAGGGACGGTTCAGTCGACTGGAGATGAAGGTGGTCAGCCGCCGGGGGGAGAGGCGAGTGGTGAACGCCAGCACCTGATTGATGAGCCCCGCAATGACCAGCGGTCGACCCTGCCACAGGCCCTTCCAGCCGATCTCCGCGACCTCTTGGGCCGACATGAGCACCGGCGACCGGGCAAGCGAGGTGCCCTTCATGCCGGCATTGTGGAAAAACTCCGTCTCGGTGGGACCCGGACACAGTGCTGAAACCACGACACCATGCGGACGCAGCTCCTGCGCCAGCGCTTCCGAAAAGGAAAGCACATACGCCTTGGACGCGTAGTAGCTTGCGAGGTACGGGCCTGCTTGAAACGCGGCAATGGAGGCCACGTTGAGGATGAATCCGGAATTCCGGGCCTTCATTTCCTGGCCAAAGGCGTGGCACAGCTCGGTGAGGGCCACGACGTTCAGCTCCAGGAGGCGGCGTTCCGCTTCCAGGGCATGGTCGAGGAATTCCCCGTTGAGGCCAAACCCGGCGTTGTTGATCAGCACCTGCACCGTCTGCTGGGTGTCGTGTACCTGCCGATGAAGCTGCAGAGCGGCTCCGGGGGCACTCAGGTCGAGCGGGAAGACCCAGACTTGCCGGGAAAAGGTGGTCCGGAGTTCCTCGGCAAGGGCCTGCAGGCGTTCGGCACTGCGGGCCGTGAGGATGAGGTCGTAGCCGCTGTGGGCCGCCAGGCGCGCAAACTCGGCGCCGAGCCCCATGGAGGCTCCGGTGATGAGGGCAGTAGGCATGAGTTACTCGGGTTGAGTGAGGAGCGGCGCCAGCATTTTGGTCTCGCCGTGTTGCATGACAAAAAAGCGATCTTCTTCCAGACCGGCCTCCTTCAAGGCTGTGCGGAGCTTCACCGGGGGCTCGTCCATCGGCTCATCGGTCAGCTGAAAGGTGCCCCAGTGCATGCCGACGGAGTAGCGGGCCCGGATGTCCTGGTGAATGCGAACGGCTTCTTCCGGGTTGATGTGGGCCGCCTTCATGAACCAGCGTGGGTCATAGGCCCCAATGGGAAGGGCGGCGAGGTCAAAGCTCGGGAACGCTTCGGCCAGGTCGGCAAAATCCTGAGAGTAACCCGTATCGCCGGCAAAGAAGAACCGGAAGTCCGGATGCTCCAGCACCCAGCCTGCCCAGAGAACCGTGTTGCGGTCCCAGGGACTGCGACTGGTCCAGTGTTGCACCGGAACCGCATGGACGGTCCACCCCTGAAACTCGAGGCGGTCGTACCAGTCCAGCTCGACAACGTTCGGGATGCCGAGGTCGTCAAACCAGGCCTTTTGCTTGAGCGGAACCATGAACCGGGGTGGGTTGTCGGGCTGCCGCTCATAGAGGGTCTGGACGGTGAGCTTGTCGAGGTGATCGTAGTGGTTGTGCGAGATGACCACAAGGTCGATCTCCGGCAGGTCGTCAAAGGTCAGGCCGGGGGGCGTGAAGCGCTCCGGACCGGCGAAGCTGACGGGCGAGGCGCGGCGTGTGAGGTGTGGGTCGGTGAGGACGTTGAGCCCGTCATACTGCAGGAGGAAGGTGGCGTGCCCGATCCAGGTCAGCGTGGGCTCCGTGCGGTTTTGCTTCAGGAAGGCCGGGTCGTTCTGAGCCAGCGGAAACGAGATGGGGTCCGTGCGCTCGGCGTTCCAGCGCCACTTGATGAGGTCCGTGAAGGGCTTGTCGATGGACTCAAGGTAGTTGTTCCGGAAGGTTCCGTCCGGAAGGTGATGCTTCTTGGGCATGGGCTTTGATTCGGAATAGGCACATCCAGAGAGGAGCAATCCGGAGAGCAGGGCAAGCAGCGCTTTCATCAAACGTCACGAAGAAGGGGTGGAGAGGTGGAGGCCGGCAACACCAGCAATGATCAGGGTGATGGAGATCAGCTTGCCCGGGGTGAGGTGTTCCTCAAACCAGTACACCCCAACGAGCGCCACCATCGCGGTGCCGAGTCCAGACCAGATGGCATAGGCCATGCCCAGCTCAATGCGCTTCAGGGCAAGGGTCAGGAAGCTCAGGCTGATGAGGTAGCAGAGCCCCATCGCCACACTGGGGCCGGTGCGGCTGAATCCGTCGGAGAGCTTCATGGAGACGGTGCCGGACACCTCAAAGGTGATGGCCAGCAGCAGGTAGATCCACGAGGTGTTCATGTCCCGGAGACCGCCGTGGTGATCAGCTCCACAAACTCCTGCTCCTCTTCCGCGGTCAACGGGCCGTCCTTCACCCGGACCAGCGTTCCCGATGCATCTAGCAGCAGCACCGCCGAGCTTTCCGGGACCAGGCCCCAGGTGTTGCGGACAATGCTGGTTTCATCCAGCACAAAGATGTTCTGTTGGTAGCGGCGTTGACGCTTCTCCACCGAGCGCTGCACCAGTCCGGAAGTGCCCCAGAGGGCGTCTTCGAGGTTGACGATGGTGACAAAGTAGTAGGAGCCCTTGGGCAGCTCGAGCTGCTTCAGCCGGTCAATGAAGCGACGGTTGAGGTCGGAGGCCGAGGAGGTGCCGGCGAGGTGGTAAATGAGGGTCGGCTTTCCGGCGGTGCTGGTGCTGTCCCAGGGAAGGTAGTGGATGGATTCATCTTCCTGAAGAGCCAGCACCCCCGGCGCTGAAACCTGCAGCTCCGGAAGCGGTTCGCCCTCGGAGAGCGGAGAGGCAGACAGCGCTGAGCTGCTGAAGAGCAGGGCGCACAGAAGGAACAGTCGAACGGGCATACACGGTTTCGAAGAGGATCAGGCTTCCCTACAGTCTAGCCGGGAAGGGTCGGGGGAAAAGCCCGGAGCCGTATCACTTTGTATCGCAAACAGCTCCGGAAAGCAGAAGAATATCAGGAAGGTGCCTGCACGGTGTCCAGCTCCATCAGAGCTTCAGCCGAGAGGGAATGCAGGGTTCCGGAGGCGCTGACCTGGACCTCCCGGGCCTGCCTGGGGCCCACGCTCAGGTGCAGGGGGCGGTCGGAGGCAAAGAGGATCAGGCGGTCGAAGGGCAGGCGCTCTTCCACGATCCACTGGGCGACTTCCAGCATGTCTTCGTCTTCGACAAGGAAGTCCACGGCGATGCCACCTCGGGCACAGACCGGGTTGCCGGCCCGGTTGCTTTCATGCCCAATGTGCTGGTCGGTTTTGGGCTGAGCGTCAGGAAGCTGCTTTGCCAGTGCCGCTGAGCAGAACCCGAAGGTCAGGATGATCTCGCCAAAGTAGTCAATGACCGGGTCCAGCAGCGAGGTCGCCAGGTCATAGAGAGCCGTGTAGGTGTCTGGGTGCATGGGAACGTTGTCCCCCTCGTGCTCCAGCGCGGGGCCACACTCGAGGAAGTCGCGGTAGCGGAAGTTTTCTCCGCAGAAGGCGTTGAGGTCCGGAAGGGTGGTGGCGCGGATGAGCTGGCGTCCCTGCAGCTCCCAGCGGGCCTGACTCAGGCGGTGGTCAAACACGGAGACATTCGGGCCGTAGCCGCTGAAGTCAAACAGCTCCAGGGCCTCCAGCTGCTCCTCAAAGGCCACCTGCTCGCCATACTCTGGCATCTCCTCGTTCATGAAGCGCGACTTGAGGTAGAGGTAGGGCGGCTCGTAGGGGGCGGAGTAGTCAAAGAGCTGCACCTCTTGCTTCCGGAGGTCCACCTTGACGCGCTCCAGCATCTTGGGCTGGGCGTTCCCGAAGAAATCGTCAAAGCGCATCAGGCTGAGTTTTCCGGACCGGATGTGGATCTTGACGAGGTCGGCGCTGGTGACGTCTCCCACCAGGTGGCTGGCACACCCCACGTACACCCGCAGCAGAGGCGGCAGCTGCTCCACCAGGCTGGAGTGCAGCTGGAGGGAGTCGTCATCCATCCACCCGAGTCCGCGGGATTCTACCTCAGCGCAGGTTTCAGAGAGGAGGACGTTGTCGCCAATCTGAAAGAGCAGGTCCTTGGCATCCTGCTGCGCCTGCGTGTAGCTCTTGAAGAAGTGCTTGATGTCGCGCTGCAGCCCGGGATCCAGCTCATGGTAGGGCCGGCGTTTCTTGAACAGCTCGAGCGCCAGGTACACCTTCAGGTCGTCTCGACGGAGGGCCTCAGCGGCATGAAACAGCTCAGCCGGCTGATGCTCTTCCAGCGCCTTCAGGGCCTTGCGGAAGGAGCCAAAGGCTTCGGTCAGCGGGTCCACCAGCTCCGGAGCCTCTTCAGGATGAGGCTCGCGTCCGAGCTCCCAGCTCACCTGCAGCAGCGGAACCAGCTGCGCCGGAATGGTGGCACTGAGGGCTCCCGGCCGGCGGGTGTACTGGTGAATGAGGCGGCTGAGAGAGGTGAAGGCCCGGCTGCGTTCCAGCAGGAAGCGCTGCTGAAGGCCCTTGTCCTTGAAGACAAAGAACACCCCGGGCGCCACAGCCACCGACTCTTCTCCAAGCTGCTCCTCAATCAGGTCACTGAGCAACTGAGGCGTGTAGTACTTCTGAAAGGTGTGGTCTTCCAGCAGCAATCCATCGCGGAAGGGCTCCCCCGAAACATTCTGGTTGAAGAGGTAAACCGACACGACCAGCAGCTCCTGCGCCAGCGCGTAAGCCGTTTGCAGGGCCTCCGTCCGGACCTCGTGATCCTCAATCGTGTTGAGGACGTAGCCGAGGTTGACGATGTCGGCCTCCTTGAGAGAGGCGTCAGGCGCTGTCGAGGGGTCCCAACCTTCTGCGGCAACCCCGAGTTCCTGGAGGGCCTTCAGGTCCGACCCATCGCCACAGCCATAGTCAAAGCAGGTGAAGTCTCCTTCCAGAAATCCGAAGCGCAGAAGCGCCTGGAAGGGGGGCGAGAGCTGGGGCCACTCCGAGGCACCGGGGTCGGGAAGCGCCTGGGGGGCCGGAGCATCTGTGGCCACAAACTTTCCTTTTTCCAGGCGGTACCCGGCGGTGCGCAACGCGCGTTGCCACGTTTGCCGGAACCCCTGCTGCAGCGGCTGATCCAGCAGCCCCAGCTTTTCTGCGGCCTTGGAAACCTTCTGCAACGCGGACACCTTGGGATGATCCGGAGGCAGAAGCTGCTCCTTTTGAAAAAGAATAGGCGGATTCAAAGAGTGAACAAAGGTCCGGTGCTTGACGATTTCGGTTTCCAGAGAAACCTTCCAGGAGGCGGCCAGCTCCGGAAAGGGGTCGTCCCAAAACGTGGGGTAGCTCAGAGCGGTGACCGTTTGGGCATCATGACTGAACCGGAGGGCGGTGATCTGGTCGTGGACGGCACCTGGAATCAGTTCCAGGGCATCTTCTGCAGCGTCCTGAAGGGGTTGGGGAAGCAAGTGGACCGCAGACTGGTGGACCAGTGTGGAGTTGAAGAGCTGCTTCCCGATCGAGGGATTCATGAGAGGGGTTCCTCAGAGCAGGGATTAGGGAGTTGAGGTGAAAGACGCCGGTCCGCATTGCGGAGATCAGGTAACGGCGCTTCCTTGGAGATTAGGGAAAATGGCGCAAGCGGTCAAACCGATATGTACCAGAAAATGCCGCTGGAGGCGAGGCCAGCAATCAGGACAGGAGCGAGGGGGTCTCATTGTGCAGAATCCACCAGTCCTCAATGCGCGAGGTGAGGGCTTCCGGGGCGGCCTGGAGGAAGTGGTAGAGGGTGGTCTGGTGGTCCGTGTGATCGGAGTGGAGGTGGTAGTGATGCCCAAAGATGGCCTCGACGACCGCCAGGCGGATCCGGAAGCGACGGTCTTCAGAATTTTCTGCCCGCAGCACCCACGCGCGACGCTCTGGCTCTCGTAGTTCCTGGGGATCTCGGAAGAGGATGTAGTGGCCTAAAACCGAGCGTCCGGTATCTTCCAGCAGCAGGTAGTAGCCATGGTTGATTTTCAGTAAAGGCATTGACATGCACACGTTTCCTGAACAGGCGTTTGCAGGAGGGAGTCCGGATGCTCCCACGGAAAACAGGGGTGCCATGCTAGCAGCAGAATTTTCAATTGCCAGTCCCTTTGTTACGAGACGCCCACCAGGGCCGGACGTCAAAGTTCGGACAGGTCTTGTCGGTGTTGCCCATGTCCCGGTGCCCAAGGATTTCGGCATCAGGGTAGCGGGCCTGCCACGTCCGGAGCACCTGCTCCAGGGCGTCAAACTGAGCAGGAGTGAAGGTATCGGTGCCAATGAGGCAGACGCCGAGGCTTTCGGTGTTGCGCCCCTTGACGTGGGCGCCGACCCAGTAGTCCGGACGCCCGGGCTCAACCGTGCCGTCTCGCTGGATGACGCGGTGGTAGCCGATGCCATCCCACCCGAAACCGAGGTGCATTTCGTGGATGTCCTGGGCGGTGAGGGGTTGGTCGTCTGGTGTGGCGGAGCAGTGCACCACCAGGTAGCGGATGGCATCAGGAGTCAGAACGGGCATTCTTTAAGCTAAAACGAACCTTGAAAGTCACAAAAAAACGGAATATCACTGGTGATGAATCATGTCCTCAAACGAGATCGTGCAAAATTCGTGGCGTTGGGAGGGCACCTTAACCAATTTCTCATGCAGCAGTTATTGAAGGCAAACGTATCAGAGCGACTCTAGCCTCACCCGTTCCCGGATCTTAATACTTCAGCGAGGGGTTATGACGAGTACGAGCATGGAAGTTCAGCAGAACAGTGATTTGCTGATTCAAGAACACATCCGTGAGTTTCTCCAGCGCGGCGGCGAGATTGAGGTGCTGCCCCCGGAAATTCCCAGCTCTCCTCAAAAAGTCGGCCGCTGCCGCAGTGTCGATTACTGGGTCTTCCGGCAAGACCGGTCGCTGCTCGGCTAAGGCGACAGCCCCAGCACCTGAGGGACGTCGCAGTGTTCCTCAAGGAAGGTCGCCAGCGCATCCAGCTCCTGCTGCTTCAGGTCGGCAAAGGCGGGAGGCAGCTCAAAGGGTTCCGGATCGAGGCAGGCAAGAAGGCGCTCCAGCACCTCTGGCGTGTCCAAAAAGCCGTGCAGGTACGTGCCCATGACCTTCCGGGTTGCATCTCGCATCCCCAGGTCCGGAGCTTCCGCAACAAAGAAGTCGAGGTCGGGCGCCTCTGCCGTGAGGGTGGTCCGTCCGTGGTGGATTTCATAGGCTGGCCAACGGAGCCCACTGAGCCAGCCGGTGCCAGAGTAGTGCCGGCGGGTTAACGTCTTCTGCAGCCCCATCTCTGTCTGAACCGGAAGGAGCCCCAGACCGGTCAGCGCGCCTCCGGACTCCACGCCGCTGGGGTCGGTCACGGCGGCTCCCAGCATCTGGTACCCTCCGCAAATTCCCAGAATCCACGTCTTTCCCTGCAGCCGCTGCAGCTCGGCCGCAAGTCCGGATTCCTGCAGAAAGCGCAGGTCGTGTGCCGTGTTCTTGCTGCCAGGGAGAATGATGAGCTGCGCCTGAGCCAGGTCGTCCACGTGCTTGGTGAAGCGCAGGGAAAGTCCCGGAACCTGCTTGAGGGGGTCGAAGTCAGAGAAGTTGGAAAGGTACGGGGTCCGGATGACAGCGACCTCGAGGCGTGCCTCAGCAACGAGGCGAGAGCGCACGTTCTGGGAGTCCTCGTCTTCCAACGCAAATTCGCGCCACGGGATGACGCCCAGCACCGGAGCCGGCACCCACTGGGCAAACTGCTCAATGCCCGGCTGCAGCAGCGTGACATCGCCCCGGAACTTGTTGATCAGGAACCCGGCAATGAGGGGCCGGTGGTGATCCTGAACCAGGTCGTAGGTGCCCTTCATCCAGGCAAACACGCCACCACGGTCGATGTCTCCCACCACAAGGACCCGGGCCTGAGCATGCTCGGCCATGCGCATGTTGACGATGTCGGTGGCCTGCAGGTTGATCTCGGCCGGGCTCCCTGCTCCTTCAATGACCACCCAGTCGGCTTCCTCGCACAGGGAGGCGAAGGCGGCCTGGACGGTGGCAAAGTTTTCTGGAAACAGCGTGTAGTAGTCCCGAGCAGAGCAGACCCCGGCCACTTCCCCAAGGCGGATGAGCTGCGAAACCCCCGGACCCTGAGGCTTGAGCAGGATCGGGTTCATGCGGACATCCGGATCAACCCCGCACGCCTCTGCCTGAAGAATCTGGGCGCGTCCGATCTCCTTGCCGTCTGGAGTGACACCAGAGTTGAGCGCCATGTTCTGTGCCTTGAAGGGCCGGACCCGAAAGCCCTGGTTCCGGAGCCAGCGGCAGAAACCTGCTGCAAGCAGGCTCTTGCCGACTCCAGACCCGGTGCCCTGAAACATGACCACTCGGGTCATTTACAGCACCTCCACCGCATCTCCCACCCGCAGGCGAGCTCCGTTTGCCGAAACATCCGGAATGAGGTTCTGGCCAAACAGGACCTTGCCTCCAAACTTGCGGTAGGTCGCCAGTGTGGTGAGCGGCTCGTTTCCGCTCCGCGCCCCTGCTTCCGGGTCGACTGTTGTCATCACACAGCGCGCGCAGGGCTTGACGCTCCGGAAGGTGGCGGTGCCCAGCCGCAGCCGAGCCCAATGGTCTTCTGCATGAGGCAGGGTTCCGGAGACCACGAGGTTGGGACGGAAGCGCTTCATGGTGACCGGAGTTTCCAGCCGTCGGTTCAGCTCTTCCAGAGAGGCTTCGGAGGCCAGCAAGAGGGGGAATCCATCGGCAAACGAGACAAGGTCCTCGGGCTGCCCATAGTCCGGATCCACTGGACGGTGGGTGCTTTCTGGCTGAAAGACCAGGGCGCAGGGTCGGCCCAGAAACGCCTGCAGGGCCTGGTTTGCTTCAGGGCTGGGCTCCAGCGCCGGCACCTGATCTTCCCAGACGGTGACGGTGCGCCACTCGCCGTCTGCAGGCTCCAGCGGCAACCGGAGGTGCGGCTGCTCCGGAACCTGCAGGAGCAGCTGATTTCCCTCCCACTGGACGTCAATGAGGGCGAGCTGGGCGAGGCTGCGTTGGGTGAGGAAGTGGCCCTGGCCATCCACAATCATCCAGCGTCGGTCGTGCCGGAGGCCCCGGGGAGTGAGTTCTGCTTCGGAGACGGAGACCCCGGCGCAGGACTTGATGGGGTAGAGGTGGATGGACTGAAGAAGGGGCGTGGGCATGCGGAGTGATGCGGTTGGAGTGAAGGGGGGCTGCTTCCGGAGGCGCTCCCGAGGAAGCGCCGGCCGTCGTTACCTCTGGATCAGGCGTCCAAGGACGTCGAAGTAGTCCGGGAACGTTTTGCGGGTACATCCGGGGTCCCGGATTTCGATGGGAGCAGGGCCACAAGCGGCGAGCGAAAAGGCCATGGCCATGCGGTGGTCGTCGTAGGTGTCGATGGACGCATGCAGCACCCGGGGAGGCGGGTTGATGACGATGAAGTCGTACCCCTCTTCAACCGTGGCTCCGAGCTTGCGCAGCTCAGTGGAGACGGCCTGGACGCGCTCGGTTTCCTTGACACGCCAGTTGTAGATGTTGCGGATGGTCGTTTCGCCTGAGGCAAACAGGGCGGCGACGGCCAGGGTCATGGCGGCATCCGGCATCCGGTTCATGTCCACGTCCACGCCCTTGAGCGAGCCCGTTCCAGACACCGTGACGGCGTTGGGCTGCCACTGAACGGAGGCGCCCATGAGCTCCAGAACCTCGGCAAAGCGGGCATCGCCTTGCAGGCTGTCGGTGCCACATCCTTCCACCGTGACCGTTCCCCCGGTGATGGCCGCTCCTGCCAGGAAGTAGGAGGCAGACGAGGCATCTCCTTCCACAAAGGCCACGCCTGGGCTCTGGTACGTTTGGCCGCTCCGGATGCGAAAGTACCGGAACTGGTCGTTCTCCACCTGGACGCCAAAGCGCTCCATCAGCCGCAGGGTCATGTCCACGTACGGCTGTGAGACCAGGGTGTCCGTGATTTCAAGCTCCACGTTCCCCTGAGCATACGGGGCAGCCATCAGCAGCGCTGTGAGGTACTGGCTGCTGATGGAGCCCTTCACCAACGCCTTGCCGCCCGGAAGTCCGGACGCCTGGATTTCCACTGGGGGGCAGCCGTTTCCAAGTGGGCACTGAATGGTGGCACCCAGCTGCGCCAGGGCTTCCACGAGGTCCTGAATGGGACGCTCGCGCATCCGGGGAATGCCATCGAGGACAAAGGTTCCGGTGCCCAGCGTGAGGGCCGCCGTCAGCGGGCGCATGGCGGTTCCGGCGTTGCCGAGCATCAGTTCGGCGCCCTGAGCCGCAAAGGGCCCCCCCTGCCCCTCAACGGTGAGGGTGTGGGCGTCTCGGTCTTCCGTAAACGGAACGCCCAGGGTTTCCATTGCGGCCACCATGACCCGGATGTCTTCGCTGTCGAGAAGGTTCCGGACCTCCGTCTGCCCCTGAGCGAGGCAGGCGAGGAGGAGGATGCGGTTGGAGAGGCTTTTGGAACCGGGCAACGA
This sequence comes from Deltaproteobacteria bacterium, assembly GCA_038150265.1. Lineage (GTDB taxonomy): Bacteria > SAR324 > SAR324 > SAR324 > NAC60-12 > JAYPUA01. The sequence continues at coordinate 132,870 of JAYOTF010000003.1, read as the reverse complement.
GACGGTTCCGGAGATCTGTTGAATAGGCTCCAGAATCAAGGAGTCGGTCATGCGCGAGCCCGGATGGTGCGTTCAATGTAAAATTCCGCCGCCTTGTACGAACTGCGGACGAGGGGGCCTGCAGCGACATAGTGAAAGCCCAGGGATTCGCCGATTTCCTTCAGCTCCTCAAACTCTTCTGGAGGAAGGAAGCGGTCCACCTTGAGGTGCTTGTGGGTGGGCTGGAGGTACTGCCCCAGCGTCAGGAAGTCCACGTCCACGGCTCGCATGGCTTCCATCGCTTCCACAACCTCGTCTCGGGTTTCGCCGAGTCCGAGCATGAGGGACGACTTGGTGTAGCGCTCCGGAGCGTTGTCCTTGAGGTACTTGAGGACATCGAGGGACTGCTGGTAGCCGGCACGGGGGTCCCGGACGCGAGGGGTGAGGCGCTCCACGGTTTCCACGTTGTGGGCCAGCACCTCAGCGCCCGTGTCAATGACCTGCTGGACACAGGTCAGGTCTCCTCGGAAGTCGGGCATGAGGATCTCAACCAGCAGGTTCGGGTTGGCGCGTCGGGTGGCCCGGATGCAGCGAGCGATGTGTCCGGCGCCCTGATCTTCGAGGTCGTCGCGGTCAACGGTGGTGAGGACGACGTAGGTCAGTTCCATGCCGGTGATCGTCTCCGCAAGGTTCCGGGGCTCTTCCATGTCGAGCGCGCCCGGACGCTTGGCGGTGTTGACGGAGCAGAAGCGGCAGCCGCGGGTGCAGGTTTCGCCCATCAGCATGAAGGTCGCCGTGCCGCTGTTCCAGCACTCCCCGATGTTGGGGCAGCGGGCTTCTTCACAGACGGTTGCCAGCTTGAGCGTCTTGGACTTTTCCTTGATCCAGTTGAAGCGTTCTCCTCCGGGGAAGGGGACCTTGAGCCAGGCCGGTTTTCGGGTACGAGGTGGGGAATCAGGGGCCGCAGACGGTGTCGGTTCCATGCGAAAGTCCGGGTGAAGGGTTCGGAATGAGGCCGTTTCAAGAACAGGCCTCCAAGCGTAGCACAACGAACGCAAGGGGCCAGTTGAAAGCAGAGGAAGTCGTGGTGCTTACAAAATGAGCAAACGCCTATTTTTTGTGCGCATTTTGTCATTTATTTTGCCGCCAACCCGCTGATTCTGGGGGCTGGCGGGTGTGGATCGCTTCTTGCTGCAAGGAGGGGGAATGCATCATCCGCAGTCGCTTCAGCCTGCGTTTGCGGCACGGCACCGGGAAGCGTACGGGCTTTCCTCCCAATTTTTGCTCAATCTGAACGAAACAGAGTTTTATGAACAGTCAAGAAGTACTGGCGCTCGCCAAAGAGCACAATGTGGTCACCGTCGATCTGAAGTTCATCGACTTCCTGGGGACGTGGCAGCACATCATGTTCCCGGTCTCGGAGCTGGGAGACGATATGTTGGAGAATGGCCGCATGTTTGACGGCTCAAGCATCCGCTGCTGGCAGACCATCAACGCCAGCGACATGAAGGTTGTTCCGGACCTGAGTACCGCCAAGATTGACCCGTTTTTTGCGCAGCCGACCCTCTCTTTGATTTGTGATATCCAGGATCCGGTGACCGGAGAAGGTTACAGCCGTGACCCGCGCAGCATTGCTCGCAAGGCCCAGGCGTACCTGTCGTCCACTGGCATTGCCGACACCGCCTACTTTGGTCCGGAAGCCGAGTTCTTCATCTTCGACAACATCCAGTACGCGCATGGCTCGGCGGGAGGCTTCTACTCCATCGACTCCTCGGAAGCGCCCTGGAACACCGATGCCGACGAGCACCCGAACCTGGGTTACAAGACCGGACACAAGATGGGCTACTTCCCATCGGCACCGTTTGACACCCTGCAGGACCTGCGGGTGGAGATGGTTCAGTACCTTGAGCAGATGGGCATGCAGGTGGAGCGACATCACCACGAGGTGGCGCCGGCGCAGCATGAGATCAACTATCAGTTCAACACGCTGGTGCAGTCGGCGGACGACCTGCAGTGGTTCAAGTACATTGTCCGGAACGTGGCACGCCAGCATGGCAAGAGCGCGACCTTCATGCCGAAGCCGATGTACAACGACAACGGCTCGGGCATGCACACCCACCAGTCCCTCTGGAAAGATGGCAAGCCGCTGTTTGCGGGAGACGCCTATGCGGGTCTGAGCGAGACCGCCCTGTACTACATTGGCGGCATCCTCAAGCACGCCCCGGCGCTGGGAGCCTTCATCAACCCCACCACCAACTCCTACAAGCGGCTGGTCCCGGGCTTTGAGGCTCCGATCAACCTGGCCTACTCCGCACGGAACCGTTCAGCAACGATCCGGATTCCAGTGGCCGATTCCCCGAAGGCGCGCCGCATTGAGTTCCGCTGCCCCGACGCGATGGCCAACGCCTACATCGCCTTCTCGGCGATGATGATGGCCGGACTGGACGGCATCCAGAACAAGATCCACCCCGGCGACCCGATGGACGTCAACATCTACGACCTGCCGCCGGAAGAGCTGGACAAGATCGGACGCATGCCCCGGAACCTGCGTGAGGCACTGGACTCGCTCCAGGAAGACCACGACTTCCTGCTCAAGGGCGATGTGTTCACCAAGGACGTCATTGAGTACTGGACGGACTACAAGCTCAACGAGGAGATCAAGCAGGTGGATTCCCGCCCGCATCCGCACGAGTTTACCCTCTACTACGGCTACTGAGCCGGCTGGGTGGAAGGCCCCCTTCTGGGGCTCCTTCTGACCCGTGTCCTGTCAGGCCCGGAGTGCTTCCGGGCCTCCCCTTCCGATTCGACTCTCTTCTGAAACAACTGAATGAGGCGTGGCCTCAGCCTCCGAGGAACTTGAGGAAGGCTTCCACCGGCTTGAGGATTCCGGCGTGGCGGGCCTGGACCTGATCGTTGGCGTCGAGTACCACGTACAGCGGCAGGGCAACGGTGTTGAAGCGCTCAATCTGCATCTGCTGGTTGGCTTCGGCATCGGCTCCGCCATCGGTGTACAGCTGCACCAGCACAAAATCTTCCTGAAACCGTGCCAGCACGTCCGGGTGCGCAAAGACGTTCTTTTCCATCCAGCGGCAGTTCACGCACGTGTACCCCGTGAAGTCGACAAACACGCGCTTTCCCTGCGCCTGCGCCTGAGCCAGGGCGGCATCCAGGTTGGTGAGCCACGGCAGCGCCTCCACGGACTGGTGATCCAGTCCACCGGACGCCTGAGCCGAACTGACAGCGTTGGGAAGCCCGGCGTTGGTGGTCAGCTCCGGAGGCAGGTAGGTGTCCACCCAGGGGTTCAGCGGAGCGCCGCCGAGGCCTCGGGTGAGGTAGACCCCCATCATGAGAAAGATGAGGGCGCCGACAAATCCAGCCAGGCTGCTCTGCTGCACCCGGACGTGATGCACCGCAACCGCCCCAAGCAGGAACAACGCGGCCAGCACCGCCAGCACCACCCAGGCGGTGATGACGAAGTCCCGGTCCACCACTCCCCACTGCCAGACGAGGTCGGTGTTGCTGAAGAACTTGAACGCGGCAGCCAACTCGAGAAAGCCCAGCACCACCTTCAGGTGCTCCATCCAGTCTCCGGATCGTCCCCGCATCGTCTGAATCAGACGGGGGAAGAGGCCGAGCAAAAAGAAGGGAAAGGCAAACACGGTGGCAAAGACGATCATGCCCACGAGCGGCCAGAGCCAGTGCCCCTGAGACGCTGCAATCAGCAGTGTGCCAACAAACTGGACGGTGCAGGTGAAGGACGTCAGGGTGAAGACGAAGCCCATCAGCAGCACGCCCACCACACCTCCGTAGCTGCGGGACCACTGATCGGCGCGCCCGCTCAGTCCGACCGGAAGCGCAAGGTTCAGGAAGCCCATCAGGCTGAGCGCAAAGACGGTGAACATGGCGCCGATGGCCAGGTTCACCCAGCCGTTGGTGGCAATCTGCACCGCTCCGGAAGCGCCGAGCAGCGCCGAGAGTCCCATGCCTGTGACCGTGTAGGTGCCAACGATGCCGGCTCCAAAGATGAACGCGAGCCGGAACGTGCTGGAGCCCTCCTTTTCTCCCTGTTTGGTGAAGAAGGCCACGGTGATGGGAATCATCGGAAACACGCAGGGCGTCAGCAGCGCCAGCAGCCCGGCGACTGCTGCGAGCCCCAGAAAGCCCATCAAGCCACCTGAGAGGGCCTCCTCAAGCTCGCTTCCGGAAGCGCCAGACGCAGCGGCCGAGACCGGGACCTCGTCAATGGCGTACTGGGCCACCGAGTAGTCGGGCCGGACGGGTCCGGAGGTGAGCTGACCGGTGGCGGTGAACTTCAGGACCTCCGGTGGCAAGCAGACCCGGTCGCTGCAGGCCTGAAACCGCAGCGCACCTGCAACGGCGAGGGCCTGCGCGGTGGCGGCTTCCGGCGCCTGCAGGTTCTGGAAGATGCGGGCCTCGTCCTTGTGATACGCCAGCAGCATCTCCAGAATGGGGTCTTCTCCCACCTCCGGGTTCGATTCGTAAAGCGGGCCCTCTGCCTGCAAGGGGTTGGCGTCCAGCTGAAGGCTGGTGGCAATGGGCGCAAAGTCTCCCTCGGCCGGGATCACGGAATAGACGTGCCAGCCGGGGTGGATCTTCAGGTTGGCCACCAGGCGCACGTGCTCCCCCGGGCGCGGGTCTGGCGGGTTCAGCGTGACGGAAAGTTCCACCACCTGATCCGGAATGTCCGGATCCTCAAACTGAGCCTGAGCCACCCCCACGGTGGCCAGCAACACGATGAGGGCAAAGGCCCCACCCAGAAAACGCTTCATTCACGTCCTTATTGGTCAGTTACGGGAAGGCGTGGCAGATTCGCACTGAGGGTGCTTGTGGGCTTTCCCGGTGAGCGAATCCACCCAGTGCACACACTCCACATTCCACCCTGAGGCACAGGAAGACAGCCCCAGGAACAGTCCAACCAAAACCATGCTCCAACGTATTTGCATCCAGGGGCCTCCGACGGATAAAAGGTGGTGTTGCACTGCAGGAGAGGAGTCTCCGGGCCCTCCAGGCTGGCGGGAGGAAGAAGGAGGAAACCGGGACCATTTTGAATAACACTGTAACTTGGCAGGTCGTTGACTGAAGTCAAGCCGCTTTTCCCGAAAAAACGCGCTCGGAAGAGTGGGGTTTCCGCATTGCTCCAAACCGACGGTGCGGTTATGATGAGGTCCGGTTTTCTCCTGAACCAGCCACTTCAGGTTGCTTCCTGCTCTGCCTGTTTGCCAAGAGTCGCCCATGAATGCCTACGAACAACTGCCTCAAACCTCGGCGAACTACGCCCCGCTTTCCCCCATCAGCTTCATCCAGCGTGCGGCTGCCGTGCATCCGGACCGGCTGGCGGTCATTCATGGACCGGTGCAGCGCACCTGGGCCGAGACCTACACCCGGTGCCGCCGGTTAGCATCGGCGCTGCAGAAGCAGGGCGTGGGGCGGGGGGACACCGTTGCGGTGATGGCGCCGAACATTCCGGAGCTGTATGAGGCGCACTTTGGGGTGCAGATGGCGGGCGGGGTGCTCAACGCCCTCAACATCCGCCTGGATGCCGACACCCTGGCCTACATCTTTGAGCACGGCGAGACGAAGATCCTCATCACCGACAAGGAATTTTCCCCGGTCATCAAGGAAGCCCTGGCCCTGACGTCTCAGAAACTGCTGGTGGTGGACATTGATGACCCGCAGGCTGAATCCGGAGAGCTGCTCGGAAGCCTCAACTACGAGGACCTGCTGGCCGAGGGCGACCCCGAGTTTGCCCCCATTTGGCCTGAAGACGACTGGCAGGCGGTATCGCTGAACTACACCTCCGGAACCACTGGGCGTCCCAAGGGGGTGGTCTATCATGGCCGTGGGGCTTACCTGCTGGCGATGGGCAACGTCCTTTCGTGGGAGCTGCCGCACCACCCGGTGTACCTCTGGACGCTTCCCATGTTTCACTGCAACGGGTGGTGCTTTCCCTGGACCATGGCCGCGCTGGCTGGCACCAACGTGTGCCTGCGAAAGGTAACGGCCGCCAACATTTACCACGCCATTGCCGACCATCAGGTGACGCACCTTTGCGGGGCTCCGATCGTCATGGGCATGATTGGCAATGCTCCGGAGTCAGACGTCCGCGAGCTGCCCGGGCCGGTGAAGATCATGACGGCCGCTGCGCCACCACCGCCTGCCGTGATTGCCCGGATGCAGTCCATTGGCTTTGAGGTGACCCACGTGTATGGCCTGACTGAGGTCTATGGCCCGTCGGTGGTGTGCGACTGGCAAGATTCCTGGAATGCGTTGAATCCGGAGGAGCAGGCCCTCAAGAAGGGCCGGCAGGGGGTGCGCTACCACGTTCTGGAGGGGCTGACGGTGGCCGATCCGGAGAGCCTGGAGCCGGTTCCGGCTGATGGCGAGACGATGGGCGAGGTGCTCTTTCAGGGGAATGTCGTCATGAAGGGCTACCTGAAGAATCCGGAGGCGACCGCAGAGGCCTTCCGTGGGGGGTGGTTCCACTCTGGAGACCTCGGCGTGTTGCACCCCGATGGCTACATTGAACTGAAGGACCGCTCCAAGGACATCATCATCTCCGGAGGGGAAAACATCAGCTCGGTGGAGGTCGAGAATGCGCTGTACCAGCACCCGGACATCCTGGAAGCCGCGGTGGTGGCGCGTCCGGACGAGAAGTGGGGGGAGCACCCCTGTGCGTTTGTGACCCTCCGGGAGGGCGCCAGCCTGACGACGGAGGACGTCATCGCCTTCTGCCGCTCCAAGCTCGCCGGCTACAAGGTGCCTCGGACGGTGGTGTTCAGTGAGTTGCCAAAAACGTCCACCGGCAAGGTCCGGAAGAACGAACTCCGCTCTCAGGCCAAAGAGCTCTGATTTTGTTGACCCTTTTTTCTGTGAAGTGACCGCTTGCCTGCCCGAAAGAAACGCCTGACCCCGCTTGCCAACGCCCTCTTGCAGCAGCAACGTCCTCAACTGGCCCAGTGGGTCATGGAGCATGCTGATGACTCGCTGGATGCCTATGCTGCGTCGCTGTGGAACCCGCCTCCCAAGAGCCCGGCTCTCACAGATGGGCTCAAGCGAGCGCTCCGGAAGGAGCTGGAACGGCAAGGCGTGACGGAGCCGGACGTGCAGCGGCATGTGGATTCGCTGGAGCGGACCCGGCTGATGCAGACGGCGACGCACCTGACGGTTTCGGAAGGCCCGAGCTTTCTGGCCATGCATCGGTTGGCGCTGCAGGGACGTCCAGCAGGAGAAACCTATTGGGTGGGGGCGTGGTCCGGAGTGCCCTTTGCCAATGTGGCGTGGTCCGGATGCATGAACTGGAGCGATCGCTTTCTGCTTGAGGAGGTCATCACTGCCAAAGCTCCTGCTTTTCGTGACCTGAAGCAGGCTGAGCAGGATCGTGCTCGGGATTCAGACGAAAAGCGGTTTGCCGTGGTGCCCGGAGGCTGGCGTGACGCTCGGGTGTTTGGCTCCCGCATTCCGGAGCGCATGCTCTACCTCCTGCCCCACCTGACGGCGCCTCTGCAGGACCTGTTGCCACCGGCAAAGTCCGGAGCGTCTCTGACGACCTGGATGTGCCAATTTGCTCAGGCGCAGCTGCAGGTGATCCTGGAGGCTCCAGACGTGGTGTTCATCGACCTCAACCGCGTCGTGCTGGATGTCTTCCGAGACGAGGTGCTTCCCAACCCAGCTCACCCGCTGCATCAGTTGCTCCTCAATCCGGAGTTTCAGGAGGTGGCTTTTCAGCAATTTGATGCAGATCAGGCGCTGTTTTTTGGGGAAATCCTCAAGAAGAACAAGCGGCGCTTCGACCCGCTGAGCCTCCAGGGAGGCTACCTGAATGGTCGCGGGACCTCCATTCACCTGTTGCCGCACCTGCTGGAAGAAGCCGTGGCGCGTGACGAGCTGTGCCCCGGACTGCTGATCTGCTTCAGCCTGCTGGCATTTGAAAATGGGCTGACGTGTCTCGGCAGCTTTGAGCAGCTTGAGTACCTCCACCGGTTCCAACAAACCTGGAAGGCCCTGGGCCCTTCCGGATTCCCGGCCCTGGACCTTGCCCGGCGGGACGGCTTCAACTGGGGCCGCACCCGTGATGCCGAAGGCAAGGACGTCTACCCCCTGGACGTGCTGCTAGGCGTGGAACTCCCCCCCCTCGAAGACGCCCCCCTCTCCGATTGGCTGAACCCCCTCTGGTCTCGACTGGGGCTGGAAGCCGGTTAAATCCGGTCCACCGGAAGCTGGAGGAGGAACTCGGTGCCTGAGCCGAAGGTGGACGAGATGGCGATGGTGCCATTCAGGCGGAGGACCTCGTCTCGGACCGCATCCAGCCCAACGCCGCGTCCGGAAGTGGCCGTCACGGCTGATTTGGTCGTGAAGCCCGGCTGAAACAGGCAGTCCAGCGCCTGGGCCTCACTCCACTGCTCCACCTCCTCTTCTGTGGCCAACCCCCGTTCCAGGGCGCGCATCTTGATCTGAGCCACATCCACTCCCCGTCCATCTTCCCGGATCCGCAGCTCCAGTGCGGTAGGAGCGAGCGTCGCTTCCAGCCAGAGATTCCCTTCTGCAGGTTTGCCCTGTGCCACCCGATCGTCCGGCGCCTCAAGGCCATGATCCACAGCGTTCCGGACCAGGTGGACCAGCGCGCTGAAGAGCGATTCCAGAGGAGAGTGCCGGACCTCAATTGCCTCACCGGAGAGGTGCACCTGAACCTGCTTGCCGAGCCGTTCCGCAAGTCCCCGAGCCTGAGTGGCATACTTGTAAAGGACGGGCCCCAGCGGTTGACGCTCCAGCTGCGTGAGGGTGGCCTCAATGGTCTCCCCGAGCTCAGGGGCACTGTGGTGACGCTGAAGGAGGTCCAGGAAGTCGCGCTTGAGTTGGTGAAGCCGCGATTCCGAGATCTGGAAGCTGCGCTCATTTCGGGTCAGGTCTCGCTCGAGCGCGGTGCCCTTGAGCACCTTCAGCTGCTCATCCAGCTTCTGCCGGAGGACCGGAATGGCATCCACCAGCTCCTGGAGGCGCTCTGGAGTGAGGACTTCGGTTTGGCGCCGAACGGGCTCCAGCGACTCCTCAAGGGCATGGGCGTGCTCTGCCAGCAGCCGGAGGCCGTAGCTGGCACCTCCGCCCTTGAGGGTGTGGAAGTGCCGCATCACCGCGTTGAGGTCGAGCTGCTCCAGAGAGGTCCGGAGGTCGCTGTCCAGCTGCTGAAAGAGGCGCTCGGCATCCCGGAGGAACTGCAGGAAGCCTTCCCGGTCCAGCGCCACCCGCAGAATGAGTTCATGCCGTTCCTTCTCGTCTTCCACCTCCTGCGTCAGTTGCCGCTCCCGTGTGACATCGTCCAGCAGCACCATCAGCTTGGGGCCTTCGTGTCCAACAGACGGAATGAGCCGGTAGCCGAGAGACAGGATCCGTTCGCCCTGGGTGATTTCCTTCGGAAGGAAGTCTTCAAACAGGTCGAGGGTTCCGGTGCCGCTCAGGAGTAAATCGGTCAGTTCCCTGGTGGCGGCCCGGCTGCTTTCCGCGTCGGGGGTGTCGCCGGGGAACAGCAACTCCAGGGCGTGCTTGCCGGCAATGGGTTCCCCAAAGAACTCCAGGCAGGGCGCCGAGTAGTCGTTGTGCACCCGGTAATCGTCTCCAAAGGCCAGGATGCCCTGCCCGGTGTAGTTGAGGAGGTTCCGGATGGCCTGTGTTTTTTCCAGCACCCGGTCTTCCAGCGTCTGCACCTGGATCTGAATGACCTGAAGCATGTGGCTGTTCTTGGACGCCATCATCGCCATGCGGGCGAGGGTCTCCAGGAAGAGGCTGTCGCGGTCGTTGAAGTCCACAGACGCGGGTCCTCCCATGGCCAGCAAGACCCCTGTGACCTCCCCCTGATCGAGCAGCGGGGCCAGCACCAGTCGCTTTGGCTGTGTTCCCGGAATGAGCGGAGGCGGTTCAACCTGATTGAGCAGCAGCGGGTGCGCCTGCTCAATGATCTGCTCCACATACGGGTGAGTCGAGGCCAGGTGCGGGGGCCACTGAACCGAGTCCTGCGACCGGTGGGAGGCTTCAGCGTAAAACTCCATCTGGTCCTCGCCCTCAAACCAGTCAATTTCGCCCTTCCAGTAAACAGCGCCGTGGCTGAGGTGAAATTCCCGGAGGATGGTCTGCAGCACGAGGAGAACAGCGTCCTTGCGCTGCTCAACCTGCTCCAGCTGTTGAATGACTCCGGTGAGGTCGCGGAGCTTGTGTTCGGTCCGGAGCTTCTCGCGCTGTTCGCGACCGACGAGGCTCTTGCTGCGTGTGAGGCGGGTCTTGATGGCCCGGATCAGGTCGCTGGCGCTGGAGGGCTTGGGCAGGAAGTCTTCAACGCCAAGGTTCATCGACTTGCGCCAGGCCTGCTCCCGGTTGACGCCAGAGAGCACAATGATCGGAATGTTGGCGGTCTTCTCCTGAGAATGAAGGTGCCGGATCAGCTCAAAGCCGCTCATGCCCGGCAGGGTGAGGTCGGTGAGGACCAGGTCCGGAAGCTGCTGCTGCAGGCAGACCAGGGCTTCTTCCGCCGATTCGCACAGAAGGGGGCCGAGGTCGTTTTGCTTGAGGATGAGGCCCATCGATTCCCGAAGATCCGGGTCATCCTCGACCACCAGCACATGGGCGTAGTAGCTGGAAAAGAGGGAGTGATCAGGAGCGGAGAAGTTCATGCGTCTGGCACAGGAAGAGTGAGGACGAACGTTGCCCCGTGTCCGGGTTGGTTGCGAAGGGTGAGGGAGCCGCTGTGGTGGTCGGCAATGCGAGCGCTGATGGCCAGGCCCAGCCCACTGCCCTTGCCGGAGGCCTTGGTCGTGTAGAACGCCTTGAAGAGGTGCGCCACATGTTCCGGAGGCACCCCGCCCCCATTGTCGGTCACCTGAAACACCACCCCGTCTTCCTGAAGTTCCGTCTGGATGCGCAGAGAGGGTTCCGGAACTGCCTCCAGTACATCGCTGGCATTGAGGATCAGGTTCGCCAGGATCTGCTCCACCTGGACGCTGTCGCCAAACAGCTCCGGAAGGTCGGGCGCCAGGGTCAGCTCTGGGGTGAGGCTCCGGGACTTCAGGGTGGGGGCCACCAGCTCCAGAGCGTGGTGGACGCAGTCATTCGGAAGAAAGGGCGCCCACTCGTCCCTGCCTGTGTCGCGCCCAAAGCCCCGGATGCGTTTCACGACTTCAATGCCGCGGTGGACGTTGCGCTGCAGCCGCTCCAGAGACTCGCCCAGTTCCTGATAATTCCGCTGCGCCAGGCTTTCCAGCGCGCTGCCGATGGACAGCTCCATCACCATCAGGGGCTGGTTGAGCTCATGGGCGACACTGGCAGACAGCTCCCCGAGCAGCGAGAGCTTGGCGGCGTGCAGCAACTGCTGCTTGGCTTCATGCAGCTCCTGAGTCCGAGCCTTGAGCAGGGCCTCGACCTGGTGCTGGTAGGCCTTGAGCTGAAGGCTCTGGTTGACGAGCCCGCGTAGCTCGATGGGGTGAAAGGGTTTGCGCAGAAACGCGGTCACGCCGAGCCGAAAGCACTCCCGTTGGTCTTCGTCGTCCCCGTGTCCCGTGACGACGATCACAGCGTAAGGCGAAGCGGCCTGGAGCTTCATGCGCCGCAGGACCTCTGTGCCGTTCAGCACCGGCATCCGGAGGTCGAGGAAGACGAGGGACGGCTGTTTTTCATCGAGAAGCTGGAGCCCCTGTTCGCCATTTTCCGCCTCAAAAAACTCGAGCTGCTCCCTCCGGAGCGCCTGGCGGATGCTTTGGCGAATGGTCGGCTCGTCATCAATAATGAGAACCCGAGGTAGTGACATGGCTCAGTGCAGAAAGAGGACGCGGGATGAACAGCGAAAAGACGACCTGGCAGAATCCACTGACGTCACGCAAGCGCAACAGCCCAATCAGCGTGGACGTGGAACAGCCAGAGGAGGCCGGGAGGCCATTTGAGCAGAGGTGAGGAGCCTGAAAGCCAAGCTCCTCAGAGACAAAGACGGGGTCTCGATGCTCACTCGGTGAAGCCACCTCGTGTCATTTTGACCGGATCCAGCGCGCTTTCCAGCTCTTCCATGGAAAGGTCACACATCTCCTTGGCCACTTCCTTGAGCGACCGATTTTCCGCAAAGGCCTTCTTGGCAATCTTGGCAGCAAGGTCGTAGCCGATGAGCGGATTGAGGGCCGTCACCAGAATGGGGTTCTTGTCGATGAGGGACCGGATGTGTTCCTCCCGGACCGTCAGCTGCGACACCGAGCGGTCAGCAAAGTTCCGGCAGGTGTTGGCCAGCAAGCGGATGGACTCCAGCAGGCTGTGGGCCACCATGGGGAGCATGACGTTGAGTTCAAAGTTCCCCATCATGCCTCCGACGCTGATGGCGGCATCGAAGCCAATGACCTGAGCACAGACCATGGTGGTGGACTCTTCAATGACGGGGTTGACCTTCCCGGGCATGATGGAGGAGCCGGGCTGAAGCGCAGCGAGCTGAATTTCGCCCAGGCCGCTGTTTGGCCCTGAATTCATCCAGCGCAGGTCGTTGGCAATCTTCATCAGGCTGACGGCCACCGTCTTCAGCTGGGCCCCCAGCTCCACGGGAGCATCGACGGTGGACTGTGCCTCAAAGTGGTTCTCTGCCTCCCGGAAGGGGCACCCGGTGACACGGGCCACCTCGGCTGCAAACTGCGGCGGAAACTCGGGAGTGGTGTTGATGCCCGTTCCGACAGCGGTTCCTCCCATCGGCAGCTCGGCAACACGCTCCAGCGCGGCTTCCACACGCTTCATGCCCAGCTCAATCTGCCGCGCGTAGCCACCGAATTCCTGCTCAAAGGTCACGGGCATCGCGTCCATGAGGTGCGTCCGTCCGGTCTTGACGACCTGGGCGTACTCCTTCCCCTTGGCCAGGAAGGCATCATGGAGGTGCTGCATGGCTGGCAGGAGGGTGTTCCGGGCTTCTTCGTAAGCCGCCACCCGGATTGCCGTGGGGATGGTGTCGTTGGAGCTTTGTCCGAAGTTGATGTGATCGTTCGGGTGGACCTTGGCCGAAAGGTTTTCCCGGAGCTGCATGGCCCGGTGCGCAATGACCTCGTTGGCGTTCATGTTGCTCGAGGTGCCCGAGCCCGTCTGGTAGATGTCGATGGGGAAGTGGGCGTCCAGCTGGCCATCAATGACCTCCTGGGCCGAGGCCTGGATGGCCTCTGCGACATCAGCCGGAATGTTGCCCATCTCGCCGTTGACCCTGGCCGCCGCCTGCTTGACGATGCCGAGGGCGCGGATCAGGGGGCGAGGAATCCGGATGCCACTGATGGGGAAGTTGTCGACCGCCCGTTGCGTCTGGGCGCCATAGAGGGCCCAGTTCGGGACCTGAACGTCTCCCATTGAATCTTTCTCAATGCGAAATTCCTCACTCATGCTACTCCTTTATCATGTTCATCAGGTGGCCAACAGAGAGGCGGAGCCCAGCGACCAAGGCGGGCCTGCCACGCGGGACGGTGAAGCGCTCAGCATCTCGTGGTTCAGGAAAAGCTACAAGCGGGAAGACAGCCCGATTCCGGAAGTCACGGGGTGCGCTCAAGCAGAATGAGGTTCTCGACATGAGGGGTGTGCGGGAAGAAGTCTGCCGGCTGCACCAGCTTGATGCGGTACCGCTCTCCAAGCAGCTTGAGGTCCCGCGCCTGTGTGGCCGGATTGCAGCTGAGGTAGGCCACCTTCCGGGGACGGAGCCGCTGCAGCTGCGTCAACACGCCCGCAGCACAGCCCTGCCGAGGCGGGTCAAGGAAGACGACATCCGGACGCTCCTGAACCCGGCGGAGGGTTTTTTCCACGGGGCCGGTCCGGAATTCCACATTGGTGATGTTGTTCCGGGCGGCATTGCCGCGTGCCTGTTCCACAGAGGCGGTAACCAGCTCCAGCCCCAAGACGGATCGGACCTGTTTGGCGAGCGGAAGGGTGAAGGTGCCGATGCCGCAGTAGAGGTCGAGGAGGAAGTCGTGGGGACGCAGCTTCAGGTGCTCAATGAGGAAGCGGAGCATCGCCTCGGCCTGCTCCGTGTGGACCTGGAAAAACGTCTCGGGGCCAATCCGGAACAGCAGCTCGCCGAATTCCTCCTCAAGCCACCCCTGCCCGGCGAGGACTTCGGTCCGGCTGCCGAGGATGCGTTGGTCGTCATGCGCATTGATGTTGAGGCAAACGCCCTTGAGGCCGGGGATGGTTTCCAGCCACTGGGGCGCCTGCTCCCGGATGCTGCCAAAGACCTCATGGCGCGTGACCAGGGTGAGGAGCAACTCTCCGGTGCGGCGTCCAACCCGGAGGATCACATGCCGCAGGGTGCCCTGCTCGGTTTCGGGATCCCAGGCGCTCCACTTGAGGGGCTTGAGGGCTTCCTGCACAAGCGCCATGGCGGTGTCCAGGCGGGGGTCCTGAGCTGGGCACGACTGGAGGGGAACCAGGTCGTGGCTGCCCTTGCGGTAGTAACCGAGCTGCAGCGCCTCGGCCTGGCTTCGTACCGGAAAGCAGACCTTGTTGCGGTACCCCCAGGGTTCGGTTTCGAGGATGGGAGAGACCCGGATGCCGTGAAACTTGCCGATGCGGGTGAGGGCGTTCTCGACCTGGCGTCGCTTTGCCTCCAGCTGCGCTTCGTAGCTGAGGTGCTGCCACGAGCAGCCTCCGCACTCCAGAGCGGCTTCACACGCCGGGGTGATGCGCTGGGGCGAGGGACGCTCCACCGAAAGGAGCCGGGCGCGCGCAAAACGCTTGTGCCGCTCCAGCAGCTCGGCATGAACCAACTCGCCGGGGGCGGTATCGGGAACAAAGACGGCCCAACCTTCCGGAAGGCGCCCAATGCCGTCGCCCTGGTCGGTCAGTCCAGTGATTTCAAGGTGCAGTGATTCCAATGTACGCGACTACGGGAGGGCGGCATCAGGAGGGACGGTTTCGCCCCGCCTGACGTTATTGTGAGAGGATTTCGTCCACAGAGGGCGGCACGTAGATCAACTCCTGAATGTTGATCGCCTTCTTGCCCTTGTATGCGCCCTGGAAGCCGGTGAACTTCCGGACGCCGTTGACGTTGACATCAATCGGGTGCCGGACCTCATGCTCGAGGTAGAGCATGTTGCCGACCTGCAGTTCCAGAAAGTCCTTGATGCTGATCTGCGTGGTCCCCAGCTGCGCCACGACCTCTACAGAGGTGTGGCTCAGGTTCTGCTTGAAGCGGTTGCTCCAGGTGTTGTCCTTCTCGTCCTGCTCGCTCTGGAAGCCTGCGTTGAGGCGGGTCCGGATCGGCTCGATCATCGAGTACGGCACACAGAGGGTGATGGACATCGGAGCCCGGCCGATTTCGACGTCAAAGGTCACGACGATGACGATCTCGCTGTGTGGAACAATGGCCACGAACTGCGGGTTGACCTCGGAGCGGGTGTAGTTGATCTGGACCGGGAAGACGGGGCGCCATGAGGTCTGGAGGTCTTCCAGGGCGCTGATGACCACCCGTTTGATCATCCGGGATTCGATCTCGGTAAAGTCACGGCCCTCGGCCTTGACCTCCAGCTCACCGGTTCCTCCAAAGAAGAGGTCGATGAGGGTGAAGACGAGCCGGGTTTCCAGCACCATGATCGCATTGCCCCGGAGTGGGGTCATGCGGAACAGGTTCATGGACGACGGCACCGGTAGGGTCTTGAGGAACTCCCCGAACTTGATCAGTTCCGTGGAACGCACGCTGATGTCCACCACCTTCCGCAAGGCGTTGGAGAGCGTCAGCCGGAACAGGCGAACGAAGCGGTCGTGGATGATCTCCAGGGTCGGCATCCGCCCCCGGATGATCCGGTCCTGTGCCGTCAGGTCAAAGGGAACCACCTCATTCGGGTCGTATTCATCATCGTCGTCCTCCTCGACAGGAATGTCATCTCCTGCGACGCCTCGGAGCAACGCGTCAACTTCACCTTGTGATAATACCGAGCCCATCGGATGTTCTCCTCAGTTGTGATGCTGGTTCGGGGATGGGGAACAGGTTCCGGAATCCCTGATTTCAGTTCAGAAGACTCCGGAATGCAAATAGCGTTCTAGGGTGAACGTCAGTCTCGTTGAGACAGGGGGACATAGTCCCGCGAAGTCGCTCCGGTGTAGAGCTGACGGGGGCGTGAAATTTTGGTGCGCGGGTCCTCGTGCATCTCCTTCCACTGGGCGATCCAGCCCGGAATGCGCCCCAGGGCGAACATCACGGTGAACATGTTCTCCGGGATGCCAATGGCGCGGTAGATGATCCCGCTGTAAAAGTCCACATTCGGGTAGAGCTTGCGGTCCACAAAGTAGGAATCGGAGAGCGCGACCTCTTCCAGCTGCCGAGCAATGTCGAGCAGCGGGTCGTTGACACCGAGGCGCTTGAGGACGTTGTCGCAGGCCCCCTTGATGATCTTGGCGCGGGGGTCGTAGTTCTTGTAGACGCGGTGACCGAAGCCCATCAGGCGGAAGTCGGAATCCGGATCCTTGGCCAGCTTGACGAATTTCGAAACGTCTCCGCCATCCTTGTGAATGGTGGCCAGCATCTCCAGCACCGCCTGGTTGGCACCACCGTGAAGTGGGCCCCAGAGCGCCAGGATGCCGGAGGCCACCGAGGCATAGACATTGGCCATGCTGCTGCCGACCACCCGGACGGTGGAAGCGGAGCAGTTCTGCTCATGGTCCGCATGGAGGATGAGCAGCAGGTCGAGGGCCCTGACGACTTCCGGATCGACCTCGTAGTCTTCTGCCGGGACGCTGAACATCATGTTCAGGAAGTTGGCCACATAGGGAAGGCGGTCCTGCGGGTAGACGAAGGGTTGCCCAATGCTCTTCTTGTAGGAGAAGGCGGCAATGGTCCGGATCTTGGCCAGCAGCCGAGCGGCGTTGATGTCCAGGTTCTTCACCGAGGCCCGTCCGGTCGCTTCCGAGTAGTAGGCCGAGAGGGAGGAGACCATGGCCGAGAGGATGACCATCGGGTGCGTGTTGCGGGAGAAGCCTTCAAAGAAGTGCCGCATGTCCTCATGAATGAGGGAGTGCTGGGTGAGCAGCTGGGAGAAGTTGGCCAGTTGGCTTTCGGTGGGCAGCTCGCCGTAGATCAGCAGGTAGGCGACTTCCACAAAGGTGGACTTTTCCGCCAGCTGTTCAATGGGGTACCCGCGGTAACGCAGGATGCCCTGCTCTCCATCCAGAAAGGTGATGGCGCTCTGGCAGGCGCCGGTGTTCATGAAGCCGGTATCCAGCGTGATGTATCCGGATTCGGCACGGAGCTTGGAAATGTCGAGGGCTTTCTCGTTTTCAGTTCCAGTCAGAATCGGCAGCTCAACGGTTTGACCCGGAAGCTGTAGGATGGCAGTTTCGCTCATTTTTCCTTTCTGTATCGAGAGGCTGGGGGGAGACAAACGAACGGTGTGTCCTTTAGGAATTGTGCCAGCGGTCCAGTTGCACCAGCACGGCTTTTTGGGCGTGGAGGCGGTTTTCGGCTTGGTCCAGGATTACGGACTGGGGCCCATCCAGAACCTCGTCAGTAATCTCAACGCCGCGTTCGGCTGGCAGGCAGTGCATCACCAAGGCGTCTGATGCTGCGTATCGTAGCAGGTTTGCATTGATTTGGAAATCCCTGAGCAAGGCCCGACGCTCGTCGGTTTTGTCCTTCTCCCCCATGCTGGCCCAGACATCGGTGTAGAGCACATCGGCGCCTTCAACCGCCTCCTCGGCACGGTGGAAGACCTCAATCCTGGAGAGCCCCGCTTGGCGGGCCTGCTCCATGAGCTGCGGGTCCGGCTCCGTCTGGGGCGAGGTGCCAATCCGGAGGTCCAGGGGAATGCGAGCCGCCAGGTTGATCCAGGAGTTGGTGACGTTGTTGCCGTCACCGAGGTAGGCGACCTTGGTGTGCTCCAGTTGCCCGCGGTGCTCCATGATGGTCAGGGCGTCTGCCAGGATCTGGCAGGGGTGGCTGAAGTCAGTGAGCATGTTCACGACCGGAACCTGAGCGTAGCGCGCCAGCTCCTCAACGGCCTGGTGACGGAAGGTCCGGATCAGGATCCCGTCCACGTACCGCGACAGCACCCGAGCGACATCAGCGATGGATTCGCGCTCTCCCAGCTTGAAGTCCTGCTCGGTGAGCACCATCGACTCTCCCCCCAGCTGCCGAATTCCCACCTCGAATGAAACCCGTGTCCGCAAGGAGTTCTTGTGGAAGATCAGTCCGTACTGCCGATTGCTGAGCAGGGTGGGGAACTCCCGGGCCCGGACGCCGCGCTTGAGTTCCGCGGCCAGCGCCAGGTTGTTGGTCAGTTCTTCCGAAGTCCAGTCCAAGAGGGTAAGTAGGTGTCTCATGAATCTCCTTAAATCGCAGGCGTCAGGGTAGCTGATGGAATCAGAGTCGATGGGGTCCAGGGAGTATCTTTCCTTCAGACACCGAGTTTTTGCAAGCGCAACCCTTCGCCCGGGCGGGTTTAAGGGGGAAACTCCTAACGAATCACTGGGGTTAAGCGGAAAAAATCATCGACAAACTCGGGAAAAGTATGGTATAAAGATCGTTTGTCGTATTTCGCCAAATCTCCTACGGGGCCGTCAATCCCGGTTCCGAACACATGGCAATCACACAAGATGCCCTTCAGGATCTGTTGGAGCCCCCGGTCGCGCAGGCGGGTTTCGAGTTGCTGGGGGTCGAATTTCAAAAAGAAGGCAAAGGTCGGGTGCTCCGGCTGCTGATCGATCATCCGGAGGGCATTCGCCTGGAGGATTGTGTCGCAGTCAATGATGCAGTTCAACCCCTGCTGGATGAGCGGGATCCGATTCCAGAAGCCTACCGCCTGGAAGTCTCCTCTCCCGGAATCTTCCGTCCGCTCACACGCCGCGAGCACTTTGAACGTTTCCAGGGACAGCGCATTCGGTTCCGCCTCCGCCACGAGAGCGAGGGGATTCGCAAGGGAGGAGGCACCTTGGTGTCTTGTGACGCCGACGCCATTGAGGTGGCGCTTGAGCCCGAGGGCACTGAAATCCGCATTCCCTTCGAGGCCATCTCCAAGGCGAGGCTGGATCCGAAGCTACCATTTTAGTCCAAAATAACGAGGTTGGCCTTGAAAGATAACCTGTTAGACATCATCAACGAAGTTTCCAAAGAAAAAGGGCTGGATCGAGAAGTCGTGACGCACGTGCTCGAAGAGTCCCTGGTGGAGGCCGCTCGGAAGAAACTGCCCTACATTGCCATTGAGGGGCGCATCCACCCCAAGACGGGGCAGATTGAGCTGTTCCACTTCAAGGAAGTCGTGGATGTCGTCGAAGACCGGCACAACGAGATTGCGCTGGAAGACGCTCAGGAAATGGACCCGGAGGCCCAACCCGGAGACGAAGTCGAGTGTGAGATTCCAGACCGAGAGCTGGAGCGCATTGCCCGCTCTGCCCGCCAGTTCATCTTCTCGAACATCCGCGAAGCCGAGCGGGACATGGTGGTGGAGACCTTCAACAAGCGGAAGGGCGAGATCATCACCGGCACCGTGCAGCGAACCGAGTCCAACGGCCGCATTGCCATCAACTTCCTCAACCGCACAGAAGCCTACCTCTTCAAGCGGGAGCAGATTCCGGGAGAGCGCTTTTCGCAAGGCGACCACATCCGGGTGCTGCTGCTGGATGTCAACAACAATCCGCAAAAGGCCTCGCAGCTGACCATCTCCCGGACGCATCCGGGGATGCTGGTGAAGCTGTTCGAGATGGAGGTTCCGGAAATTTTTGACGGCGTTGTGGAGATCATCCACTCGGCCCGGGAGCCGGGGAAGCGCGCCAAGATTTCGGTCTTTACCAATGATGAAGACATCGACCCCGTAGGCGCCTGTGTGGGACTCCGGGGGGCTCGGGTGCAGGCGATTGTCAGCGAGTTGCATGGAGAAAAGGTGGACATCGTCCGCTGGAGTGACGACATCGACACCTACGCCCGGAACGCGTTGGCTCCGGCCGAAGTGGAATCCATGGAGATCCTCGAGGAAGCCCGAGAGATTCATGTGGTGGTCGACCCGAGTCAACTGTCCCTGGCCATTGGGCGCCAGGGCGTGAACGTCCGCCTTGCTTCCAAGCTGGTGGGCTACAAAATCAATGTGACATCGTCAGAGCAAGAAAAGCTGACGATTGAGGAGCAGATCCGTCAGCAGCTCGGAGAAGCCCGTGCCCGAGAGGAAGCACAGCCGACCGAGCCCGAGCCTTCTGCCGTGGAGCCCACTGAGGACCCAGAAGCCCCTCAGGCGTCTGAGCCCGAGCCTTCGGATGCGACGGATCCTGAAGCCATTCAAGCGACCTCAGCAGACTGAGACCCGCTCAACCATAGTCCAAGCCTGATTTATCATGTCGGAAATTCGAGTGTTTGAGCTGGCCAAAGAGTTCAATCTGCCAGCCAAGCAGATGGTCCAGCAGCTCCGTAAAGGCGGCATTGCCGTTGAGAAACCCTTTGATCATCTGACCGATGAGCAAGTGGTCCTCGCCCGTAAGCTGATGGCTGCTCCGGAGCCGAAGACTTCCCCGACGAAAGTACGGACTGCCCGTCGCGTCATCTCCACCCGCCGTACCAGCGAGCCGGCTCCAGAAGCGCCTCCGGAAGAAGGAGACGAGGAGAAGCCACGGATCATCACGGTTACGGCCAAGAACGTCCAGGAGCACGAAGAGGAGCGCCCCCGCCGCATCCGCCGCAAGAGCGTCGATCCGGAGGCCGAAGCGTCTCCTGAGGACTCCGAGGCTCAGGAAGCTGAGGCTCCGGAAGCCGCTCCGGCGGAAGAAGCCCCGGTCAAGGTCAAGGTCAAGGATCCGGCTGCCGAGCCGGAAGCGCCCGCTGCTGCTGAGGCTCCTCCGGAACCGGAAGCCCCTGCTGCCCCGAAGGAAACGCCAGAACCTGCTCCGAAAGCACAGGCTGCGGAACCGGCAAAAGCCGAGGCTCCGGCGCCCGCTCAAGAAGCCCCCCAGCCTGAGCCGAAGAAGGCCAAGCCAGCCGAGGCCCCTGCTGCCAAACCGGAACCGGTGGCCGATTCGAAAAGCAAGCGAGACGCCAAGCCGGCCGCTCGTCCGGACCGTAAAGCAGGCAAGCCTGACCGAGAGAAGCAGGACGCTGACGGCGAAGAGGACGTCAAGTCCGCCGCGAACAAGAAAACCGGCGACAAGAAGCGTCAGTTCCGGGACTACTACTCCAGTGACGAAGATGGCCGTCGCCGTCGCAAGGACCGAGGCCGCTCCAGGGCTCGGCGTGGAGGCATTGATGTCGATGAGGCGCCCAAGCACACCTTCAACCCCCGTCGCAAGAGCATCAAGATTGGCAACCAGGTCACGCTGTCGGAGCTGGCGGGCCTGCTGGGAGTCAAGGCAACAGAACTCATCAAGAAGCTCATGCTCATGGGCGTGATGGCCACGGTCAACCAGAACATTCCGGGGGAAACCGCTGTGCTGCTGGCTGCTGAGTTTGGCATTGATGTCGAGTTTGAAGCCTTTGAGCTCGAAGACCTGGTGAAGGAAGACACACCAGAAGAAGAAGAGATGGAGTCCCGGGCTCCCATCGTGACCATCATGGGACACGTCGACCACGGGAAGACCTCGCTTCTGGATACCATCCGCTCCACGCAGATTGCCGACCGCGAGGCCGGTGGCATCACCCAGCACATTGGGGCGTATCACGTTGAGGCCGGCGGCTTCAACATCACCTTCCTGGACACACCCGGGCACCAGGCGTTCTCTGCCATGCGAGCACGGGGAGCAACGGTGACCGACCTGGTGGTCCTCGTGGTGGCTGCCGATGACCGCGTGCAGCCGCAGACGATTGAGGCCATCAACCACGCCAAGGCCGCTGATGTTCCGATCATTGTGGCCGTCAACAAGGTGGACCGTCCGGAAGCTGACCCGAACCGCATCCGTCAGGAACTGCTCTCGCATGAGCTGGTTCCAGAAGAGTACGGCGGCAGCACAATCTTTGTGGACGTTTCCGCCAAGGCCGGGACGGGCATCGATAACCTGCTGGAGATGATCCAGTTGCAGGCGGAGGTGCTGGAACTGACGTCCACGGCGCAGGGCAACGCGCGCGGCACAATCATCGAGTCCCGCATCAGCCGCGGCCAGGGCGCGGTGGCAACCGTGCTGGTGCAGCGGGGCACCCTCAAGGTGGGCGACTTCTTTGTGGTGGGCAGCACCTACGGACGGGTCCGGGCCATGTTCAACGACCGCGGCAAATCCGTCAAGGAGGTCACCCCTGCTCTGCCTGCAGAAATCTCGGGGCTCAATGATGTTCCGGAAGTGGGCGAACAGTTTGTGGTTCTGGCAGACGAAAAGGCCGCGCGCCAGCTGGCGGATGAGCGGCTCCAGCGTCAGCGTGAGCAGGCCATTTCGGCTCAGCAGAAGACGACCCTGGAGAACCTGTTTACCCAAATGGGAGAGAACGAGCAGCTGGAGCTGAAGGTGGTCGTCAAGGCCGACGTGCAGGGCTCTGCTGAAGCACTCCAGAATGCCATTGCTCAGCTGGGTACCGAGAAGGTCACCGTGCGCTTCATTCACTCCGGAGTCGGGAACGTGACCGAGACGGATGTGACCCTGGCGTCGGCGTCGGATGCCATCATCATCGGCTTCAACGTTAACCTGGATGCAAAGGGTAAGGAAGCGAAGTCTCGCGAAGGCGTCGATGTCCGGCTCTACACGGTCATCTATGATGCGATTGACGATGTCCGGGCTGCGATGGAAGGCCTGCTGGCGCCCGAGATCCGCGAAGAGGTCATTGGGCACTGTGAGATCCGGGCCATCTTCAGCTCAGCCAAGCAGGGCATGGTCTTTGGGGGCCTGGTCACCGATGGCAAGATCACCCGTAACGGGCTGGCGCGTGTGCTCCGGAACAACAAGGTGGTCTACAATGGACACATTGCCTCGCTGAAGCGCTTCAAGGATGACGTCCGTGAGGTTGCTCAGAACTACGAGTGCGGCATTGTCATGGACTTCCCGGAGATCGAAGTGGGAGACGTGGTGGAGGTCTTTGAGCGCGTCGAAGAAGCGGCCAAGCTCTAAGCCATGCACCGGCCCAGCAATCGAAAGACCAACAAGAGTGCGCTGATTCAGCGCCGACTTTCGGAGATCCTGCTTCGGGAAAGCAAGGACCCGCGCTTCGGGAAGGTGACCATTACCCGAGTGGAGGCGGCTCCGGATGCCAGCTTTGCCAAGATTCACTTCTCCATGTTCCCCAGCGATGGGCATGAGGCGGTCGAGGCGTCTCTCAACAAGGCGTCCGGATTCTTCAGTGCCCAGTTGGGCCGCGTGCTGAAGACCCGAAACACCCCGCGCCTGCACTTCATCTTCGACGGTGGATTCGATTACAGCGAAGAGATGGATGCCCTCATCCGCAAACACGCCCTCCCTCCTGAAGGATCCTGAGCCGGTTGCAGGTCTACAACATTGATAAGCCTGTCGGCTGGAGCTCCTTTGATGTGGTCAAGTTTGTGCGAGGGCGCCTCCGGGAACGGAAGGCCGGACACCTCGGCACCCTGGACCCGTTTGCTTCAGGGCTGCTCCCGGTTTTCCTGGGGAAGGCCACCCGCCTGATTCCGTACTTCAATCACGTGGACAAGACCTACGTTGCCACCCTGCGGTTGGGGCAGCGGACGGATACGTTTGACAGCGAAGGGCAAGTGGTCGCCGAGTGCGATCCACGCGCTGTCACGGAGGCCGCCATTCAGCAGGTGGGCGCTCAGTTTGTTGGGACGGTGCAGCAGCTGGCACCGATCTACTCGGCGGTCAAGATCGATGGGCAGCCTTCTTACAAGCGGGCTCGGCAGGGAGAAGCCGTGGCACGCAAGAGTCGAGAGGTGACCATTCATGAGCTGGAGATCCTGCAGGTGGAGGGACCAGAAGTGACGTTTCGGGTGCACTGCTCCGCAGGAACGTACATCCGGACCATTGCCGACGACTGGGGTCAGGAGCTGGGAGTTGGCGCTCACCTGGTTCAACTGCGGCGAGTCGCCTGTGGGCCCTGGTTCACAGAGGCCAACGCGGTGGAGCTGGAGCGCTTCCGGAGGGAGTCCGACTCCCTTCTGGCTCTGAATCCGGTTGACCTGCTGACCGACTGGCAGACGGTCTCGGTGGCAGAGCCGGATCGGGTGCGTTTGGCACGAGGGCAGGCGATTGCCATTCCGGATTTGCCCACCCCTTTACTCGGTGCAGAAGGAGCCCGGCCGACGGTTCCAGCAAAAGCCATCGATTCCCTGCAGAATCTCATTGCGGTTGGACGCTTAATGTGGGATGATGCGTGTTGCTCTTTTCAGCCCGAACGGGTGTTTTTTCAGGAGAATTGACTAGATGCTGACGAAAGAAGACAAAGAAAATATCATCAAAGAGTTCGGAAAGAACCAAAATGACACCGGCTCGACCGAGGTGCAGATTGCGATGCTCACCGCACGCATCCAGTACCTGACCGAACACCTGAAGCAGCAGCCGAAGGACTTCAGCTCACGCCGAGGCCTCCTCAAGTTGGTCGGCCAGCGCCGCAGCTTCCTGAGCTACCTGAAATCCCGTGACACGGCTCAGTTTACCGCAATTACCCAGCGCCTGCAGATTCGCAGCCGCTGACTGGCATCCGGAGTGTCAGTTTCGGGAGGGAGTTCGCGATGGCGGGGCGCCTCCCCTGGTTCCCGAAAGCTTCAGGCTTCTTCAGCGTGAAGCTGCATCCAATCCCCGCATGTTCTGCAGCACGACTGCCCTGCCCCCTTTTTTATTTCCTCTTGGTCCTCCCAACTTTCTACCGTTCTCGTAAGTTCCGGATGCCTGAGCGTACCTTGTTTTTGACCGAATCAGGGCCAGGAAGACAGTGCAGAGTGCTGCCTCAATCCCTTTCACGAGGAATGAATGGAAGTTGTTGAAACTCAGTTTGGAAACGCCACCTTCTCCATTGAGACGGGGCGGATGGCCAAACAGGCAAACGGTTCCGTTGTGGTCCGGTATGGAGACACAATGGTGCTGGTGGCCGCCACAGCTGCCAAAGGCAGCGGCATCGGAGCGGAATTTTTCCCCCTCTCCGTGCACTACATTGAGAAGTTCTACGCCGCTGGGCGCATCCCCGGAGGCTTCTTCAAGCGCGAAGGCAAGCTGACCGACCGAGAGACGCTGACCTCGCGTCTGATCGACCGGCCCCTGCGTCCGTCGTTTGAAGAGCACTACATGGCCGAGACGATGATCATGGCCACCGTGCTCAGCACCGACCTGAAGAATCCTTCAGATGTGTCGGCAATGATTGGTGCCTCTGCGGCCCTTTGCCTCTCGGACATCCCCTTCCACAACCCCATCGGTGGCATCCGCGTGGGACGCATCGACGGGGAGTTCATCACCAACCCCAGCCCGGAGCAACTCGCAGAGAGCGAGCTGAACATCTTCATGGCCGGCTCCCGAGACGCCATCCTGATGGTGGAAGGAGAGTCGAAAGAGGTTCCGGAGTCGGTGATGCTCGACGCCCTGTGGTACGGACACGAGCAGATCCAGCCCATCATTGACATGCAGGAAGAGCTGGTGAAGCGCTGTGGCAAGCCCAAGCGCGTCATTGAGCCGCCGCCCGTCAACGAAGAGCTGAAGGCGAAGGTGGAAGAGGTCGCCCTGTCTCGTGTGCAGGAAGCCCTGCGCATTCAGGACAAGCAGGAGCGCTACGGACGCATGGATTCCCTCGCGGAAGAAGTGATCACGGAAGTGCTCGGCAGCGAGCCCGACTCCGACCAGAAGAAGGAAGTCAAGGAGATCCTCGGCGAAATCAAGAAGAACGGCATGCGTGAGGCGATCCTCAAGGACAAACTCCGCATTGACGGACGGGGTCCGAAGGACATCCGCCCGATTACCTGTGAAACCCGGGTCGCGCCACGGACGCATGGCTCCGGACTCTTCACCCGTGGTGAAACGCAGGTGCTCTCTCTGGCGACCCTCGGGACCCGCGAAGACGAGCAGATGCTGGATGCCATTGAAGGCGTGTCCTTCAAGAACTTCATGCTGCACTACAACTTCCCGGCCTTCTCAGTCGGAGAAGCCCGCCCGCCGCGCCCGCCGGGACGTCGGGAAATCGGACACGGCACCCTGGCCGAGCGTGGCCTGAGCCCGCTGCTGCCGACCAAAGAGGCCTTCCCGTACACGATCCGCCTGGTCGCTGAGGTGCTCGAGTCCAACGGCTCCTCTTCCATGGCCACCGTCTGTTCGGGATCCATGGCGCTGATGGACGCTGGTGTGCCCCTCAAGCGCAGTGCTGCCGGAATCGCCATGGGCTTGATCTATGACGAAGCCACTGGCGAATCGGAGATCCTCTCCGACATCCTGGGGGACGAGGACCACCTGGGCGACATGGACTTCAAGGTCGTGGGAACCGAAAACGGTGTCACCGCGCTGCAGATGGACATCAAGATCAAGGGCCTGTCCAAGGAGATCGTCGAGCGGGCCATGCACCAGGCTCAAGAGGGCCGCATGCACATCCTCGGCATCATGAACCAGGAAATCGAAGGACCGCGTCAGGCGCTGTCCGGATTTGCTCCACGCTTCGTGACCCACAAGATTCCGCAGGACAAGATCGGTGCCGTGATCGGTCCAGGTGGAAAGGTCATCAAGGGCATCGTTGAGCAGACGGGTGTCAAGATCAACGTCGATGACGACGGCGTGGTCTCCTTCTCCTCGCGCGATCACAAGGCTGTGGACGTGGCACTGGAGATGGTTCAGAACCTCACCCGGACCGCTGAGATCGGGGAAACCTACACCGGTCCAGTGAAAAAAGTGGTCGACTTCGGCGCCTTTGTGGAAATCTTCCCGGGAACCGAAGGCCTCGTGCACGTCTCCAACATCTCCAACGAGCGCATCAAGAATGTTTCGGATGTCCTCAAGGAAGGTGACCTGGTGACCGTCAAGGCCATGGGCATTGACAAGCGCGGGAAGCTGCAACTGAGCATGAAAGACGCCTGAGTCTGATTGCTGCTGACACGTCGGTTGATCCCCTCAACTGGCGTGCCCCATGCATGACGCCGGACAAGCCCATGAAGCGAGTCCGGCGTTCCAGCCACACCGGCCTCCCCGCTGATTCCATCCCCTCCCTCTGAAAGGTTTGGATGAAAACATTCGTCTCCCTCATCACGCTCTTCTTTCTGACCACGCCGTTGCTCTGGGCGCAAGCGCTGGATCAGGCCTGTACGCAAGAAGGCGCAGGTGCCTGCATCGACTGGGATCGTCAGATGGTGATCGCAGAAGGCGCGGGAGCCCCTTCGAGTCAGGCCCGGAGCCAGGCTCAGAAGAACGCCACTGCCGAACGAGCAGCCCGCCTTGATGCCGCCCGGAATGCTCTGGAGATGCTGCAGGGCATCAACCTGACCTCCAGCACCACCATGAAGGACGCCATGCTTTCGGATGACACCATCCGGACCCGTGTGCAGGGGAAGCTCTATGGCCTGCGGACGGTGGGAACGCCCCGGTTTTTTTCCGATGGCAGCGTGAAGATTCGTGTGGAAGCCTCCCTCCGTCAGATCATTCCCGATGACCTCTACCGCGCGGCGACTCCGCCAACGCCGGTGCCCGGTCCGGAAGCGGAAACCGGAGGCCTCTCCACCCAGATTGATCCGAGCCGCATTTATACCGGCCTGGTGATTGATGCCCGAGGAACCGGCCTGCAGCCCGCGATGTCTCCGAAGGTGCTGGACGAATCCGGGCGCGAGCTTTATGGCTCGGCCTATGTGGAGGCGGAGTTTGTCAAACGGCATGGCATGGCCGGTTACGTCAAGGACCCGGAGC
Organism: Deltaproteobacteria bacterium; assembly: GCA_038150265.1. Lineage (GTDB taxonomy): Bacteria > SAR324 > SAR324 > SAR324 > NAC60-12 > JAYPUA01. The sequence continues at coordinate 105,162 of JAYOTF010000003.1, read as the reverse complement.
AGGCGTCCACGAATGACCGTGTGGAAGGGAGCCCGCTCATGATCAAGGCCGTCTCCGCTTCCGGTGTCAACCAGACCGATGTGGTGGTCCGAGATCAAGACGCCAACTCCATCCGGAAGCTGGCGAAGTCTCTGAACTTCCTCAAGGAAGCTCGCGTGGTCATGGTCCTCGACTGACCGATGTGGCTTGGCTTCACCCCAACGCCTCCGGAAGAGCTGGAGGCGCGCCTCCGGGAGCGGCAGGCGCCCAACCGCTTCCTGCACTGCAAGGGCTGCCAGGCCCGAATTGCCAACCTGCGGGACGCGTTCCGCTGGGAAGGGCAGTCGCCGTATCACCTCTTCAAAAACTCCGCTGGGTTTTCCTTTACCCTGATCCTGGTGCATGAAGCCGAAGGGCTTCAGGACCGCTCGCCTGCCATTTTGGAAGAGACCTGGTTCCCGGGATTCGCCTGGATCATCCAGAACTGCCTCCAGTGCAACCTGCACCTCGGGTGGCGCTACGTCCGTGACCCGGGAGGTGGGTCGCAGTTTTTTGGACTCATCCGAGACCGCCTCACCGTCGCCTGATCCTGACCCCTCGCTTCTTGGGGACACCACCTGCTTGAAGGAATCCCATGACTGCTGACACGGCTCTGATTTACCGAACCCGGGTGATTCCGGAGTGGGTGGACTACAACGGACACGTCCGAGATGCCTACTACACCCTGATCTTCAGCTACGCGGTGGACGAGGTGATGGAGGCCATCGGCGTGGACGAAGCGTACCGGCAGCAGACCCAGGGGACCCTCTACAGCCTCGACCTGCGCATCCACTACCTGGAGGAGTTGCTGGAAGGCACCGACATCGAGGTGGAGTCTCGGTTGGTGGCAGCAGATCCGAAGCGGATTTTGGTCTGGCAGGCGCTCTGGAGCGAAAACCGGACCCGTCTGCATGCGGTCGAGGAGACCCTGATGCTGCATGTCAGTCAGGCCGGAGCCGAGCCGCGGGTGACTCCGTTTCCGGAGGCGCTTCAGGCACAGGTGCAGCACACCTTCCTTCAGCACCAGGCTCTTCCGGATCCCCCCCATCGCGTGGGAGGAATGTCGCTCAAGCCCAAGGGCTGAGCTCCGGTCCGGTTTCCTCGGCTTTTGCAATCCGTAATTGTCCTGACACGCGAGCGACAAACTTGCTTGACCGTGTTGGGAAAGCCGTTAAGATCGCGTTTGATTCTCGCCTCCCCCTCCGTGCAGCTCTGACAAAGAGGTGCATCCTCAAGACCCTCAAAAGGCATCCATGATCATTGGTGTTCCCCGAGAAGTACGGGCCGATGAGCAGCGTGTGGCGCTGGTTCCGGCAGGTGTTGTTGCTCTGAAGAAGCTAGGATTTTCGGTATTGGTGGAGAGTGAGGCCGGTCGTCTCGCCAGTTTTCCCGATCCCCTTTATGAAGAAGCCGGCGCCCAAATTGTGGCCGATCCTGCAGAGGTGTGGGCACAGGCTGACCTGATCCTCAAGGTTCATCCTCCGGAAAGGCATCCCAGGCTCCGGCGTCAGGAAACGCGGATGCTGCGTCCCGGACAAAAGCTGATCTGCCTCTTGTCTCCCGGACAAAATGAGGAGCTGCTCAAGAAGCTCTCACAGGCGCAGGTCACGGCGTTGGCGCTGGACGCGATTCCTCGGATTTCCCGGGCGCAATCGATGGATGTGCTCAGCTCAATGGCCAACATTGCGGGCTACCGTGCCGTCATTGAGGCGGCCAATCACTTTGGTCGCTTCTTCACCGGACAGATCACAGCGGCTGGCCGCATTCCTCCGGCGAAGGTGCTGGTCATTGGGGCCGGTGTGGCAGGGCTGGCGGCCATTGGCGCTGCGCAGAGCCTCGGTGCCATCGTCCGGGCGTTCGATACGCGCCCTGCCGTCAAGGATGAAGTGAAGAGCCTGGGAGCCGAGTTTCTGCAGGTGGAGCTGCAGGAGGACGGAACCGGCAAGGGCGGGTATGCGAAGGAAATGAGCGAGGCCTTCATTGCGGCAGAAATGGCGCTCTTCACGCAGCAGGCGGAAGAAGTGGACATCATCATCACAACCGCTGCCATTCCCGGAAAACAGGCCCCCCGCCTGATCACCGAAGACATGGTGAAGCGGATGCGTCCGGGCTCCGTGATTGTGGACCTTGCGGCTGAAACCGGAGGCAACTGCGCCTTGACGCAACCCGGTGAGGTGACTCAGGCGCACGGCGTGACCATCATTGGAGCAACGAACCTGCCGAGTCAGTTGCCCACGCAGGCCAGCCAGCTTTACAGCAACAACCTGATCCGCCTCCTGCAGCACCTCGGAGACGCAGAAAACTTCCAGATTGACCTGGAAGACGAAATCACCCGTGCCGTCACGGTGACGCATGAGGGAGCCGTCACCTGGCCTCCTCCGGCTCCTCAAGTGGTGGAAGCGGCTCCTGCTGCTGCGGAAGCCAAACCGACAGAGCCCGCTCCTCCGGCTCCGGAACCGGAGCCCTCTGCGCTGGAGCGTCTGTTCAACCGCAAGGTGGCCTATGGCTTCGCGGCCCTGCTGGTGCTGCTGGTGGGAATGGGGGGCTCCACGGCCTTCCTCTCGCACCTGACCGTTTTCGTCCTGGCGTGTTTTGTGGGGTACATGGTGGTCTGGAACGTGGCTCCTTCCCTGCACACCCCCCTCATGAGTGCAACCAATGCCATCAGTGGCATCATTGTGCTGGGGGGCATCATGCACCTCTCCGGAACCAGTCCCTTGATTGCTGGACTCGCGGTTCTGATTGCAACCATCAACATCGTGGGCGGGTTCCTGGTGACCCACCGGATGTTGGGAATGTTCCGCAAGTAGTTGCCTTCAGATTAATTTCAGCCGAGTCGAATCATGCCTCAAGGAATCATTACTGTTAGTTACATCATTGCCAGTGTCCTCTTCATTCTCAGCATTGGCGGCCTGAGCCGTCAGGATACCGCGCGCCGGGGAAACCTGCTGGGGGTTGCTGGAATGAGCCTCGCCGTGCTTGCCACATTGTTTCTTCCGGAGTCGGGAAATTACTTCTGGCTGCTGCTGATGCTCCTTGCGGGGTCCGTCCTCGGGTGGCTGGCGGCAACGCGAGTGGAGATGACGCAGATGCCAGAGATGGTGGCCATCCTCAATAGCTTCGGAGGCCTCGCGGCCGCCATGGTGGGGTTGGCCAGCTACCTCAACTCCGGAGCCTACACGGGCGCCGAGTTGATCATCCACGAGGTGGAGATCATGCTGGGTGTGGTGATTGGCACCTACACCTTCACCGGATCTGTGGTGGCCTTTGGAAAGCTGAGTGGCCGCATCGGCAGCAAGCCGGTGATCCTGCCCAACCGGAACCTGCTCAACCTGACGGGCCTGGTGGCCATCCTCATTCTGGGAACGGTGGTGCTGGCCGGAGAAACGAGCAACCACTGGTTCATCCTCCTGCTCATTGCGGTTGTTGCCGGGGCCATCGGCGTGCACATGGTGATGGCGATCGGTGGCGCGGACATGCCTGTGGTGGTGTCCATGCTCAACAGCTACTCCGGACTGTCTGCTGCGATGGCGGGGTTCATGCTGTCGAATGACCTGCTGATCGTAACCGGGGCGCTGGTGGGAAGCAGCGGCGCGATCTTGAGCTACATCATGTGTGTGGGCATGAACCGCCCCTTCCTCAGTGTCATCTCCGGAGGCTGGGGCGTGGAAGAGGGGACGGTTCTGGAAAGCACCACCCAGTCCGGGGAAGCCGTTGCGACCCATGCTGAAGAAGTGGCGGATCATCTCAAGAACTCCCGGAAGGTCGTCATTGTTCCAGGGTACGGCATGGCCGTTGCGCAGGCTCAGCATGTGGTCAAGGACATCACCGAGACCCTCCGGGCCGAAGGCGTGGAGGTCCGTTTTGCGATCCATCCGGTGGCAGGGCGGATGCCTGGGCACATGAACGTTCTGCTGGCTGAAGCCGGAGTGCCGTACGACATTGTGCTGGAGATGGAGGAGCTGAATCCGGACTTCCCTGATACCGACCTGGTGCTGGTCATCGGGGCGAACGACATTGTGAACCCCGGGGCTCAGGATGACCCTGGCATGTCGATTTATGGCATGCCGGTCCTTGAAGTCTGGAAAGCCGGGATGGTCGTCGCGCTCAAGCGAACCATGGCCACCGGTTATTCCGGAGTGGAGAACCCGCTGTACTTCCGGGAGAACACACGGATGCTGTTCGGGGACGCCAAGGACAGCCTCACCCAGGTTGCCACCGCGTTGCACCGCTGATGGAGTCTCAGAAAACGCTTGTCATTCGTGGGGAGATCCCCTATAAAAGTGAGTTTTGCGTTTTCTGAGATTGAAGGAGAAAGATGTTCGCAATCATTAAGGCCGGAGGCCGTCAGGTTCGGGTGCAGCCCGGCGAGACGGTTCGCTTGGACAGCCTCCAGGCGGAGCCCGGGGCCGCTTACGAAAATGACCAGGTGCTGGCGGTCAGCAAAGAAGATGGCGAGCTGCTGGTGGGCACCCCTACCGTGGCCGGCGCCAAAGTGGTGGGCACCATTGTGGATCACCGCAAGGACAAGAAGGTGATTGTGTTCAAGCGCAAGCGCCGCAAGGGCTACCGCAAGACCCAGGGACACCGCCAGCAACGCACGCTGGTAAAGATTGAATCGATTAGCGCGTAACGGATATGGCACACAAAAAAGCAGGCGGCAGTAGCCGCAACGGACGAGACTCTGCTGGAAAACGCCGCGGCGTCAAGAAGTTCGGTGGAGAGTTGGTGAAAGCGGGAAACATCCTGGTCCGCCAGGTCGGCTCCACCTTCCACGCAGGCAACAACGTGGGGACCGGAAAGGACTACACGCTGTTTGCATTGGCAGACGGCTACGTCGAGTTCCGCCAGGGCGGCTCCAAGAACCGCAAGTACATCCACATCGTGCCAGCGCAAGCTGAGGTCGCCAGCGCCTGACATGGCGGTCAAGCCTCGTTCGCTCTCCGGCATCAAGCCTTCCGGGACCCCGCACCTCGGGAACTACCTGGGCATGATCAAGCCGGCGTTGAAGCTTCAGGAGACGCATGAAACCTTCTACTTCATCGCCGACTATCATGCGCTGACCACTCTGCGCGAACCGGAGTTGTTGGCGGAGCACTCCTACGACCTGACGGCCATCTTTGCGGCACTGGGAATGGACTTCCAGGCCAATACCTTCTTCCGTCAGTCCGACCTCCCAGAAGTCACGGAACTCACCTGGCTCATCTCCTGTGTGACGTCCAAGGGCCTGATGGACCGCGCCCACGCCTTCAAGGACGCGCAGACCAAGGATTCCGACGTCAACATGGGCCTCTACTGCTACCCCGTCCTGATGGCCTCGGACATCCTCATCTACGACTCCCACGTCGTGCCCGTGGGGAAGGACCAGAAGCAGCACCTCGAGATCACCCGCGACATCGCCCAGCGCTTCAATCACCTCTACGGTGAGACCTTTGTGGTCCCGGAGCCCCTGATTGAGGAGCAGCTGGCTGTCATTCCCGGGCTCGATGGTCGGAAGATGAGCAAGTCCTACAACAACGTCATCCCCCTCTTCGCCCCAGAGAAGCAGCTCCGCAAGGCCATCATGCGCATCCAGACGGACTCCACGCCGGTGGAAGCCCCCAAGGATCCGGATCAGTGCAACGTCTTTGCGCTCTTCAGCTGCTTTGCCAACCAAGCCCAGCAGGCGGAACTCGCCGAACGCTACCGAGCCGGGGGCATGGGATACGGTGAAGCCAAGCAGGCCTGCTTTGAGCTGATCAACGCGGAACTCGCCGATGCCCGGGAGCGCTACCACGAACTCCGTGCCGACCTGACGCACCTGGACGGGCTGCTGGAAGAAGGGCGAGACAAGGCAAAAGCCGTGGCCCGTGGAGTCCTGTCTCGGGTCCGCGAACGCATGGGCCTGCGCCCAATTCTCTGAAAGTTTTTCTGATTTTTCAGAAAACCCCTACCAATTCCCGCCCAAATCCGGTATCTTTCGGCACCATCTCCGGACGTGGGGACGGCTCGCCTACCCCGAATGCTCAGGCTCCCTCACGCCTTCAACATGACGCTGATGCTGCTCATGATGCCCGCACTGTTGACCTTCTTTCGCAAGGAAGCCCGATGAGACTCAAACTCCTCTCCTTCTTCTGGACCCTCTCTGTTCTCCTCCTCACCCTCGCACCGGTTCAGGCGCAAGAGCGCGTGCTGAACGTCGCCTGGCCCTACCAGGTTCCTCCGACGGGACACTTCAATACCTTTGCCTCCAACGGCCTGTTGCTGGGACAGTATCAGGACATCCATGAGCCGCCCCTGGCGATCTTGAAGTGGGCGACCGGAGAGTACGAAGGCATGCTGGCGGACTCGTTTGGCTGGGATGCTGACGGAAGCTACGTCGTCAAACTGGTTCAGGGGGTGACCTGGAGCGATGGCAGTGCCCTGAGTGCCGATGACCTGGTGGCAACGTTCCGGATCTTCAAGTTGCGGGGCGACACGGTGTGGAAGAGCCTCACGGGTGTGGAAAAGGTGGATGCCCAGACCGTCAGGTTCCTCATGGACGCGCCGTCGAGTTTGGTGGAGCGCCTCATTCTCACCACAAACGTCCGGGCGTCCAGCGTGTACGGCCCCCTTGCGGCGCGGGTGGAATCACTCACTCCCGGAACCGAAGCCTGGGACAGCCTCTTGAATGAATTGACCAAGTTCCGTCCGGAAGTGCCGGTCTCAGCGGGTCCGTATGCGATTGAGCCGTCGAGCATCAACGAGTCGAACCTGATGATGCGCCTCAACCGGAAGGGATTTGCGGGCAACCTTCAGAAGTTTGACGCGGTCCGGATGTGGAACGGCGAGACGGAGGTGGTGACCCCGCTGGTAGCCAATGAGGAACTGCACTACATCACCCATGGCATTCCCCCCACAACGGAAAAGGTCTTTGCCCAACAGGGCATTGACATCGTCCGTTCTGGCATGAACAACGGCCCCGGCCTTTACCTCAATCATCGGGTCTATCCGCTTGGACGAGTTGAGGTGCGGCAGGCGATGGCCTATGCCATTGACCGCGAGCAGAACGGCTACGTCAGCCTCGGCGAGTCCGGAGTTGCCGTCGAGTTCCTCACCGGCATGAGCGATGGCCTCTCCGGAGCCTGGCTTGCAGATGACACCCTGGAGCAACTCAACCCGTATGAGTACGATCCGGATCGTGCTGCTGAACTGCTGGAAGGCATCGGCTTTACCAAGGACGGCAACGGCCAGTGGCATGATGACCAGGGAAAGCTCCTTTCGTTTGAGCTGACCTACCCGCAGGAATATGCCGACTGGTCGGCTGCAGCTGAAAATGCAGCGGCGCAGCTGAACGCCTTCGGATTTGACATCCAACTCCGGGGAGTGCAGTTTCAGCAGCACCCCAAGGACATCTACGAGGGCAACTTCCAGCTGGCAGTCCGGAACTGGGGACTGGGCGACCCGATCCCGGCCCGGAGCTTCCTGCAGGCCTACAACCGCTACAACGGCCAGGGTGAGCTGGCCGGGGAGCAAGGAGGCGGCATGGGCTTCAAGATGAATGTGACCTACAGTGGCGGCGCCCTGAACGTGTTTGACGCCTCCAACTCCAGCGCCGAGGGGGTGAACCGTCAGGAACAGGCAAAGCTCGTGGCGCAGCTCGCGCTTTCCTACAATGAGCTGCTGCCTGCGATTCCGCTGTGGGAGCGCTACACCAACAACGCGCTGAACCGCAACTTCCTTCAGGTTCCGGCAGAGGAGGACCCGATTTATGCGAACTTCGGGGGCGGCACCGACAACTGGATGTCCTACCTGATCCTGACTGGAGGCGTGGCTCCTGCTCAGTAATGAACCCAGAGGGCCGGAGTTCTTCCGGCCTTCACGGCTCCTCACGCCTCTCTCACTCCGCTGACCCGTCTGCATGCGCACGCTGCTCAAGAGCTACCCCTTCCGCGTTCTCGTTCAAGCGGTGTTTACCATCTGGGCGGTGACCACCTTCACCTTTGCGCTCGTTCGGCTGATGCCGGGCAATCCCATTGAGATCCTGGTGGAGCAGATCCTGACCAATGAAGGCATTGCCTATTCGGAAGCCTACGACCGCGTGGCCGCCAGCTTTGATCTGGATCCGGATGCTTCCGTATGGGATCAGTACCTCGGGTGGCTGGGCGACCTGGCGCGCCTGGACCTGGGAACCTCCATCACCTCTCCGGGAACCAGCGTGGGAGACGAGATCATCCGGTTTTTGCCGTGGACGGTCTTTGCGGTGGGCACCGGGCTGCTCCTGAGTTTTGTGCTGGGCATCCTGCTTGGGATGGTGATGGCCTACTACCGGAACTCCTCGCTGGACTACTTCCTGTCGCTGTTTGCCTCCTTCATGACGGGCATCCCCAACTACATCTGGGGGCTGCTGATTGTGATTGTGCTGGGGGTGCAGCTCCGCTGGTTCAACGTCGGCGCGGTGCGGGGGACGTATGACCCTGGCCTGGAGCCTGGCCTGAACCTCCCCTTCCTCCTCAGCGCCTTTCAGCATGCGCTGCTCCCCATCGTCACCTACGTCGTCAGTGCCCTGGGGGGCTGGATGCTCAACATGAAGAGCAGCACGATGGGGGTCCTCAATGAGGATTACGTCAACGTTGCCGAAGCCCGGGGGCTGCATGACTCCCGGATCATCACCGCCTACGTTGGCCGGAATGCCTCCCTCCCGCTCTTCACGCAGCTCACCATCAGCATCGGCTTTGTGCTGGGCAGTGGCGTGGTGATTGAGGAGATCTTCGTCTATTGGGGGCTCGGGCACTACCTCTTTCAGTCCATCACCGTTCGGGACTACACCTCCATGCAGGGCGTGTTTCTCATTCTGACGATGACCGTTGTGCTGGCGAACGTCTTTGCGGACCTCACTTACGGCCTGCTGGACCCGCGGGTTCGTGTTTCAGGGGAGCGCTAACGTGGCCTCCCGGTTTCGCCAACTCGTCACCCTCTTTCACCAGATCCGTGCCAACCGGGCAGGCTTCATCGGCCTGCTGGGCCTGATCGGGTACTTCATCCTCACCTTCCTCCTGCCGTATGTGGTGCCCTTTGATGATCAGCCGAAGCTGGATGAGATCACCGCTCCTCCGGGGTCGCGGTTGCAGCTGGCGGTGCATCGGGACAACGCGGAACGCTTCCGGACCCTGGAGGACCTTGCTGGAGAAACGGTGGGCGTGGTCAGTCAGACCGGAGGCCTGCTGTTCCTCAAGGAGTTTGCCGAGACCACAGACACGCCTCCCAAGGCCAAGCGCTACCGGTGGCGCAGCCGCATTTCCGGACCCGGCATTGAGGCCGCGCTGAAGGATGTGGCCAACCAGAAGATCGCGGCGACACTTGTTTACTCTCAGGCCTGGAAGGAAGCCGTGGAGCAGGCAGACGACCCCGCCTTTCAGAAGCTGATCCAGGAAACGGTGGTGATCTCGAACCCCACCCTTGGGCCCATGTCGCTGCTGGGAACCGATACCCAGGGCCGGGACCTGGCGTCGCACATTGTGCATGGAGGCCGGGTGCTGATCCTGACAGCGCTGCTGGGCGGCATTCTTTCCACGGTGCTCGCGGTGTGCCTGGGGTCACTGGCGGCATTATTCGGCGGCGTGGTCGATCAGTCGCTGACGGCCATCACCAACCTGTTTCTGGCGATCCCGCGTTTTCCGTTACTGGTGGTGCTGGCCGGGCTGATTTCGTTTGAGAACACGCTGCTGCTGGGGGTGCTGATTGGCCTCCTCGGGTGGCCAGCGCTGATGCGGGCCATCCGGGCGCAGGTGCTGAGCCTCCGGGAGCGTGACTTTGTGGAAGCCGCCCGGTCGCTTGGGCTCGGAACGCCGCACATCATGTTCCGGGAGATCCTGCCCAACATGATCAGCTTTGTGGCGATCAACCTGATCTTTGCCATCACCTCGGCCATGTACGAACAGATCGGATTGGTGGTGCTGGGGCTGGCTCCAATCAATGACTACACCTGGGGCATCATGCTCTTCTTTGGCCGGACCCGTGGCACGCTCTTCAATCCGGATGGCATCAGCATGGCGCTCTCTCCGGTGCTGGCGATCGCCCTGTTTCAGGTCTGTCTGGTTCTCTTTGCCCGGGCCCTGGAAGAGCTGTTTGACCCCCGTTTGCGAGGAAAGTGATGGAGGCTCTTCCGGAAAACGTGGTGCTGGACGTTGAGGCCCTCTCCATCATCTATCAGGCGGAACGTGGGGAGGTGCTGGCGACGAATAACGTCTCTTTTCGGCTTCATCAAAACGAAGCCCTGGCCCTGATTGGAGAGAGCGGCAGCGGCAAGACCACTGTCAGCCTCTCGCTGATCCGCAAGCTTCCCCGGAATGCCCAGATTGTCGCAGGGACCATCCGGCACCAGCATCAGCAGGAAATCCGGGAGGTCCTGCAGCTCAGCAAGCGTCAGCTCCGGAGCTTCCGCTGGCAGGCCTGCGCCATGGTGTTTCAGGGGGCTCAAAATGCCTTCAATCCGGTGCTGACGGTGGCTCAGCATTTTGAAGATACGGCTCGGGCACACGGCTGGACGGACCGGAAGGAGGTCCGGAAGCGCTCCTGGCGTTTGCTGGAACTGGTGCGGCTGGATCCGGAACGGGTGTATGCCTCGTATCCTCACGAACTCAGTGGCGGCATGAAGCAACGGACGCTGCTGGCACTCGGGGTCCTCCTGCAGCCCCAGATTGTCATCCTGGATGAACCGACCACGGCCCTGGACATCCTCACGCAGCGGGCGATGATTGAGGTGCTCCGGGAGATGCAGCGGGTGCTGCAGTTCAGCATCATCTTCATCAGTCACGACCTGGCCCTTGCGGCCGAAATGGCCGACACCGTTGCCACCATGTATGCCGGAGAAATTGTGGAAATCGGAGGCGTCCATGAGCTGTTTTACCGCTCGCAGCACCCCTACACCCAGGGCCTGCTGGCGTCGGTGCCGAAGCTGGAACCCGGCAAGGATCAGCTTTCGAGCATCAAGGGGTCTCCCCCGAACCTGATTGATCCGCCTCCGGGGTGCAAGTTTCACCCACGCTGTGCCTTTGCCTCCGAGCGGTGTCAGCAAGACGTGCCGGTGCTTCAGCCCCGTGCCCAGCATCGGGTGGCGTGCTGGCATCCGGAAGCCATCACCGATCGGCAACAGGGGTCTGCATGACGGCCTTGATGCGTCTTGAAAACGTCTCCCGCTCCTTCCGGAAGGGGAAGATCGAGGTGCCGGTGCTTCAGGAAGTGAACCTGGAGGTGGACCCGTTGAAGTTCCTTTGCCTGGTGGGCGAGAGTGGCTGCGGAAAGACCACCACCGGGAAGATCCTTGCGGGGCTGCTGCCCCCTTCTGCAGGGCAGATCTACTTTCAGGGAGACGATGTCGCGACGCTCAGCCCAGCTGCCCTGAAGGAGTACCGCCGTTCGGTGCAGATCATTCATCAGGACCCGTACGCCTCGCTGAATCCGGTTCACACGATCGATCAGATGCTCAGCTTTCCGCTGCTGCACCACAAGCTGGTCCGGAACCGTCGGCACGCGCGCGAACGGGTGGCGGAGCTGCTGGAGCTGGTGGACCTGACGCCGGTTGGGGACGTGATCGACAAGTACCCCTACCAACTGAGCGGCGGGCAGCGCCAGCGCGTCAGCATTGCACGGGCACTGACCACGAATCCCTCGCTGATTGTGGCCGATGAGTCGGTAAGCATGGTGGATGTTTCCATCCGGATTGGGCTGCTTCAGATGATGATGAGGCTCCGGGATGAGCTGGGGGTGACGATTGTCTTCATTACGCATGACCTGGCCCTGGCCAAGTACTTTGCCTGGGAGGGGCAGATTGCCGTCATGTACCTCGGACGGATCGTGGAGGTGGGACCGACTCCGGAACTGATTGCGCAGCCCCAGCATCCCTACACGCAGGTGCTGCTTTCGGCAATCCCCGAACCGGACCCGGAGAAGACGCGGAGCAAGCAGCACATCCGGCTCCGGAGCGAAGACATTCCGAAGCTGACGGAGTTGCCGTCCGGGTGCACCTTTCACCCACGCTGCCCGTGGTTTGCTCCCGGCGTCTGCGATCAGGCGATTCCGCAGTTGGGGCGCTCCCCTGGGCACCAGGTTCAGGTCGCCTGCGCGCCCTTGCTGCAGGGGCAGGCGTTGCGACGGTATGGTTCATCAGCGGAGGAGGATGGCGCCTGAGCTGCTGAAGGCGTTCTTCCGGGCGGGCTGGTTTGTGGCCGGGACCTCCTGTGTGCTCGTCTTTGTGACCGATCCGGACAGCGCTGAGTTTGCCATCAGCGTGGTTTCCCTGGGAATTGGGCTCTGCCTACTCGGGTTGGTCGCGCTGGTAACCTGGTGGAGTTCTCGCTAGATCATCGATTTTTTGAAACCAACTATGCTTATTCATCCGGAACTGGACGGCGGTCCAGTGGTTCTCGAAGGGGGACGCAAGGGGGCGTTGCTGCTGCACGGCTTGACGGCCACAACGGTGGAAGTCCGGGGCCTGGCCCATCACCTTCATCAGCAGGGCTGGAGTGTTCGAGCCCCGTTGCTTCCGGGACATGGAACCACGCCTACTGACCTGAATCGGACGACCCGGCACGATTGGCGGGCCCTGGTGCTTCAGGAGTACCAGGCGCTGCGGGCGCAGTGCGACCGGGTGATTCTGGTGGGTGAGTCTGCAGGAGGAATGCTGTCGCTGGATCTTGCAACCCGGCATCCGGAGGTGGACGCGGTGGTGGTGCTGGCGCCGGCGCTGCGGTTGGCGCGTCCCTGGTGGGAGCAGATGCTGATGTTTGCGGCGGCTCCCTTTGTGGAGTCGGTTCCCAAGCGGGCGTCCCGCAAGGAAGAGTCTGGGTGGCAGGGGTATGCGGTCAATCCGCTGCGGGCGGGCTGCGAGTTGGTTCGGTTGCAGGGGGAAGTCTGGGGGCAGCTCATCAGGCTGCACCAGCCGCTTCTGGTCTTTCAGGGGGGAAAGGATGAAACGGTGGCTCCGGAATTTGCCGCCAGGCTGCTCCAGCGGGTTTCCTCTGGCCTGAAGCAGATTCGCTGGTTTCCCGAGGCGGGGCATGTTTTACTGCTGGAAGCCGTTGCAGACGAGGTGCTGCACGAGCTGGATGCGTTTCTTGCCTCTCTTGACCTGAATTGACTGCTATGGAACTCGACCTGAATGCCGTAAAGGCGCAGCTGTTTGATCATCCCGTGTACCAAGCTGTGACGAATGAGGCGCAGCTTCAGCACTTCACCCGTTCCCACGTGTTTTCTGTTTGGGACTTCCAGTCGCTTCTGAAGTCATTGCAGATCCAACTCACCGGTGTCTCTGTTCCGTGGCTTCCTACGGCCGACACCGAGGCGCGGCGTCTGATCAACGAGATTGTTCTGGATGAAGAAAGCGCGCCGCATCCGGAAGGTGGGTACGCCTCTCACTTTGAGCTCTACCGAGACGCGATGCGCAAAGCCGGGGCCGATTGTGTGCCGATTGACGCCTTCCTCGAGCAGGTGGCTTCCGGAACGCCGGTGCTGGAACTGCTGAGCCGCACTGAGCTTCCGGTGGGCGCCGCCGCGTTCATGCAGACGACCTTTGAGATCATTGCGGGAGGCAAGCTGCATGAAACAGTGGCCGCCTTTGCGTATGGGCGTGAGGACATCATTCCGGGGATGTTTCAGAAGCTGGTGACCCAGCTGGCCGAGTCGGATCCAGAGCGCTGGGGACTCTTCCGGCATTATCTGGATGAGCACATTCATCACGACGAAGAGCGTCATGGACCAATGGCGCAGGCCCTGCTGAAGCGGGTGTGCGGGCAGGATGAGTGGAAGTGGCAGGAAGCCCAGCGGGCGGCCCAGCGGGCGCTGGAAGCACGGTTGCAGTTCTGGAATGCCCTGGAAGCCGAGCTAGCGGTTCAGCAAGCGGCTTAACCGAGCCAGCGTTTGCGGCGGCGGTAGTGCTTTACATCCCGGAAGCTCTTGCGACCGTCGCCGCTCACTCCCAGGTAAAACTCCTGGACGTCATCATTTTCCCGAAGGTGGGAAGCCTCTCCATCCATCACCACCCGACCATTTTCAAGAATGTAGCCATAGGTGGAATACCGCAGGGCGATGTTGGTGTTCTGCTCGGCCAGCAGGAAGCTGACTCCTTCCTTTTGGTTGAGGCTCTTGACGATCTCAAAAATCTCTTCCACCAACTGAGGCGCCAGACCCATTGAGGGCTCATCCAGGAGGATCATCTTGGGGCGAGACATCAGGGCGCGTCCGATGGCGATCATCTGCTGCTCCCCTCCGGACGTGTAACCCGCCTGAGACGAGCGACGCACCCGCAGGCGGGGAAAGTAGTCATAGACCATCTCCAGGTCCTGCGCAATGGCACCTCGTCCGTCGCGACGGGTGTAGGCGCCGGTGAGCAGGTTCTCTTCGGTGGTCAGGTGTCCGAAGACGTGCCGTCCTTCCATGACCTGAATGCAGCCCCGTCGGACCAGGTCATTGGGAGTGAGGGCGTCGACACGGCTTCCCTCAAACTCAATGGAGCCCTTGGTGACTTCCCCCCGCTCCGCACGGAGGAGGTTCGAGACCGCCTTGAGGGTGGTGGTCTTGCCTGCTCCGTTGGCGCCCAACAGTGCCACAATGCTCCCCTGGTTGACCGTCAGGGAGACTCCCTTCAGGACGAGGATGACGTGGTTGTAGATGACCTCAACGTTGTTGACCGCCAGCAGGGTCGGCCTTGCAGATGGAGCGGCACTCATGGGTTCTTTGTTCCGGAGTGGAGAGGGAGCCCGAAGGCTCCCTGACTCAGTTACATGCAGTTGCTCTTGGGCGTGATGCCGTTCTCTTTCGCATACGCCATGGAGTCTTGTTCAATCAACGGATCCACGATGGCCAGGTCGGGTGTCATGAAGTCGGTGACAAGGTTCCACTGCTGCGCTTTGGCATCCCACTGCTGAATCGCGGCTTCCCGCGGACCTGCGTGGTTGGAGCAGGAGATGTTCACCGGAGAGGCAAAGCCCGGGAGGCCCAGCTCGTTCCAGCGGGCTGCCGTGATGGTCAGTTGCTCCAGACCGTCTCGCATGTGGACGCCCCGGATCTCCTTGGTGCCATGAATCTCCATGGCCTTTTGGATCGCCTCTGCAACATAGACGGCCTGCAGGACGCCTCGTCCGTAGAGGACCTCACCAATGCGGTCTCGCTCACCTGCGCCTTTGCCGGCATCGTAAACGAGTTTTCGGATCTCATCAAAGAGCGGGAAGTCGCGGCGTGGTGCCGTGAAGGCTCCGGAGAGGTAGCCGTCCGCATCAGCTCCAGCGGGCAGCACGTCGTTCTCTGAACCCGACCACCAGATGCCGATGAAGCGATCCATCGGGAAACGCACAGAAGCGGCTTCCTTGATGGCGACCTGGTTCATCACGCCCCAGCCCCACATCAGGACCCAGTCCGGACGACCACGACGGACCTGCAGCCAGGTGGCTTTTTGCTCCTGACCTGGGTGGTCAACGGGCAGCAATTGCAGCTCAAAGCCATGCTTGCTGGCCAGCGCCTCAAGGGTCCGGATCGGCTCTTTTCCGTAGGCGGAGTTGTGGTAGACAAGGGCGATCTTCTTGCCCTTGAGGTTGCTCATGCCCCCTTCCTTCTCGCCAATGTACTTCATGAAGATGGAAGCGCCATCCCAGTAGGTTCCGGGAAAGTTGAAGATCCAGGGGAAGACCTTCCCGTTGGCAGCCGAGGTGCGGCCATAGCCCAGGGAAAGGACCGGGATCTGGTCGACACTCGCTTTCGGAATCAGCTGGTAGGTGATGCCGGTGGAGAGGGGGTTGTACACCAGGGCGCCGGAGGGCTCGGTGTTCTTGGTGTTTTCATAGCACTCCACCCCCTGCTGGGTGTTGTAGGCGGTTTCACAGGGAACCAGCTTGACTGGAACACCGTTGATGCCACCGTCGCGCTCGTTGAGGAGCGTGAAGTAGTCGGCAAAGCCGTTGGCGACCGGGATGCCGTTGGGCGCGTAAGGCCCGGTCCGGTAGTCCAGACTGGGAACGACCAGCTCATAGGCGTGGGCGCTCACGAGGGTCAGCGGCAGAGCAACCGTGGCGAGGGCGGCTCGCAGGAATCGCTGCTTGAGGTTCATGGTTTTCTCTCCTGAGGAAGGTTGCGCTCGGCTTGGGGCCCGATCAGTAGGGAAAGGGCCAGAGGCGGAGCTTTTCTTTCATGATCTGCCAGAGCCGGGCAAGTCCGTGAGGCTCGACGATCAGGAAGGTGACAATCAAGATGCCCATCACCATGATCTCGACGTGCTTGGCTGTAACCACCTCCACGCCGATGCCATCGACCAGGAAGTTTTTCAGCAAGATTGGCATCAGGACCATGAACGCGGCCCCGAGGAAGGAGCCAAGGACGGTTCCCAGCCCACCGATGATGACCATGAAGAGGACGAAGAAGGACTGATTGATGCTGAAGGCTTCGGTCACCTCGGCCGCACCCAACCAGACGGAAAAGTAGAGCGAGCCTGCCATGCCCACGTAGAAGGAGCTGACGGCAAAGGCCGAGAGTTTGGTCTGCAGGGGGCGGATGCCGATCAGTTCTGCCGCAATGTCCATGTCCCGGATGGCCATCCAGGAGCGTCCGATGCGCCCGCGGACCAGGTTCTTGGCCACCAGGGCAAAGACGATGGCAAAGAAGAGGCAGAAGAGGTACCGAGCAGCCGGTGTGGCTTCCGGACCCGTGATCTGGATCCCGAACACGTGCATGCGGGTCGCGTTGATCTGTCCGGTTGCGTTGTAGTTGAAGAACCACCCGACCTTGTTGAAGAGCCACACCAGAAAGAACTGGGCGGCCAGCGTGGCCACCGCGAGGTAGAACCCCTTGATGCGCAGAGAGGGCAGCCCAAAGAGGACCCCCACTCCTGCTGTGACAAAACCGGAGAGGATGACGATGAGGATGAAGTTCATCTCCGGAAAAGCCGTCATCAGCTTGTAGGTCGCGTACGCCCCAACCGCCATGAAGGCGCCGGTGCCGAGGCTCAGCTGTCCGCAGTATCCGGTGAGGATGTTGAGGCCAATGGCGGCGAGGGTGAAGACGAGCAAGGGAATGAAAACCGCGTTGGCCCAGTAGTCGTCAACAATGGTGGGAATCCCGACCACGGCAATCAGGGCGACCAGCACCAGAAAGATCCGGTCCTGAAGGATCGGGAAGATCGCCTGGTCGCCGCTGTAACTGGATTTGAACTGTCCAGACTCTCGATAAATCATGCTTCAGACCCGTTCAATGATGCGCTCTCCAAACAGCCCTTGCGGACGGAACAGGAGGAAGACCAATGCCAACATGTAGGCAAACCAGTTCTCCAGGGCTCCGCCGACCAGCGGTCCGGCATAGATCTCTGCCAGTTTCTCTCCCACGCCAATGATCAGTCCTCCAATGATGGCCCCTGGAACCGAAGTGAAGCCTCCGAGGATCAGGACCGGAAGGGCCTTGAGGGCAATCAGCGAAAGGGAAAACTGAACCCCGGACTTCGACCCCCACATGATTCCGGCCACGAGGGCGACGATGCCGGCCACCGACCAGACGATGACCCAGATGGCATTGAGGGAGATGCCCACGGAAAGTGCGGCCTGGTGGTCGTCAGCGACGGCACGCAGGGCTCGACCAATTCGGGTCTTCTGGAAGAAGACCGCAAGAACCGCCACGAGCACGGCAGCGGTGATTGCCGCCACGACCTCCAGTTTTTCAATGTAGAGTCCGTAGGTGTCGAGTAGGTAGTCCGAGGCGCCTTGAGGCAGTCCAATGTCCAGGGGCTTCACGTCGGAGCCGAAGAGGATGTCTCCTGCGCCTTCCAGAACGTAGGCCAGCCCGATCGTGGCCATGAAGAGGATGATCGGGTCCTGGTTGACCAGGTGCCGCAGCACGAGGCGTTCAATGAGCCAAGCGACCCCAATCATCACCACAACGGTCAGGAGGATGCCGAGCCAGACGGGGAGGGCAAAGCCAAAGAGGGCGTACACCCAGCCGTCTTCTGAAATGAAGTCAAACAGGGCGAGGGCTGCAAACAGGCACAGCACTCCCTGAGAGAAGTTGAAGACTCCGGAAGCCTTGAAGATCAACACGAAACCGAGAGCGACCAGGGAGTACATGACTCCAGCCATGAGGCCACTGATCAGGGTTTCGAAAAAAAACATCAGTTCCATAATTCTCCGTTCCTGGGCTCAGTCATGACTCACCCCCAGGTAAGCATCAATCACCTCCTGGTTGGAGCGGACTTCGTCCGGAGGGCCATCAGCGATCTTGCGTCCGTAATCGAGGACGGCGACTCGGTCGGAGATGTCCATGACGACGCCCATGTCATGCTCAATGAGCACCATCGTGGTTCCGTACTCTTCGCTGATGTCGAGGATGAAGCGACACATGTCCTGCTTTTCCTCAAGGTTCATGCCGGCCATCGGCTCGTCCAGCAGCAGCAGGTCGGGCTCCATCGCCAGGGCTCGTCCCAACTCCACTCGTTTCTGCAGCCCATACGGAAGGCGTCCGACTGGAATCTTGCGGATGGCCTGGATTTCCAGGAAGTCGATGATCTCCTCGACCTTGCGACGGTGGGCCAGCTCCTCTTCTCGGGCGGGTCCCAGGTGAAGGGCCTGCCAGAAGATGTTGCGGTGCATCTTGAGCAGGCGTCCGGACATGATGTTGTCGAGGGTGCTCATGCCCTTGAAGAGGGCGACATTCTGGAAGGTCCGGGCGATGCCTTGCTTGGCTGCTTCATGGGGACGCATGCGCTTGCGGTGCGTGCCCCGGAAGACGATGGCCCCTTCCTGCGGGTGGTAGAAGCCGTTGATGACGTTGAGCATGGACGTCTTCCCGGCGCCGTTCGGGCCAATGATGGAAAAGATTTCGTGCTTGCGAACAGAGAGGCTGATGTCGGTGAGCGCCTTCACTCCTCCGAAGGAGAGGCTGATGTGTTCCACGCTCAGCAACGTGTCTCCAATGGCACGCCGATGGTTACTCATGCCGCATCCTTGAGGGGCTCGGTGACGCGCTTGCAGTCACAGATGGAGAGGTCGGCCTTGAGGGTTCCCTTGCGTCCGTCTTCAAACGTGATCAGGGACTCAATCTGGCAGCGCTTCTGGGCTGGGTCGTAGAGGGCGTTGATCAGGGTGCCGTAGCGTTCATCCACCACGTTGCGACGAACCTTGCTGGTTCGGGTCAACTCTCCGTCATCTGCATCCAATTCCTTGTGGAGCAAGAGGAACCGTGCAATCTGGGAACTCCGGAGTTTCTCATCTCGGGCCAGGTCAGCGTTGACCGACTCCACGCATTCCTGAATGAGCTTGTACACTTCCTGACGAGCCGAGAGGTCGGTGTATCCGGAATAGGCCAAACCGTTGCGCTCGGCCCAGTTGCCCACCGCATTGAGGTCAATGTTGATGAAGGCGGTGGCGTAGTCTCGTCCGTCTCCAAAGACGACTGCATGCTTGATGAAGGCAAAGAACTTGAGCTTGTTTTCCACGTACTTCGGAGCAAACAGGCTCCCATCGTTCATGCGCCCCACGTCCTTGACCCGGTCGATGATCTTCAGGTGCCCCTCGTGGTCGAAGAAGCCGGCGTCTCCTGTGGCGACCCAGTTGTCCGGACTCTTGGTCTTGGCCGTGGATTCCGGATTCTTGTGGTAGTGCAAAAAGACTCCGGGGCTCCGGTAGAAGACCTCTCCGGAGTCGTCAATGCGGACCTCAATTCCGGGAAGCGGGGGGCCGACGGTGTCGGAGCGGACCTGCCCGTTGGGCTGGGCACAGATGAAGACGGAGGCCTCGGTTTGCCCGTAAAGCTGCTTGATGTTGATCCCGAGCGCCCGGAAGAAGGCAAAGAGCTCCGGACCAATTGCTTCCCCGGCGGTGTAGGCGACCCGAATGCGGCTGAGGCCCAGGACGTTTTTCAACGGGCCGTAGATCGTCAATTCTCCGAGGGCATAGAGGAGTCGGTCCAGTGGCGAAACCGGATTCCCATCCAAAATGTCGGTGCCACAGCGACGGGCAACCTTCATGAAGGTGTTGAAGAGCCAGCGCTTGGTGCTGCCGGCGTCTTCGATCCGGATCATCACCTGCGTGAGCATCCGCTCATACACGGAGGGAGGCGCAAAGTAGTAGGTGGGGCCAATTTCACGGAGGTCGGTGAGGACGGTTTCCGGACTCTCTGGGCAATTGACGCAGAAGCCACAGACGTAGGCTTGCGCAATCGAGAAGACGTTGTCGCCCACCCATGCCATGGGCAGGTAGGCCAGGGTCTCTTCCTCATCGGTCAGGAAGTCGAACGTTCGGCCCAGCTCTCCGCTGAAGATGAGGTTGTCAAAGCTGAGGGCCACGCCTTTGGGAAGGCCCGTGGTTCCGGAGGTGTAGAGCAAGATGGCGGTGTCGGCTCCAGAGCCCTTGGCCGCTTCGGTCTCAAAAAAATCGGGATGGGCCTGCAGGTAGGAGGCACCCTGGCGCTGGACGTCCTGGAACTGAAAGAGGAAGGGCTGGTCGTAGTGCCGCATGCCCCGGGTGTTTTCGTAGACCACAAACTCCAGCTGCGGGCAGCGGTCCTTGACCTCAAGCATCTTGTCCGCCTGCTCCTGATCCTCGACGATCGCAAAGCGGACGTCGGCGTTGTTGAGGACGTGAATCATCTCCTCAGCAACCGAATCCTGGTAGAGCGGAACGGGAAGACCACCGACCGCTTGTGCGGCGACGATGGCCCAGTACAGGTGGGGACGGTTGTCTCCTACAATTGCGACGGCGTCTCCACGCCGCAATCCAAGGGAAACCAGGCCCGCTGACAGCTGTGCGATCTCCTTTTGAGTCTGAGACCAGGTCCACGTTTGCCAAATGCCCAGGTCCTTTTCACGGTACGCTGGACGCGAGCCACGCTTTTGGGCGTGCTCCAACAGGAGCTTCGGGAACGTGTCCAATCCGGACGTTCCGACGGGCTTCACAATGTTTTCCTCCGAGTTTAAAAAAGAAGCGAGACGCTAAAAGTGGATTCGATTGTTCCTGATACCCATCAAAATGCAAGAGAATTTGAGCGTGTTCTTCGACTTTCTCCTTAAAAGAGTCTATTTTTGAGTAGGTGGAATAAGGAGTGCATGATTCCGATTCATTGCCAAAGCATTCAAGTGGTGTTTTTGGTGAATTTTTGCAACTTTGGTATTCTTTTATCTTAATGGAGCTGGTTTATGAAAGTGTCCCGCCTCTTATCTGCTGCCCTCCTGGGCGTGCTACTCAGTGCCCCGGCTCATGCTGAGAGCCGAATCCGCCTCAGCACCGCTGTGGGCGTGTCAAGCGAAGATCCTTCCCTGGGGGAACAGACGCTGAAGTATAACCAGTCTGGAACCCTTTTGGCGACTGCATCCGCTGAAGACAAAAAAGATACTCAGACGGTAGGAGGCAACACGCTTCAGTACATTACGGAAGGCGGTTGGATTCTTGGTGTCCACCAGCACACAAATAGTTTTACAACCATTGCGACTCAAACGGGGTCTTGGGCATCAACTAGCGCTTTAGATGCACTTGATGCCGTTACAGCAGGAACGAAAGCTACTGTATTAGGGACGCTTGGAGGGATATCCAGCAATGGGACGGTCCTTGGAAACCGTGAATCCAAGGGGTACGTCAACTTCCTGGACGTGGGGTATCTTTTTGGAGGAGACACCTTCTCGCTTTCAGCCGGTTTGGGGCTGCCTCTGCTGGGAAGTAGCTCCGAGACGAACATCACGTATACCGTTGCGGGAGCTAGCCTGAATGGAGGACTGTTAACCGAGAAGGTCGAGTCTGAAGGAAAGTCTGCCTTGTCCTACTTTCTTGACCTTGGGTACCGCTTGGGTGGGTTTGAACTCTTGCTGGGATACCGCAGTGTCGAAACCAAATCAGAGGCCACCGTTGATCGTACTCAAGGCCTTGGGAAAATCCTGGATAGCGATCAGTTTGAATCCACAGGCAAGCACACCCTGACGACCGTTGGTGTGGGGTTTGTCTTTTAGGAGAGATGCAGAAAAGCCTCGTTCTCAGGGCGAGAGCGAGGCTTTGAAGAAGGAGGGTTCAGGGGGAGAGGTTACGGCTTCTGACTGGCCCAAGAGAGGCCGAATCCCAGCACCATCAGGGTTCCTCCGATGCCTGCCATCAATCCGGCAACCGCCAACCCCAACTGCAGGGTGGAGGCGGTGACGGTTCCCACACCCAACTCGGCAATCAGGCCGTGAGCCGTTCCAGACCAGGCCATTTCCCGAGCCCGGCCTTCCAGCGGGTGCATGCGGTCAAACCCGGTCCAGTATCGCCCTTCCACCGGAAACTTGTGCACGCCAGCAGGATAAACCTTCCCTTTATACTCCATGTCCTTGGGCAGCGTGATCGTCTGAGTTCCATGCAGCACGTGGTAGCCAATGGTGGCCATTTGGTACATGTACTCTGAAGCGGTGTTGACCAGCGGATCCTTGGGATCAAACTCGGATGCCACGACGGGATAACCCCAATCTTCTGTCAGCAGCTTCATGATCGCCTGAGCCCCTTCGGTTTTTCCGCGATCAATTAACTCACCCTGGCCATTGTAGGACAGCGTGACGTTTTGTGCGGCGCTAAAAGATTGCAGGGACTGATAACCTTCTTGGATCTTGGTGTACGCAAAAACGGCCCCAATCACAAAGGCAAATCCAATCACCGCAATCAGTTGTCCGAGCTTCTTGAAACGTTCCATAAGACTCCTTGCTGAAATCCCGAAAACGGGGGTTCATTCATCAGTGGGGGGAGCACCAATGAAGTTGCCCACAGGATAACCGCGGAGGCTCAGATGCCTATGCGCAAAAACGCCTACGTATGGCTACGGACAAAAAAGAAGCCTCGATTTTTCCGGAAGTGATCAGGACTCCAGCCGGGCTCGGATGGCTGCCGCGTGCGCAAACAGCTCCTCTTCTTCGGCAAAACGCATGATCGCGGGGCCCTGCTGGCGCAGACGCTCTGGCGAGTAGCTAAGGATCGAGCTGGTCTTGACAAAGTCCTCCACCCCCAGTGGGGAAGAAAACTTGGCACATCCGGAAGTCGGCAGGGTGTGGTTGGGACCGGCAAAGTAGTCTCCCACCGGCTCGGGAGTGTGGGGTCCGAGAAAAATGGCGCCAGCATTGCGGATGCGGTGGAGGTCTTCCATCGGGTTCTGAGTGAGGACCTCCAGATGTTCCGGCGCCAGCTCGTTGAGCGCCTCAAAGGCCTCATCCAGGCTAGGCACCACAATCAGAGCGGAACGTGACGCGAAGGACGCCTCAATGATTTCCCGGCGCGGCAGCGTGGGGACCAGCTCCTTGAGACGCGCTGCAACGGCTTCGGCCTGTTCCGGGTGAGTGGTGACCAGGATGGCTCCGGCTTCCGGATCATGCTCCGCCTGAGACAGCAGGTCTCGGACGAGGTACTCAACGGAAAGGTCGGCACGATCGCACACAATGAGGATCTCGCTTGGTCCAGCGAAGGAGTCAATGCCTACCAACCCGTACACCTGCCGCTTGGCTTCTGCGACATAAGCGTTTCCTGGACCCGTGATCTTGACCACCCGGGCAATGGAGTCGGTTCCGTACGCCAGGGCTCCCACCGATTGCGCCCCCCCGACGGCGTACAGCTCATCGACCCCACACAGCGCCGCGCTGGCCATCACCAGAGGGTGAGGAAGTCCGCTTTCCTTGCCCGGAGGCGAGACCATCGCAATGCGCGGCACCCCAGCCACCTGGGCCGGAATGACATTCATCAGCAAAGAAGACGGATACGCGGCCCGGCCGCCCGGAATGTAGACTCCGGCGCTGTCAACCGGGGTGACCTTCCACCCCAGCACGGTGCCGTCCGGGTGAAACTCCAGCTCGCTCTCGCGCTTCTGTCGCTCATGGAAGCTCCGGATGTTGGCCGCGGCTTCTTCCAACACCTCCCGGAGGTCCGTCGGCAACGCTTCCAGGGCCTGCTGCATCTGGACGTGAGGCACGCGCAGCTCTTCCAGGTGCACGCCGTCGAAACGCTCGGTGTAGGCCCGGACTGCCGTGTCGCCGTCCTGCTTGACCGCTTTCAGGATGTCCCGCACCGTATCGGACACATCAAAGGTGTTTTCGGTTTCAAAAACCTGGCGGAAGGCTTCAAATCCCTGGTAAATCTTAACGTCCATGATCCTGTCACTGCTTGAGAGAGAAAGCGCCGCAACGGCTAATTCACCAGTTGTTCGGCCTCTTGAAAACGAACAGACACCGTCTTGGAGATCCCGGGCTCTTCCATGGTGATCCCATACAGGCGATTGCCGATTTCCATCGTTTTCTTATTGTGAGTAATTATGATGAACTGCGCATTATCCGTCAACTTCCGGATGAGCTGATTGAAGCGGGAAACATTGGCGTCATCCAACGGCGCATCGACTTCATCGAGCAGACAAAACGGGCTCGGCTTGATGAGGAAAATGGCAAAGATGAGGGAGATGGCGGTGAGGGCCTTTTCTCCACCAGAAAGCAAGTTCAGGTTCTGCAGCTTCTTGCCCGGAGGCTGAGCCACGATCTCCACCCCGGCCTCCAGGAGGTCTTCGGAATCAGTCAGCACCATGCGCGCCTCGCCTCCGCCGAACAGGGAAGCAAACAGCTCTCCGAACTTGAGGTTGATCTGCTCAAACATCTCCCGGAAGCGTTTGCGAGACTCGCGGTTGATGTCGTGGATGGTTGACTTGAGGTCCTCCACCGCCTGCTGCAGGTCTCCGGACTGGGTGGCAATGAAGCCGAGACGCTCCAGCAGCGCGGCATGCTCTTCCGGAGCCGTGAGGTTGACGGCGCCCATGGCATTCATCCGGGCTCGGAGGGAACGGATTTCACGGCTCGTCTCCTGGAAGTCCTCAGGGGTGTCCGGAACCTCCTGGCGTAGCTGTTCCAGGGGGGTGTCACTGAGTTCCGCCACCTTCTCTTCCCACTGCGTGCGCTGCATCCGGAATTCCGTCAGCTTGATTGCAGCCGCATTGAACTGGCGGCTGGTTTCCTCCAGGTGGCTTTGCTGGCTCCGGAGCTGGCTCCGGAGTTCCTCCTGCACAACATCCTGGGCCGCATGCTGCCGAGACTCTTCTGCCAGCTCTTCCTGAAGGGTCTGGCGCTCCTGAAGGAGCCTCCCAAAGCTGGCGTCAATGGCTTCGATGCGCTGGCGACTGGTCTCCAGCCTCTCCCCTTCCAGAGCCTGAGCCGTCTGCAGGTGTTCGAGGCGCAAGCGTGTGGTGTCTTGCTCGCGTTCCACCCGCTGCTGGGTGGCGTTGAGTCCCCGAAGCTGCTCCTGCAACTCTGAGAGGCGGACGCGTTTTTCCGTCAGGTTCTCCCCCAGGGCCTCCATCTTTTGAGCCTGCTGGTCGATGTGCTGCTGCTGCTGCTCGACTTCCGTTTCGCGGAGCTGCCGTCCGGCTTCCAGCTCCTGCAGCTTCGCCTCGGTGGCGTCTTGCCGCTGCCGCAGAGCCTGAGCCTCTTGGGCCAGGTTTTCGAGATCCTGTTGCACGGTCTGACGGGCCTGCTCAGCACGACGGAGCTCCAGCTCGGTGTGCTCCAGCTCCTTTCGGAAAGCCAGCCCATCCAGCTCCAGGGTCCGGAGTTGCCCCAGAATTTCCTCTCGCTGTGCCAGCCGTTGCTCCTGTTGTTCCTGAAGGGTGTCCAGGGTTTGACGCTGCGCCTCCACTGCGGCTTCCAGCTGCTGGGTGGCGTCTTCGAGTTCCCGAACCTCTTGCTGTCGTTTGAGGACCCCAAGGGCGCTTTCCTGAAGCTTGCCAAGGCGCAAGCTGTTGGCAAACCAGAAGCTTCCGGCGTCATTGATCCAGTGTTCAGCCGAGTGGAGCGCCTGGGGCAGCGCTGCCCAACTGGAGGTGGTCGGGTGGATGGTTCCAAAGAACGCCTCAGCCCAGGGCCGAACGGATTCAGCACACTGCAATTGATTCCAGAGGCTGGGGCCCGGCTCGTTTGAAGGAGGCGGAAGGAGGTCCAGGGGCACCACATTCAGGCGCCCAAGCTGGTGCTGCAGGCAGAAGCGTTCCAGCTCCGGCAGGTGAGCCGTGCTGCGGACCAGCACCCAGTCCAGCATCTCGGCCAAGACGGGGGCGACTTGCTCCAGTGCGTCCGGAGGAACCTCCACGGTGTCGGCGAGCAGACCGACCACGCCGAGCGCCTCAGCCTGTTCCGGATGCTGCTCCAGCAGGTCGAGGAAGGCGCGGGTGCTGTCGCCAAAGCCTTCATGCTGCTGCTGAATCTGCTGAAGGGACTGCAGGCGAGAGCGCTTGGTGGCTTCTTGCTGCTGGAGGTCCCGGAGCCGGGCTTCTGCACTGGAAACCTGTGTGGCCTGCTCCTGAAGCTGGGCGTCCAGTTCGTCTCGCTGCAGCTCCAGTGCCTCCTGCCGGGTTTGTTGAGCGTCGAGGGTGGCGCGTTGTTCATCGCGCTGGCGCTGGAGGTTGAGGAAGAGGGCCTCGCCGGTCTGTTGCTGGGCCTGAAGCTGGATCCGGCGCCCCTCCAGCTGGTCAAGCCGTTCAGTCAGGAAGCCGCGCTGGTTGGTCTGGTTGGTGAGGTCGGTGTGCAGGCGGAGCAGCTCCCGCTGGGCGGCCTGAAGCTGACGCTGCGCCTCCTGGAGGGCCTGGTTTTCGCTCAGCCGGGCTGCTTCGGCGGCCTCAATCTCTTCCCGGAGCTGAACTTCCTGGTCGCTCAGGTGTTCGCTTTGGGCAAGGGCCCGGTGGTGTTCGGCTTCCAGCTCTTCCCGACGCTGGTGGAGGGCCTCGCGTTCGGTCTCACGCTGGGTCTGCTGCTCCCGGAGGTTGGCGATGCTCTGCTGTTCCAGTGCCCGCTGGTTTTCTGCTTCCTGGATGCGGCGTTCCTGCTGGTGCACCGCGTCCCGTTTTTCGGAGAGTCGGGTGCTGCGCTGAACCTGCTCCAGGCTGACCTGCTGAAGCCGGGCATCAAGGACGTCCTTTTCGGTCTGCTGGCTCTGCTGCTGCTGCTGCAGGTGAGTCAGCGCCTGCTGGGTTGCCTGCTCCTGTTCCTGTGCCTGTGCCCACTGGAGCAGGGTGTACTGCAGCTCCAGTTCCGCGCTCCGTTTCTGCAGGTCCAGGTAGGTCTGGGCCTTTTCTACCTGCTCCCGCAGGGCTTCTTCCTGATCCTTGAGTTCACCCAGCAGGTCATTGACGCGCAGGAGGTTCTGCTGGGTTTCCTCCAGGCGCCTTTCAGCGGTCTGACGCTTGGTCCGGAACTTGATGATGCCGGCAGCGTCGTCAATGAGGGTGCGGCGTTCCGAGGGCTTGGCGCTGACCATTTCTCCGACGCGGCCCTGCTCGACAATGGAGTAGCCGGTGCCGCCGACCCCCGTGTCCATGAACAGCTCCCGGATGTCCATGAGGCGCACCGGTGTCTTGTTGATGAGGTAGGCACTCTCGCCGTTGCGGTAGAGGCGTCGGGTGACAGCGATCTCGGTGTACTCGTGGTACTGGCGGAGGGTATCGCCCTGAGGGTTGAGGAAGGTAAGGGTGACTTCTGCCACGCCGGAGGGCTTCTGGAAAGCGCTTCCGGCAAAGATGACGTCTTCCATGGAGCCGCCTCGCAGGTGGCGTGCTCGCTGCTCGCCCAGCACCCAGCGGATGGCATCAACGACGTTGCTCTTGCCGCACCCATTGGGCCCCACCACAATGGTGATCCCATTTTGCTGAAACTCCAGCTCCACCGGATGGCAGAAGGATTTGAAACCAGAGGCCTTCAGGCTTTTGAGGCGCATGCGCGTGAAGTCGGTTCAGAGGCCGTCCGGACCCGCAAGCGGAGCAGGGCGGCAGAGAACAGGGCGGAGGCCTCGCCTCCGGAGCCTGGTGGGGAAGTGGAACGGGAGGCTCAGAACGGGATGTCGTCCTTGATGTACTCTTCGCTGGGGCCCGGATCGGAGACCGCTTCAGTGGCCTGGGGCTGGGAACGGGCGGGCGCGCTGGCAGCCGGAGCTGCTTCTTCAGAGGAACCCGCTCCCTGCGTGGGACGCCGGTCGAGGAACTGCATGATGTTGCCCACCACTTCGGTCCGGTAGTGCTTGACGCCTTGCTGATCGTCCCAGTTGCGGGTCTGCAGCTTGCCTTCAATGAAGACCTGAGACCCCTTCTTCAGGTACGACTGGGCAAGGTCCGCGAGGCGGTCGAAGAGCACAATGTTGTGCCACTCGGTGCGCTCCTGCAGCTGTCCGCTCTTGTCGGTCCAACGGTCGGTGGTGGCAATGGAAAAATTGGCCACGGCACTGCCGCTCTGGGTGTAGCGGATTTCTGGGTCACGTCCGAGGTTGCCGATCAGCATTACTTTGTTGAGGCTGGCCATGGTGTCTCGTTGGTTAGGAGGTTAAAAAGTGGAGTCGGCCCCTTTTTAACGCAGAGGATTCAACAAGGAAAGCGCTTTCTTGAAGCGTTCCTCAAACGATCCCTCCGGATCCAACTGACGGAGGATGGGCCCCACCTCCCGCTCGGCAAACCCCATGTTCTTCAGAGCGGACAGCACACCGTCGCCGTCGGTGTCATTGGCGCCGGGAAGCACAAAGTCTGCGCTGGCTCCGGAAGTCAGGTTGGGCAGCGGGTGCTTCTTGAGCTGGTCCCGCATGTCGAGGCAGAGCTTGGCCGCGGTTTTCTTTCCAATGCCGGGAACCCGGCTGAAGGCTTCGGCATCGCCTCGCTCCACAGCAGCGACGAGGTCCGGGGGCGCCAGCGTGGAGAGAGTCGCCAGCGCCATCTTGGGCCCCACCCCGGAGGTCTTGATGAGCATCTCGAAGAGCGTCCGCTCATCCGGGTGGCCAAACCCGTAGAGGGTGAGCTCATCCTCTCGGACCTGGGTGTACACGTGCAGGGTCAGCTCCTCCTCCGGACGGAGAGACGTCAGCAGGTTTTGAGGAACGTGCACCGCATAGCCCACGCCGCCCGTGGTTTTCAGCACCAGCCCATCAGCAGCAACACGGAGCACGGAGCCTTCGAGGTAGGCAATCATCTTCAGCAGGGGAGAGTCGGGTGGGCAGAGGAACAAACCCACGATTGAGAAGTGCGTTTTTAACGGAACAGTGTATGCTGGATGTTTTTGAGAGCGAGGGCAAGCTGCAACTTGCTGTAATGGTTCCAAATACACCACATCCCAAACATGCTGAATACCAAAATCATCTGCACCATCGGGCCCGCCAGCCACTCCTATGAAATGCTGGAGCGGATGGCCCAAGCGGGCATGAGCGTCGCGCGTCTGAACTTTTCCCATGGCACCCACGAGTCCCACGGAGCCATCATTGGGCGCATCAAGGAGCTGAACAAGACCCTGAACTACCCCATTGCCATTTTGCTGGACACCCAGGGACCCGAGATCCGGACGGGTTCCAAGGAGGTGGAACTGCACTGCGGCGATACCGTCCGGGTGACCATGCCTCCTCATGAAGAGCGGGACGGCGAGCTGTTCGTCAACTACCCCTACCTGGTGGAGCAGGTGGAGATCGGCGGAACGATTGCTGTGGACAGCGGGCTGGTGAAGCTCCGGGTCGCGGCCAAGGGAGAGGACTACATCGACTGCGAGGTGCTGGATCCGGGCTACCTGAAGTCCCGGCGCCACATCAACCTGCCTGGTGTCTCCGTCAAGCTGCCGTCGATCACCGAGACCGACAAGCGGGACATCCTCTTCGGGCTCGAGCAGGAGGTGGATGCGATTGCCCTGTCGTTTGTGCGGAACAAGGAGGCGATCCAGGAAGTCCGGGAGCTGCTGGGCGAAGCCGGGAAGCACATCCGGATCATCGCCAAGATCGAAAATCAGGAAGGCGTGGACAACCTGGAGAGCATTGTTCAGGAAGCTGACGGCATCATGGTGGCCCGCGGAGACCTTGGGATTGAGATCGAC
Source organism: Deltaproteobacteria bacterium (assembly GCA_038150265.1). GTDB lineage: Bacteria > SAR324 > SAR324 > SAR324 > NAC60-12 > JAYPUA01. The sequence goes on along the minus strand of JAYOTF010000003.1, from coordinate 75,353 downwards.
ATGGAGGAGTTGCCCCAGATTCAGCGCCGCATCGCGTACCTGTGTGCCATTTACGGCAAACGCCTCGTGGTCGCCACGCAGATGCTGGAGTCGATGATCGAGAACCCGGTGCCCACCCGAGCGGAGGTGACGGACATTGCCAACGCGGTTTATGAGCAGGCTGATGCGATCATGCTCTCCGGGGAGACCTCAACCGGGAAGCACCCGGTCCGCTGTGTGGAAACCCTGGCCCGTGTGGCCCGCCGGACGGAACAGTTTCCGGGGGTGCGCTTCACGGACAAGCAGTTCAAGACGAGCAATCGTCAGCACCTGGCGGAAGCCGTCGCCAACATTGCCTCGAACCTGCGCATGAAGGGCATTGTGGTCCTCACCCGCTACGGCCGAGGCGCCATGTACGTCTCGAATTGGCGTCCCCGAGACATTGGCATTTATGCCTTCACCAACAACGAACAGACGTACCGGGGCATGGTCTTCAACCGAGGCGTCCTCCCCTTCCTGCTGGATGAGTTTTCCGAGAATCCGGAGGACAACATTCAGGCGGCCCTGATGCGCCTCAAGCTGAGCGAACACTTTGTTCCGGGCGACAAGGTGATCATCTTTGCAGATAGCCTGACTCCGGAAGGGTACGTCAACTCGATGCAGATCCGGACGATCCCCTGATCCTCTGCGGCGGGCTCTGTGGGGTCCGCTGCCTGTGTCAGATGAAGCGGCCAGGCTGCCTGTTTCTTGAGCAGTGTGCCGCTTTCCTAACCACCCGCTGATCCTGGAAAATCTGGTAAACCCCTCATTTTTTTGAGGAAAAAAATGGCATAACGCTTGAAGCAGGAAGGGAACGAAACCTGACACTGCTCCACCTCATGCGTGCCCTAGAATTACTGGAACAGGCCTCCCGGCTCCTCATTCACTCCCAAAACCTGACCCGCAGCCTCAACACCCTGCTGTGTCTGATTCAGGACGCAGGGCTGGTGGAAAACCCACTGCTGCTGCTCAGCGACTCGGTGACCCAGCGGTACTTCATTGAGCTGGCCCCATCCATTTCCGAAGAAGAAAAGGCGGCGCAGAACCGCCTCTGGAAGAAGCAGCGCAAGGACTTCCTGGAGTCGTTGCACCACGAACTCCTCCTGGCTCCTCACGAGGTCAATGCGACGATTCTTCCCTTTGAGGCGCCCTTGATGCGACCGGGGCGCATGTTCTACTCCTTCCCGTTGCGGGGCGGAAACGAGCTTCCGCAGGGCATGCTGTGCGGCTGGCTGGAGCCGCAGTCTCCTTCGGCGACGGTGCAGGCGCTCCGGCTTCTGGCGGGCATGATCACCCTCTCGCTGAAGGCCTATGGCCTCCGGGGACGCGTCATCCGCGAGGTCGAAGAGCCTGATGTCCCGGAAGTGCTGGAAGGGGTGGTGTCGGGCAACAGCCAGATGATCCGGCTGGCGGAAATGGTCCGGCGCATTTCCCCAAGTCGAGCAACGGTGCTGCTGCGTGGAGAGAGCGGAACCGGCAAGGAGCTCTTTGCCAATGCCATCCACCGCCACAGCCTGCGCCGCAATGCTCCATTCAAGGTGGTCAACTGCGGCGCCCTCAGCAACACGCTGCTGGAGAGCGAACTGTTCGGACACGAGAAGGGGGCGTTCACCGGAGCAACCGGACGCCGACGAGGCTGGTTTGAGCTGGCAGATGGGGGAACCCTCTTTCTGGATGAGGTGGGCAACACCTCCCTGGAACTGCAGGCGAAGCTCCTCCGGGTGCTGCAGGAAGGCACCTTTGAGCGACTCGGCGGCGAAGAAACGGTGACGGTCGACGTCCGGGTGGTGTGTGCCACGAATGCCCCCCTGGAAACGGCCATTGCGCAGGGCACCTTCCGGGAAGACCTCTTCTACCGCATCAACGTGGTGCCGCTGGAGCTGGTGCCGCTCCGGAAGCGCAAGGACGATATCCCGTTGCTGGTCCGGAAGTTTCTGGCCGACTTCAATGCCGAGTATGGTCAGCAGGTGCTGTGTCCGGAAGAAGAGCTACGGTTGCTGGAGCAGCATGACTGGCCCGGGAACATCCGGGAGTTGCAGAATGTGGTGCAGTCCGCCTTCTTGATGGCTGAGAACAACCGACTGGCGATCCGGACCATGCTGGCGACGCATCAGAATTCGGTGCAGTTGCTGGAGCGTCACGAGGAAAAGCTGATGAAGCCTCAGACGGCCCTGAGCCTTGAAGAAGAGGAGGTGCGGGCCATTGAAGGAGCCTTGCGAGACTGCCGAGGGGTGCAGCAGCGGGCCGCAAAGCAGCTCGGCATTTCGCTTCGTCAGCTGCGGTACCGGATTGAAAAATACGGCATCACCGTCCGGAAGATCCGCTGCTGACTCAGGACCGGTAGAGGTCGGGCAAGCCAATCGCGGCGAGCAGAGCCTCTTCCCGGGCCAGCATTTCTCGGGCTTCGTCTTCCGAACGCTCATGATCCCACCCGGCAAGGTGAACGCAGCCGTGAGCGAGCATCCGGAGCAACTCCGTTTGCTGATCCCATCCATACTGCTCAGCCTGCCGCTGCACCTGATCCAGAGAAACGGCCAGGTCGCCGACATGGGGCGCCTCCGGATCGTCCTCAAAGTACGACCAGGAAAGCACATCGGTCGTTCGGTCCTTCCCTCGGTACTCCCGGTTCAACTCACGCATTTCCTCATCGCCTGTCAGGTGCAGGGAGAGGGTGCGCTCTCCGGAAAAGAGCAACGGCAGAAACACCATCAGCGCGTCCCGGATGGGGGCTTCTTCCACAGATCCTTCCATTGATTCAAAATAGCTGATTTCAATCATGACTCGGAGTGAAACTCGAAGACACGGAGCTTGGCGCTGCGACTCCGGGGGTTGGCTTTCATTTCTTCATCGCTGGCGGTCACGGGGCGGCGTGTGAGCACCCGGCCCCTGGGCTTGAGCCCACAGACGCAGTACGGCAGCTTGGGCGGACAGGTACAGGGCGCTTCCCAGGTCCGGAAGGTCTGCTTGACCAGCCGGTCTTCCAGCGAGTGGAAGGAAATGATGGCGAGCCGGCCGTTTTCCTTGAGGAAGCTCGGGATCAGTTCCAGCAGGAGCTCCAGCTCTCGCAACTCCCGGTTGACAACAATCCGGAGGGCCTGGAAGGTCAAGGTGGCAGGGTTGAAGTGGGGCTTGTGAAAACGCTTCGGGATCACGCGGTGGACGAGCTCGGCAAGCTCCTGAGTCGTTTGGAGGGGACGCTGGCTGCGCTGCTCAACGATCGCCTTGGCAATCTGCGGAGCAAAGCGTTCCTCACCATAGACCTTCAGCCACTTCCGCAGCTCGGCTTCTCGGGTCCGTTCCAGCAGCTGGGCGGCAGTGGGAACAGACTCTTCCGGGTTCATGCGCATGTCGAGGGGGCCGTTTTCCATGAACGAAAACCCGCGGGCCCCCCGGCTGAGCTGTTCGGAGGACACCCCGACATCGGCAAGAACGAAGTCGTACTTCAACCGCCAGAGGGCAAGGTACGCCTGCAGCTCCGAAAACTTGGCCTGCCGCGTCTTGATGCGCTCAGGGAAGCGTGCCTGCAGGCGTTCCGTAGCGGCAGCCACGGCGTTGGGGTCGCGGTCGATGCCCCGAAGCTGAGCCTCTGGCAGGTGGTCCAGCAGCGCCAGGCTGTGTCCCGCTCCGCCCAGGGTGCAGTCGAGCAGCGCATCGGCAGCCTCCGGAACCTGCTCCAGCACCTCATGGAGGAGAACGGGAATGTGGTGAAAGTCGCTCACGGCATTCTCATGAAAGCAGCCACTGGAAGGGTCAACGGAACCGAGCCAGCGCTGCGTTATGGTAGGAATAGGCGGTCAGGTAGTCTCGATTGGCTGCAGCGGTGATGCCGATGAAGCGTGCCGGCGGATGCGGCCACGTGGCAATGCGGAAGAGGCCGTCCAGCACCTCTGTCACCCACAGGTCTGGGAGGTCACACCGGGCCACGAGCACCGAGCGCTGCTCCACCGTTTGAACCGCCCGGCTCTGCCGGGGCAGGGCTCCGGCAGGCAGCGTTCCAGAGCGGAGCCACGGATGGGTCTGCAGCAGCGTCTGCTGCGTTCCGGACGCCAGCACTTGAATTTGGATAGCGGAATTCTGATGAACAAGAGGAGCCAGCGGCTGGGGCAGTCCCAGCCACAGCAGGGTTTGCCCAGGCTCCAGCGCCTCGGGGCGGCCTTCCAGCAGCTGAACCGACGGGAGCCCGGCGCGGAGCCCAGCCCACGCGGTGAGGTAGGGGGTGGCCGAAGGAGGCAGGAGCAGCTGCTGCAGACGTCCGGAAGGCTCCGGAACGGTGAGGAGGACCATGCGGTTGGGCCAGAGGACGCTGATGGCACACAGCAGCGGAGCCTCCGGAAGGGCCTCGTAGGCGGTCCGAGCGTCCACGATGGCCAGGTCTCCCTGTCGTTGCTCCAGGCGCTTCAGGCGCAGACGTGGGTCTGGCTCGCTGCCCCAGTGAAGCTCCTGGTCAGAAAAACCGGGACGCTCCCAGATCTCTGAAAAGGACTGGGCAAAGGCGTTGCTTCCGGAGTCACTGCCGCCGCCGAGCAACAGCAGGGGCTGAGCAGCTCCGGTGGTGCCCAGCAGCAGCCCGAGGGCGAGGAGCAGGCCACGTGGTGAGGAAAGCAGACGGAAGAGGCTCATGGTGTTTGGCATGTTGGGCAAAAGAAGGTGCTGCGTTGCTGCTGAACCGATCGCTGGATGGGCGTGCCGCAAACCCGGCAGGGCAGGGTTTCCCGTTGGTAGACCCGGAGGAACTCCTGGAACTCGCCGGTCTTGTCATCCACGCGCCGAAAGTCGGAGATGGAGGTTCCGTTGTGAGCAAGGGCCTCAGTCAGGACCTCCCGGGTTTCATGGACAAGGCGTGTGCAGGCGGCCTTCCGGAGGGTCCGGGCCTCGGTTTCCGGGTGAATGCGGGCACGGAAGAGGATCTCGGACGCATAGATGTTGCCGATGCCCGCGACCACCCTTTGGTCCAGCAGCACCGGCTTGATGGCCCGTCGAGTCCGCGCCAACGCGTTTTGCAGCCCCACGGGCTCAAAGGCCTCGGAGAGCGGCTCCGGCCCCAGCTTCTGCAGCTGCGGAATGGACGCTTCATCCGGAAACCACTCCAGGGTCCCGAAGCACCGCATGTCCTCAAACACCAGCAGGGTCCTGTCGTCAAGCGTGAACCAGGCTCGGTGGTGCTTGCCTGGTTCCGGAAGGGGCGGAGACACAATGAACTTGCCGGTCATGCGCAGGTGTCCCAGGAGCACGCCCCGGGGCTCCAGGTGGAACAGCAGGAACTTGGCGCGGCGGCGGATGTCGGTGACCCGAGCGTTGGTGAGCTTCTCTGTGAAGACCTCCCGGTCCTGCTTGACGGTCAGAGTCGGGTGCCAGAGGTCCACATGACGGAAGGTGGTGCCGACGATCCGTTCCCGGAGGCCCCGGGCAACGGTTTCAACTTCTGGAAGTTCAGGCATGCGGAGGATCCGTGACGTTGGACTCGTGAAGCCAGCTCCGGACCACCTTGAGGGTGACCTGAGGGGCCGAGCGGGCGATCTTCAGCTGAGAACGAGCGGGCGAGGCGTCGTTGACGGGGATCTCCAATTCAGCTTCGGCCTCGGGCTCGGGAGCCTGAGGAAACGAGGCCGGAAACGGAGGTTCCTCCTGTCCTCGCAGGAGCCAGTCCCTGGCGAGCCAGCAGAAGGCCGCCAGCCCGACAGCTGCTCCCAGATACTGCATCACTTCCCAGACCAACGGATCCATTGCGCCCCTTGTTCAAATCGTTCAGGGGCAATCCTAACGAACTCCCACTGGAGTCACAAACGGATTAAGCGGTTTCCAGACGCGGTGCTGCTTGAAGCTTCTGGCAGACTTCCTTAAGGTGAGCGTTTCTCGTCCACACCTTGCGCCCTACGAGTTTCCATGACCCCTCAATTTCACGGCTTTCATACCCTGAGCCTGCACGGCGGCCAGCGTCCGGATGAAGCAACTGGCGCCCGTGCCGTGCCGATTTACCAAACGACCTCCTATGTGTTTCCAGACAGCGATCACGCGGCAGCGCTCTTCAACCTGGAGCGAGGGGGGCACATCTACAGCCGCATCTCCAATCCCACGGTGGCCGTGCTGGAAGAACGCGTGGCGGCACTGGAGGGAGGAACCGGTGCGGTGGCAACGGCCTCCGGGCAGAGTGCGCTGTTCCTGACGATCCTGACCCTGATGGGGGCGGGGTCGCACGTGGTGGCCTCAGCGTCGCTTTATGGCGGAAGCGTCAACCTGCTGCGGCACACGCTCCCCCGGTTTGGCATTGAGACGACCTTTGTGGATCCTCGTGATCCGCAGGCGTTTCAGGCGGCCCTGCGTCCAGAGACGCGCCTCGTCTTTGCCGAGATCATCGGGAATCCCGGGTTGGAGGTGCTGGACCTGGAGCGGGTGGCGCAGGTCGCTCACGACGCGCAGGTGCCGTTGTTGATTGATGGCACCTTCAACACGCCCTACCTCTGTCAGCCCCTGAAGCAGGGGGCGGACCTGGTGATGCACTCGGTGACCAAGTGGATGGGCGGCCATGGGGTGGCCGTGGGCGGTGTGGTGGTGGAAGGCGGACGCTTCGACTGGGCGGCTTCCGGAAAGTTTCCCACGCTCACCGAGCCTTATGCGGGGTACCACGGCATCAACTTTTTTGAAGAGTTTGGGCCACAGGCGTTTTCCATGCGGGCCCGCTCCGAGGGCATGCGCGACTTTGGTCCGGCGCTGAGTCCGCAAAACGCCTTCTACCTCCTGCAGGGGCTGGAGACCCTGCCGCTCCGCATGGAACGGCACCGGAGCAACACGGAAGCGCTGCTGGAGTTTTTGCAAAGCTGCGACGACATTGCCTGGGTGACGCATCCGTCGCTGCCGGAGCATCCGGACCATGCGTTGGCGCAACGGCTGCTGCCAAAGGGCGCCGGCTCGATTGTGGCGTTTGGGGTCAAGGGAGGGCGTGCGGCTGGGGCGGCGTTCATCAATGCCGTACAGCTCTGCTCCCACCTGGCAAATGTGGGCGATGCCAAGACCCTGGTCATTCACCCGGCCAGCACCACGCACGCGCAGTTGGATGCCGCGGCGCTCCAGCAGGCCGGTATTGGAGAAGACCTGATCCGCCTCTCGGTGGGATTGGAGGATCCGGAAGACCTGATTCTGGACCTGAAGCAGGCCCTGCGGAAGGCCCGGAAGGTGGCTCAGGGGTAACTGCGAGCGCCAAAGAGAGCCGAACCGATCCGGACCAAAGTGGCGCCTTCCAGAACGGCCCACTCGAAGTCAGAGGTCATGCCCATGGAAAGCTCCGTCAGGTCGGGCAGGTCCAGCTCGGTGCGCAGGCGTTCGTTCCAGGTCCGGAGCTGGGCAAAGGCCCTTCGGGTGGCGCCCTCTCCAACGTCGGGTGCCGGGATGGTCATCAGCCCCTTCAGCTGCAGGTGGGGGCAGTTCTGAAGGATCTGCTCGGCAAGGGGGCGGACTTCATCCCAGCCGCTCATTCCCGACTTGCTTTCCTCAGCGGACGTGTTGAGCTGAAGCAGAATTTTCAAGGGCACCTCGGTAGCCGCGGCATGCTTTTCCAGCCGCTGGGCCAGTTCCAGAGAATCCACGGAGTGGACCCAGGCAAAGCGTCCGGGAACGAGCTTCGCCTTGTTCTTCTGGAGGTGCCCAATCAGGTGCCACTCCAGGTCGGGGTGGCTCAGGGCTTCCTGCTTCTCCAGGGCCTCCTGCACCCGATTTTCCCCGAACACGAGTTGCCCGGCGTCAATGGCCTCTTGCAGCTGGGAGACGGGTTTGGTTTTGGAAACAGCAATCAGGCGGACGGCTTCAGGTGACCGCCCAGCCTGTGTGGCCGCCTGGTGCAGGCGGTCGTGAATGTGAGAAAGGTTTTCAGCAAAGGTCATGACAGATTCCTGGAAAAATCGATTGGGGCGGCGGCTCTTTCAGCTACCGGGGGTCCGGCAGTGGTGGGCCCGGAGCTACCGGGCGGTGACCGCGGAGGAGATCCCCTGGACGCCGCTGCAGCGACCGCTTCCGGAGTGTCGCGTGGCGCTGGTCACCACCGGCGGCGTGCACCTGCGGAGCGACCCTCCGTTTGACATGACGGATCCGGAGGGCGACCCCAGCTTCCGGCGCATTCCGGCAGAGGCACCTCCGGAGGCGTTGACGATTACCCACGACTACTACGATCATACGGATGCCGATCAGGATCGCAATCTTGTCTTGCCCATGGATGTGCTGAAGGACCTGGTGGCTGCTGGGGAACTGCAGGGCACCACCCCGGAGTTCTTCAGCTTCATGGGGCACATCGAAGGCCCGCACCTGACGACGCTCATTCAGAAGACCGCGCTGGAGGCGGCCCGGGAGATCAAACGCCAGCAGGCAGACATCGCCTTGCTGGTGCCCGCCTGAGGCCTCTGCAACCAGACGGTCGGTCTGGTTCAACGCGCCATTGAAGCCCAGGGCATCAGCACCATCGGCATCTCCATCCTCCGTCGCATCAGCGAGCAGGTGAAGCCCCCCCGGACGTATCACGTCCGCTTCCCATTTGGCCATGCGCTCGGGGAAGCGGGGCGCCGGGCGCAGCAGCGTTACGTCTTTGAGGAGTGCCTGGGCGCACTGGCGACCCTGGAGGAGCCGGGGGCGATCTTCGACAGCCCCCTGCGGTGGCGCCGCGGGACGTTTCCGGGAGAGTCGCCAGACCCAAAGTGATTGAATCTCTGCTGAAGCCAAGTACAATCACCCTTTTGACCCAACAACCCTTTCCCGACAAACCGCCATGACCCAGACCCTGGATTGGGGCTACTTTCGCCCCGGCTGAACGAGCTGCAAGCGAGCGCAAGAGTTTCTTGACGCACACCAGATTCACGATCAGGAGCGCGTGAGCGCCAACAAGGTCCGGTACGATGCGGCTGCCGCATGGGAGCTGATGAAGGACGCCCGGACGATTTACACCGCCAAAGGCAAGAAAACCCGCAGCTGGAACCCGGCGACGGATGATCAGGAGGCGATCCTGGCCGACGTCATTGGGCCCAGCGGGAACCTGCGTGCGCCCACGTGGCGGGTGGGCTCCGACTTCATTGTGGGATTTAATGCAGATCTTTATCAAGAGGTACTGAACTCATGATCCGTGTTGGAATCATCGGCGCCGCCGGGCTCTCCGGGCTCGAACTGCTGGACCGCCTGCAACGTCACCCCTTCGCCCAGGTGGTCCTGGCGACGTCCACCAAGTATGAAGGCCGCACGGTGTCTGAGGCCTTTCCGCACCTGCCGCTGTGTCAGGAGGTGTTTCAGCCCAATGACGCTGATGCTTCCGGATGCGACGTCGTGTTCCTGGCGGTTCCGAACAAGGCCAGCCTGGAGCGGGTGCCCGCCCTGCTGGAGCAAGGCGTGAAGGTGATCGACCTTTCAGGCGTGTACCGGCTCCGGGATCCGGAACGCTTTGCGCGCTTCTACCAGCTTGAACACAGCTCTCCGGAACTGCTGAAGGAGGCGGTGTTTGGGCTGCCGGAGTTCTTCCGAGAGCGCATTGAGTCGGCGCGGCTGATTGCCAACCCGGGGTGCTACCCGACGGGGGCCTTGCTGGGAATCCTGCCCTTTGGCGAGCTGCTGGGGCGCCTGGATCGTCCTCCCATCATTGACGCCAAATCCGGAGTCACCGGGGCCGGAGGCCGGGTGGAAGACGACGCCACGAACTACGTGGAGGTGAATGAGAACTTCAAGGCGTACAAGGTCTTTGGGCACCAGCACCAGCCGGAAATCCAGCAGTACCTGGAAGACCTCAGCCCGTTCCGATCGGAAGAGTTGGGCGAGGTGATCTTCACGCCCCACCTGCTTCCGGTCAATCGGGGCATCCTTTCCACCATCTACCTGCGCTTCTCGCGGCCGAAGGATCCGGAAAAGGTCTGGGCGCAGTTTCAGAAGGTTGAGGCTGAAAACCGATTTGTGCAGCTGCTTCCCGAGGGGCGGCTTCCGGACCTCAAAACCTGCGTGAACTCGAACCGCTGTGCCATTGGCCTCAGCCACGATGAGTCGTGCCGCAACTGGGTGGTCCTGACCAGCATCGACAACCTGGTGAAGGGCGCCTCCGGACAAGCGCTGCAGAACATGAACCTGATGTTCGGGTTTCCGGAAGAGACGGCTTTGCTCTAAACGCGGCGCCCGTTGCGGCTGGCGCCTTTCCACTCCGCCACCCCCTCAAGCAAACAGGACCGGATGACACGTGTTCAGGTTGTAATCATAGGCTCCGGACCCTCCGGGCTCTTGCTGGGACAACTGCTGCACCAGGCTGGCATTGACACCCTCATTTTGGAGCAGCGCTCGCAGGAGTACGTCCTGAGTCGCATCCGGGCCGGGGTGCTGGAGCAAGGAACGGTGGACCTGCTGGACCAGGCCGAGTGCGGTGACCGGATGCACGCTGAGGGGCTGGTGCATGACGGCATTGAGCTCGCGTTTGCCGGGGAGCGGCACCGCATTGACCTCAAGGAACTCAGCGGCGGCAAGACCGTGATGGTGTACGGGCAGACTGAGGTCACCAAGGACCTCATGAACGCTCGTGCCGCCAGCGGGGCGCCCATTGTGTATGAGGCCGAGCAGGTGCAGCCTTACGACTTTGACGGGAACCACCCCTGGGTGACCTACGAGAAAGACGGGGTCACGCACCGGGTGGACTGCGACTTCATTGCCGGATGTGACGGCTTCCACGGAGTGAGCCGCCAATCGGTTCCAAAGACGGCGCTGACGGAATATGAGCGGGTGTACCCGTTTGGCTGGATGGGCATCCTGGCCGACGTCCCTCCGGTTTCCGAGGAGTTGATCTACGCCAACCACCCGCGCGGGTTTGCCCTGTGCTCCATGCGGTCCCGGACACGGGTGCGGTACTACGTGCAGTGCTCACTGGAGGACACGGTGGCCGATTGGCCGGATGACCGGTTTTGGGACGAACTCCGTTACCGCCTGCCTCCGGAAGTGGCGGAACAGGTGACCGTTGGAGCGCCCATTGAGCGGTCGATTGCACCGCTGCGGTCGTTTGTGGCAGAGCCCATGCGGTTTCAGCGCCTGTTCCTCTGTGGCGATGCGGCCCACATCGTTCCGCCGACTGGAGCCAAGGGCCTGAACCTGGCGGCGAGCGACGTCCATTACCTGTTTCAGGGGCTGCGGGAGCATTACGCCGAACGCTCTGAGGCCGGCCTGGATGCTTACTCCACACGAGCGCTGGCGCGGGTGTGGAAGATGGTCCGCTTTTCGTGGTGGATGACCAGCATGATGCACCGCTTTCCGGACACCGGCGACTTTGGTCAGAAGATCATGGAAGCCGAGCTGCAGTACCTGGTGCAGTCCCGCGCGTTCTCGCAATCCCTTGCTGAAAACTACGTGGGGCTGCCCTACTGAGTCAGCTCACCGTTGCCCAGCGCGCCGCCTGATCAGAGGACGCGGTGTGGCAGGCTCTCGGTGCGGCCGGCGGGCGTGACCCGGACGTAGTCGAGCTTGCGCTGCAGTTCCTGAATGGTTGCGGCTCCGCCGTAGGTCAGTCCGGAACGGAGCCCGCCGATGATGTCGGCAACGATGTGTTCCTCATCTTCACGGTAGCCGACTTCGGTGGCCACCCCTTCCGCCGTTTTCCACTCGGTCAAGCCGCCATGGTAGTCATCTGCCACCTCGCGGCTGGCCATGCCCCGGTAGCGCTTGAAGCGCCGGGTGCTTCCGTCTGCCTGCGCTTCCTCAAAGACTTCCCCTGGCGTGGGACGCGTTCCTGCGAGCATGGAGCCCACCATCACAAAGTCTGCCCCAAACGCGAGCGCCTTGACGATGTCTCCAGGCGTCCGGATGCCGCCGTCGGCCACGATGGAGCGGTCGACCCGGGCGCATTCGCGGATGGCCGTCAGGTTGGGGACGCCGAAGCCGGTTTTGATGCGCGTGGTGCAAACGGACCCGCCACCAATGCCCACCTTGATGACGTCGGCCCCGCACGACGCGAGGTAGTCGGCCCCCGCGTAGGTGGCGACGTTTCCGACCATGATGCAGGCATCCTTGCCCAACAGGTCCCGGGCTTCCTTCAGGGTCCGGCCAACGTACTTGGCGTGAGCGTGAGCGACGTCGATGCAGAACTTGTCGGCTCCTGCCTGGTGCAGCGCCTCGGCACGCTCGAGATCAGCGGTGCCGCAGCCGATGGAAACAAACGCCGGAAACTCACACGCCTTGAAGATCCGGACGTTGTCGTCAATGGACATGAACCGGTGCAGGACGCCGATGCCGCCGCGGCTGCCGATGAAGTTGGCCATGGCGGCCTCGGTGACCGTGTCCATGTTGGCCGTCATGACAGGCAGGGAGAGGGTGAGCTTGCCGCTCCGGTCAGTCATGGTGGTGTCCACAATGCGGCGGGATTCCCAGTGGTTGTATGAGGGAACCAGGAGGACGTCATCGTAAGTAATGGCTTCAGCGGTCATCGGTAGGTTTCAGAAAAAAGGAGGTAAGAGCCGGGCACAAAACCGCAACATCCTGCGCGAGGGGTCTGGGCAGTTGCAAGTGCTTCCCGCGAAAAACGCCGGGAAGGTGGCATAGGCGCTGCAACTTCCTGATGAAACCCCACCGGCTTGGCGACAGGAAGGCGCAGGTCCGGATTCACCCCAACGGATGCAGGGAGTTCAGAAAATGACAGATCATGAGTTTCGGAAATTGCTCGATGAGTTGGTGCCGCTGGCCCCGGAAGAGGAAGACATGGAGGAAGTGGTGCTGGAGGACAACGGCGAGATGCTGACTGTGGAGGCCGTGTACCATCAGTCGGAGTGGACTCAGAAATCGGCGCAGTGGACCGTGGAGCCAGTGCGGCTGCAGAAGCTCGCCCCCTTGCCTTCGGCTTCCCTGCTGTCGGCGCAGTAACCCCGCCTTAAACGTCTCCTCGTCCTTCGCGCTGGGCCAGCGTGGCCTCGGTGTTGTTCCGAAGGAGCGGCGCGCTGTTGCGGATCGGCTGAGGCCAGAGCCGCACAATGCGGTCGGCCAGGCGAAGGATGTCCGCCCCCATCTCTGTGTCTCGGGCATGCTGCAGCAACGAGGCGCGCTTGCGGCTCAGCTCCTTGGCCAGGGGATCGTAGAACACAAATCCAAAGAAATCGACCTTGAGCCGCAGGGTCTGTTCCAGGCTACTCTGGATCTGCTCCAGGGCCTCCAGGTCTTCCGGACCGGTGCCCTGGTTGAAGATGATCCGGGGCCGGAAGGTGGCCCAGCGGGCCTGAACCGTCTCATGGAGGCCGGGAGCCGCTTCTGCAATGACTTCCATCAGGCGGCTGACGGTGAGGTTGGCGTCTGGTTGCTGGTTGGCGAGGCACTGCTGGACCTGGGTCCGAACGTACGATTTGGGCGGAAGGGCGCGCTCAATGGTCCGGAAGGTAAAGTTCTTCAGAAACGTCATCATGTTCATCACAGCCGGGTACTCCGGAGTGGTGACCACCATCCCCTGTGGGGTCAATCCAAAGTAATCCAGCGTGTTGTAGCTGCTTCCGGCTCCGAGGTCGAGGAAGACGAAATCGGCCTGCAGCCGAGAGAGGTTGAGGAGGAGCTTCTGCTTCTGGGCGTGCGGCAGGTTGGCCAGGAACGGGGTCCGGCCGTCTCCGGGCAGAAACTGGAGGGTTTCCCACGCGGTTGGGACCAGCAGGTCCTGGAGGTTGCCTCCGCTGTTGAGGTAGTCTCCAATGCCGGGGTGGGTGTTGCCGAGGCCGAGGTAGGTGTGGAGGTTCGAACCGCCGAGATCCAGATCGACCGCAATGACCTGTTTGCCGAGTTCGGCAAGCGCCGCTGCAAGGTTGGCGGCCAGGAAGGTCTTCCCAACTCCTCCCTTGCCACTGGCCACCGGAATGAACGTGGGGATGCGTTCTGCAGTCATGGTCGTGTCTTACAGCTGTGAAGGAATGGACCAGGGGGGCCACTGCTCCGGATCCGTCAGCGGCTCAATGGCCTTGATGCCTGCCATGGTGTAGCGCATGAACTCCATGAGCGCCACCGGCCCGGTGAAGTAGTAGATGTGTTGCTGCCCCCCCAGGCGCAGGAGGGCCAGGTAGCTGTGGGGCGTCCGACCCACGGCGCTGGCAAACACCCGTAAGGAAAGCATGCCCTCGTTGGGGCTGTGAAAGGCCGCCAGCTCAATCGGACAGTAGTCGTTGCGGGCCATGGCATCCGAGACGGGGTCGTCTGTGCTCTCCAGCCGAAAGGCTTCTCCCGGACGCCGCGTCCGCTGCGTTCTCCAGGGAATTTCAGCAGGGTGCTGCTGCGTCTGAGACTCGTAATGAATGACACTCAGGGTGCGTTCTTCCAGCATGCGGTCCGGAATGGTACCAACGGCTCGGCAGGAGAACCGTTGTGGAACAGAAAGCAGTTGGCGGAAGCCTTGCGTCCTGACGTCAACTGCGATTAAATGGCGGCCTTACCTTGCCACATTCTCGGAAAACCCGCAAACACTCGTAAGGGGACCCGAAGGCTCCCGCACCGAACTCAAGTTGCCTGATTTCATGATTCCTCAAGATGCTGCTTCCCGCTTTGCCGAACAAGGCTACCTGGTCCTGCCGAACTTTGTGACGCCGGAGGCCTGTGAACGCCTCCGGACGCACACCGAAGCCCTCGTTGAGGCCTTTGACGCCACCACTCACCGGAGCCTGTTCACCACCAACGAACAGACACGCCGGGCGGATGACTACTTCCTCAGTTCCGGCGACCAGATCCGCTTCTTTTTTGAGGAAGAAGCCTTTGACGAACAGCAGCACCTCCGTCAGGACAAGCAGCACTCGCTCAACAAAATCGGCCACGCCCAGCACGACCTGGATCCGGAGTTTGAGCGTTTTTCCTACACGAAGCCGCTGGCGAAGCTGATGCAGGCGCTGGGACTGAAGCGGCCGCAGCTGCTGCAATCGATGTACATCTTCAAGCAGCCCTTCATTGGCGGAGAGGTGACGTGCCATCAGGACGGGACCTTTCTGTACACCGACCCGCTCAGCGTCACCGGGTTCTGGTTTGCCCTGGAACGAGCGGATCAGGAAAACGGATGCCTGTGGGCGATTCCGGGCGGACACCAAACGCCCCTGAAGTCGCTGTTTAAGCGAGCCGCCGCGGGCGGCATGTCCATGGAGGTGCTGGATGCCAGCCCCTGGAACCTGGACCAGCTGGTGCCGCTGGAGGTGGAGCAAGGCACCCTGGTGGTGCTGCACGGACGATTGCCGCACCTGAGCTACGCCAACCGGTCTCCCCGCACCCGGCACGCCTACACCCTGCATGTGATTGAAGGCGATGCCGAGTATCCGGACTGGAACTGGCTTCAGCGTCCGGACCTGCCACTGAGGGACTACTACGCTACCGCTTCAGCATCTGATTGAGCTGTCCGGTGTTCGGGTCAGCCACCCGGATGTCCCACTGAAACTGATTCTCCGGACGGTCGCTCATGATGCCTTCCCGACCCTTGCCATCAGGTGCATAATCCACTACGGCCAGCGGCTTCCCATCCGGACCCTCCAGGACAACCGTGACAAATTCATAGGGCTTGCCCTCGGAGTTTCGCTTGTTGGCCAAATCCTGAGCCGCCTTGGCGGCGAGTCGGGCAAACTCCTGCGGAGTGGCCGCCTCGGGAGCCTGAATGGTGGCCTGCATGCGGGCTCGCGTGGAGACGCTCCGGTCCTCCATGCTGCTGACCGAGTAGCTCGGAAGGGTGTTGAGGTTGGTGGAGGGCTTCTTGGGTTCCTCCAGCAAAAGCAGCAGCAGCGCCAGCAGCAGCAGTAACAGCAAGAGCAGCGCCCAAAGCCCCCGGCGGGTCCACTCTCCCTGAAGCACCGGAAAGCGCATCGCCAGCGGCCGCCACAGCTGCGGCATGAAGCTCAGGCTCAACACCGCGAGGGCAATTCCCGGAATCAGCCCAACGCCCAACGGCATCAGCAACGCCAGCGCCACCCCTCCGGCGACTCCGGCAGCAGTGAGGGCATACGGCGCTGCCGCCTGAGCGGCTTCCGTGGCACTGGCTGCGATGTCTGCTGCGCCGGCCTTTTCGCTCTTTCCTCCGTCATCGGCCAACTCGGGCTCTTCCGGAACATCGGGATCTGCTGGAGGTGGGTGAGGGCTTTCAGGCGCGTCGGGCTCAGCCGGCATGTAGAGGGCGGTGCACCAACGGTGATCGGAGCTGAGGTGCCCCTCACACTTCCGGTAGGGCACCGGGAGCGTCCGGAGCGCCTTGTCGAGCTTGATGACCTGGTTGTGGAGCTTTGCGCACTCGTTGCAGCAGGCGCTGGCCACGATCTTCACCTTCTCCGTGTTCGATTCCTGCAGCTGCTTGAGGCGACACTGGTGGGAGCGCTGCTGCTCCTTCCAGGAGTCCTTGCCCCGGGAGTCCTTGAAGACGGCGAGGTTCCAGTAGAGCACCTGCAGGACCTCGTAGTTGTGGGCCTCCTTGATGAGGTCATGAAAGAGGGCCTCAACGACCGAGTCCGGATCAGGCTCCTTCCCATCCTTTTTGGTCATCTCCTTGAGCTTCCGCTTGTAGTGTTTGTCGGAAATGCCGTAAGTTTGGAGGTCTTCGGGAAGGGGTGTGGCCATGTTGGAAGCGTGGTGCCAGTGCGGTTTCAGGAAAAGGCTGGGAGCCGTGGGGCGGATCGGAAAACAGGTGGTCCTTCATGAGTCCCCGCCGCCCGGGACCAACCTTTCTCGTTTGCTCACTCAATGCGTCACAAGGGTGCCATGTTTTTGGAGAATTCGCCACTGGTAGAAGTCCGAGGCTTTCAGTGGATGGGAATAAATTTGGGGATCAAGGACCAGACCCTCGACTTTGGGGTTCTGGCGGCAGAGGTCCCGTGTCAGGCGGCAGCAGTCTTCACACGAAGCACCATGCCTGGGGCTCCGGTTTTGGTGGGACGTGAGCATGTGGCTTCCGGAAGGCTACAGGCGGTGGTGGTGAACTCCAAGAATGCCAATGTGGCCACGGGGCAGGGCGGCATCGCCGATGCTCGGGAAATGTGCCGGGGCGTTGGTGAGGCGCTGGGGCTGGCTCCGGAGTGTGTGCTGCCTTCGTCGACGGGAGTGATTGGCAAGCGGCTCCCGATGGAACGCATCCGGAGCGGCTTCACCCGCATTGCAGACAACCTGGGAAGCACGCCTGCGCACATTGAGCAGTTTGCCCGGGCCATCATGACCACGGATACGGTTCCGAAATGGGCGGTGGCTCAGGTGGGAAACGCGACGGTGCTGGGCGTGGCCAAGGGCTCCGGGATGATTGAGCCCAACATGGCCACCATGCTCAGCTACATCGTGACCGATGCCGCACTTCCGGAAGGAGCCCTGCAGCCGTTGCTCAAGCGGGTGGTGGACAAGAGCTTCAACCGCGTCTCGGTTGACTCCGACACCTCGACGAGCGACACCGTGGTCCTGCTGGCCAGCGGACAGGCCGGAGCCGTGGATCCGGAGGCATTTGAGCAGGCCCTCGAAGGCCTGGCCCAGACCCTGGCCCGCAAGCTGGCACGAGACGGTGAAGGCGCGACCAAGCTCATTGAGCTGACGGTCTCCGGAGCCCACAGCCCGGAGATGGCGTTGACCCTTGCCAAAACCGTCATCAACTCGCCCCTCGTCAAGACCGCCATTCATGGAGCCGACCCGAACTGGGGGCGCTTTGTGATGGCCATTGGCAAGGCGTTTGACTACCCCGTTCAGCGTGAGGAACTGAGGATTTACTTTGGAAGAGGGGCGGAGCGACTGGTGATTGATGCCGCCAACATGGAAGACGGAACGGCTGACCTGGACGGCGTCACAGCGCTGCTGAAGCACGAAGATGTGCCGATTGAGTTGGTGGTCGGAAACGGAGCCCACCGGGAAGTGGTGTGGGGCTGCGACCTTTCCCGGGAGTACGTCGCCATCAACGCGGACTACACCACCTGAGCTAAGGCGTCCCGGGCTCCAGAAAGGAGCAGGCCGGAGGCAGCCGCAAATCCGGATTCTGAAGCAGGGCAAACACGCGATCGCGGAGTAGGGTCGGGTCTTTTTGCAGGACCTGACTCGGATGCCGCAACGTCTGGGCGCCCAGCCCACCGCCGCCGTTCCAGTGGTAGTTGGTCAGCCAAACCGGCTGAGCCTGCTGAGGCGGAAGCTCCAGCCCGTGTGGTGCCAGAACCGAGCTGAGCCGGACCCGCTCCCCTGCTTTCCAACGCTGGTAGGGCTGGAGCCAAAGCTCCAGCTGCCGTCGTGTCTGGCGCGCCTGCACGAGCGTGTTGTCGTACCGGATCCAGCGCAGCAGGTGCCGCCTCCGGACCAGTGGGTGAGGCGCTTCTGCTGAGAGGCGAAACCAGAACCACCAGGCCGGCAGCAAGCTGGCTCCTCCGGAGGGTCCCACCACCGCCCGGTGCTGGAGCCAGGTGCCGCACGCATTCAGCTCGTTTCGGTCAGGAGGGTTCCGGAAGCGCCAGCGGGTGGGCTCCTGCGCCCACTGCTCCGCCTGGTCCAAAGCCGCCTGCACCCTGGCCTGAAGGTGTGGATCCGGACGCGCGGCAGCAGGTTCCCAGTAGGCTTGCACCCGGTCCAGGTGCCACCTCTGCTGCGAGGCCTGCAGCATGAGGGTCACCACTGACATCCCCAGCGCACGGCTTCCCGGAGAAATGACCGGCTTGCGGAAGCGCGTCAGGCGCGTCGTGGCCTGGCGTGGAAAGAGCTTGTGGGCGTGTCCGGAGACCACGACATCGACACCGTCAACGGTGTCGGCGACCAACCCGGCGGCATTGGGATCCGGGAGGCCCTCGCCGAGGGCTGCCCAGTGGTCGTAGTCGGCCTCGTCGCCACTGTGCAGCAGCGCGATGAGGACATCGACCTTTTCTCGTTCGTGTAGTACCGTGACCCACGGCTTCAGGCTGACGAGCAGGTCCGCAAACTCCAGTCCCTCGTACTGTTCCGGATCCACCCAAAGCGGGATTCCCGGAGTGGTCAGGCCGAGTACGCCGATCCGGACGCCCTGGCGCTCGAAGATCCGGTAAGGCGGCAACAGCGGTTCCCCGGACTCAACCGCCTGAACGTTGGCCCCGAGCCAGGGAAAGTGTGACTGCTGGATCGCGTGCTGCAGCAGGTCGGAAGGCGGCTCCAGGTCGTGGTTCCCAAGCACGGTGGCCGCGTAACCCAAGGCATTCATGAGGGTGATGACCGGCAGCTGCTGGCGGGGGTGAGCGGCCAGGAAGGCGTTCGTCAGGCCCCCCTGAATGGTGTCTCCGCCATCCAGCAAAATCAGATCCGGATGCTCGCGCCTCAGGCGCTGCAGGGGCTGGGCAAGGTGCAACAGCCCCCGAGGTTTTTGGGACGAGGCCGAATGGAGCGAGCCGTGGAGGTCGGACGTCAGGACAAGTGTGAGCGTGGCCTCGCTTCCGGAAGCGGGGGTGGTGGGAGCCCGGTCGTGAATGACAAACGGAGAGGCCGTTGCCTGAAGCGCCGTTCGGCCGTTGGCCTGAGCCGTGACTCCCCCCAGCAGCAGGAGCCCGAATGCGGCCCAGAGTTGCCTAACGCGGTACATACTCCAGCTGGGTGAAGCCGTTGGGCCACGCCTGATTGCGGCAGAGGGACCAGTGGTGCGGACGCGTCTCGCCGGCAAACAGGGGTCTTCCGGAACCCAGGGTGACCGGCAGGAGGGTCAGGATCAGGCGGTCAATCAGGCCTTCCTGAAGAAAAGCGCCGTTCAAGACGCCACCGCCGACAAGCCAGATGTTGCCGTTCAGTCGCTGCTTCCAGGCGGCAACCTGCTGGGGCAGAGGTCCGGAAGCCTGGGTGACGGAGTCGGGAAGGGCGGTGAGCGTCTGGCTCGAAAAGACCACGGTTTCCCGGCCAGGGTAGTTCCACTGCCCTTGCCTGGCAATCTGCTCGTAGGTGAGGCGCCCAACGGCCAGCAGCCGGGTTTGTTCGAGGAGGCTTCCGTAGCCGAAGTCTTCCTCGCGGACCTCCGGGGTCTGGTAGTCCGGAGACTCCAGCCAGTCGAGGGATCCGTCTTCGGGGGCAATGAAGCCATCAAGGCTGACGGCCGTGTAGAGAATGACTTCGCTCATGGGATGGACTGGTGACCGGTGTGAGGGGCGGAACAGGCTCAGGGTGCAGAACTTTCAGCAGAGGTGCAACGCAAAATCTGGATGAAGCAGGCAAGCACGCTGAGGCTGAAGCAGCCCCTGGTCTCCAGTCCGGATGGGCTGGTGGTGACAGACGAGGCGCTGTGGTTCCACTTCCAGCGCTTTCGCTGGAGCCGGGTCCACCCGGAGGAAAACCCGACTCAGGGCAAGGCGTTTCGGCACATGGGGTGGCGGCTGCGTGAGGCGTTGCCGCAGCTCGAGCAGGCCCAGGAACTCTCCGGCACCTTTCACTGGGGGCTGCACCCGCACCTGAACAGTTACTACCACCTGCTGACCGACCTGCTTCCGGAACTGCTCCTGGCCCCCCGGCTTCCGGTGCTGGTTCGTCCCGATTGGCCGCAGGCGTTTGAAGCCTTCCTGACGGCATCCGGATGGCCGGTGCAGCGCCTGAAGCCGGGAGCCTGGGTCCCGGAGGCGCTCTGGGTTCCGGGGCATGAAGCGGAGGAGTGGTCGGTGGCCAAGGCTCAGCGGCTGCAGCGGTTTTTTGAAGAGGTGGTGCCGCCTCAGCCCCTCAAACGTCGGCGGCGGGTGTACCTTTCCCGGGCTCAGGCAACGCGGCGGCACCTGGTCAATGAGTCGGAACTGTTACCTGTCATGGAGTCCTTTGGTGTGGAACCGGTGATGCTGGAAACTCATTCAATTCCAGAGCAAGTGGCGCTGTTTCGCCAGGCTGAGTGGGTGGTGGCTCCGCATGGAGCCGGGCTGACCAACCTGCTCTTTGCGCCTCCGCAGACACGGGTGCTGGAGATCCGCCCGGTCCGCAAGAGTGGGGGCGGCTGTTACGAACAGCTGGTGCAGGCCACAGGAGGACGCGGGCATGAGGTGCTGGTTCCGCCGAAGGCTCGTCAGTTTCAATGCCCTCCGGAACAGCTACGGCGGGTGCTGGAGCGCTGGGAACGAGGAACGGGCCCATGATTTTTGGTCGACTCCTCTGGCTGACCCTGTTGCCCCCGGTTGTGGTGCTGACCGGTACCATCGGATACATCTTCATTGAGGGATGGGACTGGCAGGACGCGCTCTACATGACGATCATCACCATCTCGTCGGTCGGGTACGGAGAGACTCAGCCCCTGAGCTTTGGTGGACGGATGTTCACCATTGTCCTGATTTTTGTTAGCTTGGGAACGGTGGCCTACTCGATTGCCTCCGTCTTTTCCTTCATCACCGAGGGGGGCATCCACACGCTGGTCCGGAAACTCAAGAAGGAGCGGTACATGAAACAACTGCAGGGCCACTACATTGTCTGCGGCCTGGGACGCAAGGGACGGGCGGTGTGCCGGCAGCTCCTGAATCACAAGATCCCCTTTGTCGTCATTGAGAATGCCTCGGAGCGGGTAGGTGTGGCTGAGGAGCTGGAGATGCTCAGCATTCATGGAGATGCGACGGATGACCACTTCCTGGAGCAAGCGGGCATTGACAAGGCGAAGGGGCTGATCGCGATCCTGGGGGATGATGCCGACAATGCCTTTTTGGTGCTCTCGGCCCGGCAGCTGAACCCGAGCCTCAACATTGTCGCGTGGGCCTCTGAGCCCATGATGGAGAAGAAGCTGGTCCGCGCGGGAGCGAACCGCGTCCTCTCTCCCTTTGAGCTCGGAGGCTTCCAGGTGGTGCACACGCTGCTCCGTCCGGACGTGATGGACTTCCTCGGCTTTGCACTCGACATTGACAACGATGACTGGGCGCTGGATCAGATCCAGCTTCCGGACCGTTCGGCCATTGCCGGGAAAAAACTGAGCGAGCTGCATTTGAGCAGCTTTGTCAAAATCCTGGCGGTGATCCGGAAAGGCGAGCGGCACTTTGATGTGAGTGGAGAGACCTTTCTTCAGGAGCAGGATACGGTTATTGTACTGGGAAAACGCAAGGAGCTGGCGCGCTTGCATGAAACCTGTCTTCCTGAGTGAAGAAATCCGGGTTTCTCCGGATTGCGAGTGGTGTAAACAACTTGCAAAGCTGGTAGAGTTCCCTTAGCGTCTTCTGGCTTATTCGGTCCTCTCAACGAGTTAGATTTTGGCAGAGCAAATCGCAACATCTCTTCGAGAACTCCCTGAAGTCATCTCCCCATTTGCGGTATTTGAGGCGCTCCGTAAAGACGTCGAAAAACCGGCGTCTCAGGTCCGGAGCCACCGCAAGAGTCGAATCGTTTCCGGCGTCTTGCAGGGGCTGTCGGTTCATGGAGGCAAGTCAGGGCAGGCCAATGAAATGGATGCCTTCGGTAGCCGCCTGGCTGCCATCATTGGGGATGATGTGGCCCGCGCGTACTCCGAAAAACTGGCTTCGGATCCGGGGAACACCGAGATGCGATTGGGGCTGGTTCAGCACTTTTTGGATAACTGCCGCAAGGATGATCTGGTGGCGGCACGTGACGCCTACCTGCTGACGCTCGTGGAGCTGGATGGCGACGTCCTCACCCTCCAGCGCATCCGGGTGGCGGGGAAGGCGCAGTTCCGTTACTTTGCCAGCCTGTATGCGTTCTTCAAGCGGGACCTGATGCGGCTACAGTCCGGGGGCGCGGACTCGATGATCAAGGAGCAGGTTCAGCGAACAAAAAGTGGGGTTTCCTTTCTGCAGGAATGCGCTCAATTGTTGAAAGTTCCGCAGGATGAAAACGACTACGAATTGAATACGCGGGAATTGATGCTGTCGGGAAAAATACTCTTTGGTGACATCAAGTATGGCGTTGATCCGATGCTGAAAGCCCTGGCGTTTATTCCTCCTGCGGAAAAAGCGCGCCGGAACATCATGGACCCGATGCAGCGACTGGAGCGGAACAATCCACTCACGGGCTACCACGACGCTCGCATCCTCGAGATTCAGGCACGCTTGCGGATCCTCCAGGGCTCGTTGAGTCAGGACGAGTCTGCCAAGCACGACGGTCTGCAAAGCTCGGCAATGGCGCTTGCGGCCATCAAGCGAGCGATGAAGAAGGTGGGAGCGACGCCCCGGCAACCGGTGGAGGTCGCGATCCTCTTCAAGTTCGGGCAACTCTGTCAAATGAAATCCGCCGCCTACCGGCTCTTCAAGGTCGACCCTCCGGAGGAGCACAAGGCCATGGTCAAGGAGGCGGTGGAGCGCCTGCGGTCCATCTCCAATCAAGCCGGAGTGCCCCAGCTTCAGAGTCGTCTGACCAAAGAAATTGGAGGGTAGCCCCCCTCCCTAGACTTCCAGAATGATCATGACTGCCCCCTCCTCCCTCTTCGAAGAACTCCACCGCTACCGCCACGCTTACTACTGCGAAGCCGAACCTCTGGTTTCGGATGCGGTTTACGATGAGCGGGTCACGCAGGTCCAGCAGTGGCTCCAGGAGCATCCTGAAGACCAGGCCGCTTCTCCCCTGGCCCAGGTTTCGGCAGAGCCCCTCCAGTCCTTTCCCACTCGGACCCACCGCATTCCGATGCTGAGCCTCTCCAACCTCTACTCGCTCGAAGAAATCCGGGAGTGGGATGCTGACCTGAAGAAGCTCCTGGGGACCTCGGAGGTGGAGTACGTCTGCGAGTTGAAAATCGACGGCCTTGCGGTTTCGGTGCAGTACGAAAACGGAGCCCTGACGGTGGGGGTGACGCGAGGAGATGGAAACGAAGGGGACGAGGTGACCCCCAACCTGAAGACCGTCCAGGGCCTGCCCCACCAACTTCCGGAACCGCTCACCCTGGAAGTCCGGGGTGAGGTGTACCTGGCGCGGGACGACTTTGAGCGACTCAACCAGCGCCGGGAAGCACAAGGCGAGGCATCCTTCAAGAATCCTCGGAATGCGGCCGCAGGTTCCTTGCGGATGCTGGACAGCAGCGAGGTCCGTCGCCGTCGCCTGAGCCTGTTCCTGTACAATCAGGTGGAGGGCCCCATGGCGGCGACTCACTTTGGGTGTCTGGAACAACTGGAACAGTGGGGGCTGCCCACCAACCCCGAAGCCCGTCGGGTGTCTTCCATTGACGAGGTAGTGGCGTTTTGTGAGCACTGGGAGCACCACCATGAGGCCCTGCCTTACGAAATTGACGGGGTGGTGGTGAAGGTCAACTCCCTGGCGCTGCAGGAACAGGCCGGCTACACCGCCAAGTCCCCACGCTGGGCCCGGGCGTTCAAGTTTACAGCCGAGCAGGCGACGTCGGTCTTGCGGGCTGTGGAGATTGGCGTGGGCCGGACGGGTTCCCTGACCCCGGTAGCGATCCTGGATCCCGTCTCGCTGAACGGCACCATCGTGTCTCGCGCCACGCTTCACAACTACGACCAGGTGGCTCGCCTGGGCCTGCACCTTGGCGATTCCGTGACGCTGGAGAAGGGCGGGGAGATCATTCCCAAGGTGGTGGCGGTGGATGCGGCTCAACGCTGGGCCCAGGCGGTTCCGGTGCTGCCGCCTCAGGCGTGTCCGGTTTGTGACACCCCGGCAGAGCAGGGTTCCGGAGAGGTCGATTGGCGGTGCCCCAACCTGGGGTGTCCTGCTCAGCAGCGCGAACGGGTGCTTCACTACGTCTCCCGCAAGGCGATGGACATTGAGACGATTGGCCCAGCGCTCGTTGAGCAGCTCTTTGCCGCCGGCTTGATCGGAGATGCCGCCGACCTGTATTCCGTGCAGGCGGAGGACCTGGCGCAGCTGGAGCGGATGGGACCCAAATCCGCACAGAACGTGGTCACCGGCATTGAGGGCTCCAAGCAGCGTCCGCTTGGAGCGTTCCTGCATGCGCTCGGCATTCCGCATGTGGGAGAGAAGACGGCCAAACTGTTGGCCCGCCGACTGGGAACCCTGACGGCCCTTCGAGAGGCTTCTCAGGAAGAGCTCTCTCGCATCGGTGAGGTCGGGCCGATCATTGCGAAGTCGGTGTCAGACTTTTTCCGGAATCCAGAGCAGCAGGCGTTTGTCGACCGCTTGCTGGCACACGGTGTGGAACCTCAGGCGAGCGAGCAGGCTGGGCAGAAGGTGGCTGAGCTGGAAGGCAAGGTGGTCGTCATCACAGGCACGCTGACTGAGCCTCGAGACGTCTGGAAGCAGCGCCTGGAAGAGGCGGGCGCCAACGTGACGGGAAGCGTCTCCAAGAAGACGGACTTCCTGCTTGCGGGGGCCAACGCCGGATCGAAGCGGACCAAGGCCGAGCAACTCGGCGTCACGCTGCTGGACGAAGCGACCCTCCGGAATTGGTTGGGGATGAAAGCGGGGGATGCTGCTGCAGAGGCCTGAATTCATGGACGAAGTGAGCCCCAACTGGGGGAACTCCTGAGGAGGCATTTGGGTTTCTTCGGAACTGATGCCTGAAATTTGGTTTTGCTAAAAATTGAAAAATGCTGTTACACTTTAGGAGTATTAGCCTCAAATCACGAGGGGCATGAACCATTCCCGATAAGGAGTTCATGAGTACCGAACAGGCTTTGCAGACCAACGCCGCTTCCGCCCACCACCGCCTGGATCAGGGACTGGAAGAGGTCATTCTTCAGTACGCCATTCGGAGCTTTCCCTACACCGAAGCTCTCAAGACCCTCCCGGGCCAAACCGATGAACGGGTTCCCCACCTCCTCACCCGGCTCATTCAAAAAGAATCCCTGAAAATTGGCTTCCACTATGAAGAAATGCAGGATCGGCTGACCCTGCTGTACTTCTTGCGGATTGAAGGGGACACCCACACCGTCATCGGACTGGACCCCGACCGAGTGCGGGTGAGCATTTCTTCCGAGGTGCAGGGACTGTTTCGTCTGGATGATGAACAGTACCTCGACATTTTGCAGATCCCTCTTGTTTAAGCGAATGCCGTTCTGATGAGTTCGGAACCAACCGAGTTACCGGGGCGTGTTGCGCTGGTGGGCATGTCCGGAGTGGGCAAGTCTCACTGGTCGCAGCACCTCGAGGCCCTGGGGTTCTTGCGCTGGAGTTGCGACGAGCTCATCGCTGAGGCGCTGGGTCAGGACGCGTCTCTGGACCTGCGCTCCACCCGAGACCTGGCCCGCTGGATGGGGCACCCGTATGAACGCCGTTACCCAGAAGCCGAGGCCACGTACCTGCGCTGGGAAGAGCGGGTCACCGAGACCCTCTGTGAACGCCTGAACACACTGGCTCCGGACCAGAAGGTGGTGATTGATACCACGGGGAGTTTCATTTACCTGCCTCCGGAAGCCATTGATCGTCTCCGGAGTCAGGTGCTGATGATCTACCTGAGCAGTGCCCCCGAGCAGGATCAGCAGATGCTGCAGACCTTCCTGGAGGATCCGAAACCGGTGATCTGGGGAGGCGCCTACCAGCGTCAGCCGGAAGAGGCACCGGACGTGGCCCTGCGGCGCTGCTACCCGCTGCTGCTGGCGGAACGTCGCCGACGCTACCAGGAGCTGGCCCATGCAGTCATTGACCTGCCGACGCAACGGACCTCCGGATTTGATGCGGAAAAGCTTCTGCATCTGGCTCAGGCCCAGCAGGTGGCCCAAGTTTTCTCTTGAAAGCCTGCTCGGCTGGTGGCTATCCTTTTGGATGGAACCTTTACCCCCAAGATCACGACCCAACCTCTTATTCAAGGAGATCAAAATGGCATTTACTCTGCCCGAACTGCCCTACGCAAAAGACGCACTGGAGCCCCATATTTCTGCGGAGACCCTGGAGTTCCACTACGGCAAGCACCATCAGGCTTATGTGACCAACCTGAACAACCTGGTGTCTGGCACCGAGCACGAAGGCAAGAGCCTCGAAGAGATCATCATGAATTCTGCCGGCGGTGTCTTCAACAACGCGGCACAGGTCTGGAACCATACCTTCTACTGGAACTGCATGGGCCCCAACGGTGGTGGCGAGCCGACCGGCGCACTCGCGGATGCGATCAACGCCGCCTTTGGCTCCTTTGCGGACTTCAAGGACCAGTTTTCCAAGTCTGCAGCCGGCAACTTCGGCTCTGGCTGGACCTGGCTGGTGAAGCAGGAAGACGGTTCGCTGGCAATCGTCAACACCAGCAACGCGGGCCTGCCCATGACTTCCGGACAGAAGGCCATCCTGACCCTCGACGTCTGGGAGCACGCCTACTACGTCGACAAGCGCAACGCCCGCCCGGCTTACATTGAGTCCTGGTGGAACGTGGTGAACTGGGACTACGTCGCATCGCAGTTCGCTTAATCACCCGCCTCTTGGTCCGGGCCGCTGGGTCCGGACTCCTGTCACTCCCCCTTTCCCATGCCCGTCTATCGGTTGATGAAGAATCTGCCCATGTTTCCGGATCCCCATGAGGCGGAACCGGATGGCCTGTTGGCCATTGGCGGAGACCTGTCAACCCCTCGGCTCATTGAAGCCTACCGCAACGGCATCTTCCCGTGGTATGAAGAGGGGCAGCCCCTGCTTTGGTGGAGTCCGGATCCTCGGCTGCTGCTCTACCCCGAGGAGATCCGCGTGTCCCGGAGCCTCCGGAAGGTGCTCCGCCGCGAGTACTTTGAGGTGCGGGTCGACACCGCCTTTGCGGAAGTCATTGGGCACTGTGCGGAGCTGCGCCTGGAGGAAGGAAAGGGCACCTGGATCACCGACTCGATGCAGGAGGCCTACACCGAACTGTTTCAGGAAGGCCTGGCTCATTCCGTGGAATGCTGGCGCGAGGGACGCCTGGTGGGCGGGCTGTATGGGGTTTCTCTGGGGCGAGCCTTCTTTGGCGAGTCGATGTTTAGCCTTGAAAGCAATGCCTCCAAGGTCGCGTTGGCCAAATTGAGTGAGTTGGCTCGTTCCCTGCAAATGCAGTTTATCGATTGTCAGATGCCCACGACGCATCTGTTAAGCATGGGCGCTCGTGAGGTGTCGCGAGGCGAATTCCTTCTGCAGCTTCAGAACGCCTTGAACTTCCCGACACTTCAGGGTCCTTGGACGTTTCCCAAATCCAGTAATGGCAGCATCGAAGCCAAAACCGCTCATTAACCTCAAGCTCACCACCCTTCAGGCGACCTCATTGGTAGCGCTTGGCACCCTCAGTCTGGTGCTGGCGTTTTATCTGGGCTTCACCTCAGGCAAGAGCCTCCGCAGTCCCGAAGCCGACCTCCTGGCCCCCCTGCCTCAAGATGGGGCGGGTGAGGAAGTCAGCCCCGAACAGATGCAGTTCTTCCAGCTGGCAGAAGAGCCGGCCGATGAACCGGCCATTGACCTGGAAAACCTGAGCAAACTCCGGGAACGCACCAGTGTGCTGGCAGACGAAGTGAACCAGGCGGAAGTGAGTGCGCAGGCAGGAGAAGCCGGAGTTCCAGCGCCGCCGTCTCCCTCGAAGCCGGTCGCCGTGGTGCCCAGCCCTGCTCCGGAAAAGCCCAAGCCCATTCCTCCAAAACCGGTACCTGCGCCAGACCGGACCTACACCATTCAGGTGGCCGCCTACCGGGTGCTGAAGATGGCAGAAGACATGGTCACACGGCTCAATGAGAACGGGTTCCGCGAGGCGTATGTGGACAAGTATGTTTCCCAGACCAGTCAGGTCTGGTATCGTGTTCGCGTTGGGAAACTCACCCGAGGCCAAGCCAACTCGGAAGCCACTCGTCTCAAGCGCCTGAACTTTGTCAGCGAAGCCAACATCACCCGCCTCTGACGCCTCACATGCGTGAGTACCTGGAGGCCACCCGCTCTCCTTTCTATTCGGTTGTCCTCGCCATCCCGCTCCTGGTCGGGTACGAGGTCCTGGTCGTCTTGACGGAAACCCGATACTGGGCGGTCCGGAATGCTGCCGATGTCTGGATTCGTTTCTTCCTCCGTGCTTTTGAAGTCAGCCCGCCGCTGATCCCCTTTGTGATGATTGTGGGAGCCCTGGCCCTGCTGGTTCCCGCCAAGATGCTGTCGCAGGGCATTTCCCTCCGGGCCCAGTACATTGGCCTGCTGATGCTCGAATCCCTGGCCTATAGCCTGGTGTTTGGGCTGGTGATCCACCTGATCCTCAGTCCCATCCTGCTGTCGGTTGGCGCGTACGGAAGCTCGGGCCTGCTGCAGAACCTTGCGCTTTCGCTGGGGGCCGGGCTGTTTGAGGAACTCTTCTTCCGGGTGCTGCTGCTGAACTTTTTGCTGTTTCTGCTCCGGCCCCTGTTGCGGAGTGACTTCTGGGCCGCCCTGATCGCAGTCACGGTAGCCGCGTTTCTGTTCTCCCTGAGCCACTACGTCGGCAACATGGCCGACACCTTCAGCTTCTACAGCTTTCTGTTCCGCTGGATTGCCGGGTTGCTGTTTACCGTGCTGTACTACATCCGGGGCTTTGCTGCCGCAGCGTACACGCACGCGTTTTATGACATTCGTGTGTTGCTTTAACTCTTTGCTAGAACGAGGGCCCCATGCCGGAAATGACCATTCCGCTTCTTGACCTGAAACCGCAACTGGAAGAGATGCGGGCAGAAATCCTGGAAGCCGTAACACAGGTGATCGACTCGACCCGCTACATCATGGGGCCGGAGGTGGATGAGCTGGAAAAGGAGATTGCTGCCTACTGTGGGACGGCTGATGCAGTAGGGGTCTCGTCGGGCACCGATGCGCTGCTGCTCGCCCTGATGGCCCTGGATGTGGGCCCTGGCGACCTGGTGCTGACCACGGATTTCTCGTTTTTTGCGACTGCTGGCGTGATTGCGCGTCTCAACGCGCGTCCGGTGTTTGTGGACATTGATCCTGTGACCTTCAACCTGGATCCGGAGCAGATCCGTGTGGTGCTGCAGGGCCTGAGTGCCGAAGAGCGAAGCCGCGTGAAGGCGATCATGCCGGTGCACCTGTATGGCCAGTGTGCCGACATGGATGGCATCATGGAAATTGCGGCCGAACTGGGGGTCCCGGTGGTGGAAGATGCCGCGCAGGCGATTGGGGCCGAGTGCCTCTACCAGGGCAAAAAACACCGGGCCGGGAGCGTGGGGGCAGCAGGGTGTTTTTCCTTCTTTCCTTCCAAAAACCTGGGGGGCATCGGAGACGGTGGAATCATTTCCGTCAATGATCCGGAGCTGGCTCAGAAGATGCGGATCAAGCGTGTTCATGGTGGCGAACAGCGCTACTTCCACAAGGTCATTGGCGGAAACTTCCGGCTGGATCCGATTCAAGCAACGGTGGTGCGGCTGAAGCTGAAGCGCCTGGACGAGTGGCATGAGCAACGCCAGCACAACGCCAACCGCTACCAGGAGCTGTTTGAGCAAGCGGGCCTGAATGAGTTTGTGCGCTTGCCTGAAGCCGTGCACGACGCCTCCCTTCCGCATCGGCACATCTACAACCAGTTCATGGTCCGGGCGCTGAAGCGAGACGAGCTGCGGGACTTCCTGCAGCAAGAAGGGATTGCTTCCGAGATCTACTACCCGCTGCCCTTCCACAAGCAGGAATGCTTCGCCTCCCTGGGGTACCGTGAGGAAGACTTCCCGGTCTCCAACACCGCCGCGCAGTCGATCCTCTCCCTTCCGGTCTACCCCGGAGTCAGCGATGAGGCCCTCCAGTACGTTACCCGCAAAGTCGCTGAATTCTACGGCGTCTGACCCGTGACCCCAGCCTCCGGAGCGCCTGACTCCGGAGGTTCCTTGCGTCTCCCCCCTGTTCCTCTCTTTTTCCAAAGCGCACGCCGCAGGGCCCTACTGGGCTTCCAAGTGAATAAGCGATTTTTTGCTCATTCCGGAAGTTTGATGAGCGATTTTTTGCTCATTCCGGAGGGTGGTCTTTTAAAATAAATCATAAAAACAGTACTCTGAAAATAGAATCGATCTGGTCTCCGGCTTGCTGAAAGGAAAGCGGTAAGGATCCCGCAGTGGGAACAGCGCAACGGGCGCAAGCGGTTAAGGAGGCAAACGTGATTGAGAGCAACCAGGCCATTGAGCCGGATTCTGAAAACGAGGCTCGCCTGCAGGCGTTGCTGGAGCAGGAAAGCAAAACGGAGCGTTCACTCGGCAGCATCTGGCGTTGGGGAGCCTCAGGGCTTTCCGCAGCGTTGGTGCTGATCTACTTTTACGGAGCCGGCTTCCAGGCGCTTGGGACGCAGTATCACCTGGGCATCTACGTACTGATTACCTGTGTCCTGGTCTTTTTGCTCTATCCCGCAGGAGGCAAGCTGGCGCATGACCTGATGGCGCTTTCAGCCGGTGCCTTGCTGGCGGTGCTGCTTTCCGGAAGCCTTTTCTTTGACGACTTCACCAGCTTCTACCAGCAGATTGGCCTCTTCCAGGAAACCTGGGAGTACGATGGCCTCTCCCTCGCCCTGGAGCAGGATCTGGGCAATCTCCTCTACACCCTCTTGCTGATTCCGGTACTGGCGCTGCCTCTGGCGTTTCTGGATCGCAAGCTTCTTTCTGTTTCCAGGAACATCCCAAGCATCAGCGACCACATCCTGGCGACGGGCATGGCGGTCACCGTGCTGTACTGGATCAGCCAGTTTGAAGACCTGAACTACCGGGCGGGTGCCGAAAATGAGGTCGACATGCTGGTCAGCATTGTGGGGCTGTTGCTTTCTCTTGAGGTGTGCCGTCGCGTGCTGGGCTGGTCCATTACCCTCATTGGCATTGGCATGATCTGCTTCGGGCTCTTTGGCCCCTACCTTCCGGACCTGCTGGCCCACCGAGGCTTTCGCTTTGAGCGCTTGGCCACCTCGCTGTTTCTGACCACCAACGGCGTGTTTGGGGTCATGGCCAACGTTCTGGCGACCTACGTCATCCTCTTCATCTTCTTTGGGGCTTTCTTGCAGGCTTCCGGAGCCGGACGCTTCTTCATTGACCTCCCACTGGCCATTGCCGGAGGCGCAACGGGCGGGCCGGCCAAGGTCGCAGTGCTTTCGTCAGCGCTGTTTGGTTCCGTGTCCGGGTCGGCCATTGCCAACACCGTTTCGACCGGCTCCTTCACGATTCCACTGATGAAACGAGCGGGCTTCAAGCCCCATGTTGCGGGAGCAATTGAGCCGTCGGCCTCAATTGGTGGCATGTTTCTGCCCCCGATCATGGGCGCCGGAGGGTTCCTGATGGCTGAGCTGACCGGTATTTCCTACGCCAACATCATGCTGATGTCAGTGGGACCAGCGCTGCTCTACTTCCTCTCCGTGTTTGGGATGATTCACTTTGAGGCCAAGAAGCAAGGGCTGGGGGGGCTGGACCTTTCGGAAGAGGTGCCGCCCTGGAAGGTGGTCCTCAAGGACGGCTGGTACTACTCGCTGCCGCTGATCATCATCACGGTTCTGATGTTCATGGGGCGGTCTCCCGGAAACGCGGCCTTCTGGGCCACGCTCTCCTGCATTGCGATCAGCTGGGTCAAGAAAGAGACCCGAATGGGCCCCAGAGAGGTCTGGAATGCGGTGCTCAAGGGCGCAGACAGCACACTGGTGGTGGGCGCAACCATTGGGGTGATTGGGGTCATTGTGGGAACCATCTCGCTGACCGGCATGGGCCTGAAGTTTTCAGACCTGGTGATCTCGATGGCGGGCGAAAGCCTGCTGCTGGCGGTGGTGCTGATTGCGATTGCCTCTCTGGTGCTGGGAATGGGGGTTCCGGTGACAGCGGCGTACCTGATTGTCGCGGTCCTGGCGGTTCCGGCTTTGGGGCAGTATGGCGTTTCGGTTATTGCCGCGCACATGATCGTGTACTGGCTCTCGCAGGACTCCAACATCACGCCTCCGGTGTGTGTGGCGGCCTATGCGGGAGCCGCGATTGCCGGAGCCGACCCGTGGAAGACCGGGTGGACGTCCTTCAAGTTTGCCAAGCTGCTCTACGTGATGCCGCTGCTCTTTGCCTACGTCCCGGGCATGTTGCTGGAGGGCTCCCCGTTGGAAATCTTCAGTGCCTTCCTCTCAGCAGTACTGGGTACCATCGCGTTCAGTGCCTTCTCCATGGGGTTCTTCCGGAGGCGCACCAGGCTTTATGAGTGGATCGTGCTGGGGGTGGCCACCTTCCTGCTGTACTGGCCAACCTTTGAAACCGATGCCGCTGGACTCGTGCTGGTGGCTCTCGTTTGGTGGATCCAGCGCGATGCCGAAGCGACTTCTCCCGCCGTTTCCTGATGACTGACACGAGGAAGGTGTGACTCAATTTCAAACCCTGTTACTGGCCACAGATTTTTCTGAAGGAGCCGAGGAAACCTGTAAGTACGTCCACGAACTGCTGAAGCTCACTGGCGCTCAACTGCATGTTGTTCATGTGGTAACCGAGCTGGTGGACCGTCGACGCAAGCGCCTGACCGATGAGGTCTTTCAGTCCCTGAGCCATGAGGTGCTTCGGGTGGCAGAAGAAGACCTTCAGGCCTTTTGCCACCAGCACTTTGCCGAACAGCACTGGACGGCACAGGTTCTGGCCGGAGTCGGGTTCCGGGAGATTCTGCTTGAGGCCGAACGCGTGCAGGCCGATCTGATCATTTTGGGGAGTACGGGGCATTCGGCACTGGAGCATGTGCTGATTGGCTCAACGGCGGAGCGGGTGGTCCGCAATTCGCCCATTCCGGTTCTGACGGTGCCCCACCGTCCCGCTGTCCCCCACCGGGAGCAGGGGTGAACCGGGTGTGCGGCATCCGGAACGCCGGGTGCTGACGTTTGTTTAACCTAATAGGAGAACCTCATGCAACTGAACCGCATCTTTCGCAAAACGGCCTCGGCGCTGACGTCGACCCTGGCAGCTGCCCTGCTGCTGGCCACTCCGGCTTCCGCCCAAAAGTACCTGGCCTTCTCGGGTGGCCCAGACGGAGGGACCTTCCAGTACTTCTCCAATGGCATGTCCACCTACCTGTCGAAGAACATGGGGGACCTTGAGGTGTCGAACATGGCCTCTGCGGGCTCGGTGGAAAACCTGCGCCGGGTGAATTCCAAGGATGCCGACTTTGGCATCACCTACTCCGGAGACCTCTACCTGGGACGCAACGGACGCTTGACCAAGGACACGAAGAAGTACCGGAACGTTCACGCGGTGGCCTACCTCTACGGTGCTCCGGCTCACCTGATTGTGCTGGAAAACTCGGGCATCACCACCGTTGAAGGACTGGTGGGCAAGAAGGTGGCTGTGGGGGCGGCTGGCTCCGGAGCGGCTGCCTCGGCTCAGCGGTACTTTGAGAGCGTGGGCATCTGGGACAAGATCGACCCGCAGTTTGTCGGCTACAACCAGGGCGCCTCGGCGTTGGGAGACAACCAGGTAGCAGCCCTCTGGGTCTTTGCCGGATTCCCGAACTCTTCCGTGATTCAGGCTGCGGCCTCCAATCCCATCCGCCTGATTCAGGTCTATGCGGAAGCAGAGAAGAACGGAAAGCTCTTCAAGGATTACCCCTTCTACTCGAAGGTGGTGATTCCTGCTGGAACTTATCAGGGAGTCGACTACGATGTCGTCACCGTGCAGGATTCAGCGCTGTGGACTGCTGGACGCCACGTCTCGGAAGACATTGTCTATGACGCCGTCAAGCAGGTCTTTGCGGATGCCGGCCTGAAGTACCTGGTTTCGGTGAAGTCCACGGCGAAGGCCATGAGCATTGATGCCGGCCTGACCGGCATTGTCACGCCTGTCCACGACGGCGCCAAGAAGTTCTGGACCGAGCATGGCAAGACGCTGAATAGCGAGCAGCAGTAACGCACCCACCTCCGGATTCCTCTGTCCGGAGGACCCTCCTTCCAGAAGGCCAATGGTTTCGCAAGTCCCTCCTCGACGCTTCCTCATTGGCCTTCTGCTCCTCATCGGAGTCGGAGGCCTGACGTCTCTGGCGGCCTACCAGGGGTGGCGGACTGCTGAGGCCGAGCTTCAGGAGCAGGCGACCTCGCGCCTCAGCCTTTACGGAAGCAGCCTTCGCGGAGCCATTGCCCAGTACCAGTACCTGCCCTTTATCCTTTCAGAAGATCCTTCGGTGCAGGCGCTGCTCCGGAGTCAGGACTTTACGCGCGCACCGCTGCAGGCTCATGTGAGCCGCAAGCTCCAGCGGGTGGCCGAGCGCTCGGGCGCCGCCCTGCTTTATGTGCTCGATGATCAAGGCACCACCGTCGCGTCCAGTAACTTTGAGGCGGCTGATTCCCTGATTGGCAAGTCCTTCCTGTACCGCCCTTACTTTCAGCAGGCCTACTCACAGAGAACAGGTCGGTTTTATGCCATTGGCACCACAACGGGCCAGCCGGGTTACTACATCTCTCACTCGGTCTCTCGCCGCAGCACGGTCGCTGGCGTCACAGTGGTGAAGATCAGCCTGGAGGGCTTGCAGACCGACTGGTCGACCGCCCAGGAAAACGTGTTGGTGGCCGATGCCCGTGGGGTGATTGCCCTCTCGAGTCGCAAGGAGTGGCGCTTCCAGACCCTCCGGCTCCTCAGTGAAGAGGACCAGCGTTCCATTCAGCAGCAACGCCAGTACGAAGGCGTCAGCCTCGCACCACTCGGAGCGGTGAAGCCCTCCTGGTGGTCTGCCTCACGCCTGCTGACGGTTCCGGAAGATGCGGTGGGAGAGTACATGGTGCAGGAGCTGCCGCTGGAAGAGCTGGGCTGGACCCTTTACTACCTGACGCCCCTGACACCGGTGCAGCAGCGAGCGGGAGAATCGGCGCTGGCGGCTCTGGGCATCCTCGGGCTCTTGAGCGCGCTGGCCCTGTTTCAACGTGAACGGCTGGCGAAGATGCGGTCGCTTCAGGAGTCTCGGGACCAACTGGAGCAGCGTGTGGACGAGCGGACCCGAGAGCTTCAGGCCACGCAACGGGAGCTGATTCAGGCAGGAAAGCTGGCTGCCCTGGGGCAGATGTCTGCTGCCGTTGCCCATGAGCTGAACCAGCCCCTGACGGCGATGCAGACCTTTGTGGCCAGCTCCCGGCTGCTGCTGCAGAAGAAGCGGGTGGAGGTCGTTGAGGAAAACCTCGAACGCCTCCTGACGCTGGTTCAGAGCGTCTCGGCGATTGCCCGGCAGCTCAAGGTCTTTGCCCGCAAGTCTGAACAGACCGCCACTCAGGCCAACCTCAACGCGGTCCTCCGGTATGCGCTGGACCTGTTTGTGGAACGCCGGGAAGATCCGTCTCTGAGCATCCGGACTGAAGGGTGGGAGGAGCCGATTGAGGTCACTGGGGACCCGCTTCAGCTCCAGCAGCTCTTTGTCAACCTCATCTCCAATGCGCTGGATGTGATGGAGGCGGTTCCCCATCAGGAACTCATCATCCGGGCGGCTCAGGACGAGCACCAGGTTCAGGTGGAGTTCCTCGACACCGGCCCCGGCATTGATCCGGAAGACCTGCCCCACCTCTTTGAGCCCTTCTTCACGCGCAAGCAAGATGGGCAGGGGTTGGGGCTCGGGCTTTCCATCGCCTATGGCATCGCTCAGGCCCACCGGGGACACATCCGGGCGGCCAACCGAGACTCCGGAGGCGCTGCTTTCATCCTTGTCCTCCCTCTTGCTGCTTATGCGTGAAGTTCGAAACGTTCTGTTTGTTGATGATGAAGCACCGGTCCGCCAGTCGGCACAGCAGTGGCTGGAGCTTTATGACTTTGAGGTCACTCCGTGCGCTTCGGCGGTTCAGGCTCTGGAGCAGGCTCACTGGGACTTCCCCGGGGTGGTGGTTTCAGACGTCCGGATGCCCGGCATGGATGGGATGCAGCTCCTGCAGAAGCTCCACGAAACGTTTCCGGATCTACCGGTGATCCTGCTGACAGGGCACGGCGACATTGCCATGGCCGTGCAGGCGATGCAGAGCGGCGCCTTTGACTTCATTGAGAAGCCTTATGATCCGGAGCGCCTGCTGGAATCCGTCCGGCGAGGGTGCCGCCAGCGACGGCTGGTGCTGGAAAACGAATCCCTGCGCCGGATGCTTTCAAACCGGAACCGCATTGAGGCTCGGTTGCTGGGCACCTCACCAGCCATGGAACGCCTGCGGCAGCAGGTGCTGGACCTCGCGGAAACCAACGCCAGTGTCCTGATTCATGGTGAGACGGGAACCGGCAAGGAACTGGTGGCGCGGTGCCTTCACGACTTCAGCCCTCGGGTCCGGAACGCTTTTGTGCCGATCAACTGCGGAGCGATTCCGGAGAACCTGTTTGAGAGCGAACTCTTTGGCCACGAGTCCGGAGCCTTCACGGGAGCCTCCAAGGCACGGGTCGGGCGCCTGGAGTTTGCTGACCGGGGGACGGTGCTGCTGGATGAGATTGAAGGCATGCCGCTGAGCCTGCAGATCAAGCTCCTCCGGACGCTGCAGGAACACGAGGTGCTGCGTGTGGGAGCCAACCGGGCCAAGGCCGTGGACATTCGAGTGACCGCAGCGACCAAACAGGATCTGCGGGAAGCCAGCGAGTCCGGAACCTTCCGGGAAGACCTCTACTACCGGTTGGCCGTTGCCGAGCTGTTTCTGCCGGCGCTCCGGGACCGTCAGGAGGACATCCCGCTGCTCTTTGAGCACTTTGTCAGCGCGGCGCAAACGGCACATGGACGAGAAGCCCGCCCGCGGAACGGACACGACATTGATGTGCTGACCCGGCACCTGTGGCCCGGAAATGTCCGGGAGCTGAAAAATGTGGCCGAGCGCTTTGTCTTGAGTTCCGGAACTTCCGGGTGGGACGTGCTGCTGCGTTCCCGGATGAATCTACCTGCTTCAGGTCGTCCGGAACGGACGCTGACGGAGCAGGTGGCCGATTATGAAAAACGGCTCATTGAGCAGGCCCTGAAGCGACATCAGGGGAGCATCAAGGCGGTGCTGGAGGAGCTGGACGTTCCGCGCCGGACTCTGAATCAGAAGATGCAGAACTACGGAATTGATCGAGAGGATTACTTGTAGGAAGGAGGGGACGGACGTGACCCGAGGGCCACGTCCGTGGAGACGATGATCAATCTTCGTCTTTGAGCTTCTCCTGGCGCTCCTTGATGACCTTCTCCTGCACGAAGGCGGGAGCGGCGGAATACTTCTCAAACTCCATGGAGTAAGAAGCCTTACCGGCGGTCATGGAGCGAAGCTCGGTGGCATAGCCGAACATTTCGCCGAGCGGAACTCCGCAGGTGATCACGGTGTCGTCTCCCTTGACTTCAGAGCCGTAGATCATGCCCCGGCGGGAGCTGAGGTCTCCCATCACCGAGCCCTGGTAGTCGGCTGGGGTTTCCACTTCCACCTTCATGATCGGCTCCAGCAGAACCGGGTGGGCCTTGGCGACGGCCTGCTTCATCGCCTGGCGAGAGGCAATCCGGTAAGCGAGGTCACTGGAGTCCACGTCGTGGTACTTTCCATCCTTCAGGGTCACCTTGACGCCCACCATGGGGAAGGCGGCCAGCGGCCCTTTTTCCATGACATCCTGGAAGCCCTTCTCACAAGCCGGGATGTGTTCGCCCGGGATGGATCCTCCGAAGATGGCGTTGACGAACTCGAAGTTCTCCTCGGCGCCTTCTTCCAGGGGCTCAATGCTGCCGGCAACTCCAGCGAACTGTCCGGAGCCTCCGGTCTGCTTCTTGTGGAGGTAGTCGAAGTTGGCTGGGGTGGTGATGGCTTCGCGGTAGTTGACCTGCGGGGCTCCG
The DNA here is from genome assembly GCA_038150265.1 of Deltaproteobacteria bacterium. Taxonomy (GTDB): domain Bacteria; phylum SAR324; class SAR324; order SAR324; family NAC60-12; genus JAYPUA01. The sequence continues at coordinate 36,905 of JAYOTF010000003.1, read as the reverse complement.
ACGATGACCTCGGCATTGTACTCACGGCGCATGCGCTCGATGTAGATCTCGAGGTGCAGCTCGCCCATTCCGGAGATGATGGTCTCCTTGGACTCTTCGTCAGACGACACCCGGAAGGTCGGGTCTTCCCGCATGAAGCGGCTCAGGGCCTTGCTCATGCGCATCTGGTGCTCGTTGTCCTTGCCCTTCACGGCGAGAGAAATCACCGGGACCGGGACGTACATGGATTCGCAGGACACCTTGATGCCGTCGCCGCAGAAGGTATCACCGGAGGCACACTCGACGCCGACCATGGCGATGATGTCACCGGCCTCTGCGGTGTCAATGTTCTCGCGGTCATTGGAGTGCATGCGGACCATGCGTCCCACCCGCAGCTTCTTGCCGGTCCGGACGTTGACGATCTGCTCTCCCTTGTTGAGGCGACCCTGGTAGATGCGGGTATAGGTCAGCTGACCAAACTGCTCTTCGGTCAGCTTGAAGGCCATGGCGACCGTGGGGAGGTCCGGATCGGCCTTGAGCTGAATGGTGGACTCGTCTTCCAGGTTGATGGCCCGCATGTTTTCTGCTTCCAGTGGGGAAGGCAGGTAGCGGGTGATGGCATCAAGCAGCACCTGAACGCCTTTGTTCTTGAAGGCACTTCCCATGTACACCGGGCAGAGGCCCAGGCTCTGGACGCCCTTTTTGATGGCGGCGTGGATGGCCTCTTCCGGAATCTCCTTCTCTTCAAGGAGGTCTTCCATCATCTGCTCATCGAACATGGAGACGGCTTCGAGCATCTCCTGACGCTTCTCTTCCGCCTCGTCCTTCATGTCCGCCGGAATTTCATCGAAGCGGACGGTTTCCCCGCGGTCGCCGTCGAAGAAGATGGCCTTCATGGTAACGAGGTCGACCACGCCGTTGTGCTCGTCTTCCAGTCCAATCGGCAGCTGCATGGCGACGGCGTTGAGGCCCAGTTGCTCCCGGATGCCCTCGATGCCGCGGAAGGGGTTCGCCCCCATGCGGTCCAGCTTGTTGATGAAGGCCAGGCGCGGCACGCGGTAGCGCTTCATCTGCCGGTCAACGGTCAGGGACTGAGACTGGACGCCGGCGACGCCGCAGAGCACGAGGATGGCACCATCAAGCACACGCAGGGAACGCTCCACCTCAACCGTGAAGTCCACGTGCCCAGGGGTGTCGATGATGTTGATCTTCTTGTCTTTCCACCCAACGGTTGTGGCGGCAGAGGTGATGGTGATGCCCTTTTCCTTCTCCAGGTCCATGTGGTCCATGGTTGCCCCGGAGCCACCTCCCCGAACTTCCTCAATTTTGTGAATCTTCCCTGCGTAGAACAGGATGCGTTCTGTCAGGGTGGTCTTACCACTGTCAATGTGTGCGGAAATACCAATGTTGCGAGTGGACTCCAGAATTTTCTGCGCTGCAGCGTCCATGTTCCGTGCCTTTTGTAGGGTGATCTGCTGAAAGACAAAAAATGAATAATCCGCCAAAATAGCGGACTTTGCCATGGGCTTCAAGCTTTTTTGGCTACCGCGAGCAGGAGGACGGTGGCTTGCGCGGCAATTCCTTCTTCTCGGCCCGTGAACCCGAGCCTCTCGGTGGTGGTGGCCTTGATGGAAACCTGAGGGGGCTCCACCTGGAGGGCCGCCGCCAGGTTCTCGCGCATGGCAGGCAGGTGCGGGGCGAGTTTGGGGCGCTGGGCGATCAGCGTCAGGTCGGCATTCCCCAAAACATACCCCTCTTGCTGAATGAGGTGGACGACGTGGTCCAGGAGCCTTACACTATCGGCCCCACGGTAACGGGGATCCGTGTCGGGAAAGTGCTGCCCGAGGTCTCCGAGCGCCAGGGCGCCAAGCAGGGCGTCCATCAAGGCATGCGTGAGGACATCGGCATCGGAGTGTCCGAGCAGGCCCCGTTCATGCGGAACCGAAATTCCTCCCAGGATCAGGGGGCGATTTTCAACAAGGGCATGGACATCAAATCCGGAGCCAATTCGAAACGGCAGCAGAGGAGGGGGTGGGGGCATGAATAGGTTAATCGATAAAAAATGAACGAAAATGAGGGCTAAAGCAAGCTTGAGCTTGAATTTTTCATGAGAAATAGGTACTTAATACGTTTTTCTTAACAAACCTTACATTCGGGCTGAGATGGATTACAAAGAGATCTTTGTTGAGAACGCATGGGGAGGAGTCAATGCTGACTTCGGTCTCCTGCACGTGCAACTGGCGACCCCAACGGTCACCCTGGTGATCATTCTGGTCATGATCTTTGTGATCAACAAGCTTCTGTTTCAGCCGGTCCTGCGAACGCTGGACAGCCGCGCCCAGGAAGTGGAATCCTCTCAGGAGAAGGTGCAGAAGATTTCAGCCGAAATCGAATCCAGCCGCCACGAGGTGGAGACGCGCTTGGCGCAGGCCTATGCCGAGGTGGGAGACCTGCATCAGAGCATTCAGCAAACCGGCTTCAAGGAACGCGAGGAAATGATCGCCAAGGAGCGCGTCATTGTTGAGGAGTTACTGGAAAAGTCTCGGGGTGAGCTGGCTGCCGAAGTGGATGAAGCCCACAAGGAGCTGTTGACTCTGAAGGATCAGGTTGCCACGGCGACCGTCTCTCGCTTGTTGAGTTAATCAACCCGCCCACTGAAACCCACACTCAAGCCACCATGAAACTCAAGTTTACTGCGGGACTGGCCAGTGCCGGCTTGTTGCTCGCGACGGCCCCCCTTGTCTGGGCTGCGGGCGCCGAAGGAGGCTCCAGCTCCCTGGACTTCCTCTGGAAGGTCGTCAACTTTGCCGTCCTGATCTTCATCCTCTATCGCTTTGGGAAGGCCCCGATCAGCGCAGCCCTGAACGGCTCGGCTCAGCAAGCTCGGCAGAACCTCGAAGAAGCCCGGGAAGCCGAAAAGCGGGCCGACAGCGAGCTCGTGGAGCTCCGTGCCAAGGTGGCCCAGCTCGAGCAGGAAGCCGCCTCAATGGTGGAGCGAGCCCGGACCGAAGCTGAAGCCGAACGACAGCGCATTGTGGAGATGGGCAAGGCGGAAGTGGAGCACATGGCCGAGCAGGCCAAGGTGGCTCTGCAACGAGAGCGTCGCAAAGCGGAAATGGAACTGCGCGCCTGGATGGCGGAAGAGTCCGTCAAGCTCGCTGAAGAAAAAATCACCGCCCAGCTCAATGGGAAGAAGCAGGAAGAGCTGATGCAGTCCTTTGTGCAAGACCTGAAAACGAAGGAGGCCCTGTGAGCCAAGCTGTGATCGCCCGCCGGTATGCCAAGGCGCTGCTGGCACTAGCCCAACCGGAGAAGAGCCTCGAGACCGTTGTTCAGGACCTCCAGGATTTTGCCGAGGCCTACGCCCTCAGTGAGGACCTGCGCGAGAGCCTCAGCTCGTCCCGAGTGTCCGGAACCGCAAAGGAAAGCATTCTGGTGGCGGTGCTGGAGAAGCTGGGCACCGGCGCCCGCGTGCACACCTTCCTTCGTTTTCTTTTGTCCAAGCGCCGCATTGCGCTGGCGCCGGACATCGCGATTGCCTTTGATGCACTCGTCAAGGCGTCGATGGGCAAGGTCGAGGCTGAAGTCACGGTGGCCCAGGAACCCTCTGCCGAGCTGGTTCAGAGCCTCCAGTCCCAACTGTCCCAAACCTCTGGCAAGGAGGTGTCGGTCACTGTAAAAATCGATCCGTCCATCATTGGCGGTGTTGTTACCCGCATCGGTTCCACCGTCATTGACGGCAGCCTCCGCAATCAGCTGAATCGAGTGCGCCAATCCATCATCCAAGGTTGAGCAGTTATGAAGATCCGAGCAGAAGAGATCAGCGCGATCATCCAAAAGCAAATCGAGAATTTCGATAAGCAGGCAACAAAGACAGAAGTCGGCACCGTCTTGGTGGTGGGTGACGGTATTGCCCGTGTTCATGGGTTGGACAGCGTTCAAGCGGGAGAGCTGGTTGAGTTCTCCAATGGCGTCCAGGGCATGGTGCTCAACCTGGAAGAAGACAACGTCGGTATCGTGATCTTCGGAGACGATACGGGCATCAAGGAAGGCAGTGAGGTCCGCCGAACCGAGCGCATTGCCGAGGTGCCGGTTGGAGAAGGCATGCTGGGCCGCGTGGTCGATCCGCTGGGCAATCCGATTGACGGCAAGGGTCCGCTGGAGACCACGGAGACCCGCCTCATTGAAGTCATTGCTCCCGGAATCGTGGCCCGGAAGTCGGTTCATGAGCCGATGCAGACCGGACTCAAGGCCATCGACTCCATGGTCCCGGTGGGTCGAGGACAGCGCGAGCTGATCATTGGCGACCGCCAGACCGGAAAGACCGCCATTGCGATTGACACGATCATCAACCAGAAGGGCGGCGATGTCGTCTGCATCTACGTGGGAATCGGCCAGAAGCGCTCCACGATGGCGCAACTGGTGAAGAAGCTCGAAGACGCGGGTGCCATGGACTACACGATCGTCGTTTCGGCAACCGCCTCCGAGCCGGCTCCGCTCCAGTTCCTGGCTCCGTACTCCGGCGTCAGCATGGGCGAGTACTTCCGAGACTCCGGCAAGCACGTCCTCTGCGTGTACGATGACCTGTCCAAGCAGGCAGTGGCCTACCGCCAGCTCTCCTTGCTCCTGCGCCGCCCGCCGGGACGTGAGGCGTATCCGGGAGACGTCTTCTACCTCCACAGCCGCCTGCTCGAGCGGGCCTGCAAGCTGGACGACGGACTGGGAGCCGGCTCCCTGACCGCGCTGCCCGTGATCGAAACCCAGGGCGGTGACGTCTCGGCCTTCATTCCGACCAACGTGATTTCGATTACGGATGGCCAGATCTTCCTGACCGCTGACCTGTTCAACTCCGGTGTCCGTCCGGCCATTAACGTGGGTATTTCCGTCTCCCGAGTCGGGGGGGCTGCCCAGGTGAAGGCGATGAAGCAAGTCGCCGGCACCCTGCGCCTGGACCTCGCTCAGTTCCGGGAAAAAGAAGCCTTTGCTCAGTTCGGAAGTGACCTCGACAAGGCGACGCAGCAGCAGCTTGCTCGGGGACAACGCCTCGTGGAAGCGCTCAAGCAGCCTCAGTATCAGCCCATGCACTGGGTCGATCAGGTCTTTGCCATCTATGCGGCCACCAACGGTTACCTGGATCCGTACCCCACCAGCGCCGTGCGGCAGTTTGAAGAAGGCTTCCTGAACTTCGTCCGGGCCAACAAGTCCGATCTCCGGGGCAAGCTGGAGCAGTCCCAGGCCCTGAATGATGAGATCAAAGCGGAACTGAACCAGGCCCTGGATGAGTTCTCCAAGAGTTTCAAAGCCTAACGAACTTCGTCGAGGCTTCGGCCTCGAACGTACTGAAAGAGACGGATGGCAAGCTTAAAAGATATCCGAAACCGGATCAACAGCGTCAAGAAGACGCAAAAGACCACCAGCGCCATGAAGATGGTGTCGGCGGCAAAGCTACGGCGGGCAGAGGAAGCGGCCAAGTCGGCCCAGCCCTACTCGGAGGAACTCCGCAAGGTGGTCTCCTCCCTCAGCGCCCGCTTCAGCGGAGATGAGGTGCCCCTCTTCAAGCGCCCGGAAGGCAACCGCACCGCCATCATTGTGCTCACCAGCGATCGTGGGCTGTGTGGAGGCTTCAACACGAACCTGTGCAAGGCCGCCAACGCCCTGTTGGAGCGCGAAGGAGTGGCATCGGCGGAGGTCTACGTCTTCGGACGGAAGGGAAACGACTTCTTCAAGCGAACGGCTCACAAGGTTGCCGAGGTCTTTACCGAGGTGCCCGAGCATGAGGAACTCAAGGCGGTTCAGCAGGCGATTGATGCTGTGGCCAACCGCTTCCTGGAGGGCGAGTTGGATCGCGTTTACCTCGCGTACAATACTTATGTGAGTGTGATCAGTCAGCGCCCCACCCTCAACACCCTCTTCCCGGTCACTCCTCCGGAGGAGACGGAAGACGATGAACGTGAGGTGATCTTTGAGCCCAGTGCTCAGGCTATCCTGAACACGTTGCTCGAAAAGTATGTACAGAATCAGGTGTATTCGTCCCTTCTGGAAACGCATGCGGGTGAGCATGCTGCCCGGATGACGGCCATGGACAGTGCCACGAAGAACGCAGGAGAGATGATCGATAAACTGCAACTCTTCTACAACCGCACCCGTCAGGCAGCGATCACCAAGGAACTCATTGAGATCATCAGCGGCGCGGAGTCGCTCTGACCCTTCCGCCCAACTCCCAAAAACAAGGACAGGAACAATGAACACAGGCAAAATCGTTCAAGTCATGGGTCCCGTGGTGGACGTGACATTCGACTCCGGCGACCTCCCCGCAATCTATACCGCATTGGAAGTCCCCCTCCAGGAAGGGGAGAAGCTGATCTGTGAAGTGCAGCAGCACCTTGGAGAAAACACCGTCCGGACCATCTCCATGGGCGCCACCGAGGGCCTCAGCCGTGGCCTGGAAGTCACGAATACCGGTGTCCCCATCAGTGCTCCAGTGGGCCGTGAGGTGCTGGGCCGCATCATGAACGTGACGGGTGACCCCGTGGACGAAGTGGGACCGATTGAGGTGAAGACCCGCTGGCCGATCCACCGGGAGCCACCGACGTACGAAGAGCAGTCCACGCAGACCGAGATGCTGGTGACCGGGATCAAGGTTCTGGACCTGCTTTGCCCGTTTGCCAAAGGCGGAAAGATCGGCCTCTTCGGAGGTGCGGGTGTCGGAAAGACCGTCGTCATCATGGAACTCATCCGGAACATTGCCGCAGAGCACGGTGGCTTCTCCGTGTTTGCCGGTGTCGGAGAGCGGACCCGTGAAGGAAACGACCTCTGGAACGAGATGAAGGAAAGCGGCGTTCTGGACAAGACCAGCCTCGTGTACGGACAGATGAACGAGCCTCCCGGAGCCCGTGCTCGCGTGGCCCTGACCGGACTGACCGTTGCCGAGTACTTCCGGGACGAAGAGAGCGCCGACGTCCTCATGTTCATTGACAACATCTTCCGCTTCACCCAGGCCGGTTCCGAGGTGTCCGCGCTGCTCGGCCGGATTCCTTCTGCAGTGGGCTACCAGCCGACCCTCTCCACCGAGATGGGCGCGCTGCAGGAACGCATTACCTCCACCCGGAACGGCTCCATTACTTCGGTGCAGGCCGTTTACGTTCCGGCAGACGACTTGACCGACCCTGCTCCGGCGACGACCTTCTCTCACCTGGACGCAACCGTCGTTCTGAACCGGGCCATTGCCGAGCTGGGCATCTACCCGGCTGTGGACCCGCTGGACTCGACCTCCCGGATCCTGACGGCAGACATCCTCGGTGATGAGCACTACGGGACCGCCCGGGAAGTGCAGATTCTGCTTCAGCGCTACAAGGACCTGCAGGACATCATTGCCATCCTCGGGATGGACGAGCTTTCGGAAGAAGACAAGAAGGTCGTCTCTCGTGCCCGGAAGGTGCAGCGCTTCCTGTCTCAGCCCTTCTTCGTGGCCGAGCAGTTCACCGGACTGGCCGGCCAGTACGTGGACATCAAGGACACCATCCGAGGCTTCCGCGAAATCCTGGAAGGCAAGCACGACGAGTTGCCGGAACAGGCGTTCTATCTCGTTGGAACCATTGAACAAGCGCAGGACAAAGCGAAGAGCATCGCCTCCTGAGACTGAGAGGAATTCATGCCCAATCAATTGAAACTCGAGGTCGTCACTCCCAGCAAGCGCTTGCTGGAAACGGCGGCCGATTCAGTGACCCTGCCCGGCTCGGTGGGGCAACTGGGAATCCTTCCGGAGCACGTTCCGCTGGTGACCACCCTGGACACCGGGGTGCTGACCTACACCCTCAACGGGAAGGTGCATGCGCTGGCGGTTCACTGGGGATACGCCCAGGTGGATGCCAACCGGATCTCGGTGCTGGCTGAACTCGCTGAGACTGCAGAGAACATCAACCTCGACCGCGCCAAGCAGGCCGAGACGAAAGCCCGCGAGGTGCTTTCGCACATCAACCTGTCGGCAAAGGACTGGGAGGCGGAAAGCCAACGCCTTGCGAAGTACGATGCCAAGCTCAAGCGCGCTTTGGTCCGCCAGCAGGTGGCCCAGGTCCGCTGACCTCCTCTTGGGCCCTGAGGCTTCGTTCAGGGTCCAACTCTCCCCTTCCTCACAAACGATATGCTGACTTCCCCATTGGTGAGCCCCCTCGTTTGTCCTCAAGCTCATGAGCCCCTACAGGTGGCTTCCCCGGAACAGGTGGTCCAGGTCAACCAGGGAATTGAAGCAGGGACTCTGACCACTCCCTCAGGTGCAGTCGTGCGGGATCCCATTGAGTCCGGATGGATCAACTCCGCTGGAACCCGGCTCTATCCTGTCCGCGATGGCCTCCCCATTTTGCTGGTTTCGGAATCGATTGAGGTGCTCCTCAGCGAGTGACATGCTCCTTGCATGACAGGTGAGACCAATCTAAATCGGAGAGAGGGCATGACTGAAGAAATCAATTACTCCGAAGCCTCCGGGTTTCGCGCTTACCGCACCTTCCAGGAAAACCTGGCCCGCCGCATGTCCGCCCGGGAAATTCATTCCCTCCGCGTGCTGGGTCCGGACTTCTTCAATCTGGTGGACCGCATTGCCCAGGATCTTCAGGAGCAGCGGCCCCATGATCACCTGATGATGGAGATGACGGAGGACGAGTTCCTCTGGGAACTTCAGGTGTTTGCCAATCAGTTCATCCGCCAGTGTGCCGAGTCCCCCCTCAAGCTGAAGCCGTTCTGCTCCCACCTGATGGAAAACCTGGATGATCCGGAGTTTCGGGTGCAGTTTGACGAACTCCTGACGACCTTTTACGAGCAGCACTTCTTTACGGACAGCAGCGAGAGCGGGCTCGTTCATTGACCTCAGTCCACCGTGCAATCAGCTTCTGCAGGTGTGGTCTGACCTGAGGATTTTGGACAAACGCCGTGTAGGAGGAAGCCGCTGACCGCCCTTCCGAAGCCATTAGCTCAGCTTCCCCTTCAGCAGGCACCTCCAGCTGCGCACTGTCCTCTTGCTGCTGTGCCAGCTGCGCCCTCCATTCCTTCCCAATTCCCTCCAGGCTCAGCGGTGCCTCTTCCCGGGTTTGCTGCACCCAGTCTTCCAGCCGAGCCACCCGCTCCTGAAGGTTCCGAGCGACCACCGCTTGCCCACGCTGATAGACGATCCGTTGCTCCTCTGAGGCTGGAAAGAGCCGGAGGCGAACGTGTCGGTACCACCACTCCAGCAGCAGCATCTGCTCAATGAAGCGCAACTGGGAGCGGAAGATCCACTCTGCCTTGTGGACTCCCGTGGGAGGCAGCGCGTCGCGCTGGGCGTTCCGGGGCACCGCCACATGGACGCCGCTGGCAAGGGAGCCGGTGATGCGCGAGCCTGCGCCAATGATGGTCCCGAAGTCAGCCGATAGCGGGCCGATCAGGCTGCAGTTGCCTCCGATAAAGAGCCGGGGCTGATTCAGCAGCAGGCCCCGTGTCACCTCTCCCAGGAGCGACGCGGTCGCCTTGTCTCCTCGAGCCGTGAAGTTGAAGTGAATGGTGCCGCTTCCCACCTCGCTGAAGGCACCCAATTCCGGGCCGGTGCCCCCGGAGACCAAGACCTCGCAGAAGTTCAGGTTGCTTCCCAGCGTGACCCACGGAAAGAGGATCGTCATCTTGGTGTCGGTGTGCTGCGCTGTGGAGGCGTCTTCCTCATAAAGGGACCCCTTCCGGACCCGAAACCCGGCCCCGGTGGTGAAGTCGTTCTCCATCGTTTCCTTCCCAAGAAACACAGCGTCCTCCGCGACTCCGGACCCAAGGATCGAGGCGGGCCCGACGGTTGTCCGGACCAGGGTCACAGGTCCCAGTGAACCGACCGTGGCTCCGGACCCCACGAGGCTGTCTTCGAGGTGAGCCGGACCCCGTCGACCAATCTGGGCGCCAGGGAAGAGGCGCGTTCCTGCGCCTTCCAACCGGGTACCGGGGAAGAGTTCGGCTCCGGAGGCAAGCTGGTTGAGATCGACATCGCGGCGGATGAAGGTCTGCTCGGGTGCATGCAGCGTGACGCCCCGTTCCGTGAGGGAGCGGAGCTCGGAAGAGGAGTAGTAGGTGGAGTCAGACATCTTTTTGCAGGGCCTCCAGTTCGTGTCGGGAAAAGCCGAGGAAGTAGAGAATGGCGTCAAGGTTGGGTTGCGTGAGGCTGCTGGAAACGCGTTCCCGGAGGAAGCGCTTGGCGTTGAACGCAATGCCGAGTCCTGCCTGAGTGAGCATCTGCAGGTCGTTGGCTCCGTCTCCTACGGCAATGACCTGTTCCGGCTGCAGCCCCTCTTGCTTCCGGATCGTCTCAATGAGCGCCGCCTTGCGGGCTCCATCGACGATTGCCCCCTGGACCTCGCCGGTGAGGCGTCCGTTTTGAACCTCCAGTTGGTTCGCAAAGCCGTAATCGAGCTGAAACTGGTCGACAATGTGCTGAATGATGAGGTCGAAGCCGCCGCTGATGAGAGCGACCTGGTACCCCAGCGTTTTGAGGATGTGGACCAACCGCTGGACCCCTGGCGTGTAGGGCAGCCGCTGCGCCAGCTGGTGCAGCTCTTCCACCGGCAGTCCCTTGAGCAAGCGAACGCGCTCCCGGAGGGCCTGCTGAAAGTCGAGGGTCCCTTCCATCGCCTGGTGGGTGATGGCTTGAATCGCTTCCTCGGCCCCGGCCAGGCGGCCCAGTTCGTCAATGACTTCGCACTGAATGAAGGTCATGTCCGCGTCAAAGACGATCAGGCGCTTGTGCCGCCGGAAGGCATCATCCACCTGCAGAGCAAAATCGGTCTGAGAGGTGAGCCGGAGGTCCAGCAGCTCAATCATGAAGGGCTCCCGCTCAATCGGAAATTCGGAGGCAAGCCGGAACTCGTAGACCTGCAAGCCCTCTGCTTCAAGGGGGGCGACGCCCATCACATGCAGGCCGCGTTCGTTGAGGTAGCGGCTGATGGGGTGCAGCACGTGGGGCTCCAGGTTGGCCCCGAGCATGGTGAGGATGTAGCGGTAAGCCGGCGGAGCCGTTGGGTGAGGGGAGTTGAGGTGCGCCTGCACGCCAAGTTCGGCAGCCAACTGCTGAACGGCTTCCAGCAGCTTGGACTCCTGAGCCGTGGCATACTCGACCACGGCCATCAGCGACAGGTTTCCGGAGAGGCGGAGGTGCCGGAGGTCGAGGAGGCGGGCCTCATGTGCTCCCAAAACCTGGAGCAGGGGGGTGAGCACGGGAGCAAGCTGCTCACCGTGAAAGCTGATGACGTGTTGAGGCATGGAGCAAGAAGATGAAAAGATGCAGCAGAACTCAGCGGCTCTGCTCCGCGTGTACGATGGCCGCAACCATCCCGGCAAGGGTTTGCGGATCACCAACGGCCTGAGGCGTGATCCCCTGGTCCCGAAGGGCCTGTGCCGTTGTCTCACCTATGCAGGCATAACGCAAGAGGGGAACCGGCTGGCGGGCAAAGTAACCGGAGGCAAAGAAGGCCTGAGCGGCAGACGGGCTCGCAAAGGTCACCCAGTCGAGTCCGGAGGCGACCAGCTGCTCCAGCTCAGTGGCATCCGGAGGGCGCCGGTGGTTCGCGTAAGCGGGGGTGCTCCACACGGTGAAGCCCTGGTCGGTGAGCGCGTCACGAAGGCGCGGAAGGGCGATTTCCGACTGAGGAAGCCAGCAGGTCGCAGAAGCAGGGGCACGCAGGCGCAAGGCCTCGGCAAGGGAGTGACCCTGGTAGTGTTCCGGAACCAGGGCTGGGGGACTTCCTGCAGCTTCGAGTTCCTGCCCGGTCTCTGAACCCACCGCCGCGATGGAAACGGTTTCAGGCAGCGGACGTCCCAATTCCCGAAGCCGGGTGAGGGTCCAGGAAACGGCTGCCGGACTGGTGAAGCAGATCCAGTCGACTTCCGGAAGGCGGGCCGCGACCGCATCAAAGGCGTCCCAGGATGCAGGGGCCAGCAGCTCAATGGTGGGGAGGTTCCGGACGGTGGCCTGATGCTGGAGCAGCAGCTGGGTGAGTTTCCCGTCTGGGGACTCGTTGCGGGTGACCAGTACCGTCTTGCCGGAGAGGGGCATCTAGCGGTAGTGACTTTCGATTTTGGTAATGGTTGGAGGAGGGGACGCCTCCGGAGGCTCCAGGATCGGAGCCGGACGGGTGCGCATCACGAGGTAGTAGAGCCCGTAAAAGATGAACCCGACCCCCATCAATCCGTAAAACACGAGGAAGCTCCGGACCAGCCAGACGGGCATGCCGACGACGTGGGCGTAGTCAGCCGCCACCCCCAGCAGCCTCCCCTTGCGGGGCGGTGCCTCCGGACGGCGACCCCGAGTCGCCAGCCCGTAAAGCGTCCAGAATGCCAGCACCAGCGAGGGCAGACCAACCAGGAGGAGGAGTCCGTTCAGCATCACACGCCTTCAATGAGCTGCCGATAGGCCTTGCGGAAGCCTCGGCTGAGGAGGTACTCGGAGCTGGTGCCGTAGTCAGCTGCCATCTGCTCCAGCAACGGCAGAAAGTCCTGAGGGCCGTGCGCGTCAAAACGGGCGGCCATGTCCCGGATCAGCTGATCAAGGTGCAGCTTTTTCGGCGGGACCGCGTCGCTCAACGACCCTCGCGGACGGCAATGTACCGCTCGCCTCCGGCTCCGGAAACATAGAGCAGGAGCCCTTCCTGTTTCAAGTCGGTCGCATTCAAGAGGTTCCGGAGGGCGGCCAGGTCATTGACCCGCTGCCGGTTGACTTCAAGGAGGATCATGCCCGGACGCAAACCCGCGTCTTCAGCAGGAGAGCGAGGCTCGACTTCGGTGACCACCAGACCTGTGGTGTCGTCCAGTTGAAACTCCTGGGCGAGGTCCGCATTGAGTTCCTGAGTGGTGAACCCCATCACGGATTCGGTGTCAGGCTCTTGCGGTTGCTGCTGTTGGAGGAGTTCTCGCCGAGCGGCCGACAGTTCCTTGGGACGCTCATCGAGCAGGACATCGAAGGTCAGCTCGCGCGGGGTACCGCCATCGTTGTTGCGGAGGATCTTGAGCGAGACGGTGGCATTGGCGCGTGCATTGGCAATCTCGTTCCGGAAGTAGTTGCTGTCCTGCACGGTTCGTCCGTTCAGCTCAACAACCACGTCGCCTTTCTTCAGGCCGGCTCGTTCTGCCGGGGTGCCTTCCATGACGCCAGTGACGAGGGAGCCCTTGGTGTTGTTCAGGTTGAAGGCCTGGGCCAGGTCGCTGTTGAGGTCCTGAATGCCCACCCCGAGCCAGCCCCGGGCCACCCGACCATCGCTGATGAGGTCGTTCATGATGCCCCGGGCCATGTTGATGGGGACGGCAAAGCCGATGCCCTGGTAGCCCCCGTTACGGGTGTAGATGGCGGTGTTGACGCCGATGATTTCTCCACGCAGGCTGATCAGGGGACCGCCGCTGTTTCCGGGGTTGATGGCCGCATCGGTCTGGATGAAGTTTTCATACTCGGTGATGCCCACGTTGGAGCGGCCCTTGGCGCTGACGATTCCGTAGGTCACGGTCTGGGTCAGGCCAAACGGGTTCCCCACGGCAATAACCGATTCTCCCACTTCCACCTCATCGGAGTTTCCGGTGGGCAGGACGGGGAGGTCGGGCGCATCAATCTTGACCACGGCAATGTCGGATTCCGGATCCGTTCCCACCAGCTTGGCCTCAAATTCCCGGCCGTCGTAGAGCTTCACCATGATGACATCGGCTTCACCAACAACGTGGTGGTTGGTGAGGATGTAGCCGTCCTGGTTGATGATCGAGCCGGACCCCATGCCCTCTTGCCGGAAGTCCCGGGGCTGCTGGCGCTGAGGCTGGTTGCGCTGCTGGCGATCTCGAGGAGGGCGGATGCCGGGAAAGAACCGGTCAAGGAACTCGTCGTTGTAAAGATCGAAAGGGTTGTTGAGTGGCTGACCCTGGGCATCGCGGAGGATCTTTTCGACCTTGATGTGGACGACGGCTTGCTGGACGCGTTGGACCAGCTTGGCCCGGGTCTTGGACTCCCGAATGAGCTGTTCCAACTCGCTGCTGGTTTGGGCAAACGTCACCAGCGGCAGCAGCAGGAGGAAGGAGAGAAGCAGACAGAATGAACGATAATTCATGACAGTCTCAATGAGAAGGTTGAGGGTAATCCGGTTCGGATCAATAGTTTAGGGAGGAAAAGGACGAAGCGCCAACGGTATTTTGCAACGAGTCGTTTCCGAAAACGCGGAGGAAAATGGGGAAGGAGCCGTTGAGTGCCGACTCCTTGAGAAGCTTTGTTACGAAGCGGCAGCGTGAGGGAGCGTTTGGGGGAGATCCCGGAACTGCATGGCGTGGAGCTGGTAGTAGCGTCCCTTGCGTTGCAGCAGCTCGCTGTGGGCCCCATATTCCACCATCCGCCCTCCTTCGAGGACACAGATGCGGTGGGCGTTCCGGATGGTCGAAAGGCGGTGGGCAATGACCAGGGTCGTGCGGTTTGACATGAGGTACTCAATGGCCTGCTGCACCTCGATCTCGGACTCGGAATCGAGCGCCGAGGTGGCTTCGTCCAAAATGAGGATCGGGGCATCCTTGACCAATGCGCGGGCGATGGCGAGGCGCTGGCGTTGACCTCCGGAGAGGCGGACGCCTTTTTCTCCGATCATGGTGTCGTAGCCCTGTGGCTGCTGCATGATGAACTCATGGGCGTTTGCTGCCCTGGCTGCCGCAATCATGCGTTCGGTGGAGCAGCCGGGGTCGCCATAGGCGATGTTATTGGCAATGCTGTCATTGAACAGCACCGTGTCCTGCGTGACGATGGCAATGTTCCGGCGCAGCGTGTGGAGGTCCAGCTCCCGGAGGTCGTGCCCGTCAATGCTGATGCGCCCCTCATCAATGTCAAAGAAACGCGGGATGAGGTTGGCGAGGGTGGTCTTTCCGGAGCCGCTGCTGCCAACGAGCGCCAGTGCCTGCCCCTTGGGCAGTCGGAGCTTGATGTCCTGCAGCGCGGGTTCCAGCTTCCCCGGATAGTTGAAGGTCCGGATGTCGATGTCGATGCTCTGGTTCAAGCCGTCGAGCTTGACGGCATTGGGCGGTGAGACGATGTCGGGCGCTTCATCGAGAACGACAAAGATGCGCCGCAGGGCAACGAGGCCTTCCTGCAGCTTGAGGTTGAACCCGTTGAGCTTCTTGACCGGGTCGTTGAGCATGAAGAAGCTCAGGATGAACGACGTGAAATCGCCCGGGGTGATTGAGCCCTGAATGATCAGGTAGCCCCCGTAAATGACGATCGTGGCTCCAGCAGCAGCGCCGATGACCTCAATGACCGGGGTGGAGTAGGAGTCGATGAGGATGGAGCGCATGTGGTTGCGGTAGAGGCGCTCGTTGGCCTTGCGGAACCGGTCGTTTTCAAAAGATTCCAAGCCAAAAGCCTTGACCACCCGGATGCCGGAGATGGTCTCGACCAGCAAGCTGCTGAGGCCGCCGAAGCTGATCTGCCGCTTGCTGACCGCCTTCTTGTTGCTGCGGCCAAACATCCGGATGAAGAAGAGGGCCACCGGAATGATCGTGAAGGTGACCAGGGCCAGGTCCCAGCTGCGGTAAATCATGATGCCGAGCAGCAGGAAGAACTGAGGGATGTCCCGGAAGGGCCCATTGACGCCAATCTGGAGGGTGCTCTGCAGCACATGCAGGTCGTTGGTGAACCGGGAAATGAGGTCGCCCGTCTTGGACTTGGAAAAGAACGAGAAGGAGAGGTTGATGAGGTGCCCAAAGAGGCTCTGGCGCAGCTCGGCCACCATGCGCTGAACGATGAAGCCGACGCTGTAGTTGTTGCCAAAGAAGCAGAGGCCCTTGAGGGTGAAGACGATGATCAGCCCCAGCCCGACCAGGAAGTACTGCTGCAGCCCCGGGTCGTCTCCGTAGGTGATGGTGTCAACGATGTCTTTGGCGTAGTAGGCCGGCGCCGCAGTGAAGAGGTTGAAGCCGACCATGCAGATGAGGCTGAAGAGGATCCAGCCCTTGTAGGGCCAGATCAGCTTGCCCAGGCGACGGAGGAGGACCTTGTTGGAAAGTTCCGATTCTTCGGGCATCGAGTTTCCCGCTGAGGTTAGGGTTCGGGCTCCCAGGTGGTTCCTTCCTTGGAGTCTTTGAGTAAAATTCCCGCATCCTTCAAGCGATCTCGGATGAGGTCGGAGCGAGCGTAATCCTTTTCCGCTCGGAATTGGGTCCGGAGGTCGATGACCAGGTCCATGACACCGTCGAGCTGTCCGGAAGCATCAGCGGCCCCCAGGTCTTCGGGAATGAGCCCCAGCACGTCGCCTCCGAGCGTCCGGAAGAGCTGTTCGGCTTCCTGGACGGCTTCCGGATCGGGCTCCGCGTTGCTGAGCAGCCGATTGGCTTCATGGCTCAGGTCAAAGAGGGCCGCGAGGGCCTGTGGGGTGCTGAAGTCGTCATTCATGGCCGACTCAAAGGCCTGACGCTGTTTCTCAAAGAAGCGCCCGGCTGGAGCCCCCTCCGGAGTCGGAGGCAGGAGCGCCCGGAGCGCCCGGACGGTCTGGTGCAGGCGTCGCAGGGCCTGACGCGCGCCTTGAAGCGCCGCGGCACTGTAGTCGACCACCGACCGGTAGTGGCTGGCTGCCACAAAGTACCGCACCACCAGCGGGTCGTATTCCGCAAAGGCGTCCCGGATGGTGACAAAGTTCCCAGCAGACTTGCTCATCTTCTGTCCGTCGATGGTGAGCATGTTGCTGTGTAACCAGTAGTTTGCAAAGGGCTTGCCGAGGTTCCGGGCCTGTGCAATTTCGCACTCGTGGTGCGGGAACTTGAGGTCCATGCCTCCGCCGTGAATGTCAAAGGCGTCCCCCAGGTAGCGGGTGCTCATGACCACACACTC
Source organism: Deltaproteobacteria bacterium (assembly GCA_038150265.1). Taxonomy (GTDB): domain Bacteria; phylum SAR324; class SAR324; order SAR324; family NAC60-12; genus JAYPUA01. The sequence continues at coordinate 20,089 of JAYOTF010000003.1, read as the reverse complement.
GGTGTGCCAACCGGGGTAGCCCCAGCCACTGTACGGATCACGCCAGCGCATCAGGTGTCCAGGCTCCGCGCGCTTCCAGAGGGCAAAGTCTCGGGGGTCGCGCTTTTCGCTGCGAGACTCGACGCGCCCGCTTTCCTGCAGCTCCTCAAGGGTCCGGTTCGAAAGCTCGCCGTACTGCGGGTCCTGACTCACACTGAAGTAGACGGACCCGTTGGCCTCATAGGCAAAACCGCGCTCAATTAATTCTGCAATGGCTTCCAGTTGTTCCGGAATGTGCCCCGTGGCGCGAGGAGAAATGTCGGGCCGAATCACGCCGAGTTGGTCCATGGCCGCAAAGTGCTCCCGGGTGTAGGTCTCGGCCACCGCCATGGGTTCCTGGTCCAGCTCCCGAGCCCGCTTGAGGAGCTTGTCGTCTCCATCGTCGGTGTCTCCCAGCAGGTGCCCGACATCGGTGATGTTCTGGACGTAGAAGGTCTTGAGCCCAAGGGTCCGGAGCCAGCGGAGCATGACGTCGAAGCTGACGTAGGTCTTGGCGTGGCCGAGGTGACTGTCGCTGTAAACGGTGGGACCGCAGACATAGAGGGTGGCCCGTCCAGGCTGAAGCGGCTGGAAGGGTTCCAGCTGGTCGGTGAGGGAATTGTGTAGCTGCAGTGGCATGGGATGGCGTCCCAGCAAAGAGGGCAGAGGTCCGAAACCGGATCGATCAGAAGCGATGGGTCCGCTTCTAGTAAACCAATCAAACTGTCAGATTACGCCACAAATTGCAAAACATCAGTACTTCAGCTTGGCGTAGTAGGTCTCTTTGGCCGCATTTTGCGCCTGCTCCAGGGTCTGGATGCCTTTTTCCTCAAGCAGGGGAACCAAACGGAGGAAGACCTGGGCCGTCACCCAGGCGTCGCCCATGGCGGAGTGTCGGTCTTCGACCCTGATGCCAAAGCGCTGGGCAATCTCATCCAGGCTGTGAAGGTTCTGCTTGGGCTGAGCGACCGCAGAGAGCAGCAGGGTGTCCAGCACCGGTTGCGTAAACCGCACCTTGCTGGCGCGCTCCTTCAGCTCGAGGAAGCGCAGGTCGAAGGCGGCATTGTGGGCCACCAGGACGGAACCCTCGGTAAAGCGCTGGAAGCGGGGGAGGACCTCGGTGATCAGCGGTTGCCCGGCCACCTGTTCCGGTGTGATGCCATGGACGGCAATGGAGGCGTCGGAGATGGCACGCTGAGGGTCAATGAGCTGCTGGAAGGTTTCGTTTTCCAGGAGCTTCCCGTTGACAATGCGGTAGGCGCCAATGGAGATGATCTCGTCCCCGGCGCTTGGGTTGAGCCCGGTGGTTTCCGTATCAAAGACAGTGTAGCGGAGTTCCCGGAGGGGGACGTCCTTGAGTTCCGGAGGCAGGGAGGTCTTGTTGAAGAGGTCAAAGTCGTAAAAGACGGGGCGGCTTTCCAGGGAAAGGTGCGCCTGATCACGGGGCGCCAGCTGGAACTCGGCAGGGAGGAAGAAGCGCAGGCCGTGTTCCGAGCTGTCAGCGCCTCCCTGAAACCAGACCTCGGCATCATGCCGCTGAAGGATTTCCGAGATCGTCAGGGGGGTGCCGTCGCTGCTCTCCACCCGCTCTTCCAGCAGCTGCCGGAGCGCGTTGGCCGGGAGCTCCTTGCCCTGCCAGTTGAAGTCAAGGAGCACAAAGCGCCCCTGCTGCTGGAGGTCGTAGCGGAGGGTGGCAACCTCGAGCACCCGCTGCAGCTGCCCAAAGAAAAACTCCAGCATCCGGTTGAAGAGGTAGGCGTTTACCCGAAGCCCACAATCAGCCAGGGAGCCTTCGGTGTGGGGCACCAGCTCGGGAGCGCCCTTGTGGCCTCGCAGAAAGCCCGACAGCCATTCCTGAGCCGGAACGGGCTCCAGCGGGCAGTGCTGCCGGAGTTGTTCTGCCGACTGCGACGGGGTGACCTCCAGCAGCTCTGAAAGCTGAACGGCGTTGCTGTGAATGGCCTCGAGAAACACGCGCTGTTTCTCTGGAGGAATGTCCGGATAGTCGAGGATCATCTCAACAGAGGCCCGGACGTTGGCAATGCTGGTCCGGCGTTTTTCCTTCTGTTGCTGCTCAAAGACGCTGAAGGGGTGTGATTCCGGACGGGGAGAGAGGTCTTCACAGACAAAGACGAAGCCGCTCAGCTCTCGGTTGGGGTCGAGGATGCCGAGGGTCTGCACCCGGAGCATCCGGGCGCCCTGCCAGAAGGAAAAGGGCTGGGTGAGGTTGGCGCTTCCGGAACTCTGCCGGTCCTGCAACTCGCTCAGGGTGTAGTCGAGCAGCGGGGTCTGCATGACCTCCTTGATGGAGCGTCCGAGTCCAAGTGGCGTGGTTGCCTCTTCGCTGAGGAGGCGCCGGGCGGCCCGGTTGTAGAGCAGGACGAGCCCCTCCTTGTTGCAAACGACCACGCCTTCCCGGAGCTCTTCCACGAGCGCTGCCAGCACGTTCTTCTCGCGCTCAAGCGTTTCCTTGGCTTCGGCAATTTGAGCCTCGACCTGGGCCTGCAGGTGAGCGGTCCGTTCAACCTGACGGTTCAGCAGCGTCCCCAGCGTCACCAGAGCAGGAGCGCCCGTGACGTGAATGGGCGGGCCGGAAGGATTTTCCAGCGCGGTTTGGAGCGATTCGCTCAGTTGCCCCAGTGGGCTCCAGAGTTGCTCCAGGAGCCAGCGGGACCCGAAGATGACCAGCGCCAGCAGTCCCACCACCGGAACCGCCAGCAGGTAGCGGGAATCGCCCAGCCACTCGAAGATGAGGCGGTGCTGCTCGGGAGTGAGCTGCGCCTGAAGGTAGAGGAAGGGCACTGCCGCAAAGGCGATGAGGAGCAGGACGCTGCCAAACCAGAGGAGGAGGATGCGTTGCTGCCGTTTCATGAGGGAGATCGGGGCTCAGTCAGGAGGCGCTGAACCTGGGGGATGAGTTCGCGAGTGGAGAAGGGCTTGGTGACGTAAGCATCGGCTCCCAGCGCCGTGCCTTTTTCAATGTCCACCTCCCGGCCCTTGGCGGTGAGGAGGAGGATGTAGGTGCGGTCAAAGTCGGGCTCAGACCGCAGCTGCTGGCAGATTTCGAATCCGGACTTCAGGGGCAGGTTGACATCGAGCAGGATCAGGTCCGGACGGAACTCCCGGGCCAGGTTTTCGCCATCTTCTCCGTTCTGGGCCACCCGGACGTCATAGCCATGCTGTCCCATGAGGAATTCCAGGGAGACGACAATGGCAGGGTCGTCTTCAACGATCAGGATCTTCTGGGACATAACCTCCTTGCAGGTTGGGAAGAGCGGGAGTTTCCGGAAGCAGCGGGATGGTGAAGAAGAAGATGGCGCCGTATTCGCTTCCGGGGGCCACGCCAATGGTACCGCCGTGGTGCTCCACAATGTTCTTGCTGATCGACAGGCCCAGGCCGGTCCCCGCGGGCTTTCCCTCATTGGTGCTTTGCACCTGACGGAATTTTTCGAAAACCGCGTTTCTCTCCTTTTCAGGAATGCCGATTCCGTTGTCTTTTACACGGATTTCGGCATGTTCTTCAAGCCTTTTCACGGAAACCTCAATGCGTCCGGCCTGTTTGGGACAAAATTTGACCGCATTGGAGAGGAGGTTCAGGAGAACCTGCAGGAGGCGATCGTAGTCTCCTTCCACCTGCACAGCGGTTTCTGGAAAGTGGGTCTCCACCCGGATCTGCTGGTCGCGCAGCAGCTGTCCCAGCGAGGCGAGGGCATCTTCGCAGAGGGCTTGCAGCTCAAGGGGTTGGGGGTTCCAGTCCATCTTGCCCGACTCGAGTTTCTCAAAGTCGAGGATCTGGCCGATGAGGCGGGTGAGGCGTTCGCTTTCCTTGATGATGATGCCCAGGAATTCACGCTGCTTCTCTTCCGGAAGTCCGGGGGTGTCGTGCAGGATTTCCGAGAAGGCGCGGATGGAGGTGAGGGGGGTCCGGAGCTCGTGGGTGATGGTGGAGATGAAGTCGTCCTTGAGCCGGTCCAGCTCCTGAAGCCGGAGGTTGGCGCTTTGAAGGTCATCGGTGACCTTCTGAAGCTCCTTCGACTTCTCTTCAAGCTGCTGGCCGTAGGCAATGGCTTGCTGGGTGGCATCAAGCAGGTCCATGACGGCGTCCATGCCGAGGGGCTCCTCTTCAACAACCGAGGCCACCATGATGCGGGCGGAGACGGAGCCAATGCTTCCGGAAAGGAGCTTTTCGGTGTGCTGAATCAGGCCGGCTTCGGCAACATCCGCGGCAAGGAGGTCGGCAAAGCTGGTGTGGTGAGAGGTGGCATAGCGTGCGAGGGCCTGCCGTGTGTGGTCCTTGCCCAGGAAGCGTTCCAGCAGGCGCTGAAGCTGGATGGGCGTGGCCGTGCCCTGCCAGGTCTGGAGGCTGTTGCTGTGTTCCGAAAAGCTCATGGCGCCGACAAACAGCCGGGCCTGCTGGCGTTCCAGCCGCGAGGGCGTGGTCAGGAGCGACCCTCCGACGTAAGCGAGGGTGTTGAGCAGGAGGCTCCAGAAGGTGGCCTGCACAATGGGCTTGGCGCCTTCAAATCCGAACAGGGCGATTGGCCGGAGCCAGTCGATGCCGCCCGGACCTTCGGTGAGCAGGGAGGCCTCGAACCAGCCGGCCTGGATCATCTGACCAAACGGGAGGGTGTAGGCCCAGACGGCAAAGCCGGTGCTGAGGCCAAGCAGAGCGCCGGTGCGGTTGCCGTTTCGCCAGTAGAGTCCCCCAAGCAAGGCGGGGGCAAACTGGGCCACGGCGAGGAAGGAGATCAGCCCAATGGAGACCAGGGAGTAGGCGCTGCTGACGGTCTGGAAGTAGGCGTAGCTGGTGAAGAGCACGAGCGCCACGCTGGCGCGCCGGATGAAGAGTAGGACCCGGTTCAGGCCCTTGCCCTCCTTGAGGTTGACGAAGGGGATCCGGATGAGGATCGGCATCACCAGCGAGTTGCAGATCATGTTGCTCAGCGCGACCGATTCCACGACGATCATGCTGGTGGCTGCCGAAAGGCCTCCGAGGAAGACGAGCCAGGCGATCCAGCCATTCTCCAGGTGCACCGGAAGCGTCAGCATGAAGGTGTCGGCATCAATCTGCCCGTCTGGAAACTCAAGGCGCCCGGCCAGGGCAATGGGCAGCACAAAGATGTTGATGAGCAGGAGGTAAAGCGGAAAGAGCCATGAGGCTCGGTCCACGTGCCGCTCATTGACGTTCTCCACAACAGCCACCTGAAACTGCCGAGGCAGGAGGAGGATCGCCAGCATGGCCAACAGGTTCAGGAAGAACCACTCCTCGTACTCGCCGTCGTGTCCGAGTGTCCAGAGCTGGGCCAGCTCCGGAAAGGCCGATGCCTTCTGAAAGAGGTCCGCAAAGCCGTTGTACACCCCATAGACCACAAAGACCCCACAGGCCAGAAAGGCCACAAGCTTGATGAGCGACTCGAAGGCAATGGCGGCCACCATGCCCTCGTGCCGTTCGGTGGCATCCAGGTGCCGGACTCCGAACAGAATGGTGAAGGCGACCAGAACGAGGGTGACAAAGAAGGTGGTCGAGTCAGAGGTGCTGCCTGTGGAAAGTTGGTCGGGCGCTTCCACCAACAGCTCAAACCCAAAACCGATGGCCTTGATCTGCAGCGAGATGTAGGGGAGGATGCCGACAAACGCGACAAAGGTGACCAGCCCACCGAGGAAGGTCGCGTTGCCGTAACGGACCGACAGGAAGTCCGCCAGCGAGGTGAGGGCGTAGCGCTTGGCAATGCGGATGATCTTCCGGAGCACCCCACTCCAGAGCAGCGCCAGCAAGGTGGGGCCGAGGTAGATGGGGAGGAACATGAAGCCCTGGCTGGCCGCGAGCCCCACGCTTCCATAAAACGTCCACGCCGTGCAGTAGACGGCCAGGGACAGCGAGTAGACGTTGGCGTTGTTGATCCAGCTCTTGCCACTTTCCCGGAACCGGTCGGTCCGGTAGGCGATGCCAAAAAGCAAGGCCAGGTACACAAAGGCCGTCAGCAGGAGCCAGGCGTTGGCCATCATGAGCCGTCCTCAGGTGGCGCCGCCACGCGGCCATGTCGCTCCATCAGAAAAGCCGTCAGCCCAATCAAGACGCCCCAGACTCCGAAGAGAAACAGGTAGAGCGGCGGGAAGGTTCCGGAAAAGTCGAGGTGGCTGAATACGGAAATTACCGGATAATTTAACACCAGCCCTCCGGTTAAACTCATTCCCGTCAAGCGTTGAAATCGCATGCTGCTTCTCCGCGCTCCCTGCTGGCCAGGGGACAAAATTATCAAAAGAGATTCCTCACAAAGGGAGTGCTTTTTAGATCAGAAAAGGGCAGATGATCAAGATAATTATTGATTATGAGCCTGATTTCGGATATAAAAGCCCGTCCTCTCATCTAAGGTGGGCATCCTGAAATCCCCCTCACTTCTCTACCCTCAATCCGGAGGCCTATGGATAAAGCACGATTGCAAGAATACTGGCGACGCAACGTCGGCATCATGAGGAACCTGCTCATCATCTGGTTCCTGGGCTCTTACGGAGCCGGCATTCTCTTTGCCCCCGGGTTGGGAAAGCTGGGATTCTGGTTTGCGCAGCAGGGGTCCATTTATGTGTTCGTGGTCTTGATCTGGGTGTACGTCGCTCAGATGAACAAGCTGGACCGGGAGTTTGATGTTGCGGAGGACTGATCCGCATGCCATCTGCCTCTGAGGTCGATCCCCCCACTTCTTCACGGAACTACTAAATGGATATCCAAACCTGGACTTACATCTTCGTCTTTGTCACCTTCGGCGTCTACATTGCCATTGCCATCTGGTCCCGTGCCGGGTCCACGAGTGAGTTTTATGTGGCCGGAGGCGGGGTGCCTCCGATTGCAAACGGCATGGCGACGGCCGCCGATTGGATGTCAGCGGCGTCTTACATTTCCATGGCCGGCCTGATCTCGTTCCTGGGGTACACGGGTTCGATGTACCTGATGGGCTGGACGGGCGGATACGTGCTGCTGGCGTTGCTGCTGGCGCCTTACCTGCGCAAGTTTGGCCAGTTCACGGTCCCGGATTTTGTTGGCACCCGGTACTACTCCAGTGCCGCCCGGACGGTTGCGCTGATCTGTGCCATCTTCGTTTCGTTCACCTACGTTGCCGGGCAGATGCGGGGCGTGGGGGTGGTCTTCTCCCGTTTTCTGGAGACCAGCGTCGAGACTGGGGTGGTGATCGGCATGATCCTGGTGTTCTTCTATGCCACTCTTGGGGGCATGAAGGGCATCACCTACACGCAGGTGGCGCAGTACTGCGTGATGATGTTTGCCTACATGGTCCCCGCGTTTTTCCTCTCCATCCAGCTCACCGACAGCTTCTTGCCGCAGCTGGGGTTCATCTCGGCGTTGAGTGAAGGCGGGCTGATCGACAAGCTCAACGGCCTTCACCGGGAGCTGGGCTTTGCCGAGTACACGTCGAACTCGAAGTCGATGACCGACCTGTTCATGATCACCGTTGCGCTGATGGTGGGAACCGCCGGGCTGCCGCACGTCATCATCCGCTTCTTCACCGTCCCGAAAGTTGCCGACGCCCGGACCTCGGCCGGATGGGCCCTGATCTTCATTGCCCTGCTCTACACCACCGCTCCGGCCATTGGGGCCTTTGCCCGTTACAACATGATCGAGACGGTCAACGGCAAGGTCTATGAGACGCAGGCGCCACAGTGGGTGAAGACCTGGGAGCAAACCGGCCTGATCAAGTGGGAGGACAGGAACGGCGACGGGGTCATTCAGTACCGGGGGCCCCAGGCGCCGGACGGCTTGGCGAACGAGCTGACGGTGGACCGGGACATCATGGTGCTGGCCAACCCGGAGATTGCCGGTCTGCCTTCGTGGGTGATTGGACTCGTTGCCGCAGGAGGCCTTGCCGCAGCCCTTTCAACGGCTGCCGGGTTGCTGCTGGTGATCTCCACCTCCATCTCGCATGACTTGATGAAGCGGACGGTGAATCCGGACCTGAGCGAGCAGGCCGAGTTGTGGTACGCGCGGGGTGCCGCGGGCGCCGCGGTGGTCATTGCCGGATACTTCGGAATCAACCCACCCGGATTTGTGGCGCAGGTGGTCGCCTTTGCGTTTGGACTTGCGGCGTCCTCCTTCTTCCCGGTTATCATCTTGGGCATCTTCAGCAAACGCACCACGAAGGAAGGCGCGATTGCTGGAATGATCGCTGGCATTGCCCTCACCACCGGGTACATCGTCTACTTCAAGTTCATGAACCCAGAGGCCAATACGGCGGAAAACTGGTGGTTCTCCACCTCCCCAGAAGGAATTGGAACCATTGGCATGATTGTGAACTTCGTGGTGGCCTATGGGGTTTCCCTCTTTACCAAGGAAGTTCCGGAAGACGTTCAGGAGATGATTGACAACATCCGGATTCCCAAAGGAGCCGGAACGGCACAGGCTCACTGATTCTTGGCCAACGAGTTTCGCCAGAAACTCAAAATCCAAAGTTAAGTGAAAAAATACTGTTAAAATTGTCAATTATTTAATTTTATGTTAGAGTCAGCCCTTTACGCGTGACTCCCAAGGCACTTTCCCAACAGGAGAAAACAATGAGCGAGCAGATTTTTGACGTCCCGGCGTCGTTTGACGGCAAGGCTTTGATTGACAACGAGACCTACCTCAAGATGTACGAGGAGTCGGTCAAGGACCCGGAGGGCTTCTGGGGCAAGCAGGCTGAGGAGCGCCTCCACTGGGAGAAGCCCTGGGACAAGGTGATGGACGTGGACTACACCAAGGCGCACATCCGCTGGTTTGACGGCGGGAAGCTGAACGTGGCCTACAACTGCCTGGACCGTCACCTGGAGACGCGTGGCGATCAGGTGGCGATCATCTGGGAAAGCGACGACCCGAATCTGGACCGCAAGATCACCTACCGGGAGTTGCACGAGGAAGTCTGCAAGTTCTCCAATGTCCTCAAGTCGAAGGGAGTGGAGAAGGGCGACCGCGTGTGCCTGTACATGCCGATGATTCCGGAAGCGGCCGTGGCCATGCTGGCCTGTGCCCGAGTGGGGGCCGTTCACTCCATCGTCTTTGGCGGCTTCTCTCCGGACGCCCTCAAGGACCGCATCAATGACTCTGCCTGCAAGGTGCTGGTCACGGCAGACCAGAGCCTCCGGGGAGGACGCAAGGTGCCGCTGAAGACCAATGCGGACAAGGCGTGTGAGTCCACACCCAGCATTGAGGCCGTGGTCGTGGTGCAGCGTGGAGGTGATCCGGTGGAGTGGGATGCCGAGCGTGACTGCTGGTATCATGAAGAAATGGCGCAGGCGTCAGCCGATTGCCCGGCAGAAGCCCACGATGCCGAAGATCCGCTCTTCATCCTCTACACCTCCGGTTCCACCGGAAAGCCCAAGGGCGTGCTTCACACGTCCGGAGGCTACCTGCTTTATGCCTCCATCACGCATCAGTACGTCTTCGACTATCAGGAGGGCGACATCTACTGGTGCACCGCCGACGTCGGCTGGGTGACTGGGCACAGCTACATTGTCTATGGCCCGCTTGCCAACGGGGCCACCACGTTGATGTTCGAGGGCATTCCGAACTACCCGGACTATGGCCGCTTCTGGGATGTGATCGACAAGCACCAGGTCAATATCTTCTACACCGCCCCGACCGCCATCCGCGCGATCGCCAAGGAAGGAGACGAACTGGTCAACAAGCGAGACCTCTCCAGTCTGCGGGTCCTGGGTTCCGTGGGAGAGCCGATCAATCCGGAAGCCTGGCTCTGGTACTACAACGTTGTGGGAAAGGGCAACTGCCCGATTGTTGACACCTGGTGGCAGACAGAAACCGGCGGCATCCTCATCACACCGCTTCCGGGAGCGACTCCGCTGAAGCCGGGTTCGGCAACCCGCCCGTTCTTTGGCGTGCAGCCGGTGCTGGTCGATGCGGAAGGCAACGAGCTGGAAGGCGCGACCGAAGGGAACCTCTGCATCAAGCAGTCCTGGCCAGGGCAGATGCGGACCGTCTATGGGGACCAGGAACGCTTCTACCAGACCTACTTCAGTACCTACAAGGGGTACTACTTCACCGGTGACGGATGCCGCCGCGACGCAGACGGCTACTACTGGATCACCGGCCGTGTGGACGACGTCATCAACGTGTCCGGACACCGGATGGGAACCGCGGAAGTCGAGTCAGCACTGGTGCTGCACGAGAGTGTCGCGGAAGCTGCTGTGGTGGGCTACCCTCACGAAATCAAGGGCCAGGGCATCTATGCCTACGTCACCCTCAACACCGGGGTGGAGCCGAGCGATGACCTCAAGAAGGAACTCGTCAAGCTGGTCCGGACTGAAATTGGCCCCATTGCGACGATTGATGTCATGCAGTGGGCGCCGGGGCTGCCCAAGACCCGTTCCGGCAAGATCATGCGGCGGATTTTGCGCAAGATTGCGGAAAACGAACTGGGAAGCCTGGGAGACACCTCGACGCTAGCCGATCCCTCGGTGGTCGAAGACCTCATCTCCAACCGCCCAGCAACCTGATGGAAGAAGGCGCCTCCGGACTCGTCTGTGGGGCGCCTTTTTCATTTTACCCCCCTCTCCGGACTCCGGAGGCATCTCAACAAGGAGCAAATGTCAGAAGAAGTGGTCATTGTCGCGGCAACCCGCACCGCTGTTGGAAAATTCGGCGGCAGCCTGAGTTCTCTGCCGGCAGCAGAATTAGGAGCAACGGTCATCCGGAGCCTCCTGAAGCAGGCGAACCTGAAGCCTGAGCAGGTCAACGAAGTCATCCTCGGCCAGGTGCTGGCCGCAGGAGACGGTCAGAACCCGGCCCGTCAGGCTTCCTTGATCGCCGGCCTTCCTCATGAAGTCCCCGCCATGACCATCAACAAAGTCTGCGGAAGTGGACTGAAGGCGGTCCACCTGGCCGCTCAAGCGATCCGGTGTGGCGATGCCGAGGTGGTGATTGCTGGAGGACAGGAGAACATGAGCCGCGCGGCGCACGTCCTCCCGGGTTCGCGAGATGGCCAGCGCATGGGGGACTGGAAGCTCGTGGACACCATGATCAAAGACGGCCTCTGGTGTGCCACCAACAACTACCACATGGGCACCACCGCTGAGAATGTTGCTGACAAGTACGGCATTGACCGCAACGAGCAGGATGAGTTTGCCTATCGCTCTCAGAACAAGGCGGAAGCGGCTCAGGAATCCGGACGCTTCGATGCGGAGATCACACCGGTGGAAATTCCTCAGCGCAAGGGCGATCCGGTGGTGTTCCAGAAGGATGAGTACATCCGCAAGGGCGCCCAGCTGGAAGACATGTCCAAGCTCCGGCCGGCTTTCTCGAAGGAAGGGAGCGTGACGGCAGGAAACGCTTCTGGCCTGAACGACGGCGCCGCCGCTGTGGTGGTGATGTCGGCCTCCAAGGCCAAGGAACTCGGCCTGACGCCACTGGCGACGATCAAGGCCTACTCCAATGCCGGAGTGGACCCGGCCATCATGGGAACCGGACCCATTCCCGCCACCCGGAAGTGCCTCGACAAGGCTGGCTGGACCGTCAATGACCTCGACCTCGTGGAGTCCAACGAAGCCTTTGCGGCTCAGTCGATTTCAGTGAACCGGGACCTCGGGTGGGACACCGACAAGGTCAACGTCAACGGTGGAGCCATTGCCATTGGTCACCCGATCGGCGCCTCAGGGGCCCGGATTCTGGTGACCCTCCTGCACGAGATGCAGAAGCGGGACGCCAAGAAAGGCGTGGCCACCCTCTGCATTGGTGGGGGACAGGGCGTGGCGCTGGCCGTGGAGCGCTAAGCCACGGAACACAACAAAACAGGGGTTCTTTCACACACTCAACAAATGGAACAGACTCATGGAAATCAAAGATAAAGTGATTGTTGTGACCGGTGGCGGACGCGGACTGGGCAAAGCCTTTGCCAACGACCTGGCCGACCGTGGTGCCAAGCTGGCGCTGGTGGACCTGAATGCTGACGACCTGGCCAATGTCCAGGCCAGCTGTGCTGCCAAGGGCGTGGAAGTGAAAACCTACGTCACCAATGTCTCGAAGGAAGACGAAGTCGAGAAGCTCTTCGCTGACATCGTGGCAGACTTCGGAACCGTGGACGCGCTCATCAACAATGCCGGCATCACCCGGGACGGCCTGCTCGTCCGCAAGAAGGATGGGGTGGTTCAGAAGATGTCCCTGGCCAACTGGCAGCTCGTCATTGACGTGAACCTCACCGGCGTCTTCCTCTGCGCCCGAGAGTTCTTCGGCAAGCTCCTCGAGCAAGACAAGGCGGGCGTCTGCATCAACATCTCCAGCATCTCCCGAAGCGGAAACATGGGGCAGACGAACTACACGGCAACCAAGGCCGGTGTTGCCGAAATGACGGTCACCTGGGCCAAGGAGCTGTCTCGGTACGGCATCCGTGTGGGCGCCATTGCTCCGGGCTACATCAACACCGAAATGGTGGCGGCCATCCGGGATGACGTGAAGCAGAAGATCATTGATCAGGTGCCGCTGAAGCGCCTCGGCGATCCGAGCGAGATCAGCCACTCCGCGATGTACATCCTGGAGAATGACTACTTCACCGGTCGGGTGATCGAGTGTGACGGTGGGCTGCGCATCTAACTGATTTCTCAACCTTTGCAAGAGGAGCCGAATGGCAGACTCCAAGGACAAACAGCCGCAGGATTGGTTTCAGGAAATGATGGGACAGATGGCCTCAAACATGGGAGCGCCTCCGTCCAATGCCGATCCGATGGGCGCCATGAAGTCCCTGCAGCAGGTGGCTGAAGCCTGGGCCCAGAATCCCCAGGAGCTCGGGGAAGCGATGCGGTCCTGGTCGGAACGCATCACAGAAACCAACCAGCAGGTGTGGCAGGACTTCCTCAACCAGAAGCCGGAGCCTCCGGATGCCGAAGGCAAGGCGGACTGGTCCAAACTCCCGTACTTCAAGTGGATCCGGGAGTACTACCAGACCTATTCCGGGTGGATGGAGCAGAACATCCAGAATGCGCCGGTGGAAGAGAACGTGAAGCGAGACGCGACCTTCTGGTCGAAGCAAATGCTGAGCGCCCTTTCGCCCGACAACTACTTCTGGACGAATCCGAACGCCATCAACCAGTTTGTGGAGACCAAGGGCGAGAGCCTGCGTCAGGGGCTGCAGAACTGGCTCAAGGACATCAGCAGCGGCGATGGCCTGCCGGAGACGGTGGACAAGTCGCCGTTCAAGGTGGGAGAGAACCTGGCCAGCACCCCGGGAAAGGTGGTCTTCCGCAACGACCTGATGGAGCTGATCCAGTACTCGCCGACAACGGAAGAGGTGCATGAGAAGCCGGTGGTGATCACCCCGCCGTGGATCAACAAGTTCTACATCCTCGACCTGGCGCCAAAGAAGAGCTTCATCCGGAACCTGGTGTCCAAGGGCTTCACGACCTTTGTCATCAGCTGGAAGAATCCGACCAAGGAGATGCGGAACGTCGGGATGGATGACTACCTCCAGCAAGGCCCCATCACGGCCTTCGAGGTGGCGCAGCAGATCACAGGTGCCAAGAAGCTCCATGCCGTGGGCTACTGCATTGGCGGCACCCTGCTGGCCTCCACCATGGCCTGGTACAGCAGCCCGAAGAACCGCAAGGCCAACCCGGTGGAAGACTGGACGCTCCTGACCACGCTGGTGGACTTTGAGCATCCGGGCGACCTCGGGGTCTTCATCAACGAAGATTCCCTCAAGGACCTCGAGAAGACCATGGCCGAGCAGGGCTACCTCGATGGCAAGCAGATGGGCACAACCATGCGCATGCTCCGTCCGGATGGCCTGATCTGGCACTACTTCATCAACAACTACCTCTACGGGAAGCAGCCTCCGCCCATCGACATGCTCTACTGGAATGATGACTCCACGCGCATGCCCGAGGCGATGCACAAGTTCTACCTCCGTGAGTACTACCTTCACAACAAGCTGAAGGAAAAGGACGGAGTGACCCTGGCCGGGCAGCCGATTGACCTTCGCCGCATCACGGAGCCGCTGTACTGCGTCGCTGCGGAAGAAGATCACATCACCCCGTGGAAGCAGGTGTACCGGATCAATAACCTCGTCAAGGGGCCGGTTCGGTTTTCCCTCTCCACGTCCGGGCACATCGCCGGAGTCGTCAACCCCCCGGTTGATCCTCCCAAGCGCAGCTTCTGGGCGGGTGAAGGCGATTCCGGAAGCTCTCCTGAGTCCTGGCAGTCCAAGCAGCAGAAAACCAACGACACGTGGTGGAATGACTGGACGGCCTGGCTGAGCGAGCGCGCAGGCAAGATGGTGGCGCCTCCCAAGATGGGAAGCCCCAAGCACAAGCCCCTGGCGGAGGCTCCCGGCACCTACGTGCTGGAGCCCTGAGCACCCAAGGGGACCGGGCACCCTCCGGTCCCTGCCCCTGGCGTGACCCTCACGGGTCGCGCTGTCAAACACGACCTCACACCGCAGCCCGCCAGGTGTCCAGTTGAGAAGCATCATGAGCTTGTTTTACATGGCCTACGGCAGTTTTTCGACGCACCCGATGTCAGATGCCGAACTGGCGTCCATGCTCAGCCTGGCTCGGGTTCATAATGAACGTGCCGGCATCACCGGGGTTCTTTTTTACGGAAACGAACGCTTCTTTCAGTTCATTGAAGGCCCCCAACCGGCGGTTCAGGAACTCTACCAGCACATCGAAAAGGACTCCCGTCACGAGTTCATCTCGGTCTTTGACCAGGGGGAACTGGACGAGCGCTACTTTGCCGGATGGGCCATGGCGTTTCGACCCGCATCAGACCTCACCAGTCAGGAGTTGGTCGGATTTCTGGACTACTTCAATCCGAACTACGACATGTCCAGCTGGAAGCAGCATCCGGACTGGGTGATGCGCCTGATTCCCTTCATGCGAGACATGATGATGAACTGACCCCGTGGTCTGCACCTTAAGTGATCCACTCTACCCCTTCAAGCAGGAGACAACACATGACAGCCTATCGGGACCAGTACCAGCAATCCCTCGAACAGCCGGAAGCCTTCTGGCGCCAGCAGGCCGAGCAACTGGACTGGTACGAATTCCCCTCCACCATCCTCTCTCAAGACGAAGAAGGCTTCTACCGCTGGTTCAAGGGCGGGAAGCTCAACACCTGCTACCTCGCTGTTGACTACCATGTCGAAAACGGACGGGCAGACCAGCCGGCCCTCATCTACGACTCTCCCGTCACCGATACCCAGCGGACGGTGACCTACCGGGAGCTGCAGCACGAGGTGGCAACCTTTGCCGGCGTGCTTCAGGGGCTCGGCGTGGAGAAGGGCGATCGGGTGGTGATCTACATGCCCATGATGGTCGAAGCCGTAGTGGCCATGCTGGCCTGTGCCCGGATCGGCGCCATTCACTCCGTGGTCTTTGGAGGCTTTGCTCCGCATGAGCTGGCGGTCCGCATTGACGACGCCCAGCCCAAGGCGCTGGTGACCGCAAGCTGCGGAATTGAGGTCAACCGGGTCATTGAGTACAAGCCCCTGGTGGACAAGGCCCTGGAGCTGGCAAAGACGCCCCCCGAAGCCGTGGTGCTGCTGCAGCGCCCGCAAGCTGAAGCCTCCCTGCAGGCGGGACGGGATTTCGACTGGCAGGAACAGGTGGCTCAGGCCAAGCCGGTGGATCCGGTGCCGGTTGATGCGACCGATCCGCTTTATGTGCTTTATACCTCCGGAACCACCGGGTTGCCGAAAGGCGTGATCCGAGACAACGGCGGGCACGCGGTGGCCCTGAAGTACAGCATGAAGGCGGTGTACAACACCGACCCCGGAGACGTCTTCTGGGCCGCCTCGGATGTGGGGTGGGTGGTGGGCCACTCCTACATCGTCTATGCTCCGTTGCTGCAGGGGTGCACCACCATCGTCTATGAAGGAAAGCCCGTCAAGACTCCGGATGCCGGCGCCTTCTGGCGGATGATTGAGGAACACAGGATCAACACCTTCTTTACGGCTCCCACCGCCTTCCGTGCCGTCAAGAAGGAAGATCCGGAAGCCAGGGAGCTGGCAAAGTACGACATCAGCTCGCTCCGGACCCTCTACCTTGCCGGAGAACGCCTGGACCCACCGACCTATGACTGGCTCATGAGCATCCTGGAGGTGCCGGTGATCGACCACTGGTGGCAAACCGAAACCGGGTGGGCGATCTGTGCCAACCCGATGGGCATTGAACCGCATCCTCCGAAAACCGGTTCTCCCGCCCTGCCGATGCCCGGCTACGATGTCCGGATCCTCGACGACGGAGGCCTGGAGTGCCAGCCCGGCGAGACGGGCAACATCGTCGTCAAGCTCCCGCTTCCTCCCAGCTGCCTCCCCACCCTCTGGGGCAACAATGAGCGCTTCCGGAAGGGGTACCTCGAAACCTTCCCGGGCTACTACCTGACCGGAGACGGCGGGATGAAGGACGAAGACGGCTACCTGTTTGTGATGGGCCGCATTGACGACGTCATCAACGTGGCCGGGCACCGGCTTTCCACCGGAGAGATGGAAGAGCTGATCGGCGGGCACGCCTCGGTGGCCGAGTGTGCGGTGGTGGGAATTGATGATGAACTCCGGGGACAGATTCCGGTGGGCTTCGTGGTCCTCAAGGATGGGCAGGAGAAGACGCAGGCAGAGATGCAGGAAGAGCTGGTCGCCATCATCCGGCGGGAAATTGGCGCCGTGGCCTACTTCCGGCACTCGGCAATCGTCAAGCGTCTGCCCAAGACGCGGTCTGGCAAGATTCTGCGCAAGACGCTGCGGCAACTGGCCGCAGAGCAGGACGTCCCGGTTCCTCCGACCATTGACGACCCGGCGATTCTGGATGAGATCACCGAGGCCATGCAGGAGTGTGGCATTGGTCAATACGGCGAAGGCTGAACTCGCCTCCGGAGGCTCCCGCCCGGGAGCTTCCGCGTGGTCTATGCGGCGGCGGCTTTTCGGGCGTGATGCGCCTTGAGCTGCACCCGCAGGATCGCAATTGCCGCTGGGGTCAGCCCATCAATGCGGCTGGCCTGCCCCAGGGAAACCGGCCGGACCTTCTCCAGCTTCTCCACCACCTCCCGAGACAATCCGGAAATGCCCTGTGGCGAAAAATCCTCCGGAATGAGGATGCGGTCCATTTCCTCAAGGTGCTTCAGCTCCTGCGCCTGCCGAACCAGGTACCCTTCGTACTTGGACTCCACTTCCACCTGATGCCGGACCGCCTCCGGAAACGCGTTCCAGTCCACGCCCTCCGCGAGTGGGGTGGGGATGAGGCGCGCAATGTTGAGGCGCGGACGCTTGAGGAGCTCCACAAAGGTAACCGGGTGCTTGAGAGGGGGCTCGTCCAGTTTCTCCAGCTCTGCCTGAACGTTGGCGTTGGGAAGAATCCGCTGTTCCTGCAGGGCCTGACTGAGGGCCAGGATCTGGGTGCGCTTTTCTTCAAACTGCTGCCAGCAGGAGTCGGAAAGGAGGCCGAGGGTGTGCCCCTTTTCACAAAGCCGGAGGTCCGCATTGTCTTCCCGCAGTTGCAGGCGGTGCTCCGCCCGTGAGGTAAACATCCGGTAAGGCTCCGTGACGCCCTTGGTGATGAGGTCGTCAATGAGCACGCCGATATACGCCTCGTTGCGTGCGAGGGTGAAGGCAGGGCGCTGCTGCACCTGCAGGGCGGCGTTGATGCCGGCCATCAGCCCCTGTGCTGCCGCTTCTTCGTATCCGGTGGTGCCGTTGATCTGCCCGGCCAGGTAGAGGCACGCGACGCCTTTCAGCTCCAGGGTCGGCTTCAGCTGAGTCGGATCAATGTGGTCGTACTCAATGGCATAGCCCGGCCGGATGATCTCCACCGCCTCCAGCCCTTCAATGGTCCGCAGGAACTGAAACTGAACGTCTGCGGGCAGGCTGGTGGACAGTCCGTTGGGGTAGATCATCAGGTTGTCTTCTGCCAGACCCGTGGGTTCCATGAAGATCTGGTGCCGGTCCTTGTCG
Source organism: Deltaproteobacteria bacterium (assembly GCA_038150265.1). GTDB lineage: Bacteria > SAR324 > SAR324 > SAR324 > NAC60-12 > JAYPUA01. The sequence continues at coordinate 2,141 of JAYOTF010000003.1, read as the reverse complement.
GCAAACTTGACGATCTTGTCCTCAATCGAGGGACAGTACCGGGGGCCGACGCCTTTGATCTGGCCTCCGTAGAGAGCAGAGCGGCTGAGGTTTTCCTGAATGATCGCGTGGGTCCGCTTGTTGGTGTAGGCGATGTGGCAGGGCACCTGCGGGAGCTTGATTTCGGTGTCCCAGAACGAGAACCGCCGTGGAGGCGTGTCTCCGGGCTGCACCTCCAACCGATCCCAGTCGATGGTGTGCTTGTTGACCCGTGCCGGCGTCCCGGTCTTCATGCGTCCGAGGACGAGGTTCCGGCCAGCAAGGGAGAGGGACAGGTTCTTGGACGGTGGCTCGCCCACCCGTCCGGCTTCCTCGCGCTCATCTCCACGGTGGATGAGGCCATTGAGGAAGGTGCCGGTGGTGACAACCACGGTTTGGCTGAAGTACTCGGCGGTTGAGGTCCGGACCCCAACGGCGCGGTCGCCTTCGAAGAGCAGGTCTTCCACCAACCCCTCCAGAATCGTCAAACCGTCCTGCTGCTCCAGCACATGGCGCATTTCCTTCTTGTACTCATGCATCTCCGACTGGCAGCGCGATCCCCAGGTGGCCGGACCGCGTGAGGCATTGAGGACCCGGAACTGGATGCCGGTGGCGTCGGCCACCTTCCCCATCTCTCCCCCGAGGGCATCAATCTCCTTCACCAGGTGCCCCTTCCCGATGCCGCCAATCGCGGGGTTGCAGGACATCTCTGCGATGGTGTCGCGAGACATGGTCACCAGCGCCGTTCGGACGCCCATGCGAGCGGCGGCCAGCGCGGCTTCGCACCCGGCATGACCTGCCCCAATGACCAGCACGTCGTATTGCATTGCCGTGGACATGTTTGTGTGCTCGGAATCAGTGATCGGGAGGGGAAGGCTTTGTGGAGGACCTTCCCGGAACCAAGGAAGTCAACTGATCATTTTAGAAAATTCTGCTTCCGGGTACCATATTATTTTTTCAACCTGTGCCCGGATGCTCGGTGAAACTGCCGATTTACCTCGATTACAATGCCACGACTCCAGTGGATCCTCGGGTGGTGGAGAAGATGCTCCCCTACTTCACGGAGTGGTTTGGAAACGCGGCAAGCCGCAACCATTCGTTTGGGTGGACTGCTGAGCGAGCAGTGGAAGGCGCTCGGGAGAAGGTCGCGGCGCTGCTGAAGGCCAACCCCAGGGAGCTGGTGTGGACCAGCGGCGCCACGGAGTCGTGCAACACCGCCCTCTTCGGGGTGGCCGAGCGCTGGAAGCACAAGGGACGGCACCTGATCACCACCCCGATTGAACACAAGGCGGTGCTGGATCCGGTCCGGAGGCTGGAGCAGCAAGGCTGGGAAGTGACCTACCTCTCGGTGGATGCCGAGGGGCAGATCGACCTGAAGGAGCTGGAACAGGCGTTGCGTCCGGACACGGTGCTGGTGTCGCTGATGGCGGCCCACAACGAACTGGGCACACTTTACCCGCTTGAGGAAGTGAGCCAGCTGACGCACCACGCCGGGGCATTGCTGCACACAGACGCGACCCAGGCAGTCGGGAAGCTTCCCCTGAGTGCCCGAGACCTGAAGGTGGACCTGCTCTCGTTCAGTGCCCACAAGTTTTATGGTCCCAAGGGGGCCGGGGGGCTGTTGGTGAGGTCGGTGGCGGGCGAACCCTGCATTTCGCCTCTTCTGCTGGGGGGTGGGCACGAGTCGGGTTTGCGCTCCGGTACCTTGAACGTCCCCGGCATCATTGGCATGGGGGTGGCCGCCGAACTGTGTGCCAGCGATTGGAAGCCCGAGGGGGAACGTCAGCGGTTGTTGCTGAGCCAGCTCCTTGCTTCCCTGCAGGCGCAGCTCGGGGGCGTGCTGCTCAACGGTCCGGAACAGCGGCTGCCCAACAACCTCAACTTCAGTGTGGAAGGTGTAGACGGCGAGGCCCTGCTGCTGGGCATCAGCGAGTTGGCCGTGGCGTCTGGATCCGCCTGCACCTCTGCGGACATTGGGCCGTCTTACGTCCTGCAGGCGATTGGTCGCTCCGAAGCACTGGCGAGGGCCTCCGTGCGGCTCAGCATTGGGCGCTTCACAACAGCTGAAGAAGTCGCTTATGCGACCCGTCGTCTGATTGAAACCGTGCAGCGCCTCCGGAGTT
>JAYOTF010000002.1:177829-198678 GCA_038150265.1 Deltaproteobacteria bacterium | reverse complement strand
GCTTCGCACTCGTGGTTCCGATCCCATAAATATAGGTCAGAGCCACTTCAACACGCTTCTTGTTGGGGAGGTCTACGCCTGCAATACGGGCCATTCTTATCCTTGACGCTGCTTATGCTTGGGATTTTCGCAGATCACACGCAAAACTCCGTGCCTGCGAATGATCCGGCATTTTTCGCACATTCGCTTGACTGAGGAACGCACTTTCATGGGAAGTTCTCAACTGTATGAGTTCACAACCGGAGGGAGCCGGTCTTTAAGGGACGCCTTCGTGATTTCTTCAGGAAGCCGTCGTAGTTCTGATTCAGCAAGAAGGCTTCAATCTGATTGACCAGATCCAGTCCCACGCCCACCACAATCAACAGGGCGGTGCCTCCAAAGCTGAACGGGACATTGAAGACCACGAACAGGATGCTGGGGAGGATACAGATGACGGAGAGGTAAAATGCGCCTCCAGTGGTCAATCGAGTCAGAACCTGATTGAGGTACTCTGCTGTCTTCTTTCCCGGACGAATCCCCGGGATGTACCCGCCATGACGCTTCATCTCCTCAGCAATCTTCACCGGATTGAACTGAATCGCGGTGTAGAAGAAACAGAAGAAGAAGATCAACATCACGAAGACCACCGAATACAGGAATCGGCCGGGCATCAGTTGGTCACTGACCCACTTGACCCAGGGAATCGTGAAGAAACCGGTAATTGTTGCAGGAAATGCCAGAATTGACGAGGCAAAAATCGGAGGAATCACCCCAGCCGAGTTGATTTTCAGAGGCAGGTGTGAGCTTTGCCCTCCGTACATCCGATTGCCCTGCAGGCGCTTGGCATACTGAACCGGGATGCGACGGTACGCCGTCTCGGTGAAGATCACCGCGAAGATCACCCCAACCATCAGGAGTCCGACAATCAACAGGATCAGGATCGGCAGCTCACCGGTCTGCACCAGCTGGGCTGAGTTGATCACCGCTCCCGGAATGTCCACCACGATTCCTGCAAAGATCAGCAACGAAATGCCGTTGCCAATGCCACGCTCGTTGATCTGCTCTCCAACCCACATCAGGAAGGCGGTGCCTGCTGTCAGGGTAATGACCGTCAGTGCCCGGAATGCCCAGGGCGACATCGTGGAGATCACCACGGGCGAGCCGTCCGGAGCCGCCATGCTTTCCAGACCGACGGCAATGGCAAAGCCCTGAACGATGCTCAGGACAATGGTTCCATAGCGCGTGTAGGCCGTGATTTTCTTGCGGCCCATGTCTCCTTCCTTGGAAAGTCGCTCCAGGTAAGGAAACACAACGGTCAGGAGTTGGATGATGATGGAGGCACTGATGTACGGCATCACCCCAAGGGCAAAGACCGTCAGTCGAGCAAGTGCTCCTCCTGTGAACATGTCAAAGAATCGCAGGATCGAGCCTTGCTGCTGCTGAAAGAAATCGGTCAGCGCCGCACCGTCGATGCCTGGAGTCGGGATGTGGGCACCAATCCGGAACACGAATAGCATCGCGATCGTGAAGATGATCCGAGCCCTTAACTCTTCAATTCGGAAGATGTTCTGAATGGTCGTCCACATGAAGGATCAGCCTCCGATGACTACGTCTCCACCCAAGCCCTTGACGGCCTCAATGGCAGATTGGCTTGCCGCGTCAACGGTAATGTGGAGTTTCTTGGTCAGCGTTCCATCTCCAAGCAGCTTGACCGGCTGCTTGAGGCTCCGGATCAGCCCCAGGCCACGGAGCTCTTCCTTGGTCAGGGAGGAATCGGCGGTGACACGCTGGTCGCTTTCCAAACGCTTCAGGTTGACCAGCTGGTAGCTGATCTTGTTCGGACTGGTAAAGCCGAATTTGGGAAGACGTCGGTTGATTGGGGTTTGGCCCCCTTCAAAGCCTCGCTTGGTCTTGGCTCCGGAACGGGCCTTGGCGCCTTTGTGTCCTTTTCCTGAGGTCTTTCCGAAACCGCTTCCCGGACCCCGTCCGATGCGCTTCCGTTTTTTATTTCCGGTATCCGGCAACTCGTGCAGGTACATGGTCACTCCGCGATTTGAACTTTGACGAGGTGGGAGACCTTCCGGACCATTCCCAGGATCGAAGGCGTGCCTTCCAGCTCAACAGTATGATTGATCTTGCGCAGTCCCAGGCCTTTGAGGGACTCGCGTTGCTTGGTCGTGGACCCGATGCCGCTACGGATTTGGGTCACTTGAATCTTCTTAGCCATGGTCAGGTTCGCAGGTAAGCGACTTCTTTGTCGCGTAGGCGAGCAACTTGGTCGAAGCTACGCAGTTCATAAAGGGCTTTGAGGGTGGAGCGGACCAGGTTGTGTGGGTTGCGGGAGCCCAGGCACTTGACGCTGATGTCCGAGATGCCGACGGCTTCCATGACCGCACGGACCGGACCTGCGGCAATGATGCCGTGTCCCTTGGAGGCCGGCTTCATGAGCACGCGGCCTGATCCCGCATGTCCGTTGATTTCATGAGGAATGGAGCCTTCTTCCAGTTGCACAAACTGCATCCGGCGGGTTCCTTCCACTACGGCCTTGCGGATCGCTTCCGTCACCTCGTTGGCTTTGCCCAGCCCGAGTCCCACTTTTCCGTTTCCGTCACCAACCACGACGAGGGCGCTGAAGCTGAAGCGACGGCCGCCTTTCACCACCTTGGCCACTCGATTGACCCTGATCACTTTTTCGATCAGTTCGTTTTTTTCTCCTGGCTTCTCTGCCACCTTCTGTTCCTCAGCTTGGGTTAAAACACCAGTCCTTGCTCGCGTGCGCCTTCTGCAACTGCTTGGACGCGACCATGGTAGAGGTAGCCTCCACGGTCAAAGACGACTTGGTTGATGGAAAGTTCCATCAGTTTCTTGGCCACGGCACTGCCAACTTGCTGAGCCGCTTCCTTGTTTCCTCCTGCTTCCAGCTTCATTCCGACACTGGAGGCCGAGGCCAGGGTGTGGCCCTGGAGGTCATCAATGGCCTGTGCATAGATGTGCTGGTTGGAGCGGAACACCACCAATCGGGGGCGGGCGGCAGTTCCCGAAACCTTCTTGCGTACGCGACGGTGACGCGTTTTGCGAACTTCGGTACGACTACGGACTTTGGACATCTTCTATCCTTGATTAGCTCTTACTTTTTGCCACTCTTGCCTGCTTTGCGCCGCAAGACCTCACCGGTAAACAGAATGCCTTTTCCTTTGTAAGGCTCCGGCGGACGGAACTTGCGAATCTCTGCAGAAACCTGCCCGAGCAGCTGCTTGTCCGCACTTTCGAGCATGATTTTGGTGTTGGCGGTAATGTTGGCACTGACGCCCTTGGGCAACTCATACATCACCGGGTGCGAGAACCCGAGGTTCAGCTCCAGGCGGGTGCCACTCAGGGCAGCACGGTAACCGACACCAACGAGGCTCAGTTCCTTCTGAAAGCCCTGACTCACACCCTGCATCATGTTCTTGATGAGCGCGTACGTGGTGCCCAGCATCGGAGACGGCTTGCCTTCCGGATTGGCCGGCTGCACGAGCAGTGCGGTGTCGCTTACGTCCAGATTCACGTCTTGATGCAAGGCCAGGGATTGCTCTCCCTTAGGGCCGGACAGGACCAACTGACGGTTGCTAAATTGAACTTTTGTACCCGGAGCCACAGGGATCGGGCGCTTTGCAATTCGTGACATAATCTTGAACTCTGCTTACCAAACTTTGCAGAGGATTTCTCCTCCGATGTGTTGTTCCCGACACTGTCGGTCGGTCAGAACGCCTTGGGATGTGGACACAATTGAAATGCCCTGTCCATTCACCACCGGTTTGATGTCTCCAGCCTTGAGGTACTGGCGCAGTCCCGGCTTGCTGACCCGGATGAGCTGGCGGATCACGGGGACGCCCTGCTGGTACCGCAGGGTGATGTCAATCCGGTTCACCGGTTGATCATCTTCTTCCTGGAAGTCTTGAATGAAGCCTTCATCCTTGAGTACCTGCACAATGGCTCGCTTCATCTTCGAGCTGGGCACACTCAGCGTGGGCTTCTGGCGCATGTTCGCATTACGAATACGGGTCAGCAGGTCCGCAATCGGATCGGTCATTGACATAGGAGAACCTTATCTTACTGAATAATGGGTGTTCACCAACTTGCCTTGGTCACTCCCGGCAGCAGGCCGAAGCTTGCTTTCTGGCGGAAGCAGACGCGGCACATGCCGAACTTTCGCAGATACCCACGGGGACGGCCACAGTAGTTGCAGCGGTTATGGACCCGAACTTCAAACTTGGGCTTTCGGGCCGCCTTGGCAATCATTGATTTCTTGGCCATGGTCTTACTTTCGGAAAGGAAACCCGAGCGATTCCAGCAACGCAAAACTTTCTTCGTCGGTTTTCGCAGTAGTATTGATCGCGATGTTGAGCCCCCGGACCGCATCAATCTTGTCGAAGTCGATTTCCGGGAAGATCAGTTGCTCCTTCAGGCCCATGGAGTAGTTTCCCCGGCCATCAAAGGCACGCGGGGAGATGCCCCGGAAGTCCCGGACGCGGGGGAGGGCGACATGAATGAGCTTGTCGAGGAAGTTCCACATGCGCTGACTTCGCAGGGTGACCATGCAGCCAATTGGCATGCCTTCGCGGAGCTTGAAGCCTGCAATGGACTTCTTGGCGCGGGTCACAACCGGCTTCTGTCCAGAGATCTGGGCCAGTTGCTCCACGGCTGCGTCGATCACTTTCGGATTCTGCACGGCTTCCCCCAAACCGATGTTCAGGGTCACTTTCACCAGGCCGGGAATCTGATGGGGGTTCGCGTAGGAGAACTTCTCCTTCAGCTTAGGAACCGTAGCGGTTTGATAGGTCTGATATAGATGGCTTTGTTGCATTTCAACCCAGTACTTCCGAGGTCTTGACACAAATCCGCTGCTTCTCTCCGGACTCCGTCTTGACGGTGCGGAAGCGAACCCCACGCTCAAGGGAGGCGTTGTACAGCTGGATATTGGAGTAGTGGAGCGGGGCTTCTTTTTGAATCCGTCCGCCTTCTTGATTCTGAGGGTTGGGCTTCATGTGCTTGGTCACCATGTTGACACCCTCCACCAACACACGCTCGTTCTTCCAGTCAACCAGCAACACCTTTCCAGTGGAGCCTTTTTCTTTTCCGGAAATGACGATCACCGTGTCGCCTCGCTTGATTCTCGCAACGCTCTTGCGGCGCTGGTTCGTTTTCTTCGTAGACATCGTCTTTCCTTAAAGTACTTCGGGAGCCAGCGAAAGGATCCGCATGAACTTACCCGTACGCAGTTCGCGGGCAACGGGTCCAAAGATACGGGTTCCTACCGGCTCACGCTTGTTGTCAATGACAACTGCGGCGTTCTTGTCGAAGCGGATGTGCGTGCCATCCGCGCGGCGGTATTCCTTCTTGGTCCGCACCACCACGGCCTTTACCACATCACCGGACTTCACCTTCGAGTTCGGCAACGCGCTTTTCACGGAAGCCACAATGATGTCTCCCACGCGAGCGTAGCGGCGACGGGATCCCCCGAGCACCTTGATGCACATGATGCTCTTGGCGCCTGAGTTGTCGGCTACTTCCAGTCGAGTCTGTGTCTGAATCATTCTCCAGCCTTTCCTTCATTGCGCTTGATCAGCCGGAAGCGCTTGTGCTTGCTCAGCGGCCGGCACTCGGCAATCTCCACGAGGTCTCCCACTTTGCACTCATTGGCTTCGTCGTGAGCCGTGTACTTCTTCGTGTGCTTGATCGTCTTCTTGTACAGAGGGTGCTTGGCTTTCGTCTCAACGGCCACAACGATGGACTTTTCCATCTTGTCGCTCACGACGACCCCTCGTTTAATCTTTAGCTTCTGCATGCTCGCCTACGGTCACGAAATTGTTGACGCCTGAGCCTGCTTTTCGCTCAGGATGGTATTGATTCGGGCAATATCGCGCCGGCGCTTTTTGAGCATCTGCACGTCCTGCAGTTGCCGCAACGCGTTGTTGCAACGCAAACGGAGGTGCTCCTCCTTGAACTCATCTCGCTTCTGGGTGAGTTCTTCAACCGAGAGTGCCCGGAGTTCTGAAGCTTTCATATAACAGCGGCCCGTTTCACGATTCGTGTTTTGATGGGAAGCTTGTAGGCTGCCAGGCGCAGGGCTTCTTCAGCCACTTCATCCTGAACCCCATCGATCTCATAAAGGATGCGGCCCGGGTGAATCGGAGCCACCCAGGTATCCACGGAGCCTTTTCCCTTTCCCATCCGGACTTCGGCAGGCTTGCGCGTCACCGGCTTGTCAGGAAAGATGCGGATCCAGGTCTTTCCACTCCGCTTCATGGCTCGGGAAATGACACGTCGTGCCGCTTCGATCTGGCGGGTGGTGATGTAACCACTCTCCGTTGCTTGGAGTCCGATGGACCCGAAGCTGATATAGTTACCGCTTTGAGCATCATTGCTCATGCGGCCACGCATCTGCTTGCGGAACTTAGTCCGTTTGGGCATCAACATGATGAATCAGTCCTTTCTTCTGGCTCGACGGGTGCGGTTCTTCTCGAAGTTCTCTCCGCGATACACCCAAACTTTTACGCCGATGACACCATAGGTCGTATGCGCCTCAGCCACTCCGTAATCAATGTCGGCCCGCAGCGTGTGCAGGCGGACCTGACCTTCCCGGATCCACTCGGTCCGGGCAATTTCAGCCCCATTGAGGCGACCAGCCACCATCATCTTGCAGCCGGCAATGTTCATCCGCATGGCAGAGCTCATGGCCCGACGCATGGCCCGGCGATACGCAATCCGGCGCTCCAGCTGGTTTGCAATGTTCTCCGCAATCAAGGTCGCATCAATCTCAGGACGCTTGATTTCCTTGATGTTGACAACGATTTCACCCTCAGAACGCTTGGCCAGCTCGGCTTTCAGACGCTCCACCTCGTCTCCCTTGCGACCAATGATGATCCCGGGACGAGCGGAGAAGATGTTGACCTTGGTCTTCTTTGCCGTGCGCTCGATTTCAATCTTGGAGATCGCTGCATGCCGCAGGCGATTCTTGACGTAATTGCGGATTTCCATGTCCTCCTTGAGTTGCGTCGCGTAGTCACGCTCTGCAAACCAAGTGGAAGCCCACGGTTTGGAAATGCCTACTCGGAGTCCGATCGGATTGACTTTCTGGCCCACGTTGAGTTCCTAATGAAATGTTACTCGCCCACCACAACGGTGATGTGGCTCGTTCGTTTGCGAATCGGGTATGCGCGTCCCATTGCCCGAGGACGGAAGCGCTTCAGGGTTGGTCCCTCGTCAACATAAGCCAGGCGGACCTGCAGACTGTCGACATCCACAGAGGAGTCCTGCTGGTCAGCGTTGGCCAAGGCAGACTTCAAAACCTTGATGACGTCTCGGGCTCCCTTGTTCGGAAGGTTGCTCAACCGGGCCAGTGCCAAGGGCACACTCAGCCCCCGGATGGCATCGACCACCAGGCGTGCTTTGCGAGGAGAGATCCGGACGTTTCGTGCGGTAGCTGAACTCATTGCTTCTTACCTGGAACGCTTGTCGTTTTTGTTTTCATGACCGCGATAGGTCCGGGTGGGAGCAAACTCCCCCAACTTGTAGCCGACCATCTCTTCGGTAATAAACACAGGAATGAACTTGTTCCCGTTGTGAATGGCGATGTTGACACCAACAAAATCCGGAAGGATCACTGAGCGTCGGGACCAGGTTTTGATCAGCTTACGATCTCCACTCTGCTTGGCAGCGAGGACTTTTTTCTCAAGGTGTTCGTCGACGAAGGGACCTTTTTTTACGGATCGTGGCACAGCTTACCTTTTCTTGATGATGTACTTGTCAGTGTCTTTGCGCTTGCGGGTCTTCGCGCCCTTGGTCGGCTTACCCCATGGGGTCACCGGGTGTCGGCCACCTGACGTGCGACCCTCACCACCACCATGCGGGTGATCCACCGGGTTCATGGCCACTCCGCGAACGGTCGGGCGAACGCCCTTCCAGCGAGCGCGTCCGGCTTTTCCCAGACTCACGTTCATGTGGTCAGCGTTGCCCACCACACCGATCGTTGCCAGGCACTCCACACGCACACGGCGAATCACTCCGGAACGGAGCTTCAGCTGCGCGTAGTTGTCATCACGTCCCACCAACTGAGCGCTGGAACCAGCGGAGCGGGCCATCTGCCCCCCCTTGCCTGGCTTCAGCTCCACATTGTGAAGCGTTGTGCCCACCGGGATGTTCTTCAGCGGCATCGCGTTGCCCGGCTTGATGTCCACGCTCTGACCCGAAAGGATCTTGTCACCAACCTTCAGCCCTTGCGGTGCGAGGATGTAGCGCTTCTCTCCGTCGGCATAATGCAGCAACGAAATGCGGGCACTGCGGTTCGGGTCGTACTCAATGGAAGCGACTTTGGCCGGAATGTCGAACTTGTTCCGCTTGAAGTCAATGATCCGGTAACGCTTCTTGTGTCCTCCCCCGTGGTGACGCGTGGTGATCCGTCCCAGGTTGTTTCGTCCACCTTTGCGCTTGATCGGCGCCAACAGGCTCTTTTCCGGCTTGTCGGTCGTGATCTCGTCAAAGGTCAGGACGCTCATGTTGCGGCGTCCCGGCGAGGTTGGTTTGTAATTCTTAACTGGCATGATTCCTCTTATGCGCCTTCAAAATATTCAATGCTCTGACCTTCAGGCAGAGTAATCACTGCTTTTTTCCAGTTCGATTTTTTACCCTGATGACGTCCCAGTCGCTTCTTCTTGCCGGTCACATTCATGGTGTTGATCTTCTCGACCTTCACCTTGAACGCTGTCTCAACCGCCTGCTTGATCTGGAACTTGTTCGCATCCGGATGGACGCGGAACACGTACTTGTTCCCCTCTTCACGGAGCATCATGGACTTCTCCGTCATCAGGGGCTCTCTCAGCACATCATAAACGTTCATTTCGCCAGCCTTTCTTTCAACGCCTCCAGTGCCTCTTTCACAAAGACGACCTTGGGGTAGCGCATCATTTCATAGACGTTCAGGCTGCGGTAAGAGAGCACATGAACGTTTTGCAGGTTGCGAGACGCACGGGCGAGGTTTTCTGACGGGTTGTCCACCACAATCAGCACTTTTTCAACCTGAAGCTTGTCCAGAACCGCTTTGAAATTCTTGGTCTTGTGATCCGCCAGCTCCAGATTGTCCACGACCAGGATCTGGTTGTGCCGCAACTTTTCAGCAAACAGCGACCGCAGAGCCAGTGACCGGACCTTCTTGTTGAGCTTGAAGTTGTACTCGCGGGGCTTGGGACCAAAGACCACGCCGCCGTGTCGGCGAATCGGGGACTTGGCGCTTCCGGCCCGAGCGTTTCCGGTTCCTTTCTGACGGTACAGCTTCCGGGTGCTGTAAGACACCTCGCCTCGGTCTTTTGTCGAGTGCGTGCCCTGACGTTGCTTGGCCAGGAACTGAAGGACGGTGTCTTTGACCGAATTCGGGTGGTATGGAGTCTCAACGATCTGATCGTCGATCTCGATCTCCCCGATCTGTGTGTTTTCTAAACTCAGTGTTTGGAGCTTTGCCATTGCGGGCTTCCTTTAATCGACGGGAATCTTACTCTTCCTGTTTAATGGCGATATCGACCCCCGCCGAAACGTCGAGACGCATCAACGCGTCCATGGTCTGAGCGGTGGCGTCCTTGATGTACAGCAAACGTTTGTGAGTTCGGACCTCAAACTGCTCGCGGGACTTTTTGTCCACGTGAGGAGAACGCAAAACCGTGTAGCGACTGATGCGCGTCGGTAGGGGGATTGGGCCCACAATTTCGGCTCCTGTTCGCCGAACCGTATGTGCAATTTCGGACACGGTTTGGTCCAACAGCTTATCATCGTAGGCTTTGAACCGAACTTTAATTTTCTGCTCCATCTAGGACTCCAGCGTCTCTTACTTCAAAATTTCGGTGACCACTCCGGAACCGATCGTGCGACCACCTTCGCGGATAGCGAAGCGCACTTCTTTTTCCAAAGCAATGGGGGTGATCAGTTGCACGTTGATCTCCACGTTGTCACCAGGCATCACCATTTCCACACCATCTGCCAGGTGGACCACACCGGTCACGTCAGTGGTACGGAAGTAGAACTGCGGGCGGTAGTTCGTGAAGAACGGCGTGTGGCGTCCCCCTTCGTCTTTCGTCAACACGTACACCTGAGCCTTGAACTCGGTGTGCGGGGTAATGGAGCCCGGCTTGCAGATCACCTGACCGCGCTCAATCTCGTCGCGCTTCAGTCCGCGGAGCAGCAGTCCCACGTTGTCCCCGGCACGACCTTCGTCCAGAGTCTTGCGGAACATCTCAACGCCCGTGACGGTGGTCTTGACGGTGTCACGCATTCCGGTGATTTCCACTTCTTCGCCCGTCTTGACGATTCCGCGCTCAATCCGGCCCGTGGCCACGGTTCCACGACCCGAGATCGTGAAGACGTCTTCCACTGACATCAGCAGCGGCTTGTCCAGGGCACGCTCAGGCTCCGGAATGTAGCTGTCCACAGCGTCCATCAGCTCAAGAATCGGAGCATAAGCCGGATCTTCCGGATCCGTGGAGGCACACTCGGTAGCCGCCAGAGCAGAACCCTTGACGATCGGGATGTCATCGCCCGGGAAGTCGTAGCTGCTCAGCAGTTCACGCACTTCCATCTCCACCAGCTCAAGCAGCTCCTCATCGTCCACCTGGTCCACCTTGTTCAGGAACACCACGAGGTACGGAACGTTGACCTGGCGAGCAAGCAGGATGTGCTCACGCGTTTGAGGCATCGGGCCGTCTGCAGCAGAAACCACGAGGATTCCGCCGTCCATCTGGGCCGCACCCGTGATCATGTTCTTCACGTAGTCGGCGTGCCCGGGGCAGTCGACGTGTGCGTAGTGACGGATTTCGGTTTGGTACTCAATGTGAGCCGTCGCAATGGTGATTCCGCGCTCACGTTCTTCCGGAGCGGCGTCGATGTCACCATAGTCTCGGGCTTCTGCGAGGCCTTTCAGGCCCAGCACTTTACTGATCGCAGCCGTCAGGGTTGTCTTCCCATGGTCCACGTGACCAACTGTTCCGATGTTTACGTGAGGCTTGGAGCGCTCAAACTTCTCTCGTGCCATTGATACTCCTTTACTGAAGGAATGTTGCTACCAAGTAGTTGTTGCACGTGGCAACGGTTAAAATAGGGACTCAAGTGTCAACGGCAAGGGCCGAATAACCTGACGAACTGGTCTGGCCCGTTGGCGCAACGGGCGTGTAATGACTGAAACGCATGGTGTAAGAGGCTCTTCCCTGCGTCATGGATCGAAGCTCGGTTGCGTATCCGAACATCTTCGCCAGCGGGGCCTCCCCATTGACTACCTGAATCCCGGAGCGTTCTTCCATGCCTCGAACTCGTCCGCCTCTGGAGTTGAAGTCTCCAATGACGTCTCCCATGAACTCTTGGGGGACGACCACTTCAACACGCATCGTGGGCTCCATCAGAGTCGGCTGCGCCTGAACCAATGCATCGCGCAAGGCGGCATTGGCAACAATCTCAAATGCTTCCGGAGTGGATGTCTCTCGGTGTTCCCCGGCAACCAGGGTTGCGGTGACATCAATGACGGGGTACCCGGCTAACACACCGTTGCTGAGCCCCATCTGCACGCCCCGCTCAACGGAGTCCGCAAATTCTTCTGGAAGCACATTGGGCTTCAACAGATTGTGAAACTGAAACCCGCTTCCCGGTTCGCTCGGCTTGAGCTGCAGGGTGCAGGCAGCAAAGCGTTCCTTGCCATCCAGAACCCGGTCAAAGCGCGATTCCACCTCCGAAGTTCCGGTAATCGCTTCACGGTAGGCGACTCGTGGCTTTCCAGCCTTGCACGCCACCCGAAACTCGCGTTGCAACCGGTCCACAATGACCTCCAGGTGAAGCTCACCCATTCCGGAAATCAGGATCTGCCCGGTTTCTCCGTCCACTCGGTTCCGGAAAGAAGGATCCTCCTGGCTCAAGCGCTCAAGGGCTTGCTCCAGTTTGTCTTGATCCGCCTTCGTCTTTGGCTCCAGTGCCAGGTCAATGACCGGCTCCGGGAACTGAGTGGGCTCCAGCACAATCGGGTGATCCTTGGTGCAGAGCGTGTCTCCCGTCACCAAACTCATGCCCACGACCGCGCCGATGTCTCCGGCCTCCAAACAGGCCACGTCTTCTCGCTTGTTCGCATGCATCTTGAAGATCTGCCCCACCCGCTCATGCTTGCGCTTGCGGGTCACGTAAGCAGCCTTGCCGCTTTCCAAAACGCCTGAGTAGACTCGGACGAAGGTCAGCTGTCCCGCAAAGGGATCGGACGCGATCTTGAAAGCTAACGCACACAAGGGCTCAGTCGGGTCGGCATGCCGAACCAACTCCTCTTTCGACTCCGGATGTTCGCCATGAATCGGCGGGACGTCCATCGGAGAGGGCAGGCACTGAGCAATTGCGTCCATCAGCTGTTGCACGCCTTTGTTCTTGAAAGCACTTCCGCACAGCACCGGAATGGCTTCTGCGCTGATGGTTGCTTTCCGGAGGGCATTGATGATTTCGGCAACGCTGGGCTCTTCTTCCTCCAGGAGCTTTTCCATCAACTCGTCATCAAACAGCGTCAGCTGGTCCAGCATGCTGGATCGCCACTGCTGCGCTTCCTCCTGCAGCTCTTCCGGAATCGCACGCTTTTCAAACGTCGCTCCGGTTGAGTCCTTATCGTAGAAGATGGCCTCCATGGTGACGAGGTCAATCATCCCGATGAATCGATCTTCTGCACCGATCGGAATCTGGATCGGAATCGGATTGGCCGCCAGCCGTTCCTTCATCGAAGCAACCGCGCTGTTGAAGTCCGCTCCGGCTCGGTCCATTTTGTTGACGAAGGCGATGCAGGGCACTTTGTACCGCTGCGCCTGTCGCCAGACCGTTTCGGTCTGAGGCTGAACGCCAGCGACTCCACAGAGCACCATCACAGCGCCATCCAGCACACGCAGGGAGCGCTCGACTTCAACGGTGAAATCAACGTGCCCAGGGGTGTCGATGATCTTGAAGTAGTACTCCTCTCCTCCGTGCTGCCACAAACAGGTTGTGGCTGCAGAGGTGATGGTGATGCCTCGCTCCTGCTCCTGCTCCATCCAGTCCATGGTGGCAGAACCGTCGTTGACTTCTCCGATTTTGTAAATGCGCCCCGTGTAGTACAGGATGCGCTCGGTCGTCGTCGTCTTTCCCGCATCAATGTGAGCCATGATGCCGAGGTTTCGCCAATTTTGGGGAGCAGGCTGCATCGCGCTAAGTCCGCAACCTACCAGCGGTAGTGAGCAAAGGCCCGGTTCGCCTCAGCCATCTTGTGCGTGTCTTCACGCTTCTTGACAGAGGCTCCACGCTTGTTGTAGGCATCCAGGAGCTCATCAGCGAGCTTCGACCGCATGGACTTGCCATTGCGCGAATTGGCGTACTGGATGATCCAGCGGATGGCCAGAGACTGGCTGCGAGAGGGGCGAACTTCCATCGGAACCTGATAGGTCGAACCCCCGACACGGCGGCCCTTCACCTCAAGGGAAGGACGGACGTTCTCGACTGCACCCTTGAACACGTCCAACGGATTCGTCTCTTTTTCACGCTCCGAAATCAGATCCAGCGCGCCATAAAAGATTTTTTCAGCAATGCTCTTCTTGCCATGGTTCATCAGGGTATTGATGAACTTGCTGGCCAGGATGTCATGATACTTAGGATCGGGCAGAACTTCTCGGGGCTCTGCAGCTCTACGTCGCGGCATGCGTTTTCTTATCCTTTTTTAGCACCGTACTTGGAACGGGCTTGCTTGCGATTTTTAACCCCCTGCGAGTCCAAGGCTCCGCGGATGATGTGATACCGGCATCCCGGAAGGTCCTTGACACGACCACCCCGGATCAGAACCACCGAGTGCTCCTGAAGGTTGTGGCCGATCCCAGGGATATAACTAATCACTTCGGCTCCGTTCGTCAGGCGGACTTTCGCCACCTTCCGCAAGGCCGAGTTCGGCTTCTTCGGCGTCGAGGTGTAGACCCTCACGCACACTCCACGACGCTGCGGGCATTCCTGCAGGGCCGGGGTATCTTTCTTCGAGACTTTGCTCTTTCGTCCGTTCCGGACCAGTTGACTCAGCGTTGGCATGTTGCGAAAAAATCTTTCAGTGGTAGCAACCTACAAATAAGCAAACAGCAATCCTAGCACTTCGACTGGGACGGGTCAACCGAAAAACACAAATGTTTTTAGTTCACCACGATATTAACCAGCCGCCCCGGGACCACAATCACACGGCGAACCGTCTTCCCCTCCAGGTGAGGTTGGAGCCTGGGGGCCTGAAGCGCCTGTTGTTCCAACTCATCTTTAGAAAGATCCGCGGGCACTTCCAGCCGTTCCCGGACCTTGCCGTTGACCTGCACCGCGATGGTGACCTCATCCTCCTTGGTCAGGGAAGGGTCGAAAGTCGGCCACGGCTGAGCATGGACGCTTCCGGTTTCCGGAGCCAGTACCTGCCACAGTTCTTCCGTCAGGTGCGGTGCAATCGGAGCCAGCAACCGCAGCAGCGCCTGCAGAGACTCCAGCATCAGGCTCCGCCCAATGCCTTCAGCCTTCAGCACATTCCGGAAGCTCATCATCGCAGCAATCGCGGTGTTGAAGCGGAAGTGCGCCATGTCTTCCGACACCTTCTGGATCATCTGATGCAGGGCACGCTGCACCTTCTTCTCGACTGCGGCCTCTCCGGCGGCTTCCGGAAGTGGCTGCTGCACCAGGGACCACACGGCCTTGAGGAAGCGGGCCGCACCTTCAATGCCCTGCGGGTTCCACGGAGCACCGGCATCCCAGGGCCCCAGGAACATCAGGTAGGTCCGGACGGTGTCCGCTCCGTAACGCTGCACCAGCTCATCCGGATTGACCACGTTGCCACGGCTCTTGGACATCTTCTCATGGTCCTCCCCCAGGATCATCCCCTGGTTGTAAAGCCGCAGCGCCGGTTCCCGGAAGCTCAGCAGCCCCAGATCCGCCAGCACCTTCGTGTAAAAGCGGAAGTAGAGCAGGTGCATCGTCGCATGCTCAATGCCTCCGGTGTACTGATCCACAGGTGCCCAGCGCTTCATGACCTCGCGGTCCCATGGCTGGCTGTCGGCGCTCAGCGTTTCACCCTTTTGCCAGTAGGGGAAGAGGTAGGCGTAGTAATACCAGGAGGAGCAAATGAAGGTGTCCATCGTGTCAGTTTCCCGCTCTGCAGGTCCATGACACTTGGGGCACTCAGCCTTCAGGAAGCCCTGGTGGTGCTTGAGGGGGCTCTCACCCGTCGGCTTGAACTCGGCATCATCCGGAAGCGTCACCGGAAGCTCGGCATCCGGAACCGGTTGGAGGCCACAGGTGCCACAGTACACCACGGGAATCGGCGTCCCCCACATCCGTTGCCGACTGATCAGCCAGTCCCGGAGCCGATAGTTCACCTGTCGCGCCCCAAACCCGGCAGCCTCCATGTGTTCAACCACAGCATCAAAACTGCTCGGCCAGGCCTTTCCGGTGAAGGCATCGCTATTGACCATCACCGAGTTTTCCTTGACCAGGAGGGGCTCCTCCAACTCGGAGCCTTCCGGAACATCGTGGGTGCCAACTTCCACCACGGCGACCGGGGTCGGCAAACCATACTTGCGGGCAAAGGCGAAGTCGCGCTCGTCATGAGCGGGAACCGCCATGATGGCACCGGTCCCGTAAGAGGCGAGGACGTAGTCGGCAATCCAGATTGGCACCGCCTGTCCGTTCATTGGATTGAGGGCATAGGCGCCGGTAAACACCCCGTCCTTTTCCTTGCCTTCGGCAGTCCGCTCAATTTCTTCCTTGCGTGCAGCCAACTCCCGATAAGCGTCCACAGCCTCTCGCTGCTCGGGCGTGGTGATCGCTTCCACCAGCTCATGCTCCGGGGCCAGCACACAAAAGCTCATCCCAAACACGGTATCCGGACGGGTGGTGAAGACCCGGAAGCTTTGCTCATGCCCCTGCACGGCAATGGCAAACTCCGCCCCCTCGCTACGTCCAATCCAGTTGGTTTGCATGAGCCGCACTTTTTCCGGCCACTCGATCTGCGAAAAGTCCAGCAGCTCTTCCGCGTAGTCGGTGATGCGCAGCTTCCACTGGTTCAGCGCCTTCTTGACCACCGGATTGTTGCAGCGTTCACAGAGGCGCTCGTCCCCCCATACCTGCTCGCGGGCCAGCGTGGTCTGACAGTGGTTGCAGAAGTCCACCGGCGCATGCTCTCGGTAGGCCAGGCCTTTCTCCAGCATCCGGAGGAAGAACCACTGGCTCCACTTGTAGTAGTCCGGATCGCAGCTGATGACCTCGTGGTCCCACGCAAAGCGGTTCCCCATGGAACGAAGCTGCCCCCGCATGCGCTCAATGTTCTGGTACGTCCACTCCTTGGGGTGGATGTTGTGCTTGATCGCCGCATTCTCCGCTGGAAGCCCAAAGGCGTCAAAGCCAATCGGAAAGAACACCTCATGCCCCTGCATCGCCTTGAAGCGAGCGTAAGCGTCGGAAGGCGCCATCGCGTACCAGTGCCCGATGTGCAGGTCCCCTGAGGGATACGGCAGCATCGTCAGCATGTAAAACTTCTTGCGGTCGGGATTGAGATCAGGAGTGAATTGACCGGTCTGCTCCCAGTGGCGTTGCCACTTGGCTTCAATTTCTCCGGGTTGGTAATCCTGCATGGGCTTGTGAAACGAGTGGACGGTTCTGTAGGAGAAAAACCAAACCCTTCATTCTACAAACTATTTGGAGGAGCGCAATGAAAAAGGCGGACCGTGTCGGCCCGCCTGAGGAAGGGATCCGGGAGGGAAGGGACGGAAGGCGGTGGGGCTTACACGCCTCCGACTGCTGCCCGGACCGGCATCATGTGGCTGATCGCCCCCGAACGAACATCCAGGCGATTCAGGGCATTGACAAACGCCATCGCGCTGGCGATGACAATGTCTGTGTGGGCCCCGCGTCCGACCACATGGAGGCCCTTGTACTCCACGCCCACACTGACTTCACCCTGTGCATCGGTTCCGCCCGTGATCGCCTTCACCACGTAAGACGTCAGGGTGCACTGGATGCCCGTGATGTCCTTGATGGTGTTCATCGCCGAATCGACCGGACCGTCTCCGAAGCTGGCCTGCTTGTGCGACTCTCCATCCACACGCATCACGACGGTCGCGGTGGGGATGGTGTCGGTTCCGGAGGTGACCGTCAGGCTCTCGAACACGTAACGCTCCGAGTGCTTGCGGAGTCCATGGGTGACCAGTGCTTCGAGGTCTTCGTCAAAGACCTGCTTCTTCACATCGGCCAGGCGCTTGAACTCCTTGAAGACCTGGTTGAGTTCCACATCATTGAGCTCAAAGCCGAGTTCCTTGATGCGGTCCCCCAGTGCATGCCGTCCGGAGTGTTTGCCAAGAACCAGGTTGCTGGACTTGATGCCCACCGACTGCGGGGTCATGATTTCGTAGGTCAGGGCATTCTTCAACACCCCATGCTGGTGAATGCCAGCCTCATGTGCAAAAGCGTTGGCCCCCACGATGGCCTTGTTCGGCTGCACCCCCACGCCTGTGATCTGCTGCAGCAGTTTGCTGGTGGGATACAGCTGCTCCGTCACAATGTTGGTGTCGATGTTGTAAAACTGCTGCCGCGTCTTCAGCGCCATGACGAGCTCTTCCATCGAAGCGTTTCCAGCTCGCTCCCCAATGCCGTTGATGGTGCACTCCACCTGACGGGCTCCCGCGTTCACGGCTGCCAGCGAGTTGGCGACCGCCAGACCAAGGTCGTCGTGGCAGTGTACCGAAAAGACCACCTGGTCCGCGTTGTACACCTCGTTTCTCAGGCGTGTGATCAGCTGGTGGTATTCTTCCGGAGTCGTGTACCCCACGGTGTCCGGAACGTTCAGCGTCACGGCTCCTGCCCGAACCGCCTCCGACAGAATCCGGATCAGGAATTCCGGGTCACTGCGAGTGGCGTCTTCGGTACTGAACTCCACGTTATCGGTGAACTGCTTGGCATAAGCCACGGCTTCCACCGCCGCCTGCAGGACCTCTTCCGGCTCCATCTGCAGCTTGTACTTCATGTGCAGCGGGCTGGTTGAAATGAAGGTGTGGATGCCCCAGTGCTTCGCGCCCCGAAGCGCCTCCACGGCTTTGTCAATGTCGTCTTTTGACGCCCGGCACAGCGACACCACCGTGGCACGCTCCAGCTCTTGGGCAATGGAACGGACACTCTCAAAGTCTCCGGGCGAGGAGGCCGCAAATCCGGCTTCAATGACGTCCACCCCTAGGCGCTCCAGCTGCTTGGCGAGGCCTAGCTTTTCGCTGGCCGACATGGAAAATCCTGGAGCCTGCTCCCCATCACGGAGCGTGGTGTCGAAAATGCGGATCGTTTCCATAAGGAACCTCTAGCCATGGAGATGAAACGCCAAACCGGGAATCGGTCAGGCCAATTGAGCCTTCCTGAAGCGGGAGAGGAAGGAACTGTAAAGCGTAGCACCCCCGATCCAATGATCAAGTAGGGGGCTTTCGCTTGAAGAAGTGATCATGAGAAATTCATGCCGATTTGTCCAATCGGTTTCAGAGATGGAACTGATCGTTTTTGCCAATCAGTTGGGCTCCAGCCGCTTAGCGGAACTCCGGATCCTTCTCCAGACGGCTCGGAGTGGCGCCCATCTGTCCCCCGTACTTTCCGGAGTACGGCTTCTCGGCGGCTTCAGCCATCTGCACAAACACGATCTGGCAGATCCGGGTTCCGGGCTTCAGGACAATCGGAAACGGCGATTGGTTCGCCAGCTCCAGCGTGATCTGCCCCTTGAAGCCGGCATCAATGAACCCTGCGTTCTGCACCTGCAGCCCCAGGCGCCCAATGCTGGAACGTCCTTCCACGTAGGCGGCCATGTGCTCTGGAACCTGAATCACCTCAGCAGTGCTGGCCAGGACGAAGTGGTGCGGCTCCAGCACAAACCGGTCTGATTCCACCGACTGGTGCGGCACGGTTTCCCCCAAAACAATCTCCTCAGACTGAGGATCCGGCCAGCTGAAGGAATTCGAAAGGGTCAGGTCCACACTGGAAGGTCCAATCAGGAGTCCTTCCGGAAGATAGCCGTTTTCCACAAGTTGCTTCAGTCCTACGTCCGGAATGATCATTTCAGAGGCTCCTTACAAGTTGGCATGATTCACGAATTTGTTTTCCTGCGCTCCGACCGGCAACCTTCCGGAAACACAACGGACGACCGACAAGAGAAACGAGATTTTTTATCATACCTCACGCAGGGCTGCCAGTTCTGTATCCACCTGAGAGAAAATATGCTGATTGCGGACTTGATGAAGCACTGTGAGACATGCGGGGGAACCGGATTCACCGCCGGTTACGAAGAAGTCGGCGCCTGGAAGCCTCACATCCCCGGGAAGTGCCTGGCCTGTCAGGGGTACGGCCACCAGCTCACCGAGTTGGGGCAAGACGTCTGGGACCTGTATCGCCCGCGGATTGAGGCGATGATTGCCCAAGCGGTGCAAGCCTCCCGGCGCTGAAGCCGAGCAGACGCCCGCCGCTTCCGGAACGCAAAAGAGCGACGCCGGTCAGAAGGTATACTTGAGGTTCAGGTACACGCGGTCGTTGTCTGCGAGTTGCTGAGCGTAGGCATTCTGCCCATCGCGGTAGTCCATCACCCCACCCGTCACGCTCACGCGGTCGGTCCAGTCGTACTCCAGGCTCACTCGCTGCGAGCCGCCATGCTCTCCGGAGCGTCCCACACTGAGGAGGGTCACGTTGCCGTGCAGGGTTTGCTGCAAGAAGTCCTGCTGCCAGCTCAGCACCACCCGCAAAATGTCCTCCAGCAGATTCGCATTCGGCAGGCCTTCGTCACGGTACGGAATCTCGTCAAACTCGTTGAGGTGCTGCACGGAAGCTTCAGCAATCAAGCGGGCCTCGGTGAAACCGGCATACTCCACTCCAGTGGCCAGATCCGTCCGGGAGAAACTCTGGTCGGAGCCAAAAAACTGCACGCCCTGCACCTGAGCCGCCTCTCCCTTCCAGAGCCAGCTTCCGGACGCATACGTGCCTCCCAGTCCGTTCAGCTTCAGCCGGGCATAACGGCGACCGTCGATTTGAGGAACCAGCCCCCCATTGACAAGCGCCAGGGTTCCGGAAAGATGAGGGGCATCTTCAAACACATCGGCATGGTACAGCGCCAGATCCCAGCCCAGGCCGCTGCGCTTCAGAGCCACCCCCCACTCGGTGTTCGTGCCTCCTGCTTCCGGCTGAACCTCAGGACTCAGCAACGCGGCATTCTGTGTTGCAGTCAGGTTGTCTGGATCAGGATAGAGGAAGTACTCGCTGCCAAAGCCGGCCTCCTTGTTGAAGCGCAGTTCGTGGTTGGCCACAACCTGAAGCTGCACCCCACTCCAGTAAAAATCCAGCCGTGTCGCTGTGACCGGGAGGCGCATGTCGGCCAAGTCCACAAGCCCCACCTCCCGGTTGTCACGAGGATTGAGCACATCAACAACCGTCAGCGCGTCCGCCTTGCCCCACACCACGATTTGGCGCCCAAGCTTGACATCAAGGAAATCCGCAGGAGAAAACGCCACATAGGCTTCCCGAAACTCGGCCTCGCGGACTTCCTGCTTCCGGGCGTCTTCATAAGCGCCTCGCCAGTCCAGTGGAAAGGTGGGCAAGTTGCTGGCATCCAGGGGTTCCGGAGCCGCGTCATAAGCCGCCTTGCCTTCCACCAACACCCGGACCCCACCATACTTTTCGTCCCAGCGGAGCCGCACGGAGCCCCGTGCCTTGCGGAGGCCGCTCCAGTCCGGAGCGGTCGCAGCCGTCGGTGCCTCCCGCGCATACGCGTAGGAAAGATCGAGGCCCATGCTTCCGGAAAGCGCAGCGGGCAGCAACGGCTCCGGAGCAGA
>JAYOTF010000002.1:168655-177729 GCA_038150265.1 Deltaproteobacteria bacterium | reverse complement strand
CCTGAGCAGAGACGGACAGAGCCGAAAGGCTCAGCCACAGCGCCAGCAGCAGTGCGGTTCGCATCACAGCCCCTTCTCCAAACGACGCTGGGTAAACAGGTCGTCGTCCAGCCCCTGATTCAGCTCAACATTCTTGTACTCCAGCAGGGTCTGGTGCAGGGTCAGGCTTCCCAGCTTGCGGGTGGCCACGGTCCGGCGGTTGAACCAGACGCCATCCAGCTCGAACGGCTCCTGAAACTCGAAGAACTTGACCTCCTTGCTCTTGTGGACCCAAGCCTTCACGCGGACCACCATGTGGTTATCCTGACGGACCCACACGGCCCGTTGGCGGTAGCCGGTCTCTTCCATCACGTCTTCATTCTTGGGCGTAGAAAGCACGACCCAGGTTTTTGCTCCCTCAACAGTGGCTTCCTGCAGAAACTTGAACTCGTAGTCGGCCAGGTCCGGCTTGCTCATGTCGGAATAATTCAGGTCGGAGCCCATGAAGCTCCCGGCCTTGTCACTTCCGGCAATGCGCTTGGTCTTCTTGAGCGCCGGCAGGTACATGAACTGGTCATCCTCCTGACCTTCAGCGTCGTAGTCGTGGGTCAGAAAACCGGTGTTGCGGACGTCGGCAGGCTCCTTGAAGAAGATGAGGCTGAGGGTGTCGTTCTCCTTCTCCTTGCGGAAGGAGTCCATCTCCCGGAAGCGCTGCTGGCCATCCTTGCTCACGAGGGTCATGCTCATGGTCATCACCACGTCGTCTCCCGTGTCACGAGCCTCCACGAGTTCCATGATTTCCCGTCCGGTCAGGGCCCACACCGACGGCGCCCATCCCGCCACCAACAGGGCGATTCCCAGTAAACGAAGTATCGGTTTCATCACAGCTCCTTTTGATCCAAACAGGTTAGTGCACTGAAGCAGAGTCCTTGCGGTGCAGCAGGCTCATCAGAGCCGGCGCTACCAGCAGGTCTGCCAGGAAGGCAAAGAGGATGGTCAACCCCGTGATCAGACCAAATGAGAAGAGGTTGTTCATCTCTGAGATAATGTAGGTAAAGAACCCAATGGAGAGCACCACACTGGTAAACAGCATGGCCTGTCCGGTGGTCCGGAGGGTCTGGCGGACAGACTCTTCCACAGAACCGGTTTCGTGGTAGTAGCGCTGGAAGTGGTGAAAGAAGTGAATGGTGTCGTCCACCGCCAGCCCCAGGGCAATGCTTCCCACCAGAATCGACATCACATCCAGCGGAAGCCCCACCCAGTGCATCACTCCCAGTCCCAGAATAATGGGCAGAAAGTTGGGAAGGATGCTCCAGAGCCCCAGCTTCCAGCTTCCCAGCACCAGCATCATCAACAGGGTGATGATGCCGGCCGCAATCAGATAACTATCGATCATGCTCGCAATCATCAAGATCGCCGTCCGGGCGAGCAAGGGGACCATTCCGGTAATCCGAGCCTCACCCAGCTCTCCAAACGTTCGGGATGCCACCTGGTCCAGTTCATCCAGAACGGGGCCATACGCATTGGCGTTCACCCACGGGAGCTTCACGGTCACACGAGCCGCGGTGTAAAGCGGATCCACCTGCCGCTCCAGGTCATCGCCACCGGAGTTTTCAAAGAGCAGCAGCTCCTGAGCAATCAGGTCAGAGTCCTGAGGAATGGCATAAAAATCAGACCGGTTCTCATTGAGAGCCTGGTGGATCTGCTTGAGCGTGTCTGCCATGGAAGTGGACTTGCCCACCGCCAACGCGCCAACCTGAACCGTCTCGGCCTGGCGGTTGAAGTCCTCCAGCGCATTGAGCAGGTCTCGGGACTTGAAGGCGTTCTCCCCTTGCCCATAAACCACCACCTCCGCAATGGAAGCACCCTTCATCTCCTTGTTGATGGCCGCATTCGACACCCGCAGGTCGTGCCCTTCCGGCATCCACGCCACCGGGTCGTGTTCAAAACGAAGCTGAGTGGCGGAAACCAACGACACGGCAGCCAGCACGGCAGACACCCCCAGCACGGCCCAGGGACGGCGCACCGCCAGCAGCCCGGCCCGAACCAACCAGGAATCGCGACCCGGCTTGGGCGTCTGATCGGGATGCGTCGGAGCAAAGCGCGACACGGCCAACAGCGCCGGCAGCGTTGTGAGGGTAATGGCCACGGCAATCATCACCCCGATGGCCCCATAAAGCCCCAGGTTGCCCACGGGAGCCAGTCCGGAGCCCGCAAA
The DNA here is from genome assembly GCA_038150265.1 of Deltaproteobacteria bacterium. Taxonomy (GTDB): domain Bacteria; phylum SAR324; class SAR324; order SAR324; family NAC60-12; genus JAYPUA01. The sequence goes on along the minus strand of JAYOTF010000002.1, from coordinate 175,532 downwards.
CGAAAGCAGCCCGCCTGCAGTCGTGAGGCTCGTGATCAGGATCGCCAGGCCCGAGTGAGCCAACGCCTGCACAATCGCTTCATGCGGCTCCGGCTGCTGGCTCAGCTCCTGATAGAAGATGGTCAGCAGGTGAACCGAATACCCCACTCCAACGGCCAGCAAAAACGAGGGAAGGATCTGGGAAATGATCGTAAAGGGCTGGCCATTCGCCGCCATCAGCCCGAGGCTGCTGAGCAGCGCCAGCACGACCGTCAGCAGCGGAAGCACCACGCCTGACACTCGCCGAAAGAGAGCAAACAGCAGCACCGTAATCAGCCCCAGCGCAATGGCCGTAAAACGCGGCATGTTGCTCTTCATGCTGTTCATGATGTCAGACTCCATCACCATCATCCCGGCCGCATAGATGCGAAAATCATCGGCCCGGTACGAGTCCACGACCTCCCGGATCACCTGCATGAATTCCGTCTCTTCATCCAGCGTCAGCTCATGAACACCTCCTGCTGCCTGTGCAGAGGGACCTGCAAGTGGGTCCGGAGTCTCCTCAAACCCCAGCAGGTCGGGCGCCCCGGCTTCCGGAGCGGCACTCGATTCAAAGTCCAGCAGGTCGCTGGTTCCCGCTGAGCCACTGCCGTCAAAGTCCAAAAGCCCGGAATCCTCTTCCGGGGCCACTTCTCCTACCAGCGCAACCGGACGAATCACCATCGCGGTGAGCCGCCCATCTTCCGAAATGATCTGGTCTCGGTAGAGCGGATTGTTCATCACCCGCTGACGCAGGGCCTCTCGTGCTTCCGGAGTTTCGGGCCAGTTCTCCAGCAGGTCTTCCACAATCAGCTGGTCGGCTTCTCCGCGAACCGAGGTGGCGTTGACCAAACTGATGATTTCATCCAGATGCGGCAACCGCGATTCGAGGTCGGCATGCAGAGACGCCAGGCGCTTCAGCGTTTCCGGAGCAAACACCTCCTCCGGTTCAATCATCAGCACCACGGCTCGGTCATTGCCAAACTGGTGCTTGAACCGTTCATACTGCAGGAGCGCCGGGTCATCTTCATGAAAGAAGCCCTCGGTCGAGGTGTCAAATTTCAGCTGAGGCAGCTGCGCAAACAGTCCCCCCAGCCCCAACACCGACAGCACCAACACCCCCCATCGGAACCGGACCACTGCCCGGCCCCACTTTTCAAAACCGAGCTCCGCTGCCTTCAGCCATTTCTTCATCATTTTCGTGTGCCTCTCTGATTTAGTCAAACAACTAAATCAAGATTAGTCGATCAACTAAATTTTGTCAATCCCCCTGTTTGAAGAGGGGGAAGGAGGGTTATCCCAGGGAACTCTCAAGGGTTTCCAGTTGGCTCAGCAGCACCGCCAGGGTGGTCAGGTTCACTGGGCCATTGAGCCGGAGTTGCTCCAGACTGGCCTGAAAGCCTCGGATGGCCTGCGGGAACAGCTCATACAGCAACGGCTCCAGGTTATCCAGATCGCCAGGCTTGCGGACCGAGAGCAACCCATCCAGCAAACGACGCTTGCGGAGGTCCACTCCACGCAACAGCATGTCCTGGTGCTGAAGTTCCCACTCGTTCTGGGGCTTCAGGTCTTCCAGGGCTTCCCGCATCCACTCCAGCCCCAAGCTGGTGTTCAGCTGAGCCAGCAGGCTCCGGGCCTGTGTCGTTTCCAGGTTCCAGCGTTGGCTCAGGTAGGTCACATCCGGAGCCCCCTCAAGGATGCCTGCCAGCTGGTGCACCTGCGCCAGCGCCTGATGCGGAGACGACGCGGCCTCCAGCAGCGCCGAGGGCTGTCCTCCCAGCAGCGTGGTCAAAAGCTCTGGAAGCCGCTGGGCGTCTTCGGAGTGCAGTCGAACGCCCGACTGCACCAAACTCCGGACGAGGTGCCGGACGGCATCTTCAAACGCAATCAGCGCTCGGTAGCGCTCCTCTTCGGAAACCTCCGGGAGCTGTTCCACCTGTTCCCTCACAGCGGCTCCTCCCAGGCTCTGGTCCACCAAAAAGTACACCTGCGTCACGGCTTCAATGTCCGCGCTGCTGGTTTGCAGCAGGTGTGGGTAGAAGGCGCATCCGGCCTGATTGACCACCGCATTGGTCAGCACCGTCGCCGTGATTTCCTTGCGGAGGGGGTGGTCTTCCACAAGTGCCCCGAAGCGCTGCTTCAGGCTCTCCGGAAGGTAACTGAGGTACAGGTCCAGAAAGGCGGGATCCGTGAGCAACTCGGCATGCAGCAGGGCTTCATAGACCGTCATCTTCACATACGCCTGCAGGATCGCCAACACCGGACGCGGCATGGGCAGGCCCGACTGCTCCAGAAGGTCCAGCTCCTTGGTCCCTGGAATGTACTCGCTCCGGACATTCAGCCCATGCTCCCGGAGCCACGGAATCGTGGAACGGTACAGCCGGAAGCGTCGCTGCGAGCGGAGCGCGTCCATGGAAAGCAGGCGGTGCTGGCCCCGGTTGTTGGCCAGCAAGAGGTCCGCGACTTCCTCAGTTGCCTGATGCAGCAGCGTGTTCCGCTCATCCATTGAATCCAGGTGCCCCTGCCGACGCAGGTGCTGGAGGAGGACCTTCAGGTTGACCTCGTAGTCCGACATGTTCACACCGGCCGAGTTGTCAATGGCATCCGTATTGAGGCGAATGCCCCGGTTGGCGCAGTCGATCCGGGCCAGCTGCGTCAATCCGAGGTTGGCCCCTTCGCCCACCACCTTCACCTGCAGCTCATCCGAATTGATGCGGACGGCATCATTCGCCTGGTCTCCCACCTGATAGTGCGTTTGAGACGGGGTCTTGACGTAGGTCCCAATGCCTCCGAGCCAGAGCAGGTCCGCTGGCATTTTCAGAATCGCCCGCACCACCTCTTCGCCAGTCGGAGTGGCCGACTCCAGACCAAGCATCTCCTGCGCCTCGGGTGAAAGCGGAACCGCCTTGGCCTTGCGGTCATAAATGCCGCCGCCCGGACTCAACAGGCTGGGGTTGTAGTCCTTCCAGCTGGAGCGGGGTTGCTGAAAGAGCCGCTGACGTTCTGCCCAGGAGGTGGTTTCATCCGGAGTTGGGTCGAGGAAAATGTGCAGGTGGTTGAAGGCGGCCTGGAGGCGGGTGGCCGGACTGAGCAGCATGCCATTGCCAAAAACGTCGCCACTCATGTCGCCCACCCCAATGGCAGTAAAGGGCTCGGTCTGAATGTCGCGTCCCATCTCCCGGAAGTGCAGCTTCACGCATTCCCACGCGCCGCGGGCGGTGATGCCAACCTTCTTGTGGTCGTAGCCGTTGGAGCCTCCGGACGCAAACGCGTCATCGAGCCAAAACCCATAGTCGGCCGAAATGGAATTGGCGGTGTCTGAGAACGTCGCGGTGCCCTTGTCGGCGGCGACCACCAGGTAGGGGTCCGGGCCATCGTGGGCCAGCACGTGGTTCGGGTGCTGAACCTGCCCCTGTTCGTCTCGCGTGTCCGTGATGTCAAGCAGAGCCGAAATGAACTTGCAGTACTGTCGCAGCGACTCCTCAGGGTCGTCCTTGCGGGGGCCCTTCACCACAAATCCGCCCTTGGAGCCAACGGGCACAATGACCACGTTCTTGGTCTGTTGCGTCTTCACCAGCCCAAGGATTTCTGTCCGGAAGTCATCGGGACGGTCAGACCAGCGCAGGCCTCCGCGGGCCACTGCACCAAAGCGCAGGTGCGTGCCTTCCATTCCCACGTCATGAACATAGATCTCGCGGAACGGCGCAGGCACCGGCATCTGGTCCACTTTCTGAGAATCGAGCTTGACGGAAATGAAGGTATCTCCGGACTTCTTCGGGATGAAGAAATTGGTCCGCAGAGAGGCCTCCACCAGGTTCATGAGCCGACGCAGCACCACATCGTCAGAGAGGTCCTCCACCTTCTGCAAGAGGTCGAGGAAGTCGTGACGGCGCTTGGCCAGCAGCACTTCGCGACGATACGCCAGGGTCCCGGCAGCCGCATCCGGATCCAGCTGCTCCACAAAGGTGTCAAACAGCAGCCGGGCTCCTTCCGGGTAGCGCAGCAGCGTCGCATTGATCGTCTCTCGGCTAAACGGTGCTCCGAGCTGCAGCAAGAGGTTGCGGTAGAGCTGCAAAACGTGAATGGCCTGCCAGCTCAGGCCTGCCAGGATGAGGAGCCCGTTAAGCGGGTCGTTTTCTGCCCGGCCCTGAAACACCGCCTTGAGCAACTCAATCATCAGCTTCCGGTGGTGAGCCTCCTCAAGGTGGGCGCCTCCTTGCTTCTGCACCCGGAACGACTGCACAAACCCCAGGGTCTGCTCATCGTTGCCAATGCGGGCCGTGAGCTGGTCGAACACATGGAGCCCCAGGTTCTGCAGCACCGGCATGCTGTGGAGCAGGTCCAGCTTGTTCTTGCTGTAGATGTAGAGCAGCGACACGCCGTTGAGCTGCGACCCTGACACGGTAAAGGGCACCAGGTTGAAGGCAATTCCGGATTCATGCGGCAGGCGCTCCAGGAACTCAATGTCTCGCACCGCCGCTTCGCAGGTGGTCCGGGACCGGTAATGCCCGGGCATCAGCGGCAGGTAGCGCTCAAACAGATCGACGCCCGCCGTTCCGGGATGCGTCTTGTACAGCTCGGCTCGGAGGCGCTCTTCCCATGGGGTGACCTCTCGGGCCACCTCATGTTCCAGCGCCGTCAGGTGGGGCTGCCACGAGGCGTCCGGAAGCGAGAAGTAGAGGTGCACCCGGGAAATTTCATCCCCCTCGGCAGTGAAGCATTCCATGTGCTGATGCGGCACCTTCTGCTTCAGCAGCGTCCGGACCTGCTCGACGGTGCCTTCGCTGAAGAGGCGGTTGGGCAGCAGCAGCAGCAGCTTGAGGATGGGAGCCTTCGGATCTGAAATCTGGAACGCGTGCACCTGGTGGGGGCTATGAACCGACAGCCAGCAATCCACCAGGCGCTCCAGCTCCGCCTCGCTGGCACGGAACAGCTCAAACATCGGGGTGGCGGCAAACAGGCGAAACACCTCGTTGTAGTCAAACGAGTCCGGCAAGCAGCCCCGGTTTTGCAGCACACGCTCCTGCTTCTGCCGAATGAAGGGCACCTCGCGTCCCTGTGAATTCTGGGCACTGCGCTTCAGCAACCCCACCAGCACCAGCGTCTTCTCGGCCTCCCACCGGAGGCTCACTCGCATGAGGGGCTCAAACCGCAAGATCGGGCTGGCCGCATACAGGCGATCGACCTGCAGCGGAGCCGTTGTGGGCTGCCAGAAGCTGGCGGTGAAGGACCGTTCCAGTTCCGGAAACTGCTGAAGCAGCTCTGATGAGAGGATCCCCTGACCTTCCGGAAGCGCAAACGCCTCGGGCGTTCCCTCCAGCACCACCGCGCCAAACAGAGAGAGGTTCTTCCGGAACCAGTCCAGCAGCGCCAGCAGTTCCTCCGGATCGGCTTGAGTGGCCAGCCCAGCCGCCGCCTCGTCCAGCAGCGCCATGATCGCCCCTTGATGACGAGCCGCACAGCGAACCGCCCAGAGGTGACGCTCCAGCAGCTGCTTGAGCTGCACCTGCAGGTCACGGTTGTTGCCGGCCTGAAGCTCGATGCTGATGACGTCGTACACCTCGGCGCCCGGACGGGCCCGCTCCAGTGTGGTCGGACGTCCCTGAGCATCGCGGGTCACGGCCACCATCGGGTGCAGCCGACGCACCACCTGCACGCCCTGCTCCCGCAGCACGCTATCGACTGTGATGACGCTGAAGGACGCATCGCGGCAGACCACATCCACGAGCCAACGGCCTTCCGAGCTGTCCTCGTCCTCAGGGAAGATCACCCGGACCTGCACCTCCTCGCCCAGCGACTCCATGAAGAAGGCAAAGCGCTTCTCCAGCAGGTGAACCATTTGCGGCGTCGTGTACTCTGCCAACATGCGTTCGTTGCAATGAGCTAGGAAGAGCTCGGCAAACTGACGCATCAGGGGGTCGGCAGAGACCAGTTGAAGCAATTCCTGGTGAGCTTGTGAAAAGGCCATGGTGTTTCCTCACAAAAATTCGGCGGAAGGGGATGGAACCAATAGGGTTAAGCAGTTTCCCGGACAATGAAAGACATTTTCCCGGATGACCTCAGATGCACCGCCCCCCGTCCACCTCCATCGCCACCCCTGTCACCATGGAGGCTTCGTCTGAGCAAAGAAAGCAGGCGGCGTTGCCCATGTCTTCCGGGGTTGAAAAACGCCCGATCGGGATGGTGCTCAAGAAGCGAGCCCGGACCTCTGGAGTGTCTTCTCCCATGAAGGACTTCAGCAGCGGCGTCTCGCCAGCAACCGGGTTGATCGCGTTGACCCGAATTCCGAAGGGAGCCAGCTCAACGGCCATCGTCCGGGTCGCCGTGATCATCCAGCCCTTTGAGCAGTTGTACCAGTTCAGGCGTGGGCGCGGACTGACTCCAGCCGTAGAGGCCACATTGAGGATCACCCCCGCCTTGTGGCTCTTGAAATGCGGGACCAATGCGCGGGCCGTCAGGTAGACGGATTTGGCATTGACCGCAAACACTCGGTCGAAGTCCTCTTCAGAGACGTCCTCCAAAAAAGCGGGAAGGTGCGTCACGCCTGCGTTGTTGACCAAAATGTCCACCTGCTCCCAACGTTCCAGGGCCGCCGCCGCCAGAGCTTCCACGCTGGCCGCGTTTGACACATCAACCCGCTGAACAGCCGCTGCCGCACCGAGTTCGGTTGCCAACTCCTGAGCCAGTGCCTCATTCTGATCAGCGATCAGCACCGATGCGCCTTCTGCCACAAACTTGCGCACAATCCCGGCTCCAAATCCGGAGGCGCCCCCCGTAACCAGAGCCGTGTTGTTTTTTTTGCTCCTTTTGTTGCTCCGTGGTAAAGTTTTGTAAAGTGAGACAATACCTTTTAAATCAC
>JAYOTF010000002.1:143251-168645 GCA_038150265.1 Deltaproteobacteria bacterium | reverse complement strand
GCCTCATGTTGTTCCTCCTTGGAAAAGTCAGCAAATCAGTTTTCAGACACCTGAAGCCTCTCACCTCTGGGCCTGCTTCGTCAACTTGAAGTCGAGGCCAGCGTGCATTTCCGATTGAAGTTCCCCCTCAGCTTTTCTAAAGTGCCGCTTTTTCAGAACACGGTTGCAGGAGCCCCCAGATGGCAGTCCGGAACATCTTATTCATCATGGCCGATCAACTTCGGGCCGACTACCTCTCTTGCTACGGGCACCCCACCCTCCAGACGCCCCACCTCGACTGGCTGGCCTCCCAGGGCGTCCGGTTCACCCGCGCCTACTGTGCCTCTCCCATCTGCGGCCCGTCCCGGATGTCGTTCTACACCGGGCGTTACGCGCAGTCGCATGGCGCCACCTGGAACGGCATCCCCCTCCGACCCGGCGAGTGGACGCTTGGGGACTACCTCCGCCAACAGGGGCGGGCGACCTGGCTAGTGGGAAAGACTCACTTCTACCCCGACACTCCCGAGCTTCAGCGCCTGGGCGTGAACCTGAAGACCCCGGAAGGGAAACGGCTGCTGGAGTGCGGATTTGACGTGTTGGATCGCATGGAAGGGCTCTACCCGGAAGGGCCTGCGGGACGTTACAACCCGGAGCAGTCGGCTTATGAAGCCTACCTCAACCAAATGGGCTATGCGGGGAAAAACCCCTGGAACGACTGGGCCAACGCTGCCGAAGGCCCCGGAGGAGAGTTGCTCGAAGGCTGGTACATGCGCCACGCCCACCGACCGGCCCGGGTCGATGAGGCCCACTCCGAAACCGCCTACACCACCGACCAGGCCCTCAAGTTCTTCCAGACGCATCCGGAGCCGTGGTGCCTGCACCTTTCCTACATCAAGCCCCACTGGCCTTACCTGGCACCGGCGCCGTATCACCAGCTTTACGGAGCAGACGACCTGATTCCACGCGTCCGGACGCCTGAGGAGCGAGCGGCCGCGCATCCGGTTTACCGGGCCTTCATGAACACACACGTCAGCCAGACCTTTGCCCGCGAAGGCGTCCGGGAGCACGTGCTCCCCACCTACATGGGCCTCATCAAGCAGCTGGATGACCACCTCGGACGCGTCTTCCACGCCCTGCAGGAACAGGGGCTTTGGGAGCACACGCTCATCGTCTTCACCTCGGACCACGGAGACTACCTCGGCGATCACTGGCTCGGAGAAAAGGACTGGTTCCATGAGCCTTCCGTCCGGATTCCGCTGATTTGCTACGATCCGTCTGCAGAGGCAGAGGCCACTCGCGGCTCCGTCTGTGCCACTCCGGTGCAGGCCATCGACCTCATCCCGACCTTCCTGGACGCACTCGGCGCCGAGCTTCCGCATCCTCGGCTAGAGGGACAATCTCTGCTGCCAGTGCTGAGGCAGGGCCCGGGACAGGCGTTGAAGGGAGTCGCCTTCAGCGAATACGACTACACCGTCACCCCCATGGCCTCGGCGCTGGGCCGGACCCCTGAAGACGCCCGGGTTTTCATGGTCGCCACGGAGCGCTGGAAGTACCTCCATGCCCCGGGGTTCCGTCCGATTCTGTATGACTTGCAGGAAGATCCGCTGGAGCAGGAAGACCTTGGCACCAGCGCCGCTCACACCAGGGTGGTGTCTGAAATGAAGGAGTTGCTGCTGGAGTGGAGCCTGAGGCACTCCCAACGCGTCACCCGCTCCTCGAGGGAACTGGTGGCCCGCCGGGGACGCTCATTGCAGCTTGGCATCCGGATTGGATTTTGGGAGGAAGGAGAGGTTCCGGAGGACTTTGCTTCAGAGGCGAACTGAGACCTCAGCGTTCTCGCGCAGCTTGCTGAGAAACTCGCGGGCCAGCCGGTCTCGCTCCTGCTGGTAGGCCCGATCCGAGAGAGCCCGGCGCCGCTCTTCCGTCAGGTTGTCGCACCCGCTGCCTTCCGGGAAGCGTTCTGAAAAGAGGGTCAGCAGGTGAAACCCGAACTGCGTCTGCACCAGGTCACTCACCTCTCCAACCTTCAGGGCAAAGGCGGCCTGGTCAATCTCTGGAAGAATCTGCCCGCGACGGAACACCCCGACACGTCCGCCGTTTTCCTGAGCCGCCGGGTCATCGGAGTACAGGCGTGCAAGGCTCTCAAAGGTTGCTCCCTCGGCAAGCCGCTGGCGGACCTGCTGGGCCTGAGCCTGAGCCTGGGCTTCGTCCTTGCGGAAGAGGATCTGCCCCAGCTCGACCTCGCGCTGCAGGCTCCGCTCCTGCTCACAGGCGGTCTGGACCATTGCCTCCTCAACCCGAATCTTTGGGTCCACCTCACGCCCCAGCACCCGCTGACGCTTCAGGTCCTTGACGATGCGTTCCTGGAGCTCCACCCGGGAGTAGGTCTGGAGAAGCTGCGGGTTCCGTTCTTCGAGCGCGGCCAGGCGGTCCTCGACCTCCTGATCCTTGACCTCAATGCTGTTTGCCTGAGCGTAGTCCAGCAGCAGCAGCTCCTCTACCAACTGCTGCACCACCCGGTCCTGAAAGTCCGGAGGGAGCTGTTGCAGGCGGCTCTGCGCCTTTGCAGAAGCAGTGGCCTCCTCAACTTCGCTGAGGGTCAGCATCTGCTGGTTGACCACAATGGCCACTCGGTCAATGACCTGCGGATCGGCTCCAAACGCCACGGCACTGGCCAGCACGGCGCCCAGCAGCAGGGCCCCACGTTTAACGTGCATCGTCCCTCCAGGCTGGAGATTCCGAGCGGATCTGCTTCTGCAGCACCTGCTCCCTGAGGGTTCCGAGGGGAAGGTCGCCCACCCGCTGAACCTTGGTCACCGTCAGCTTCTTGTACAGCTTCCCATTGAGGCGGAACTCGGCCACGGAAGGATAGTCTTGCTGGCGGTAGGACTTGAACTCCTCAAAGCGGACCTCCTGCAGCCAGCTTCCCTGAGGCACCGTCCACGGCCGCCGCAACGCATGCAGCTGAAAGGTCTTGGGGTCAATCCAGGCGTAGGCTCCGGAATCCGGATGCCCAACGCGGTAGAAGACTGCTTCCTGTTCATCCAGCTCCTGGGTCACGGCCAGCGACTCCACCCCCCACTCCCGGAGCGCCTGCTCCCGGACGTCTGGATGCCGCGACGCAAACTCCAGCCACGGCCAGCGCACCTCTTCATGCGTAAAGCCGGGTTTCCCCGACCACTCCATCTGCTCACCATGGTGCTCCCACCAGAGGTGAACCAGCGCTCCGGAAGCGTCGAAGGTTTCCACCATCAAGACCCCGTTGTCTTGCCAGTGAAGGGTCTGCGTGTAGCCACGAGCCGGAACTTCCACAGGAAGCGGGTTCCCCTTGGCGTCGCGCTCGCTGCGGGTGGGGTCGTACACCTGAACCTGCGTCTGAATCTCCATGCCGCCCCAGCTGACCTGCTCCTTCATCTGGTACATCAAATCCGCCCACTGCATCACCCCGGCTTCTGCCAGGGCGGGGCCCAGGCTTCCTGCTCCGAGAAGAAGCAAGAATCCCATCAGTAGTTTTTTCGTCTTTCCCCCGGAGTCGGGCCCGGAATTGCGCTGAACTATCATCTTTCCATTCAATGGACCTAATGGTAATTTAGTGGTTTCTTCAAGATGTCATCCTTCGGAAAAATCCGCAATCCTCCAACCTGTACGACTTGGGAAATATGTTGAAACAGATCCTGCGAACCTTGCTGCCGGTGGCCTTGCTGGCCCTCTCCGGATGCTCCGGCCTCCTGGAGGACGCGCCCCCACCGCCTCCCAAGGCAGAAGACTTTTTGACGCTTGCTGACGTCAATGGACGCGTCACCCTCCGGGAAGACTCTCCTGATGTCCGGGTCATCCGCGTCAAGGCCAAGGCCTTCATCAAGCAAAACGACATCCGCTCCGCCAAGATCCTGGCCACCAACACCGCCACCGCCTATGCCGTGGACGAGATGGTCCGGGAGCTGCTGACCGAGGAGACCTACAACAACAACTATGAGCAGATTGAGCAGTACCTCTCTCAGAATCTGCAAAACTACGTTGTGGACTCGGAGGTGACTGCTGAGAAGCGCATCTTTGCCGGCAAGTACTACGGCATCGACTCCGCGTTCAAGATCAGCCGCCAAAAGGTGCTGGTTGCTCTGCAGAAGGACCTCAAGCTCATCAACACCAGCTCCAGCACCCTGGTGGTCGTCATCACCAGCAAGAAGGACATCGACCTCTCGTCTTCCGGATTCAAGTTCCAGGACATTGAGGATGCGCTGATGAACCAGATCCAGACCGACCTCAACCAACGGGGCCTGCGGGCCATGGACTTCCGGAACGCGGTCACCCAGCTGCAGACCGATGACACGTTGCGCGACCAGTTCAAGAGCATCTCCAAAGACCAGTTTCTGGCCCTTGTCTCCGGAAGCGATGCCGCCTCGGCCCAGCTGAACACCCAGATCCAGAACTCCGAGGAGTTCTACTCCACGGGCCTGACCCTGCTCCAGCAGATGGCCAAGGTCGTCGTTGAAGTGAACATCCAGGCCCTGGGCGGCACCCCGCAGTCGAACATGAGCCTCTCGGTCAACGTCACCGCCAAGAACATCTCCACCGGACGTGGTGGCGCCTTTGCCAACTCGCTGTTCAACGTCGCACGCCGCGGCGGTCCGAATGTGATCCCGTCCGCCATGATCACCGGATTGGTGCAAGACACCTACGGCGACATGAAGAAGGAATTTGTTCCTCAGGTCATCAAGGAAATGTCCACCATCTCGGTCGGAGGCGACAAGCTGATGCCGTATGAGATCGTCCTCAAGGACTTCAACAGCCGCGACGTCCGCCGCTTCCGGGGCGCGCTCGACCAGCGTCAGAGCGACCAGTTCCGCTACATCGACTACGACAACACGCTTGCCGACGCCCAGCCTTCGCTCGTTTCGATCCGGGTCCGTTACGCAGGCAAGCCCGACCGTTTGGCCGACCAGCTGATGGGCATTCTCGATTCCCAGCAGATCGACTTCAAGGAGCCTCGGGTTGCCCCGGAGCTGAAGGACATCGTCATTGAACGAACCGGAGGTGCCCAATGAAGATGCGGAACCTGATCCTCTTGCTCCTGAGCACCCTGCTGGTGCTGGCTGTGGGCGCCTGCACCAAGAACATTGACGACGCCGAAGCCCTGTACCGGGCCGGACAGGAAGACGCGGCGCTTGATGTGGCAGAAAAGCTGATGGACAACGAAAACCCGGATGTGCGCCGTCGGGCCGTCCGGCTGGCAGGCCAGATCGGAAACGACCGGGCCGGACGCCTGATGCTGCGGGGACTGCGGGACTCGAACTACCGTGTGCAGGCGGAAGCCGTCCGGGGTCTGGGCGCCAACCGCTATGCCCCTGGCATTGAGCCCATCCTCGACCTCCTGCCAAGCGCAGATCCAGACGTCCTGCAGGCCGCTGGTGGAGCCCTCAGCAACTACGGTCAGCCGGCACTGGACGAGCTGGTCCGGCGCTACACGCTGCCCTCCCAAAAGGCCAACCGTGGCGTTTACCGGAAGGTGCTCCTGCAAGTCGGAGCCCCGGCAGCCGAGGCCCTGATCACCACCCTCAAGGGGAAGTCCTTCTTTGAGAACCGTGACACCTTTGCCCTCCTGCAGGAGATGCAGAACCCACGCGTGGCCACGCTGATGCTGCCGTACCTCGAAAACGAAGAGGTCGCGGAGCAGGTGGTGGAAGCCGTGGGCAAGCTGGGCAGCAAGGCTGTGGCCCCAACGCTGGAAAGCATCAGGGGCTACACCAACTCTCCTGATGACGTCCGCGTCCTGGAGCTGCACATCCGCATCCTCGGCAAGCTCAAGGACAACCGGGCCATTCCGACCCTGGAGCCCCTGGCCACTCACCCCAGTGAGCGCATCCGAGATGCCGCCGACTTTGCCATGACCCAAATCCGGGGCTTCTAACCGGCTCCTCGGGTTCCCCTTTGGGCCTCCCGGGCACTCCGTCCGGGAGGTTCGCTTCCGTGTGTTCCTCCGGAGGCTCCTCGCTTTCTGATCGCAGGCACGCTCCTGATGGCGTCCCTCGTGCTAATCCCACATGGAAACTCCCTCATCCTCCTCCAAACGTCCCAGCACGGTGCGCCTGGTCTCGGACCGGACCATTCATGCGCTTGAAGACAAACAGCGTGACCTCTGCCTGGCCCGTTACCAGCAGCTTTCCAGCGCCTACCGACGCCGGCGCTTCTGGCCCTTCTGGCTTGCCGTCCTCAGCAGCTGGCTCATCTTGCCCTGGCTCGGGTGGCGCTGGTACCGCCAGCGGCTTCCGGAAATTGCGCAGCTGCAGGAGCTGGCTCAGGAGCTTGAGGAGCTCGATCAGCACCGCAAGCGCCGGCGCTTCTGGCAACGCTGGTGGCACCGGAAGAACCTCGCCTACTCCGACAATGACGTGGAGCTACGGCGCTTCTACCAGACCCTTGCGCAGACCGCCCGGCAGTACAACATCCGGGTCGGCCTCCTCGACTTTGCCCTCGACCGGCAAAACAAGAAGCTCGACCCGCCCTTCACGGTGGAAGAGCTGCAGCAGATTCAAGAGTCCTTCCAGCGTGTTCAGGATGAGCTCGACAGCGCTCTTCGCCTCATCCGCCTCGCAGAAAAGAACCCGGAACTCGACCTGGTGCAGCTCCTGCAAGAGGAGTATGGCGGCACCGCCACCCTCACTCCGGACTTCCTCAACAACAGCGCGGAGTGGGGGCAGGCTGGGCCCTTTGTCCAAGAACTGCTGCTGCTGGAATCCTCCCTCCGGGAAGAAATCGACGGCCTGACCGGACGCCAGACAGCCTCAACCGCCCCCTCTTCCTGAGCCCACGCGATGAACGGTCCCCAGCTCCTGCCCCTGACCGGAGAGCGTTTCGACGAACTCCTGGACCTCGTGGATCCGGACCGCAAGACCAAGGCCCAGGCCACAGCCTGGGAGGTCGTTCAGCAGCAAACCCAGACCTATCCGGGCCCCTCCGGCACCGTTGACCTCAACCGCATCTTCCTCGACATGCTCCGCCTGGAGCTGCTCGTCTTCCCCATCCTTGAAGACTGGAAGAGCCCCCTGAGCCAGGACGAGTGGAACCAGATCGACCAACAGGCTGAAGAAGTCGATGCGCTTCTGGAAAAGGTCCGGAAGCTCTCCATTCTGGTCCGGAAGAAGGACCCGCAAGGCTATGCCCAGTTTGCCGAACTGTTCAACCGCTTCTTTGCCGGAAACGAGCAGCTCCGGAGCAACTGGAGCCACTTCAAGGAAGAGTGGCGGGTCTACAAGCAGCAGTGGGAGCTGGTCAATGCCCGACGCAAGCGGGCCCGAGAACGTGCCGAGGCCAACCGTGCCAATGAGACGCCGGACGCAGCCGCCAATACGGCCGCCACCAGCTCGGAAGATGACATGGACGACTACCCGGTTGCGCCACCGCTCTTCCGGCGAGACCAGTGGCTGGCGCTGCGGCAGATGGGAATTGTGCTGGAAGCCGAGTTGCGGCAACGGACGGCCAGTTACCAGAAAACGCCGCTTCCGCCCGGGTTCCCTCACCCTGCCCTCCGGCACCTGGTGCAGGAGCTGCAACAGATCTTCCTCCGGACCCAGGGCTTTGAGTTGCTGGAGAAGGTTCAGCTCGTTCAGCAACGGAACGCTCAGCTGATCGAAGAGGTTCAGTCTCTTTTTCCGGAGCCCATCATCTCTGAGAGCATGCGGTCCGAATCGGAGGAGGAGCGCGAGTCCAGCCCCCTTCCGCCTCCGCCGGTCACTCCGCCCCCGCCCACCAACTTCAAGCCCCTGCTGTTCCTCTTTGCCGGCATTGGAGTGGTGGGCCTGCTGGTGTTCCTCCTCATGCCGCTGAATCCTGCCCCTCAGAAGAATCCTCTGAAGGAGCTGAAGTTTGAGCCCAAGGGCAACACCCTGCGTGCCCGGAATGTTCCGGATCAGGGCCCTCAGGAGATCGAACTCCGCGACACCATCAATCACTTTGGCCTCAACCTCGAGGTCCGCCAGAATGACTCACGGCTGATGGCCCTCTCGCATGGCAACGACCGGGAGCGGTCGGAAGCCGTGAAGAGCTTCCTCTCGGAGCTGGGACGCGATGCCGCCTTTGCCTTTGCTCAGGCCGGGAGCTACTTCATGTTCTGGAAGGGACAGGTCAAGGAGCTGCTCTCGATTGATGAGCTCCAGCAAACCCTCCAGCGCCTCAAGCAGCAGGTGGACAGCCTGAAGCGCACCGCCACCCGACTGGCCACCCCGAACAGCCGCATTGTTCCGGAAAACCTCAACGGAGAGTCGGTCTATGCCCTTGAGGTGCAGTCCTCAGAAGGCGAAACCGTCCAACTCTACCAAAATGCCGAAGGCGTCCGCCTCCGGATGAGCAACGGTGAATTCCTCGATGAAGTCCTCACCCCTGAACAGGTCAATGCCCGCCTGGGCCTGCGCTGATTCGCTTTTTCTCTTTTCCTCCTAAAGTTTTCCCCTCAAATGCCGATTCCCCTATCAGGGAACTTCGAGAGGTGTCCCATTCGCCTCAAGAGTCCCTGGTTTGGCTCCTTCTGGAAGAAGCAGCTGATCCATAATCGGTCTTTGATAGCTTGCACTGCACTCCCGTTTTCCTGAAACGCGGCCCCGGACTGGTGTTCGTGGCGCTCCTCAAGGAACCGTCGGAGGACAGACGCATCCCTGTGGGGAACAACTGAGGCTCATCCGGACAGGTGCTTCTTCTGAAGCAAGGCTGCCCGCTGGTCGAGTTTTCAGACTCTGCGACTCAAGGGAGAGGTCGGCCTGCTCGACCTCTTGAGCCCCGGAGTGTTTTCCCAGACCTGTGTCTTCCCTCCACACCCTTGGTTGCCTTGGTGGGCCTGCTGCTGACGCCCCATGGCTCCTCGGATTCTGTCCTGAACTCCATGAGGAGGCTGGGCCTTCATTCGTCTTCACGAACCATCGGTGATGCTGTCGAAGTGTTTGCTGGTGTCTGTGCCAGGTGCTGCTCCCAACAGGGCCCGGAAGCTTTCCATCGAAAGCGGACCGTTCCCCTTGGACGACAGGCCTGATCCGGACTCCGGGATGCCTTTGACCGGTCCCGGAGGTGGGTGCCACTCACTCCAGGACGCCCCGGGTCTCGTTTCGGTGGCGCTTGGAGAACTCGGTGGATTCGGCCTAGTCAGGTCCGGAGGGGGAGAGGTTTATCTGAAGTGGCAGAAGCCACGGAAGGTCGGAATCCGTCCAGCTTGAAGGAGAAGCCTCCTTGCCTGCCGGATTGGGTCCGGAACCGCCGAACGCCTTCGGAGCGGAGCGAGATCCGTCTTGTTTCCGGAAAGTGGGGGGCTCGGGATTTCGGGAGTGCAGTGCTGAATTGTGGGAACGCTCCCTCCGCGCGGTGTCCAATTGGGCCCGTGTGTGACGTGGAGCGCTACCCAACGCGGACCCGTTCCAGACCTTTACTGATACTGAAGTGAGGAGCGGTGCCGCTTTCTGTAAACCCGTGTTAGGAAACTGACATGAACTTTCGCATGAAAGTCGTCCTGGTTGCCTTGCTGGTGGTCCTCCTGGTGGGAGTTCCTCCGGGATTGGGCCAACAGCCGGTCGCTGATACCCGGGGAAATGTGTACTCCATCTGGCTCAAGCTTTCTCTGATGGGCCATACCCAGTCTGAGATTGAGAGCATGCTGGGGACCATTCCTGCCGAGCAGCTACGGCGACTGAAACATCGGCTGCGCATGGACGTTGTCAATACGTTGCGACGTTCCAACCTGCAGCAGGAAATTGACATGAGCACCACGGAGCAGGAGCTCATCACCATCCGCGAGAAGATCCGGACGGAGATCCGGTTTGCCGGTTTGGAAAACGACCCCTACCTGCTCAACATGATCCGACACCAGTTCGGCATCACGTTGCGCAACATCTGAGGCGAGTAGCCGCTCGCCTCAGCGGTTGGGATTCAGAACTGATCTTTGAGAGAACGAAGCACCCGGAGCACCGCCACCTCCGAGAGGTCGTTGCCAGGGTCTTCCTGAAGGACGCGCTCCCGGATTTCGGGACTGGAACAGCGCATGAAGGGGTTGGTCTCCCGCTCGGAGCGGAGCGTGGAGGGTGTGGTGAACCTTCCGGCATTCCGGAGGGTCCGGACCTCAGCCAGCTTCCGGCGAGCAGTGGCATTGCCGGGCTCCACCTCCAGCGCAAACTCGAGGTTCCGAGCCGTGTACTCGTGTCCAAACCAGACCCGAGTGGAGTCCGGAAGTCGGCCGATCTGCTTGTTCAAGGAGCGGTGCAGGTCTTCGGCCGTGCCTTCAAACAGGCGTCCGCATCCGGCAGCAAACAGTGTATCGCCTGTGAAGACCGAGTCTCCGAAGATGTAGGAAATGGCGCCGGTGGTGTGTCCGGGGTTGTGTGTGATAGCGCCACTTTGGCTCCCGAACTCAACCGTGTTTCCTTCTTCAAGGAATTCCGTTTGCTGCGGGATGCGCCCCTGATCCGAGGCATGTCCGTAGACCCGGATTCCTGGAAACGCGGCAAAGAGCGCTTCGTTGCCCCCCACATGATCCCAGTGGTGGTGCGTGTTGAAGATGGCGACCAGTTGGGCCTGATGGTCCTGCAGCGCCTGCTGAACCGGAGGGGCTTCTGAAGGGTCCACCACCGCGGCCTCGCGAGTATCGGGACAGATCAGCAGGTAGGCGTAGTTGTCCTTCAGACAGGGAATGGGAATGACCTCCATGGGGCTCTCTTTTTCCTTGCGTTAGTGAGCGGTTAAAGAACGCAGGTGGTCAAGCAACACTTGGGCCGCAGCCCGATTTTCTCCCCCATGCAGCACCACTAAGTCCGCAAATTGCTGGCTCGGTTGCACAAAGTGGTCGTGCATCGGTCGCACCGTTTCCAGGTACTGACGCTGCACGGAATCCAGCGTCCGTCCACGCTCGGCGATGTCTCGGTTGATGCGCCGCAGCACCCGAATGTCCGCCTCCACATCCACAAACACCTTCAGGTCCATCTCGTCACGCAGTACGGGCTCACAGAACACCAGGATCCCTTCAACAAACACCAGGGGGGCCGGCTGCACCCACTCCACCGCGTCGGAGCGGAGGTGAGCCGAGAAGTCGTAAACCGGCATCGGAATCGGCTGGCCGGCCAGCAATTCCTGCAGGTGCTGATGACACAGCTCCGTCTCCAGCGAGTCCGGGTGATCGTAGTTGATGCGTTGACGCTCGCTGAGCGCCAGCTCCGGACGGTGCCGGTAGTAGGCATCATGACGAAGCACCGCCACCTGTCCAGCTCCCAACTCTGCTTCCAGATAATGAACAAAGGTGGTCTTTCCAGAGTTGGTGCCTCCGGCAAACCCCACGACGAACGGCCGAGTTCTCATGCGTGCTTCCTCAAGGTGTGTTTCCAAAGCGAGCGCCCGTGGCAAAGATCACCCCAAAGGCTGACTGCCGTCCCCACTCATTGGCAAACGAGAGCGCCATCCGGTAACGGAGGCTCAGGAACCAGCGGGACCAGTTCCAGCGATAGCCCACATCAAAGGTCGGGTGGGTCATCTGTACCGTCTCCGTCTGGCGCAGGGTCTGAAAGTTCAGGGTCACCTGCTCATACCCTGCCGAGCCCATCCAGCCGCTCTGATTCGCGGTGTACAGCAACCGCACCAGGCTCGCATTGGTCTCGGTGACCTGTTGGATGCCCGTGTCACTGGAGTAGTAAAAGGAATCCACCGCCTCGCCCGTCGCGTCGCTCATTTCCCCCTCGGCGCTCATCCACTGCAACGCCATGCGTCCCACCTGCAGATCCGCACCGGTGAGTCCGTAGGAAAGCTGAATTTCATCCGAGGTGTCCTGGTTGAAGGTCATGGTGATGGAGCCATACGCCAGCCCTGCCGACGCGCTTCCGTCCCACAGCGAAAGGTGCCAGTCGCGGTTCCACCCCGAAGGCGTCCGGGTTGAGGCCTCCGCTTCTGAAAAGCTCTCAAAGCTCACTGTTGCCGATCCGTCTGGAGGCACCGTCACAGACTGCACTTCTGAGCGGAAGGTTCCGGAAACCACCTGCAGCGTCAGGAGCTGAGCGGCCTCCACGGAAAAGGTCCGGGCAATCTGCCCCTCCATGCCTCCCAACACCTGCCCCTCCCGCAGAACATCAGCCTCGCGAAACTTCCCAGGCACCCGCACCACGAGCCGCCCCGGCTTGGGCGTCAGCTCATACCGGAGCGTTCCCAGGTCTCGCTCCTCCACGTCCAGGCGGGTCTGAAAGGACTGGTAGCGCGCAAGTTTCAGCTCCAGTTCGTGGGAGCCATACTCCGGACGAATCTCATCGGGTGTCACCCGAACCGAGCCATCCGGACGCTTGAGGGGCTTGCCATCCAGCCAGATCTCGGCTCCGGAAGGCTCAGAGACCAGGGACGCTCGGGCGCGCTTGCGGACCAACCGGACCGTTTCCACCACCTCTTCTCCCGCCTGCAGGCTTTCGTACACCTTTGCAAAATCGGTGTAGCCTTCTGCCACAATGAGGACGTCCACGGGCCCGGACACGGGCACTGCCACCTCCAGGGGCGTGCTGCCCTGCGACAGCCCGTTGACAAACACAAGGCCACTCGGCTCCGACTCCAGGATCAGAATCGCCTCGCCGGTGCCTGCCACGGCGCTGCCCGGACGCAATCCCAGCAGCAGCTCGGTGAGCACCCGCCGGGCTTTCGGCAGCGTGCACTGCTCGCAAACCAGGTTCTTGCGCACCCGACGGCCCAGCGGTTCGGAACGGATGCCGGTGAAGCTCCAGTAGTCTCCGGACGCGGTCACACTCAGAGTGAAGGTGTAGTCCACATCCAGCAGCTCCCCCATGACCTTGATGCACGCCTCCTCTGTGCATTCGTCCGAGGCAATCCGGTCAATGGCCTTGTCGCGGGCCGCGAGCATTTCCTGCTCCGACTTCAGGTCAAACGATTGAGACAGCTCCGCCAGCGCCTGCTGCTGCAGAATCGGCCCGGCTTTTTCATCCTGAAGGCCCTCCACCTTGAGCGGAAGCACGAGCGCTTCCAGTTTGAGCGGCTGGGCCGGGGCCGGGAGAGCCGCAACACTCAGCAGGCCAAGGAGGCTGAACAGGGCACACAGAAAACGGGCACGGGGGCGGGAAACAGCCATTGAGGATGCCGTAAGTGGTGAAACTAAAAAACCGCCACCCACTGGGCTGCGACTTGTTGGTAAGCCTTTAGCCTACCAAAGGCGGTATCCTCTTGGCGAGCCAAGACCGAGGTTCCGGAGCAAGAAACCTGCAGCGTGTCGCTCCAGTCGTACGTCAGCCGGGCCTGAACCAGCCACTCGCCTTCAGCCGGACGGTACGCCAGGCTGAGTTCCGGAAGCAGGGTTTCCTGCCTCAGCGCTTGAGAAGCCCTCAGAAGCGCCAGCACCTGCTCCTCCGGAACCTCCAGCAGAGATGGCTCCCAGCCGAGCACCCGCTCCCCCGAGACCTCAACCGTCACCTGAGTGGTGCCGGCTCCCGAGTAGTCCCACCCGCCGGCAAGCACCACACGGTCATGAAGGGCCACGCCATCCGGATGGTGCTCATAGTCCGTGGTGGTCCACGCCCGGTTTTTCCAAAGCGCCCCTTCTCCTTTCCACAAGAAGGCGCCGTTGCTCCAGTTGAACCCAGCTCCAGCCAGCGTCACGGGGCGGTACTCCGGCTGCAACGCCAGGCAGGTCGGCTCCCCCAGCCAGCTTCCGGACTGAGCGCACGCGTACACAGGATCGTTGTCCAGCAACTGCGCCCCCATGAAGCTCAGGTCAAGGGCTCCGGAAGTGCGACTCCAGCGGACCCCGGTTTCCCCAAACGAGCCCAACTCGGGACGCTTCTCTGGAAGGAGGCTGACGCCTTCCGGAAGCACAAACGGGAAGGCAAACTCATGCCCGGCCGGTGCCGTCTGGTTGACCTGCAGGTCCGGATTGAACACCAGGGTCACCGTCTGATTGGCACCAGGGTAGGCTTCAAGGACCAGCATCCGCTGGCCGATGCGGGTCTCGTCAATCGGTGTGTTGAACCCCAGGGTCTGGTCCCGGGGACTGAGCACATCGGTCACCACAGCGGCATCAGCCTTTCCCCAAACCACCACCTGCTGCCCCAGCTTCACCGAAAAAGCCGGCCAGCTTCCCTGCACGTATCCGTCTCGCCAGAGCCGCTGGGTGCGGTAGGCGTCCCGCAGGCTCTGGGGGTACTCCCGATCGGGGTACACGGCCTCGTCATAAATGGCATTCCAGGCAAGTTTGCCATCGAAGCGCACCAGCCCGTGTTCGCCCCACAAGGCTTCGGTTTCCAACCGGAGGGAGACGCGATTGTTGACCAGGCGATCTGCGGAGGTACGGTAGGCGAGGTCGTGCTGAAGCGTCCAGCGCAAGGGAGCAAGGGCATCGGTTTGTGGAGCAGGAGCCTCGGCTGGCGCCAGGTTGAGCAGCAGGTCTTCCTCCACCCCAAAGCCGGTGTCAAAGCCGGCATCCAGCTCATCCGGAACCGGCGCTGCTCCCAGGGCGGCTCCTCCAACCAGCAGGCTCAGCAACACCCCCAGAGCTCTCATGGCAACCGCTGCATCAGGGCGTTCAGGTGCCCTTCCCGGAACGCCGCGTCGGTCAAGGCCCGCTGCGTCAGCAGGGCTTCCGGAATGTCCAGGTTGAGGCGGACCGCCTCCAGGGCCATCGTGGTCTGTCGCCGCGTTTGTACATTGAACACCAGCATCTTGCGCGCCACCCAGATTCCTTCCACCGGCTCCACTTCGGTCATCAGAATCTGCTTGACCGGCTGATCCTGGCGGTCGTACAGCAGCAGCTTCAGCGTCAGGTTTCGCTCCTGATCGATCCACTGAATGGAGCGACTGTAGTTGCTCCGGGGCGCATAGGCGTCCGTGGGACGGCTCTCCACAATCCAGCAGGGACGCCCCCGGTAGGTGGCTTCCTTCAGCAAGCGGTAGGTGAAGTCTTCCAGGTGCAGGGCCGACAGGTCTTCGTAGCCAATTTCGGAGCCGAAGAAGCTTCCGGTTTTCGGCTCATCTTCATCGCCTGCAACGATGCGCTTCACCTTGCCAAGCGCCGCCAGGTACATCCACTGGTCAGAATCCTTTCCGGCCGCGTCGTAGTCGTACTGCAGGAAGCCAATGCCGCGCTCATCTGCAGGCTCCCGAATGACCATGAGCGACCGGCTGTCTTCACCTGCAGGGCCGACATCGAGGCGAACGCTGTCAAAGCGCTTGATCCGGGGAGTTTCGGCACACGCCAGCTTGCCGGCACGCTTGACGGTCCGGCAGGTGGTCAGGGTCACGCGAGAGACTTCAGAGGCGCCGGTCTCGCGGTCGAGGGTTTGCTTCATGATGCTACGGGCGTCTTCTGCATGAAGCAGCGGGGCAAGGAGCACCCCCAACAGCAGCAGAGCCCCTTTCAGAAAATGGATCATTGTGGCCTTTCAGAAGGAATCAGAGGCGGGAGGGCACGCCATTCAAGTCGCCACCGGCACCGGTTGCTGGGCACCAAAGCGCAGGTTGACCAGCAAGCACAGCGACGGAAGCAGCAGCAGGTCGGCAAGCAGGGCGGCAACAAACGCGACGGCACTCATGACTCCGAAGTTGCTCAGCCCCTGATGGGTGGAAAACACGAAGATGAGGAACCCCAGTGACAGGATGATGGACGTAAAGCTGATGGCCTGCCCCGTCTCCCGGAAGGCATGGCGAATCGCTTCTCGTGGATCGTTCCGGACCTGAATTTCGGCGCGGTAGTGCGTGAGGAAGTGAATGGTGTCATCCACGGCAATGCCGATGGTGATGGGGGCAATCAGCAAGGTGTCCGCGTCCAGCGGCATCTCCAGCCAGCCCATCAGGCCAAAGATGGTCAGGATTGGGAAGAGGTTCGGAAAGAGGGCCACCAGCCCCGCCTTGAGGGAGCCGAAGGTGATCAGCAGCAGCGCTGAAATGACCGCCAGGGCCAGCCCGAAGCTCTTGATCTGCGACCAGCTGATGTAGTCGGTCAGCACCATCGTCAGCGCAAGGGTTCCGGTTCCACCAATGGTCAGGTCCGGATACTTGCCCAGCAGAGGGGCAAAGCGCTGGTGAGCCCACTGTTCGGTCTCATCAATCAAGGCCCGGTACTCCTGCGAGCCGGCGTTCCGGAGGCTGACGGCAATGCGTCCCATCGCGTAATCATCCGTCACCACGCGTCGCCGCTCTCCGGGGTCGGCGTTGTTGAAGAGAAAGAGGGTGTTGCTCAGCACCGCCGGATCTTCCGGAAGCCGATACCAGTCTGGACGGCCCTCATTGAGGACCCGGTAGGAATCCTTGACGATGTTGACCAGAGACGTGGTGCGGGTCACCAGGTCGGGATACTGCTGCTCCAGGTGACGCTGCAGGTCGTCCATCGCCTGCAGCACGTCCGGATCCTTGAGCACCCCCGCCTGCTTGCCATCAATCAGCAGTTCCATGCTATTGGTCCCGCTCATCTTCTGGTCCACCAGCTCATAGGTTTCCCGGAGCGGCACCCCCTCCTTGATGAGGTTGACCATGTTGGAGTCCACCTGCACCCGGAAGACACCCACCAGCAGCACTGCTCCGATGCCCGCAAACGCCAGTGTCACCGCTACGGGCGCCTGGTAGCTCAAGGGCTCCAGCCGTTGCAGCAGTTGCTGCACCCCATGGTGCCGTGAGCGGGTGCCGCCTGACGGACGAGGCGACGGCGCCCAACGATCGAGCATGATCGGAAGCCAGAACAGCGTCATCAGCAACGCCAGCCCCACTCCCAGTGCCGAAAACATCCCGAAGGTGCTGATCGGCACAATCGGCACCAGCAGCAACGAGAGCAGCCCGATGGCCGTGGTGACGCTGGTGAGGACACAAGCCAGCCCGCTCTTCTGAAACGTGAGCCGCAGCGCCTCCCGGTGGTCCTGGCCCAGGTTCCGGAAGTAGAGGTACCCGGAAAGAATGTGAACGGCATCAGAGACACCGACCGCCAGCACCAGGTACACGATGATGGTCACCATCGAGCTCATCGTCATCCCCATCCAACCGACCAGCCCCAGCACCCACACCAGCGCCCCGACCACCAGCACAACCGGCCAGACCATGGCGCTCCAGGAGCGGAACAGCAGCGCCAGCGCCCCCAGGATCAGCAGGAGCGACCCGAGCGACACCACGCCCATCTCGGTCATGACCGTCTCCATGAGGAAGAACATCAGCTCCGGCATGCCCACCGGGTGGTACTCAAGGGCATCGAGGTACTGAGGCTGCTCCAAAATCTGATGCACGGCCTGCGCGAAGCCCCCGTATTCCTCCATTTCAGTCCGCTGAAACTCCGGAAGCCCCTCCGTCCGGCTGGCTTCCACCACCGCGGGCTCACCTGAAAAATCCACCAGCGCCTCTTCCAGGTCACCGCCAAAGCCAAACTCGTCTCCGGAGGCCGTCGGCTCTGAAGAAGGCGCCTCCGGAGGCTCCGCCCCCTTCAGGCGTGTTCCAAAATCCGTCCGGAGGATGAGCCCACCATACTCCGAATCGCGGGACAGGAAGAAGAGCGGGAAGTCCGGATGAGCCAGAGCCGCCTGGCGCAGGGCTTCGCGCTCGGCTTCGTTCTGCGGAAGGCGGTCGCCGATGAACCGGCGCGAAATCAAGGCGTCGTCGGTCGCCTCCAGGTAGGAGGCATTGAGCAGGGTCCGGACCTCCGTGAGGTGGTCCAGCGGATCCGGTTCCGCCGAGTTCCGACTGGTTCGCGCGGCCTGCAGCTCCTGCTGAATGCCCTGAAGCGCACGGAGCGAGGCATCAGAGAAGATGTCGCCATCCTTCGCACGATAGATGATGTAGGTCACCTCGTCACTTCCGAAGAGGGCCCGGAAGCGGTCGAGGTTGACCTTCATCGGGTCATCCTCCTGAAAGTAGGATTCCAGGGTCATGTCCACCTTCAGTCCCGGGATTCCTGCTCCCAGCCCCATGGTGACCAGGATGAAGATGAGCCCAATTGAGCGACCCCGGCGCGCAAGGCGCTCAGGAAGGAGCTCAAACCAGTGGGCGGTTTGGTTCAGGAAGGCGTCCAGCATGACGTGCCTCGGAAGGAGATGAATGCGGCGGGAAACCGTTGCTGGCGGGAGGTGCGAGCAGGGTCAGTCAGGGGTGCTGGGAAACGGCAGGTCGCGTCTGGGGAAGCACCTCTTTTTTGGCAACCAGCAGAAACAGCCGTCCGGTCTGCTTCATCGGACCAGCAAGGCGTTCCGCCGTCGGGCCATTGCCCCAGAACACGTCGGCACGGCCATGCCCCTTGATGGCGCCTCCGGTGTCTTGAATGACGCCAAAGCGCCGGAGCGGGCGGACGCCTGCTTCTTCCGGGAAGGCCTCAGGTGGATACGTCGTTTCAAACCAGGCCAGGCTGCCTTTGGGCAACAGCCGACGGTCGGCTGCCAGGGACCGCCCAGGCGTGAGCGGCACCTCAATGTTGCCCAGCGGCCCTTCCGGAACCGGCCGGAAGAAGGTGTAGCTCGGGTTGGCCGTCAGGATTTCCTGAACCTCATCCGGATGCGCGTAGAGGTACTCCTTGATGGACTGCAGGGACATCTGCTCACGCGGAATCTGGTCGAGCAGCAGGCGTCCGATGGCAAAGTAAGCGTGGCCGTTCTGGCCGGCATAGTTGAGGCGCAGCAGGGTTCCGTTGTCGAGTTGCACGAGTCCGGAGCCCTGAATCTGCAGAAAGAACACCTCAATGTCATTCTCCAGAAAGGCCAGGGGCTCAGCCCGGTTGTCCAGCGAGCCCTGATAGACGATGGCCTCACGGTTGTCATACGGCACCAGTCGGTTGCCCTGAAGCTTCCCACGCAGCGTCCGCCCCTTGAGGTCGTCGGCAAAGGCCCCCAGGTCGGCTTCCACCAGGTCTTCCGGCTTGGCATAAAGCGGCGCCGCAAACGCAGCCGTTTGGGTCACACTTCCGCGCAGGACCGGCTCGTAGTACCCGGTGAAGAAGGCCTGGCCGTCTTCGTTACGGCTCTCAAAGAACCAGAAATCGCGTTGCAGCTGTGCCTCCAGTTCGGCACCTTCGTAAGCGGCCAGCAGGTCCAGGAAGTGCTGGGTGGAGGCCTCCATCTCACGCGCCGAGTAGGTCTGGTCGCCATAGGAAAACTGGCGAGAATCCGGAAGCCGCTGGTAGTACTCAAGGGAGCGGGTTGCGGCAGCTGCCATGCCGTTGAAGGCATCATCATCGGTAAAGGCCACCTGCGCAGCCTGTTCCGGAGACAGCGACTGCAGGCCCGTTTTCGGGGTCAGGCTACAGGCACTGACCAAGGCGAGGACCGCCACCAGGCCCCAAAGGTTCCCGCGCTTCATGAGGGCCCCGCTTGTTCGGATTTCCAACGTTCGAGGAAGGCCTCAGTGGTCTGATACACCAACTTGGCCAGGTGGTCAAACTCCAGGTTCACGAGCGCTCCTTCCCTCCGGGTGCCCATGAGCGTCTGCTCCAGCGTCTCCGGAATGAGGCTGACCGAGAAGGAGCCGGGGCTCACGTCAACCACCGTCAGGCTGATGCCATCAATCGCGATCCAGCCCTTGGAGACCACAAAGCGGGACCACTCCGGCGCATGGGCCACTGTCACCACGCAGTTGTTGGGAGTGCGTTCGATGCGGGCAAGGGTGCCGGTGTCATCGACGTGCCCATTGACCTGATGCCCGCCAATTTCGTCTCCAAAGCGAGCCGCGCGTTCGATGTTCACACGATCCCCTTCCTTGAGATCCTTGAGGTTGGTCCGGTTGAGGGACTCCTGAATGACATCAAATTCCGCCTCGCCGTTTTCAATGGTCACCGCGGTCAGGCAGGTTCCGTTGAGGGCCACACTGGCGCCACGCTGCAGATCAGCGGCCAGGTCTGCCAACTGCACCCGGAGGCGCACGGTGCCTTCGCGTGGAAGCACCTGGGTGACGGGGCGGGTCCCCTGAACAATTCCTGTAAACATGCTTAGGTGTGGGGAGAAACGTTAATGGATTGCTTCATCGCCTCGCGGATCGAGGTCACGGCGCTTTCCCGGACCAGCGGGAGGACCAGCGCAAAGCCACAGGCATCTGTCAGAATGCCTGGGACCAGGAGGAGGACGCCGCTTCCCCAGATCAAGGTGGCGTCCAGCAGTTCTTCAGTGGGCAGGCGGTCGTTCTTCAGCTCCTGAACGATCAGGGTCATGAGGGTGTAGTCCTCTGCTCGCATCAGCCACCACCCGGCTCCGGCAGTGGTGGCACAGAGCAGGATCACCGTCAGGAAATTGGAGGCCATGCTGGCGGCACCGAGCACGAGGATCTCCAGCACCGGCACCACAAACAGGGCCAGCGCCAACGCCCACTTGATCACAGCCTCTCCGTTACGCTGGCGTCACGTTGGCCGCAAAGCCGGCGCGGCCCACGGCTTCTGTGAGCGCTTCCGTCGAGGCGGTTCCGCCAACATGAGCGACCTTCTCTTCAAGCAGCACCTCCACCGAGGTGACGCCTGCCACTGCCGTCAGCGCCTCTTTGACGGCACTGACACATCCCTCACACTTCATGCCCTCCACCTGGAGGTGTGTGGTTGCTTCCATGTTCCAAGCCTTTCTTGATGGCCGTTCCAGCACCAGGGCGGGGGAGTCGGTGCCGGTTCGTTGGGTTGCCTCCGGGGTTTCCTTCCGGAGGTCCTCATCATAAGGCGGATGGCGTCTGGGCTCAAGCACGACATTCGCAATGCGTTTTCAGTAGCTTGTACTTTCCGCGAGATTCCGGCTAAATGAGCCGTTGCACAAAAATGAGAGCAAACGGAATGAGTGAAGAAAAATCGGCAAAAGTCATCAGTCTGGCAGATTGGCGGGCCAAGCGCGAACAGGAGGCCGCCCATGCCCCCCTTCCGGGGTGGCTGATCTGGCTGTATTGCCCCCAATGCAACACCCTGGAATACACGGAGGTGCAGATGCCGGAGGGGCGCTACCACAAGTGTGGCACCCTCGTGGAAGAAGCCGAGGTCCCCATTGACATCCGGGCCGAGTACACCATCTCCCAGCGCAACCTGTTGCTCCTGCAGGAAGTGTTTGACTCCGGAACGGCGTCGAAGCTACTGGGGCGCCTGCTGCGCTCGGCACGCGACAACCTGGAGAACCTGAAGCGTGCCGAAGAGGAATTCCAACGGCGCCTGACCCTCATGGCTGGACGCGACATCGATCCGTACCCCGAGACGTGGCAGCCGGAAGAAGCCGGAATTCGCTTCAACGTCATCCAGCCCCCGGGCCTGAAGATCACCGAGGCGCGCCAGCCGCAGCTGCATTTTGGTGGAAGCAACGAGCCCGCATGAACCTCCCTGCACCTCTGGAGCGGCTGGTCGTCGAATTTTCCCGACTCCCCGGCATTGGTCGCAAAACCGCTCAGCGTCTGGCCATGGGAGTCCTCCGGTACTCCCCAGAAGAGGCCCAGCGCTTCGCCGAAGCCATCCGGGAGGTCAAGGAGCGGGTCCGGCCCTGCCGCCAGTGTGGCGCCTTCACGGAGGAGGAGCTGTGCACCATCTGCCTGAACCCCCGACGGGATCAGCGGGTGCTGTGCATCGTCGAGCAGCCCCACAACCTCTTTCCGCTCGAAAAAAGCGGCGTCTACCAGGGGCTCTACCACGTGCTGATGGGCGCCATCTCTCCGCTGGAAGGCATTGGTCCGGAACAGCTGAAGATTGCGGCACTCCGCAAGCGCATTGCCGGGGGCGAGGTTCAGGAGCTGATCCTGGCGACCAACCCGACCGTGGCCGGCGAGGCAACCGCGCTGTACCTGCAGCATGAGTTTTCCGGGAAGGTGGACCGCATCACCCGCCTGGCCCGGGGACTTCCTTCTGGAAGCGACCTCGACTATGTGGATGACGTCACCCTCATGGAAGCGTTTTCCGGCCGTCAATCATTCTAAACAAGGGGATCACGTGGCACTGCTGTGGGGAATCTTGCTGCTGCTGGCAACCAATGTTCTGGCCCAGGAACCCGATGGGTGCGTGGAGACCTGTGTCCGCCGAAATCCGCTGTTCCAGTATCCGGCCTGTGGCCAGCTGGGAGAAAACCTGACCGGGCCCCGGTGTGCCGAGGTCTACAACGAGTGCCTGCAGAACTGCCGCCTGGTCCTCCGGGACAACGCGGGTTACTTTCCAAGCCCGCTCCAGACCGATGACGTCTGGAAGCAGATGCAGGTCTGCGAATCGTCCCTCACCGACATCCCCCTGGTCACGGCGCCCGGAGATCAGGTCATCGACCGGCGCCTCAGCGGCTACTGCGAGTGCCTCAACGGCAAACTGCTTGTGGCCTCCTGCGGGCACCGAGAGGTTTCCTGCAACCAGGCCTGCTCCGGCCAACGCTCTTTTTAACCAACCTGCTTTTCTCGATGACAGCGTCCGCTATGACCATTTTTGACACCTTCCGTGAACGCGGCTTCTTTCAGCAAACCACGCATCCGGAAGAGCTGCAGCAGGCGGCTCAGGAGCGCCTGTGTGCCTACATTGGCTTCGACCCAACGGCTGACTCTCTGCACGTCGGGCACCTCATTCCCCTCATGGGCCTGGCCCACCTGCAACGCGCCGGACACCGCATCATCGCCCTCATGGGAGGCGGTACCGCCATGATTGGCGACCCCAGCGGAAAGACCGAGACCCGGAAGATGCTCACCGTTGAGCAACTCGACTCCAACATCGAAGGCATCCGCCCACAAATGGAGCGCTTCTTCGACTTCTCGGAAGACTCCCTGCTCCTCAACAACGCGGAGTGGCTCCGGGACCTCAACTACCTCAACTTCCTGCGCGACATCGGCCGGCACTTCTCCGTCAACCGCATGCTCTCCTACGAGACCTACAAGGCGCGCTTGGAGCATGGGCTCTCGTTCCTCGAGTTCAACTACCAGCTGCTGCAGTCCTACGACTTCCTGGAGCTGAACCGGCGCTACGGGTGTGTGCTGCAGATGGGAGGCGACGACCAGTGGGCCAACATCATCTCCGGAGTCGACCTGATCCGACGGGTTGAGCAGAAGCCGGCGTTCGGCTGGACCTATCCGCTCCTGACGACTGCTTCCGGAAAGAAGATGGGCAAGACCGAAAAGGGCGCGGTCTGGCTTTCTGCCGAAAAAACCTCGCCTTACGAGTACTACCAGTACTGGGTGAACACGGAGGACGGGGATGTGGAAAAATTCCTGGGCCTCTTCACCTTTCTGCCCATGGAGGAGGTCCGGAAGCTCGGACAGCTGGAAGGCGCTGAGATCCGCGAAGCCAAGAAGCGCCTGGCGTTTGAGACGACCTCCATTCTGCATGGTGTCGAAGAGGCCGAGCGGGCTGAAGCCGCGGCGGCGGCCCTCTTTGGTGGCGGCGGCAACCTCGAGGAGGTGCCCTCCACCGAACTTCCCCGGACCCAACTCCAGGAAGGCATCGGCCTCCTGGACGCCTTCCGGATGGTGGGACTCTGCAAGTCCAACGGCGAGGCCCGTCGGATGCTCCAGCAAGGAGGCCTCTACGTCAACACCGTTGCCGCGACCCAGCCCGATGCGCAGCTCACTGAAGCCGACCTGCAAGACGGAGCCATTTTGCTGCGTGCCGGAAAGAAACGCTATCACCGGCTCATTGCCGCCTAACCCTTTTTCCCTTCAGCCGTTATGGTCAAGCACATCGTCATGTTCAAACTCAAGGAGCGTACCCCGGAAAACCTCGACCGGGCGGTGGCCTCCCTGAAAACCCTCGAGGGCAACATCGAGACCCTGCGCTCCATTGAAATCGGGCTCGACTTCAAGCACTCCGACCGGTCCTATGACCTCGTCATCACCACCGTATTTGACGACGCGGCCGGGCTGGAAGTCTATGCGACCCACCCCAACCACCTTCCCGTCATTCAGACCATCCGGGAGTTGACCTCAGGCTCTGTCGTCGTCGATTACGAGTGCTGAAGGGTCCGGAGCCCCAGGGCTCAGGCAGGCGCTGATCCGGAAGGCGTCCGACTGAGCGGGCAACCGAGGAGGTGCTCGAGCGCAAAGTCGATGAACTCGTCGACATCCTGCAGCGCCGAAATGCTGAAGCGGTCGTGAATCAGCAACTCCGAGATCCCCACAATCAGGCTCTTTCCCAAGACATACATGGAATCCGTGTTCTGGTTGGGGAGCGAGCCTTCCTCCATGCAGCCCTGAAGCAACCGGGTGATGCCCTGGTGCATCACCTGCTCCTGCTGTGCCAGTTTTTCGCGCAGGGAGGGGCTGACCGCGTGTGTTGCGCCATAGTCCTCAAATAGCCGAAACCGTTGATAAGCCTGCGGGTTTTCCAGATTGAAGTGAATCATCACCCGCATGCTCTGGCGCAGCGCCTCCAGGTACGGTGGCGCCTGAGGCACCTTCCGGACCTGCGCAATCATCTGCTCTCGCCACTCCACCATCAACTGCGCAAAGATCTCTTCCTTGCTGGCAAAGTGATTGTAGATCGTCCCCTTGCTCACCTCCACCCGCTCAGCAATCCGATCCACGGAGACCAGGTGAAACTCGTGCTCGAGAAACAGCTCGCGGGCGACCTCTAGAATTTCGCGCTCTCTTGCCTGAAACAGTCGCGCCTTGCGTTCCTTGGTACCCATGGGCTCGGAGGAATCATGGACCTCCGGGAGCCTGACACGCCGCAGGAGACAGAGGTGCTGTGTGGAATGATGGAGTTCGAATCGGACCTTCAGCATATCCCTGCCTCAGGAGAATGGAAAGCTACAAAAGTGATCCGGGCGGGCTGCTTTCTGAAGGTCAGTCC
This sequence comes from Deltaproteobacteria bacterium, assembly GCA_038150265.1. Classification (GTDB taxonomy): domain Bacteria; phylum SAR324; class SAR324; order SAR324; family NAC60-12; genus JAYPUA01. The sequence goes on along the minus strand of JAYOTF010000002.1, from coordinate 143,990 downwards.
TGCACCTCTGCAACCGTATAAGAGAAGCCCGGGCCCTGCGCCCAATCCGCAGGTGCACTGGATTCTGGCTGAATCATGATGCGCTCCTGTGTGGCAAACTCCGCCAGAACCGTCTTGAAGGTCCAGTCTCGGTAGGCGTGCTCGACCTCCAGAGCGGAGTCCAGCAGCAACAGGTTGACAGGCTCTTCGGCTGCCTCGGCCACCTGCCACTTCAGCCGCTCGGTGGCAAAATCTTCGAGGATCTTGAAGAACTTTTCCTCAAACTCATGCTTGTAGACGTACTCCACATAAGGCAGTCCGTCTGCAGACTTCTCGTTGTTCTCCTGATACATCTCATCATCCATCAGCTCCAACAGGAGCAGAAAGAGCGAGTTGTCCGGCTCCTGGCCACTGTCACGGGGTCCCCAAACCGCATCAAATTCCTCAATTCCATGCAGCTCAATCTCGTAAACCGCCAGTTCGGTGTTGAAGTACAGCTCTCGATCGCCCTTGAAGATCTCCCACGCAATTTGGGCCAGGATCGGGTTCATTTCGTCCAGACGGGCCTGGACTTCCGGGTGCAATTGACTCTCTGACATAACGCTCTCAGCAAATAGGATGAACGGCGCGGACCCAAGGGGACGCTCCGGGTGGCGTCTTATGACTATAGCACGCGTGCCCCGAACCTAAAGCCTCGGCTCCACTCCTCTTCGAAGATCCTGCTCAGGGCCATCACCTGAAACAACTGGCTGGCAGAATG
>JAYOTF010000002.1:81402-143151 GCA_038150265.1 Deltaproteobacteria bacterium | reverse complement strand
GATCCAGTCCTTGAACCGGTGGCCTTCGACGCATTGACGGGATCCTCGCCTTCGCGAGAAGGACGGACGTGACTCCAGCGAGGGAACCGATCCAGCGATTCGCGACTGTTTTTTCAAGATGAGCCGGTTGCCTCCCTTCATGCGATTGCCCCGGGATCCTGCTTGACATTCCAGGGAGAGGCCACTAGTTTAATGAAACGTTATACTATTACTAAAACTGAGAACTTTTTGAGGAACGAGAGATGAAGAGATGGAAATGGGCTCTGTTGGGACTGCTTGGGGCGCCTTCGATCAGCCTGGCGCAAGCAAGCATGGCCGCGCATGAACACGGGGTGGCTCAGCTCATGGTGGTGCTGGAAGAGGAGACGCTGCAGATGGAATTTGAGGCTCCGGCTGCGAGCCTCATCGGGTTCGAGTACCTTCCGGAAGCAGCAGAAGACCGCCAGGCCTTCACCGAGGGAGCAGCCGCCCTGGCTCAGCCAGAGCGCCTGTTTGTGCTTCCGGAAGCAGCCGCGTGTTTTCTTTCCAGCGTGCAGGTGCACAACACGCTCTTTTCTGATGCCGCTCACTCCGACCACGAAGACCACGCCTCAGAAGCACAGGGCGACCACGAAGGGGAAGCCCGGCACTCGGAATTCCAGGCTCAGTGGCAGTGGCGCTGCCATGCTCCGGAAAACCTGAACGCGCTGGACACCCAGCTCCTGCAAACCTTTCCGCAAACCCACGAGGTCCGGGTGCAGTGGTGGCTTCACAATCAGCAGGGCGCTCAGGAGCTTTCAGCAGGAAACACGCAGCTGCAGGGCTGGGACTGAACTCATGGGCGATCCGATCCTCAGTCTCCGGGAGGTCCGGTTCCGCTGGCCGAGCCAAGGCCACGATGTGCTGCACCTTCCAGAGCTGCAGCTCTCTGCGGGAACCCATGCCTTTCTGGAAGGACCAAGCGGGAGTGGCAAATCGACCCTCCTGTCGCTCATTGGCGGCATCCTGCTTCCCCACTCCGGAAGCCTTCAGGTGCTGGGTCAGGACCTGGCTGCGCTTTCTGCGTCTCAGCGCGATGCCTTCCGGGTTGCCCACCTCGGGTTCCTCTTCCAGCTCTTCAACCTGCTCCCCTACCTTTCCTTGACGGAAAACGTGGTGCTGCCGCTGCGCTTTTCCCGAGAGCGGGCGGCACGCGTGGGAGCCGCCTCCACCTGGGAACCTGAGGCTGAGCGTCTGCTTCGTTCCCTGGGCCTGGAGGAGCCCTTGCTGCAGCAGCGTCCGGTGATTGAGTTAAGCGTGGGCCAGCAACAGCGAGTCGCCGCTGCTCGGGCGCTGATTGGACGTCCGGAGTTGATCATTGCCGACGAGCCCACGTCGGCCCTGGACGCCTCGGCGCGAGACGGGTTCCTGGAGTTGCTGTTTCAGGAATGTGAAGCCTCCGGAAGCACCCTTGTACTGGTCAGCCACGATGCCTCTCTGGGCGCGCGCTTTGAGCAACGGTGGAACCTCGTTGAGTTGAACCAAGCCTCCGGAACCCCATGCTGAACCTCATCACGCAGTCTCTCTGGAACCGGCGAGGCACGGCGCTCTTGACCATCTTCTCCATTGCCGTCAGCGTCCTCCTCCTCCTCGGTGTGGAGCAGGTCCGGAAGAGCGTCCGCAGCAGCTTTGCCAGCGCCGTCTCCGGAACCGACCTGATCGTTGGCGCCCGCGGGGGCTCGCTGCAGCTGTTGCTCTACTCGGTCTTCCGGATTGGAAACGCCACCAACAACCTCCGCTGGGACAGCTACGAGACCTTCCGCAACGACCCCCGGGTGCGCTGGACCATTCCCTTTTCCCTGGGAGACTCGCACCGCGGCTTCCGGGTGCTGGGGACCAATCAGGACTACTTCCGGCACTTTCGCTACGGAAGCCGGGAGCCACTGCGCTTGGCCGAGGGGGTCTCCTTTTCTGGTGTCTTTGACGCTGTGCTCGGCTCTGAAGTCGCCCGCAAGCTCGGATACCGGCTTCAGGACCCCATTGTGATTGCACATGGCACCGGCAGCACGTCGTTTCTCCAGCACGACGACCGCCCCTTTACCGTGGTGGGCATCCTGGCTCCGACAGGAACCCCAGTGGACCAGACCGTCCACGTTAGCCTGGAAGGCATTGAAGCCATGCACCTGGACTGGGAAAGTGGCGCGCCCCCCATGACCGGTGAGGGGCTTTCTCCGGAGGAGGTCCTTCGGCACAACCTGCAACCTCAGGCAATCACCGCTTTCCTGGTTGGGCTGAAGTCAAAGATTCAGGCCTTTCAGCTCCAGCGGGACGTCAGCACCTACCCCGAAGAACCGCTTTCGGCCATCCTGCCGGGGGTGGCTCTGCGCGAACTGTGGGAGCTGCTGCGCGTGGCGGAGACCGGCCTGCAGGTCATCAGTGGCTGCGTCGTGTTTGCCGGATTGCTCGGCATGCTCACGGCTTTGCTGTCCGGACTCAATGAACGCCGCCGCGAGATGGCCATTCTTCGCTCGGTCGGAGCAGGTCCGCGTACCATTTTTGGGCTCCTCATGGGCGAGGCGGGATTATTGACGCTGGTAGGAGTCGCCTCCGGGACCGTCCTCCTGTATGCTCTTTTGTGGGTGCTCCGTCCTGTTGCCAGTGAACAGCTTGGGCTCTTTCTGCCCCTGACTCCCCCCGGAGGATTCGAGGCGGGGTTGCTGGGAGGCATCGTCCTCTCCGGATTCCTGATGGGCGCGCTCCCTGCCTGGCGTGCTTACCGTCAGTCCCTGGCCGATGGGATGACCATCCGGCTGTAACGTGTTTCCTCAAGGACCCTTCATGCGTGGCACATGCGTACTGATCACGGTGATCTTCAGCCTGCTGGTGCTGGCCTCTCCGGCTTCTGCCATCAGCATCTTCTCCAAGCCCAAAGAGCTCACCTGGCAGGACCTCCGTCAGTTGAACACCGAAACCGGAGAAGCGCCCCCCAGCTTGATGCGGCTCCGGGGCGCACCGGTCAAAATCCCCGGGTACGCCGTCCCGATTGAAGGCGATAGCGGCTTTGACTTCGTCAAGGAATTCCTGCTGGTTCCGGTATTTGGCATGTGCGTCCACGTGCCACCGCCACCCCCGAATCAAGTGGTGTACGTGGTCATGAACGAGCCGGTTCCGATTGAGGACCTCATTGACGCGGTCTGGATTTCCGGGATTCTCGAAATGGACTCCATCACGGTCGAGGGTGAGATGGTGTACGAGACGGAAGCCAGCTACCGCATCATTGGAGAGAACGTCGAGCTGTACGAGTAGCAGAGAAGGGGGAGGCGTTCCCTGTTCGCCCTCCGGTCAACAGGGAAGCAGCATGGAGTGTCAGGACTTGGGGTCGGAAAACACCCGGGCGAGGTCCTGACGGTAGCGGACGAGGAACCGCTCCTTGAAGCTGGACACCAGAATGATGCTGACCAGGGTGGCAATCGGGCTCAGGACGGCCATGCCATGTTCCACAACCAGGAAGAGGTCTCCCACCAGCGCTCCAATTTCCAGGAGCTTCAGTCCATCCATGCGAAGCCGGTACCGGACATAAATCCACAGGGAGTACCCCTTGATCAGCACCGTCACCAGCGCGGTTCCGAAGCTGACATAGAGGAACAGGTCCAGCGACGCCAGCGCCAGGGAGAGAAAGAGCGAGGTCCGCAGAGCACGCTCCACAAACGCGTCATCAGTGTAATCGGGTTCCATTGAGGAAACTCATCCGGAGGAAAGAAACCACTCAGGGCCGCACCTTGAGGGCAATGGCGACGTCCTGAGTTTGGGGCGGAAGGCAAATTTTCTGATTACAGGCCTGGTACACCAGTTGGGCAAAGGCCGTTTGCTCTCCAGGCGGTGCATCGGCACGGAGTTGCAGGGCCTGCTTCAGTTCAAAGGGCTGGGTGTGTGCGAGCAGATCGGCTTGGTACGCGGCATCTGCCAGCGTCTCAGGAGGCGTTTCCTGCAGGGCTCCAACCGGCTGGAGCCATGGCGTCAGCAGCGGTAACCGCGTTGGCTCCGGAGCCCAGTTGCCCTGCGGCACCACCGAATACAGGTGCCACCCCACCGCAGGCGTCACATACACCTGAAGCACCGTCTGGCCACCAGCCGCTACTTCATACTGCGCCACCTCGGCATACACCTGCGGAGGCTCTGGCTCTTCCAGGGCACCAAACCCCAACAGCCCCTGTGCCATCACACTGGCACCGCTTGCCAGCTGGAGCAGGAGCAGGAGTCCGCGCTTCATGCGCCCGGCAGCTGCAGAAGCGGAGTGGTGATTTCAATGGAAGCCGTTTCCCGCAGGCGCTTGACCTCCTTTTCCAAAATCGCCTGCTGCTGCAGACGACGCAGGTTGGCGCGCACGGCGGCTTTTCGCTGATCCACATCGGTCTCGTCGAGCGTCCGCTGCTGAAACTGAATCAGGTCAACGCGGTTCCCGTTTTCGCTCAACCCAAACTGCTGGTCCGGGCTCAGGTGCAGGGCAATCTTGCGGAACTCCTGATTGTCTCCCAACTCCGGCAGGAACCGTGTTCCAGCGGCAAAGGTCATCGGAGCCACTTCCAAGCCACGTGCTTCCGCCACACTGGTCAGTGAAACTCCCTGCTGGGCCTGCTCCAGGGCCACCGCGGCTTCGGCCTTGGCACGTTCCAGCGCCTGCTCCCGTCGCACGGCTTCCAGCACCTGATCCCGAGCCTCCTCAAAGTTCAAGGGCGCCGGAGCCTCGTAGGCGGTCAGCTTCCACACGACGTGGCCCTGCACCGGATTCCGTTGCCAAACTCCGGTGGCCTCCACGGGTTTGCCATCCAGCTGACCCATCAGGCCCGCCACTGAGCCAATGCCTGGGACAACGGTTTCGCGCGAAAAGAGCTGAGAGTCCTTGACTTCCGTGTTGTACGACGTGGCCAGCTCCGCCAGCGGCTTCCGCCCGACGGTTTCATCCACGCGCACGAGCGCTTCCTCCAGGTCGCTTTCGGCCCGTTGGTCGGCCAGAATGCTGATGATCTCTTCCCGGACATCATCCAGGCCTTGCTCCACCTGTTCCTTGCGGTCATCGACCTGAATGAGGTGCAGCCCAAACGGCGACTCCACCACCTGGCTCAGCTCCCCGGGCGCCAATTCAAAGGCCGCCTGCTCAAAGGCTGGAACCATCTCCCCCGGTTTGAACCAACCGAGGTCGCCGCCCTGCTGAGCCGAGAGGTCTTCCGAAAGCTCCTGAGCCACCGCAGCAAAGTCTTCACCGGCGACAATCCGGGCCCGGACGGCTTCCAGCGCCGTGCGACGCTCTTCCTTCAAGACGTCACTGGCTTCCGGATCGAGCTTGAAGAGGATGTGCCGGGCCTTGACTTCCGGAGGCGTGGTGAAGCTGTCGAGGTTTCGCTCGAAGTACCGGCGGACCTCGCGCTCTCGGACCTTGTCCGCTTGATTGAACTGGGAGAGCTTGAGGGTGAAGTACTCAATTTGGTACTGAGCCGCCGACTGGAACTCATCCGGATGCCCCTCGTGGTAGGCCTTGAGCTCGTCATCGGTCGGAGCCACCTGGTCCAGGAAGGCGGCCGGATCAAAGTGGACGTAGCTCAGCTCCACCTGCTCGTACTGCTGGCGGTAGGCGCGCTCGACTTCGGCATCGCTCACCGCCAGGCCAATGCCCAGCAGGCGCTGCTTCTTCTGCACCAGCAGGTCGCGGCGCAGGCCGTCTTCATACTCAAAGAGCGGGATCCGGTTCTGACGCAGCACTTCCTTGTAAACCTCGGCGTCAAACTGGCCATTGCGCTGGAAGTACGGTTGCTGGCGGATGTAATCCTGAAGCTCCAGGTCCGTCACCATCACGTTCAGGTCCTCAGCCTCTCCCAGAAGCAGCTCCTGATCCACCAGCTGCTGCATCACCTGCTGCCGGAGGTTCATCTGCTCGGCAAAGCGCTCGGTGTTCTCTCCCAGCTGCTGCCGGAGCGCCTCCAGGCGGTTGCTGTAGGCCCGGCGGAAATCCTTCATGAGGATCTCTCGACCATTGACCAGGGCCACCACCTCCTTGCGGTCTCCAAAGAAAGACCCCACGCCCAAGGAGATGACGAGGGAAACGGCGACAATGCCAAGGATGATCTTGAAACCGAGGCTCTCGGAATATTCGCGGAATTCCTGAATCATGATGCAGATCTGAAGGTAAAAAGATAAAACTTACTTTTTAGCAAACTTTCCCTCGGTTGCAAGCTAATCCCAGTGATTCTGGGCAAAAGGAAGCCGCGCGCCGGCGGAAGTCCCCTTGAGGCCCCTGCCGGTTCCGGCGGATTCCGGGATGCCTCAACCGCCCAACCTGACGTCAGGTTTGTCAATTTTGTCAGCCCATTCAGCAAGGCTTCCCGGAAAAGCCGGGTGGCCTCCCGATTCCCGGATTTGGTACGACGTTTGTAGCAGGGGAGCGTTCCGGGGAGGACCGGCTGGCTCCGCATCGCGGCCCAACCCTTCTTTTTCAATTTTAGCTGGTATTACCATGAAAAATTGTCTTTCCTCACAGGAGGCCTGATTGGCCGGATGAGCGAATCAGTTGGAGAATTTGTCCCAGGCGACGCCCTCCATTTTCTGATTCATCTCAGTTGAAACTTCATCAGAGGTGGGCTAACCTACCAACCTGTTTTGTAGGCCTCATGGACGAGGCTTATGTTGAGTTGATCAGGCTGATAGGAGCCAATATGAATCTGGATTATCAAAAGGATCAGACTTATCCTAAGCTGAAACAGCGAATGGAAGAAGAGTTTCAGGAAGAACAGGAGTTCTCCGACGACTTGGACACGGTCTGTGGTGAAATCCTCTCCGAGCTTGAGCAGGCCAATCAGGTCCTCCGGAAGCTTTCCGAAACCTGCTAACCCCGCTCGTCACTCCCCACTTTGCTTGAAGCGGATCGGCCAGGATCCGTTTCAGGGAGTTGCCTCTAACGCTCCCCCTCCTCTGCGTCTCCCCCTTTGTTCTTGACAACCGGATATCATGCATAAGCTGTTTGATCAGTTTGAGAAAATCGACCGCGATCAGCACTTCCTGGTGGAATGCTTTGCGGAAATGCTGCACTCGCTGGGAGAGCAGTCGATTGCCAACCAGATGCCGTGGATCGGCAACGCCCTGCCCCAGGGAGAAGACACTCCGGAACGCCTGGCGCAGGCCTACTCCGTTGGCTTTCAGCTCCTCAACATGGTTGAGGAGAACGCCTCTGCTCAGCACCGCCGCGCCACCGAAGAGGTGGAAGGCCTCGACCACGTGTCCGGACTCTGGGGGCAGATCTTTCACCAGCTCCGAGACGCGGGCCTCACGTCGGCGCAAATTGCGGAGCAGCTCGCGGACATCCGGGTGGAACCCGTCCTGACGGCCCACCCGACCGAGGCCAAGCGAGCTTCGGTCCTCGAGCACCACCGGGCGCTCTACCTCCTCCTCCTCAAACGTGAAAACCAGATGTGGACGCCTCGCGAGCAGCGACGGATCCGCAAGGAAATCGTGTTTGAGCTGGAACGCATCTGGCGTACCGGGGAAATCTACCTGCAAAAGCCCGAGGTCGTGACCGAACTCCTCAGCGTCCTCCACTACCTCAAGAAGGTCTTCCCCAACATCCTCGACATCCTCGACCGGCGCCTGCTTCAGGCCTGGGAAGAAGCCGGCTTCGACCCCAAGGACCTCAATGATCCCGAGAAGTTGCCCCGGCTCTCGTTCGGAAACTGGGTGGGGGGCGACCGTGACGGGCACCCCGGGGTCACGGCAGAGGTGACGCGCCAAACGCTGGGACGCCTCCGGCATCATGCCCTCGACTTGCTCGACCTCCAGCTCAAGGAGCTCGGCCGACGCCTGAGCCTTTCCGAGCTGCGACAGACACCTCCGGCCGGCCTGATTGCCCGCATTGAGCAGGTCCGGAATCAAATGGGGGAACTCGCCGAGCCGGCCATCCAGCGCAACATCGGCGAACCGTGGCGCCAGCTGGTGAACCTGATGCGGTTCCGGCTTCCGAAAGCGGAGCAGCAACACGCCCACGTTTACCGACGCAGCGTTGAGCTGTGGGACGACCTCAAGAGCCTCCGGGATTCCCTCCGGGAGGTCGGTGCCGAGCGGCTGATTGAGGTCGACATTCACCCCGCGATGCGGCTGGTCCAGACCTTCGGCTTCCACATGGCGGTCCTGGACGTCCGGCAAAACAGCGCTTTCCATGACCGGGCGGTCAGCCAGCTGCTGCAGGCAGCCGGATTTGAGGATCTGGATTTTGCAGAAATGAGCGAAGAGGAACGGGTGGCCCTCCTCGACCAGGAACTGGCCTCCCCCCGTCCGCTGGTTCGCCTCAATCAAAAGGTCGGGCTGGAAGCCGATGCGGTCCGGAGCTGCTACGCCGTCCTCACGGAACACATCCGGGAACACGGTGAGGCGGCTTTGGGCGCGCTGATTGTCAGCATGACCCGGAGCGCTTCCGACCTGCTCACGGTCTACCTGCTTGCCAACGAATGCGGGCTCACTCAGCCCGGGGTGGGTGGACCGGCCTGCCCGCTTCCGGTAGTCCCGCTGTTTGAAACCATTGACGACCTCCACCGCAGTCCGGAAATCCTCCGGGCCTTCCTGGCTCATCCGATGACGCAGCGCAGCCTGGAACTGCAGCGTCAGCGCCAGGGCTTTTCGCGTCCGGTGCAGCAGGTGATGATCGGGTACAGCGACAGCAACAAGGACGGCGGCATCCTCTCGAGTCACTGGACGCTTTATCGCGCTCAGGAGTCGCTTGTTGAGGTTGGACAGGAGTTTGGGGTGCGGATCCGTTTCTTCCATGGTCGAGGGGGCACCATTAGCCGAGGCGCCGGGCCGACCCATCGCTTCATCCGGGCGCTGCCGCATTCGGCTCTGGATGGAGACCTGCGCATGACCGAGCAGGGCGAAACCATTGCCCAGAAGTACGCCAACTGGGGCACCGCGCACTTCAACCTGGAGTTGATGATGGCTGGCGTTGCCGGAGCCACCCTCCAGCACCGACACCAACCCAAGCAGCGACACCCCCTGGAGCCAGTGCTGGACGCTCTTGCCGAGTCGAGCCGGGCGACCTACTCGGAGTTGCTTCACAGCCCCGGGTTCATTGACTACTACAGCCAGGCCACCCCCATTGATGTCATTGAGCAGAGCCGCATTGGCTCCCGTCCGTCTCGTCGAACAGGGCAGCGCTCCCTTGAAGACCTCCGCGCCATCCCGTGGGTGTTCTCATGGAGTCAGGCCCGGTGCTACCTCTCCAGCTGGTATGGGGTGGGCACCGCGCTGGAACGGCTTCAGCAGGACCATCCGGAGCAGCTAGAGGCCATCCGAGAGGAGCACCTGCAGTGGCATCCGCTCCACTACATCACGAGCAACGTGGCCACCAGCCTTGCCAATGTGGACACCGAGGTCATGAAGGAGTACGCGCAGCTGGTGGAAGACCCGGAACTGCGGGAGTTTTTTTTGGGGAAGATTCTGGAGGAGTATGAGCGGACCACTCGGATGATCGAGTTGCTCTATGGAGGCCCCTTGCAGGAAAAGCGTCCACAGATTCACCAGGTGCTGGAACTGCGGCACGCGCCACTACGGGTGCTCCACCACCAACAGCTGGCTCTGCTGAAGCAGTGGCGGGCGATGCGCCGTGCCGGAGCGTCTCAGGAGTCAGAGGCGTTGCTGACGCAGCTGCTGGTTACCGTCAACGCCATCGCCAGCGGCCTCCGGACCACCGGCTAAGCCTCACGAGAAGCGCGACACCATCACGACTCCAAGGAGCGTCACCAGCATGCCGCCCCCTTGGAGTCCGTCGAGCTGCTCACCAAAGAGCCACCACGTTTCCAGTGCCACCAGCGGCGGCACCAGGTAAAAGAGGTTGGCCACGCGAGAAGCCTCTCCCTTCCGGATCAGCAGCATCAGCAGGCTGATGGCTCCCACCGACAGCCCCAGCACCATCCAGGACAGCACCCCAATCAGCGGCCACTCCCAGCGGACCTCCCAGTGCTCGAGCAGCAGCGACATCACGGCAAAGCACAGCGTGGCCGCAACAAACTGCCAGAAGCTTCCGGACAGCAACGGCACGTTCTGGCCCTTGTGCTTCTGGTAAACCGTTCCAATCGAGATGCCCAGCAACGCAATGAGGATGCCCGGAACCGCCAGCGGAGCCGCGCCCAGCACACGCTCGGCCTCCATGCCTCCCCAGATCGGATGCAGCACCAGCATCACTCCCAGCAGTCCCAAAACCGACCCCAGCCACTGCAGCCGAGACAGGCGCTCCCGGAGCCAAAACCGCGCCAGCAGAACCGTCACAATCGGTTGCAGGCCCACCAGCAGCGAGCTGATGCCAGCCGGCATGCCCTGCCGGATCGCCCAGAAGACGCCCCCGAGGTAGCATCCATGAATGAGGGTGCCGGCCAGCATCTGCTGCTGCACCACCGCCTTCTCCAGCCGGGGCTGCCGCAGCAGCAGCAGCATGCCCCCCAGAAACAGCGACGTCAGCAGCATCCGCCAAAACAGCAGCGTCAGCGGCTCGGCATACTGCACGCCAAACTTGGAGCTGATGAAGCCGGTGCTCCAAAGCACCACAAAGACCCCGGGCATCACCCGGACAAACAGGGAAGACATGGGAAAAGAACTTCAGGGGACGGGGCGGCCGTTTTCAAAGCGCCCTTCAAAGAGAACGCCCTTTTCTGCATCCGCATAGAGGGTGCCGGCTCCGTGAAAGCGTCCGGCCCGGAATTCGCCAGAGTAGATCCGGAATCCGTTGAAATCGTAAAGCGTGCCCTGGCCTTCCGGAAGCCCATTCACAAAGGCGCCTTCGTAGGCAGACTTTCCGGAGTCCAGGAGCAGGCGCCCGGTTCCGGAAGGGCGGCCGCCTTCCTGCGCGCCGAGGTACCGGAGTTTGCCGTCCTGAAAGTAGGTCTCCGGCGGCACTCCGGGGTCAGGCTCACGCAGAATGAGGTGAAACGCTCGCAGGTCCTGAGCCGCGGCGCTTCCTGCCAGCATCAGGCTCATGAAGCCAAAAACCCACCCGATGCGCATCACGGAAGCTGCTTGAATTCGTCCGTGACCGGATCCAGCAGGAGCCGCTGCGTCTGATCCGGCACCCGCCACTTCAGGACCAGCAGGCCCTCGCCAACGTTTTCAAAGCTGGGGCCATCCATGATTGCATACAGGCGCACCAGCTCCGGAGGCGCCACCCCCTTCAGCGGAGGCTGCACCAGGATCGGGATCCGCAGGAACCCGCTGGAGTCCAGGTTCACCCGTGGAGGCATCTGCACCCCAGGGTAGTCCGTCTCCAGCAGCACCAGCCCACGCTCCTTGATGTCTCGACCACTCTGGCTGTCAATGAGTTGGATGCTGAGGAACAGCTTGATCGGGTCACTGGCCTTGGCCGGAAGCTCATAGTCTTCCGTTTTCAGCAGCACCTTGCGAGGCAGCGGTGCCACCTTGCCAGAAAGGTTGTCGGTGGCCACAAACTGCGGGATCCACTGTCCGGGCTGCAGCATCAGGGTCGAGGCGGCATTTTCCACCTCCAGCAGCCCTTCCGACAGCCCAACGGTGGTTCCGTTCCGGGTGCTGTGTCCCAGCCAGATGGAGGTGCCCTTGATGCCCACGGTAGCGACCGGTGTCCGGAGCCGAGTCAGCTGCCGACGCGGCTGAAAGCGTCCCTGCAGGTTTCCCTTCTTCAGCTCCATCTGGAACCGGAAGGTCCGGTTCGTGGTCGGGCGTTCTTCAGCCTCTTGAATCAGAAAGTTGCTCCCGGCATAGAGCCGAACCCGCGAGTTGTCTCGAAACAGCACCGACACCTTGGAGTCGGCGCCCGTCCGGACTTCCTCTCCCGCATACACAAACTGCCCCTCGCGCATCACCTTGAGGCGTCCACTTGGCTCCACAACCTGCACAATGCCTTCCAGCTGCACCAGGGTCGCCACCGTGTTCGTTCCCTGTGCGCTCACCTGAGCCGGAAGGAGGCCCATCAGGAACAGGCCGACCCCCAACACCGTTTGAAGAGACACGAGCCGACGGATCTGAAGTTGTACGTAATTCATTTCTTCTTCCGAAATTCTTGGACCAGTTCAAGGATGTTGCGAATGACGGCATCCGGGCGGTCCAGGTACAGGTAATGCCCCGCTCCCGGAACCTGCTCCAGCGCATCCAGCCCCCCGGCTGCAGCGATTTCCTGCTGCATGCCCAGCCACAGGGTTTCCGCTTCCCGGGGCATTTCGGGCTTTCCGGGAATGAGGACACGAATCGGAACCTGCGTGAGGTTGTCGAGGCTGCCTTCATCCTTGAGGGTCTGGGAGGTCAGGAGCCACTCCTCGGTGTTGGCTTGCAGTGACTGCGGAATCAGCGACTGGGCCATCGACAGGGCATTCAGCGGAAAGCGGTCGGGCACCACGGGTCCAAAGAGCCACTGATACACCCGCTCGGCCCCGGTGACACTGGAAAGCCACGCCATGATCCGCCACTGCAGGTGATCACTCTCCAGGACTTCCGGACCAAAGAACTCTTCCTGCCGGGGGTGAGAGGAATCGAGGAACACCATCCCGGCCACCTGATCCTTTTGTTCGCGGTAGAAGAGCCGGATCAAGGAGCCCCCAAGCGAGTGCCCCACCAGCAGGTAGGGGCCCTTCTCGCCACTCTTGGCCAGCAACCGCTGCAGTTCGAGGCTCATGTTGCGTCCCCGCCGATCGAGTGGGCTCGGATCACTCCAGTTGTGCCCGGCTCGGTCGTACGAGCACGTCCGGGTGCTCTTCGAGACCTCAGCCTGCAGGTCACTCCAGATCAAGGAGCCCTGAGGCCCCAGCCCCGCCTCCAGCACAACCGTTGGCGCACCACGGCCGATGCAGTTGAGGTGGAGGCGATAATTTCCTATGGCCACCATCTTTCCGGGAGCCGGAAAGCGCTGCACCACCTGCTGCCGCAGCTTCCACTCTGCCACGCTGCCCAGGCCAACGGCTCCGATCCCCACAAAGAGGATGAATAAGATCAATAAAAACAGTGTCCGGAACAACCGGAAGAACCACATTGCTGTTGTCTCTTTCGTGCGATGCCTGCGTCGGCAGTTGTCTTTGAAAGCCGAAGGCCAACAGACGCCCCTCGGTGTTCGCCTCAGATGTGCAGGATTTGGGCAAACCTGCACATTCGGTCACGAACCCGTCAACAGCGCCTTCATCCGGTCCCACCAGGAAGCCGGAGGGGCCTCGGGTCGTGGTCCAGATTCCTGCAGGCACTGCACAAAGGACTGCCCCAGGTTTTGCAGCAGCACAAAGTACAGGTCCGGACCGTCCTGGAGGTCTGCGCCCAGCGGATCCAGCACTCCCTGCTGCACGGTCAGGCCATCGGTGAGCGCGGTGACCAATTTGGGAGGAAACTGCGGCTCGGTAAAAATGCAGCGCGCCTCGGCACGTTGCAGCCGCTCCCGGATCAAGCGCAGGTGCCCTGCGCCCGGAGGACGCTCCGGGTTGACCGCGATCCAGTCGACTGGCTGCAGGCCATAGCGCTTCTCAAAGTACTGGTAGGCATCATGAAAGACAATGTAGGGGACCGTCTGCAGGGGCTGAAGCTGCTGGCGCAACTCCAGGTCCAGGCTCGCCAGGCGCCCCTGCAGCGCCTGCAGGTTGCTCAGGTACTGAGCCGAATGATCGGGATCGACCGCTACCAGCTGCTGCACGATGGTGCTCACCATGCCCTGCGCATTGTGGGGGCTCAGCCAGAGGTGCGGGTCATGGTGCTCACCACCTGATTCCGAATGCGCGTCGTCTCCAGTCCGGGGCGCAAGCCGTTCGACCCCTCTGGCTTCCGCAAGAGCCGTCACGCGCACAGAAGGCGGAAGGCTCTGGAGGAATTTTGGTAAAAACGGCTCGGCCTCAGGCCCCAACCAGAATACCAAATCCGCCCTCTGCAGCGACGCCACCTCGCTCGGTTTCAACGCATAGCTGTGTGGCGACGCTCCTCCGGACACCAGCAGCTCCGGCTCCCCAACTCCGGCCATCACCCCCGCTACCAGCGAATGCACCGGCTTGATCGACACCACCACCTGCGGGACCGTGGCCCCCACTTCTCCTACGACTGCGCTCCAGAGCGTCAGCCCCAACCACCACCGTTTCACGGCACCTTCTCCTGACTTGGAAAAAACCACGATTATGTTATAGTATCACAAAAAAATCAAAACCTGATTTGAGTCCGCCCCTTGCCTGCTTCCCTGATGCCCCCTGACCCCGCTTCTCTTCCGGAAGCGTCCCATGACCACCGGGTCTGCCTGACCAGCCTTCTGGAACACGCCGAGGCGGTTTGTCAGCGCCGGCAGGTTCGCCTGACTCAGCAACGGCGACAGGTGTTGGAAATCGTGGCTTCCAGTCACATCCCCCTCGGAGCCTACGAAATTCTGGAACGCCTGGATGGGGCGAAGAAGCGCAAGGCCCCCATCACCGTCTACCGGGCGCTGGACTTCCTCATGGAGCAAGGGCTGGTGCATCGCCTCGCCAGCCTCAACGCCTTCATTGCCTGCTTTCACGAATCGGTAGACCACACCGCCCAGTTCTTCATCTGCCGCGAGTGCCACACCGTCGCGGAGCTGCACAGCGCCCGCGTCACCCATGCCCTCAGGAAAGACGCAAAGGCCGCCGGGTTCCGGATGGACGAGCAGACCGTGGAAGTCAGTGGCCTCTGCTCTCATTGCGCCTGACCATGACCACCCCTCCGCTGCTGCAAGCCCAGCATCTCGTCTTTCAGACCAACCGACACGTCCTCATCAACGACGTCTCGCTAGAGGTCTCCTCCGGGGAAATCGTCACCATCGTTGGCCCCAACGGCGCCGGCAAGACCACCCTGTTGCGCCTCCTCCTTGGTTTGCTGACGCCCTCTTCTGGAACGCTGGTCCGGCGCCCGAAGCTTCGCATTGGTTACCTGCCTCAAAAGCTCGCAGTCGACCCCGTCCTGCCGCTTTCCGTGTACCGGATGATGACGCTGACCCGGAAGCACTCCCGCCCGGAAGTCCGCGAGGCTCTGGAGGTGACCGGCATCGGCGACCTCCTCAACGAGCCCGTGCAGACGCTCTCCGGAGGGGAGTTTCAGCGCATGATGCTCTCTCGGGCGCTTCTGCAGCATCCGGAACTCTTGGTGCTGGATGAGCCCGTTCAGGGGGTCGACTACATGGGGGAAGCCGAGCTGTACCGCCTGATCGGGCGCCTCCGGGCGGAACGCGGCTGCGGCATCCTGATGGTCTCCCACGACCTGCACGTCGTCATGGCCTCCACAGATCGGGTGGTCTGCCTGAACCAGCACATCTGCTGCGAAGGCCAACCGCACGACGTCACCCGGCATCCGGAATACGTCCGCCTCTTTGGCGCCGAGTCCGGAGCCGCTCTGGCCGTGTATCAGCATCACCACGACCACACCCATGATGCCTGCGGACACCCCCACCCGCTTCCTGCCGAGGAGGCCTGATGCTGCTCGATGACTTCCTCTGGCGGGCGCTCATTGCCGGCGTCGGCGTTGCCCTGGTCTCCGGCCCGCTGGGCTGCTTTGTCGTCTGGCGCCGCATGGCGTACTTTGGCGATACCATGGCTCACTCGGCTCTGTTTGGGGTCGCCCTCGGGTTTCTGCTCGGCATTGACCTGATGCTCGGCGTCTTTGTCACCGGACTGCTGGTGGCCCTGTTGCTTTCGGGGCTGCTGCAGCAAAAGCGCCTTTCCGGAGACGCGGTGCTGGGGACGCTCTCGCACGCCTCGCTTTCGCTGGGCATCCTGACCCTGAGCTTCATGAGTGGCCTGCGGGTGGACCTGATGGGCTACCTGTTTGGGGACATCCTCTCCGTCTCCCGGACCGACCTGATCTGGATCTATGGCGGAGGAACAGGAGCCCTGCTCCTGCTGTGGAAGCTCTGGCGACCGCTCCTGGCAGTCACCGTCAGCGAAGAACTCGCACAGGCCGAAGGGCTGCAGGCGTCGCTCTATCAACTGGTGCTGATGCTCCTCATTGCAGCCGTCATTGCGCTGGCGATGAAGATCGTCGGCATTCTCCTGATCACCTCGCTGCTGATCATTCCCGCCGCGGCCGCCCGGCACTTCAGCCAGACTCCGGAGCAGATGGCCGGCTTTGCCGCACTGCTTGGTGTTGGAGCCGTCGGAATCGGACTCGGAGCCTCTTTGGAATTTGACACGCCATCAGGGCCAACCATTGTCACCGCGGCCGTCGGGCTCTTCTTCCTCAGCTTGCTCAAACCCTCTCGCTAGGCTGCCATGTCTGTCGACTCGCGCATTCCGGTCACGGTCCTCGCCGGCTTCCTCGGTTCAGGAAAGACCACCCTCCTCAACCGCATCCTCAAGGAGCGGCACGGGCAACGGATTGCCGTCATTGAAAACGAATTCGGCGAAATTGCCGTGGATGGTGAACTGGTCGTTGGCGTTGGAGACAACCTCCTGGAGCTGAGCAACGGCTGCGTCTGCTGCACCCTCCGGGATGACCTCGCGCTGACGGTGGACCGCTTGATCCTGCGGCGCGATCAGTTTGACGCCATCCTGGTCGAAAGCACAGGGTTGGCCAGTCCGGGGCCCATCGTTCAGACCTTTGTCGGCGACCTGAACATGCGGGAGAAGGTCCGGATGGACGCCGTGGTGACGCTCGTGGACGCTCAGCACCTGCCCCAGCAGTTACAGGATGAAGACGTGGTGCGGGACCAGATCGCCTTTGCCGACCGGCTGATCCTCAACAAGTCCGATCTCGTCTCTCCCGAGGTGCTGGCTGAGCGCGAGGCCCTCATCCGCACCCTCAACCCGGCAGCCCCGATCCTTCCGGCGGTGCAGACCGAGGTTCCGCTGGAGACCCTCCTCAATACCCAGGCTTTTGACCTCGAGGCTTCCTGGAAGCCCCACCTCAACCACCACCATCATGACGCTGAAGAGGTCACCTCCGTTGGCTTTGAGGTGGAAGGCGAACTGGACGTCAACCAGTTCAATGCCTGGCTCAACAGCGCCCTGCTGCTTCACTCCGGAGCCCTGTACCGCATGAAGGGCGTCATCGCGTTTGCTGGAGAGCCGGACCGGTTCGTGTTTCAGGGGGTGTACTCGCTGCTTGAGGGCAAACGCGATCGCCCCTGGGGCCCCGATGAACCTCGGCTCAACCGGGTTGTCTTCATTGGCCGCCACCTGGACCGCTCATTGCTCGTGGAGGGCTTCCAAAACTGCCTCCTCTAAAAGCACCTGCTTTCCACTTCTCCACTTGATCGTTTAGCGAAAATTCGCTATTTAATTGTTTTTCGTCATTTCAGACGCCCGCCTGGTCCTCCTGGACCAACCATCCCCAAGGAGAGAGAGACAATGAGCAAGAACCCGTTCACCCTGGAGCAGTACGGCATCCACTCCCGCACGCTCATCCGCAATGCGTCCCCGGCCCGCCTGTACGAGGAAGCCCTGAAGTATGAGCCAGACGCGGCGATTTCGAATCAAGGGGCCTTGATGGTCTCTTCCCACGTCAAGACGGGACGGAGCCCCAAGGACAAGCGCATTGTCCAGACGGCAGACGTCGAGCAGGACGTCTGGTGGGGAGACATCAACATCCCGCTGGACACGGAGACCTTCGAGATCAACCGCGAGCGCGCCGTCGACTTCCTCAACAGCTGCGACCGCCTCTACGTCATGGACGGTTTTGCAGGGTGGGACCCGAAGTATCGCCTCAAGATTCGGGTCATCACCACCCGGCCCTA
The DNA here is from genome assembly GCA_038150265.1 of Deltaproteobacteria bacterium. Classification (GTDB taxonomy): domain Bacteria; phylum SAR324; class SAR324; order SAR324; family NAC60-12; genus JAYPUA01. The sequence goes on along the minus strand of JAYOTF010000002.1, from coordinate 125,492 downwards.
CCACGCGCTGTTCATGAACAACATGCTCATTCGTCCCAACGACCAGGAGTTGGAGCACTTTGAAGAGCCGGATTACGTCATCTTCAATGCCGGCGCGTTCCCGGCCAACAGCCGCACGGCCAACATGACCTCCAAGACAAGCGTTGACCTGAGCTTTGAGAAGCGGGAGTTTGTGATTCTGGGGACGGAGTATGCGGGCGAAATGAAGAAGGGCGTCTTCACGATCATGAACTACATCATGCCGCGTCACGGGATTCTGTCGATGCACAGCTCGGCCAATGTGGGCAAGGATGAAGACGTGGCCATCTTCTTTGGCCTCTCCGGAACCGGCAAGACCACGCTTTCGGCAGATCCGAAACGCGAGCTGATTGGAGACGACGAACACTGCTGGACCGACCACGGGGTCTTCAACATCGAAGGCGGCTGTTACGCCAAGTGCATCGGCCTTTCTGAGGAAAAAGAGCCCGACATCTACCGGGCCATCCGCTTCGGCACCGTACTGGAGAACGTCGTTTACAACGAGCGCACCCGAGACGTGGACTACGACGACAAGTCCCTCACCGAAAACACCCGGGCTTCCTATCCGATCGAGTTCATCGACAACGCCCGGATTCCGTGTGTGGGTGGACACCCGCGCAACATCATCTTCCTCACCTGCGATGCGTTTGGGGTGTTGCCTCCAGTGAGCAAGCTGACTCCGGAACAGGCCATGTACCACTTCATCAGCGGCTACACCGCCAAGGTTGCGGGCACCGAGATGGGCGTGACCGAGCCGGAGGCCACCTTTTCCGCATGCTTTGGCGCCGCGTTCATGGTCTGGCACCCAAGCAAGTACGCCGAATTGTTGGCCGAGCGCATTCAGCAGCATGGCACTCAGGTCTGGCTGGTCAATACCGGCTGGAGCGGCGGCGGCCACGGCGTTGGCGAGCGCATGTCCCTGAAGCACACCCGCTCCATCATCGATGCCGTCCTGGATGGCACCCTCCGAGACGCCCCAACGGTTCAGGATGCCCGCTTCGGATTCCAGATCCCAACGACGTGCCCGAATGTGCCCGACTCCGTCCTCCAGCCTCGGGACGCCTGGCGCGATTCGGCCAGCTACGACCAGGCGGCCAACAAACTCGTGAAGATGTTCCAGGACAACTTCAAGAAGTTTGAGGAAGGCTCCAGCCAGGAGATCATCCAGGCCGGGCCACAGGCGGCCTGACGCCCGTCCTTACCCGCGTGGCAGCTGCTCCTGCACCCACTGGAGCAGCTCGCGCGGATGCGCCACCACCTTCTGGGCCCCATGCGCCCAGAGTTCCTCTTCTTCCCGGAAGCCCCACTTCACTCCCACCGCGTACGCCCCGGCGTTCACGGCGGTTTTCATGTCGACCAGCGTGTCTCCCACATAAGCGATCGCCTCAACCGGAAGGTGCCACTGCTCGGCAATCTCCAGCAATCCCGCAGGGTCCGGCTTCTTGTTGATGCCCTCTCGCTGACCCAGCACCTGATCAAACGAATACGGTGCCAGCAGTGATTCCACGCACTGTACCGTAAACCGGTGAGGCTTGTTGGACAGCACCGCCTGCCGGATGCCCAGCTGTGCCAGCCCGTCCAGCAGCTCGCCAACCCCCTCGTAGGGGCGCGTCTGGCGATTCCAGTTCTCCTGATACACCTCTTCAAAGCGCCGATGCGCCGCCGAAATTTTTTCCGGCGTCCGCTCTGCTTCCGGAAGCGTCCGCTGCGCCAGCACTCGGGAGCCGTCTCCAATGAAGTGATTGAAGGCCGCTTCCGGATGTTCCGGATGCCCCAGTTCACGCAGCACGGTGTTCATGGTGGTTGCAATGTCAGCAAGGCTGTCGAGCAGGGTTCCGTCGAGGTCGTAGCAAACGGCTTGAATCAGCGGCATGGGCGTTTCCTGGAAATCTTGGAAAAGTCAGGGGAGGCGAGAAAGGACCTCGCGGAGGCGAGCGGCTTCCATCGCAATGAGGATGCTTTGGTTTTGAGTGAACGTCACACGTCCCGGGGCGCCGCCGCGGATCTTCTTCACAAACTTGCGGCGAGTGTAGTCGACTTCAACGGCGTGTTCCAGCCGGAGCTTGGAGTAGTGGGCCGCAAGCAGCGCGGCTTCCTCAAGTGTCCGGGGTGGCAGCTCCCGCTGTCCTGTGTGAACCACCACGTGTGCCCCTCCCACGCCCTGGACGTGAAACCACCAGTCGTTGCCCCGAGCCCAGCGGAAGGTCACCTGCTCGTTCTCCCGAGCGTTCCGGCCGACCCAGATCTCCAGTCCATCGCTACTGATGCGGGTCAGGGGCTCGCTGGTTTCCGGAGCCTTTGCCTGCTGAGGCCGTCGCTGCTCCAGACGGTCAGCCTGATGCAGCAGCCACTCCGGAAGCTCGGCCTGCCACGCCTCCAGGTCCGGAACCCCGTGGATCGCCGCCAACTGCTCCCGGAGCTGAACCAGACAGGCCAGCTGCTCCTCCGTCTTCTGGCGACGTTCCTCCACGTGGGGGACGGACTTCTCCAGCTTGTCAGCCCGCTGGTACCACCGGTTCACCAGCGCCTGAGGCGTCCACTCCGGGTCGAGCGTCAGGGTCACTTCCGGCAGTTCCGGATCATAAAAATCTGTCACCTGCACCTGCTGCTGTCCGGGTTCAATGCGTCCCAGCGCCGTCTTGAGCAAGTCGGCTCGGCGCCGCACCTCGTGGGCCTGGGCCGCCTGAACGGCATCCTGACGCTGGTTTTCCAGCATCCGCTTCCAGTGCCGGTGAAGCTGCTTCAGGCGCCGGGTCCATTTTTCCTTCTCCGTGTTGTGGGCGAAGTCACTTTCTTCCTGAACCTCCAGCTCCCAGACTCCGGAAGCCGGGGCCGTCCAGCGTTCCGGAAGCGCGTAGGGCTTTCCCTGCGCAAGCTTGCGATGGGTTTGGTTCGGATTAAAAAGGGCCATCTGCAGCTGACGGGCGCTATTCAGCAGCAGCCAGTTGCTCCGGGGACCGTTGTCTTCCCAAACAAGAAAAAAATGCTCCGGGCCCTTTGGGGTTGGGAGGGTCCAGGTCAGCTCCAGCACCTGTGGATGCGGCCACTGGACCTCGGTCAGAGTCGCATTCAGCAGGCACTTCCGGAGCCAGAGGCAAAACACCGGCGGGCGCATCGGGTTGGGCAAACGCGGGGAGGCCTCAAACACGCCTCCGTGCTGCGGATGTGCCGAACACCAGAGGCTCCGGGCCCGGCCCGTGTACAGCTCCAGCAAGAGGACGTGGGGCAGCGGCTGGGTGATCCGCTGAATCCGCCCGCCAATGAGGGAGGAAGCATCGAGGGCGGGCGTGGGCATGATCAGTCGCGCGGGATTTCGCGGGCAAAGCGAACCGCCAGGTGGAAGTAGTCCATGGCGCGGACGCCCAGCTCGTCCTGCTGCAGGGCCACCTTGAGCTCACAGAGCTGAATGCCCTGCCGGAATGCCTGAAAGGTCAGGTACAGCGGCAGCATCTGCGAGAGGGTCTTGTCCTTGGAGGCATAGACGTACGAGTCCAGAAAGGCCTGGGCGGCCGCTTCCTGCTTGTGCTGATAAAGCGAGACCATCAGGGTCGCCACATCGTTGGCCACATCCAGGTTTCCGTACTTCTTGTGGTGCACTTCCAGTGGACTGATGAAGGTCGCGTGCTTGTCCTTGATGTGCAGGTGTTCCGGAAGAAACGCTCCGTGCCCCTCCACCACCGATTTCTTGCGACGCTTGGCAAACAGCTTGGTTTGCTCCTCAAGAAACTTCTCCACCGGGTGCTTCACCATGTCCAGAATGGGCTGGGTCACCGCAGGCGGGTAGTAGCGCTTCATCTGATACATCAGGTCTGTGGTCAGCTCCCGCAGCTTCTCCGGACGCGCCATTTCGGCCTGCTTGTCCTTTGCAGGGTGAGCGGCATGGACGTCTGCCAGGCGTTCGGCAATGACCTCTAGCTCCTTCGGATCCAGTGCGCCCTTGTCCATGCGCTTGCTCAGAAACCCGGCCTCGCCCAGAAACGGTAGCTTGAGGGCATGGTCCACGGCTTCTCCTTCTGTTCCTCCCAGGGTAAAGGTGCCGTCTGCCTGCTTGCGAATGGCCACCACCGACACCGCACAATCCGGATTGAACAGCTGAAGCAACCGCCGCTCCTCATGACAAAACGCTTCCTTGACGGCCAGGGTCGTGAGGTCGTTGGCCGGCTTCTTGATCTTGTACAGCTCATCCTCCACACGCAGGAGGTAAGACGTGGGGGTGTGACTGAACTTCACTGGCGAGCGCCCTGGGTGTGCATCAGGGTGCTTCAACACGTCAAGGTGTGCAGGGGTCGAGTGAGGCATAGCGTCCGTGGCAAAAAGTGTTGAGATCGTTTATTTTCTTATCATTCAGCAGCAACAGTGGTGGGGTTTCAAGCTGATTCGGTCGGAAGCAGCGGAGAACGGTTTCCCGTGTGCAGCAACCAGAGCTGATGAGACGCCCGGGTGACCCCCACATAAAGCAGGTGCCGGGAGCGCGGATCGGTCGGATACGTCCCGGCGTCGGCGTCGGCAATGATGACATAGTCGAACTCCAACCCCTTGGTCTGCGCAATATCGGTCACCTCAATGCCGGCAGTAAACGGAAACTCCTGGTCCCGGATGCGCCTCAGGTTCATCAGGTCGGCCCGCTGCAGTCCGTCATGAATCAGGTCTGCGGCCTCAGCGCTCCGGGTCAGCACCGCGACACTGGCCTGCGGCTCCCGGAGCATCAGGTTCTCCAACGCGTCCCCCAGGAAAGCCAGCAACAGCCCCGCCTCCCGGAAGGAGAAGGTCTCCACGGCTGCTCCATGGCGGACCGCCTCCCAGCTTTGATTCACGCTCAGGTCGCCGATCACCTGCCGGGCCACCTCCATGATCTCGTAGGTCGAGCGGTACCCAATCCGCAGAGGCTCCAGCGCCGTCACATCGTACCCCAGCGCCCCAATCGACTCCTGCCAGTCCTGATGCGTCCGGCCCTCCATGATGCGCTGATCCATGTCACCCGCAAGGGTGACGCTGCGACGCTCCTCCGGAGTGAGTGAGAGCAGCAGCTGAAACTCGGTTGGGCTGAAGTCCTGCGCTTCGTCAATCAGCAGGTGCCGGTACTGTAGGCGCTTGCCGTTCTTGCGTCGGATCGGACTCACGAGGATCTGCCGCAGCAGCAGCAGCAGCGTGTCGTCCTCTTCATCGAGCGTCGGAACCTCTTCCTCAAAACCCAAATGGGGGGAAATTCCGGACAGCTCGTGTTCCTGAGCAATCGACCGGAGCGCCTGTTGCGTCTCCTCGTCTTCTGCCTCTCGACGCTTCTGGTACTGCCGGACCGACCAGGACCAGACGCTTTCCAGCTGTCCGGGGGTGAAGCGTCCGGGCGCCAGACGGTCTGCGGCTTCCAGAAGTCCGGACCGGGCAATCAGGCGGTCTTCAAAGAACTGACGGACAAAGCGCTCCGGCTTTTCCCGCTCTGGAAAGAACTCTTCCAGCACCGAAAGCACACGCTGCGCAATGGCCGGATTGGAGCACGGGGGCAGGCCCTGCACCCGGAACGAGCCTCCCACCCAACGCTCCAGCGCATTCAGGCGGGTCCACAAGGGGTCGCGCCCCAGCGTCTTCCAGCAGGCTTCCAGATCTTCAAAGCCCCGGACTCCCGTCGCGCGTCGCACCAGCTCCTGCCAAAATTCTGCGGCCTGGCGGTTGGCCTCTTCGGTAAACCACTGCAGGACAAACGGATGCCGCTTGAACTCAATGACGGCCACAGGCGTGTGCTCCGCATACTGCTTCGGCATTCCGGAAATGTGCTGAAACCGGAGTTTGGACACCCAGCTTTGGAACACCTGCGCCGGCACCTGATCGACGCCAAGTGCCGGGAGGACCTTGGAAATGTAACGGGCCAGAGCCGGGCCAAACACCACCGGCAGCACCGTCTTGGACGTAAAGTAATGGGGCTGCTGGGCCAGCAGGTAGGCCAGCCGGTGGAGGGCCACGGTGGTCTTTCCGGAACCCGCTCCGCCTTGAATGAGCACAATGGCCGAATCCGGATGCGTGATGGCAGTGAACTGGTCGCGATCAATCAGCGCCGTGATTTGCTGCAAATGCTTGTCGACTCGGTACTCCTGCCGAACCGGCCCACCGCCGAGTCGCCGGACGGGCTGCAGTTCCGGACGCTGAGCCGAGCCACTTCCCCCCGAAAGGGTGGGCGCTCCCGAAGCCGCCTTCCGCCATCCGGAGGGGTCCCACTCCAGGAAATCGGTTCCGGTGCTGATGCGGACCAGCTTGCCCTCTTCAAGCTGCAGCACCCGGCGCGCCAGCACCACGCCTTCCAGTTCTCGGTTGCCGATCTCTTCAAAGTACTCCTCGCCCTCTCGGTACCGGTAAAACACAATGCTGATCGGGGCGCTCTTCCAGTCCACAATCGGGCAGGGCAGGTGGGTGGAGAGGCAGTTGCGTCCGCCAATCAGCACATCCCGGACCCGCTTGCCTTCCTGAAGCCGCAGGTGCCCAAAGTATGGAGCGCCCAGGTCCGGAAGCGCGGTACGCCGCATCTGCTCCTGCTGCTGGGTGATCAGCGCCAACTGCTCCATCTGCGCCATGATCGCCGGGACGTCCTCGTTGCGCGCCTCCCCAAGCGAGTCACGCAGCTCCATCAGGTCCCCGTACACATTCGCTGCGCCATCCTCGGCTTGCTGCGAGAGGATGCCTTGCTGAATCTGCCGCAGCAGGTTCTCTTCCTCCTCAATCAGGGCAAGGTGTTCCGGGGTGAGTTCCGAAGCAGGCACAGGGGCAATCATGGTACAGGTGTTCATTCAGTCAAAAAGGGAGTTGTCCGAGGTGGCCCAACAGCGTAGCGGATCTCGCCAGAGAGCGCCAGTGGAACTCATCTTCCGGTCACCCAGCAGGTGCGGGTTCAGGGAAGCAACTTGAGAAGGAGAACTTGTGCCAGGGGAGGGGGATCCGGGAGCCAAGCTCCCGGAAAATGAGGAGGCTTACTCTTCAGCAGCGTCGTCTTGCTGATCGTCGTCAGCCGCATCCGAGTCTTGCAACTCCGGAGAGGCCAATTCCATGACCTCCATGATGCTCAGGCCCAGGCGACGCTCTTCGGTGTCGACCTTGATGACGCGGGCGCGGACTTCTGTTCCAACCGGGTAGAACTCCTGCAGCTTCGCCTTTGGCACCGCGTTGTCGATTTCGGAAATGTGCACCAGGCCTTCAACGCCATCGGAGATCTCCACGAAGATGCCGAAGTCCGTCAGGTTGACCACCCTTCCGGTGACTTCCGCATTGAGCGGGTAGCGCTCATCGAGGTTCTTCCAGGGGTCTTCGCTCAGCTGCTTGATGCCGAGGGAGAGGCGCTCCTGAGAGACGTCGATGTTGAGGACCTTGACCTCCAGCTCGTCGCCCTTCTTCACCAGCTCGGACGGCTTGCGCTGTCGCTGAGACCAGGAGATGTCGGAGACGTGCACGAGTCCGTCAATGCCCTCGTCCAGTCCCACGAAGATGCCAAAGTCGGTGATGTTCCGGACCTTGCCCTTGACGATGGAGCCAATCGGGTAGCGGTCCATGGCGATGCGCCACGGGTTCGGCTCGGCCTCTTTCATGGAGAGGGAGATGCGCTTGCGCTCCACATCCAGGTCCTTGACCACGGCTTCCACTTCCTGTCCGAGCTGGACAATCTTGGACGGATGCCGGACCTTGCGGGTCCAGGACATTTCCGAAACGTGGATGAGGCCCTCAACGCCCGGCTCCAGCTCAATGAAGGCTCCGTACTCGGTGAGGCTGACAATCTTGCCCTGAATCTTGGTACCCGCGGGGTACTTGTCGGCCACGGAGTCCCACGGGTTGGCAAACTTCTGCTTGAGGCCCAGGGAGACCTTCTGGTCTTCGGGGTAGAACTTGAGGATGATGACTTCGACCTCGTCGCCAATGCTGAACATCTCGGACGGGTGAACGATGCGGCCCCAGGTCATGTCGGTGATGTGGAGCAGTCCGTCCACGCCACCGAGGTCCACAAAGACCCCGTAATCGGTGATGTTCTTGACATGACCGGTAATGAGCGCGCCCTCGCTGAGGATCTTGAGGGTTTCCTTGCGCTTCTCTTCCCGCTCCACTTCCAGCAGGGCTCGGCGAGAGAGCACGATGTTGCCGCGCTTCTGGTTGTACTTGAGGATCTTGAACTCGAAGCTCTCACCCAGCAGCTTGTCGAGGTTCCGGACGGGGCGGAGGTCCACCTGCGAGCCCGGCAGGAAGGCCTTGACGCCAATGTCGACGGACAGGCCCCCCTTGATGCGGTTGATGATCGTCCCTCGAACCGTTCCCTCGGCTTCGTAGATCGTGCCGATCTTCTCCCACGTGCGCATCTTCTCAGCCTTGCGCTTGGAGATCAGCGGGACGCCGTCTTCCACTTCCAGGGCGTCCACGTACACCTCAATGGTATCGCCAATGGCGACCATCAACTCGCCTTCGGAGTCGATGAATTCGTCGTAAGGAACCAGACAGTCAGCCTTGAAGCCGATGTCAATGGTGACAAATTCCTTGCTGATGTCGGTGACGGCACCGTTGACAATGCTCTGCTCCTGAACCCCCAGCAGGGTTTCTTCATAGAGCGCTTCAAAGTCGTCGCTCTCTTCAAAGAAGACGATGGGTTCCAGGTTCGTGGGGGAGGAAAGTTCTGTTGAGGCCATGATCATTAACCGTCCGCAGGAGACTGCGAGCCGGTGCAAGAGGTTAATCAGCAACTCCCGGAAGGGAGCTTTGTAAAAGCTTTATAGAATAGAGGGTTTCCTGCCACAAAGTCAAAAGAAAAGCAGGGATCCCGGCTCCGGATGCGCAAGTGGCTTGACTCGCTTGGTCAGAGGGCCTAGAAAGGTTCCCTGACTTCGTGTAGAATCGTTCCTTCTCCTTCCTTTTGCCACAGAGGTGTTATGGATGCCCGAAACGTTTCTTTGTCCCACTCTGCTCCCCTCCTTTCCGGAAAGGCGGCTGCCTCCACCGCTCCCATTTCGCTGGGACTCGAGGAGATCCGCAAGATTCGGCAGGGCTTTGAGCAGGAGGTGGCACAGCTGAAACCGGCACTCGGCAACCAGGAACACCAGTCGATGCTGGTGGCCATGTACGAGGGCACGGAGGTGCTGCTGAACCGGACGGTTCCCGAGTTTGCCGTGGTGGAGTACCTTGAGGAGCTGAAGCTGACCGCCCAGGACCTGCAGCAGCGGGGCTTTCATGGAGGCGAGTACCAGCAACGCCTGCTGGAGCAATCGCGCCACTCCCTGGAAGGCATGCTCGCTCGGATCTGACCCCACCATGCCTGCCTTGCTGGACGTTCAAGAGCTGAAGACCCACTTCCCCGTCCGACAGGGGTTGTGGCGCAAAGCCGTCCAGCACATCCGCGCCGTCGATGGCGTCAGCTTCACCCTGCAAGCGGGAGAAACCCTGGGACTCGTGGGAGAGTCCGGTTGTGGCAAGTCCACGGTGGGGCGCAGCATCCTGCACCTCACGCCGCCCACCTCGGGAGAGGTGATCTTCAATGGGACCTCGCTGGGAAGCCTCTCGCCGAATCAGTTGCGCGAGCTGCGGATCCAGATGCAGATGGTCTTTCAGAACCCCCTGTCGTCTCTGAATCCACGGCTGACCGTGGAGGAAATCGTCACCAGCGCCCCCCTGTACCACGGCCTGATCACCCGGCAGCAGGTCCGCTCCGAGGCCATCCGGTTGCTCGACCGCGTCGGGATGAGCGCCCAGCACCTCCAGCGCTTTCCCCATGAGTTTTCCGGAGGGCAACGGCAGCGGCTCTGCATCGCTCGAGCGCTTTCCCTCAGCCCGCGCCTGATCGTCTGCGATGAAGCCGTTTCTGCGCTCGATGTCTCCATTCAGGCCCAGATCCTCAACCTGCTGAAGGACCTCCAGCAGGAGCAGCACCTGAGCTACCTCTTCATCAGCCACGACATGGGCGTCATCCGCTACATCGCGGACCGAGTCGCGGTCATGTACCTCGGACGCATTGTGGAACTGGCAGACCAGGACGCGCTGTTTCAGAGCCCCAGGCACCCCTACACGCAGGCGCTGCTACAAGCCATTCCGGCCAGCCACCCCCGGCACCGACACCGGCAGCGCCAGGCACTCCAGGGAGACGTCCCCAGCCCGACGCGCGCCTATGCCGGATGCGCGTTTGCCGAGCGCTGCCCCCTCGCGACCGAGACCTGTCGCCAGAGCCTCCCCCCGTGGCGAGAGCTGGCGCCTGGACACTATGCCCGTTGCCATCTGGCTGAACCGACTCCTGCTGGAGCTACCCTCAACTGATGACTGGAACCACCATGACCTCCGCCTCCGCCTCGTTGCCTTCCACCCTCAGTTGGGAGAACGGAACCCTCATCATGCTCGATCAGACCCAACTCCCCGGGACCGTGCTCCTTGAGCCGCAACAAACCGTTGAGCAGGTCTGGGACTCCATCAAACGCCTCAAGGTCCGGGGCGCTCCGGCCATCGGCATTGCTGGCGCCTACGGCCTCCTCGTTGGCCTCCAGCCGTTCCGAACGCTTGACGCGGCAGCCTTCCGAGACAAGGCGGCTGAGTTGGCCCGCTACCTCGACTCCTCCCGGCCCACGGCAGTGAACCTGAACTGGGCCCTCAACCGCATGATCCAGGCCCTGCAGCAGTCTCCTCAAACCGACACCGCCGCGCTGTACCAGCTTCTGGAGCAAGAAGCGATCGCCATTCATGAAGAAGACCGGAAGCTCTGCCGAGGCATCGGCGAACACGGCAGGCCCCTCATCACGGAAGGCTGTGGCGTCCTCACCCACTGCAACGCTGGGGCGCTGGCGACTTCCGAGCTGGGAACCGCCACCGCGCCCATGTACCTTGCTCATGCGGCAGGAACCCGGTTTCGGGTCTATGCCGATGAAACCCGACCGCTGCTCCAGGGGGCTCGCCTCACCAGCTGGGAGCTGCACCAAAGTGGCCTGAACGTCACCCTGATCACCGACAACATGGCGGCGGCCACCATGGCGGAAGGCCTCATTGACCTCGTCATTGTTGGCACCGACCGGGTCGCTGCAAACGGGGACGTCGCCAACAAGATCGGCACCCTCGGCGTGGCCATCCTGGCCCAGCACTACCAGATCCCCTTCTACGTCGCGTGCCCCTCTTCCACCATTGACCTGAACACCGCCAGTGGTGCCGAGATCGTCATTGAAGAACGCGACCCGGAAGAAGTCCGGAACTTTGGGGAACGCTCCACGGCGCCGGCAGATGTCCCCGTCCGGAACCCCGCTTTTGACGTCACCCCGCATGAACTCGTCACCGGCATCATTACCGAAAAGGGGCTCATCTCGCCTCCGTACTCCAGCCAGCTCCAGGCTCACTTCGGCGCCTAAGCCGCCTTTCCCGCTTTCCCAGCGAAGGCCCCAACAGCCCGTCTCCTCGACACGCCTCCGGACTCCCTGCCCTCTTGGGCAGGGGGCCTGCTGACACGCGCAACCACCCGATTCCTCCCTTCTGAAGACCGCTTGTTCCTTCCCGGTTCCGAAGCTGAAAAAATTTTCTTGACACCTTGTTAGCACTCTTTTAAATTGAGTGCTAACAATAACGGGCACCGTCCCGAATCGCATTCACTCAAACGTATGGAGACCCCATGAACCTGATTCAACGCAACCAGACCCTCCACCCCTTCTCTGCGCTCGTCGAGGAATTTTTCGACGACTTCCTGACGCAGCCGACTCGGGTGAGCCGCCGCACCTTCACTCCGGCGCTGGAACTGCGCGAGGAAGAGAGCCGCTACATTGCCACGTTCGAGATTCCGGGCATGGCGAAGGAAGACGTGAACATCACCCTTGAAGACGGGGTGCTCACCGTGAAGGGAGAAAAGAAGCACGAGCTGGAGGAGAAACGCGAAGGCGTCCACTACGTGGAGCGTCAGTTTGGCACCTTCAGCCGTTCCGTTCGCCTGCCGAAGGAGACCGACCTGGAAGGCATCTCTGCAGAGATGAACAATGGTGTGCTGACGGTTCACATCCCGAAAGCCGCCAAGGCGGAGCGCAAGCTCATCTCCATCAACTAACCTCCCCCGCTGGCTCTGGTGGCCTCCTGTCACCAGAGCCGCTTCCAGCCTTCCGGACCTCCCCGCTTCCAAAATCTACTTGCCTCTGCTGCAACACCTCCCGTAGGATTCGATCTTTTCAGTTGAACCAAAGGAGGAGGATGCAGGTTAAAGGAATGCTCACCCGCACTGAGCTGGAGCAAGAAGTTGCTGCTGGACGCATCGACACGATTCTGGTGGTCTTTACCGGACTCTATGGGCGCCTGATCGGGAAGCGCTTTGATGCGGACTTCTTCCTTGAGGAAGCCGCGGAACACGGCACCCACGGGTGCGACTACCTCCTCACCGTGGACATGGAGATGGAGCCCATTCCGGGGTACTCCTTTGCCAACTGGGACCGTGGCTACGGCGACTTCCACCTCGTCCCGGACCTCAGCACCCTCCGGCGCCTCAGCTGGCAGGATCGCACCGCCCTGGTCCTCTGTGACGTCTACAACGAAGCCACACATACGCGGGTCGCCGAAGCGCCACGCTCCTTGCTCCGGAAGCAAGTCGAGGCTGCGGCCGAGCTGGGATTTGAAGCCTTTGGCGCCTCTGAGCTGGAGTACTACCTTTACGACAATTCGTACCGCGAAGCCTTTGACACCCAGTACCGTGACCTGAAGCCTGCAGGCTGGTACCTCGAGGACTATCACGCCTTTCAAGGCACCCGCAACGAATCCTTCCACGGTGCAGCACGGCGGCACCTGCGAGACTCCGGGGTTCCCGTCGAGACCTCAAAGGGCGAGTGGGGGCTGGGGCAACACGAGCTCAACATTCGCTATGCCGATGTGCTGACGATGGCCGACCGGCACATGGTGTACAAGCAGTGCCTCCGGGAAGTCGCCGAGCAGCAAGGCCGGAGCGTCACCTTCATGGCAAAGCCCCACACCGACCAGGCCGGATCCAGCTGCCACATCCACCTCAGCCTCTGGAAGAACGGCGAGTCCGCCTTCCCCGGTGATCAGGAAGAAGGCCCCATTCGCTGCTCCGACACCTTCCGTTGGTTCCTGGGCGGGTGGATCAAGTACCTTCCGGAGCTGATGGTGCTCTATGCGCCCACCATCAACGCTTACAAGCGCTACGTCTTCCAGTCCTGGGCGCCCACCAAGCTTGCGTGGTGCCACGACAACCGCACCGCCGGCTTCCGGGTGGTCGGGTCCGGAAACTCGCTCCGCATCGAGTGCCGCCTTGCAGGCGCCGACTGCAACCCGTACCTGGCCTATGCCGCCTCCCTGGCTGCAGGACTGGAAGGAATCCGGGAGCAGGTGGAGCCGCCGCCTCTGTTTTCCGGAGACGTCTACAGCGCCCAGGACCTCCCGGGGGTGCCAACGAGCCTTCATCAGGCAACCGCGCTCTTTGAGCAGAGTGCCTTTGCCAAGCGCGTCTTGGGAGAGAACGTCCACCAGCATTACCTGCACTTCTTCAAGACGGAGCTGGCCGCCTTTGATGCGGCAGTCACCGACTGGGAGCTGAAACGGTACTTCGAACGCATTTGATCCAACTCATCCAACCCCATCACTCAAGGAATCCATGAGACTCAAAGGGAAAGTCGCGGTCATTACCGGTGGCGCCAGCGGCATTGGCCGAGAAGCCGCTCTGCTCTTTGCCCAGGAAGGAGCTTCTGTTGTGGTCACCGACCTCAACGATGCCGAAGGCGAACAGACCGTCACCCTGATTCAGGAAGCGGGTGGCCAGGCCGTCTACCAGCATGCCGACATCTCGAAGGCGGCCGACTGTGAAGCCATGGTCGCCCGGGCAGAGCAGGAGTTTGGCGCCCTGCATGTGCTCTTCAACAACGCCGGCATCATGCACAGCAGTGATGACAATGCCATGACCACTGAGGAAGACGTCTGGGACCTCACCATGGCCATCAACCTCAAGGGAGTCTACCTGGGGTGCAAGTATGGCATTCCGGCCATGCAGCGGGCAGGAAGTGGCTCCATCATCAACACGGCCTCCTTCGTGGGCATCATGGGGGCCGCCACCCCCCAGGTGGCCTACACGGCCAGCAAGGGCGGAGTCATTGCCCTCAGTCGCGAACTGGCCATCATCCACGCCCGGGAGAACATCCGGGTCAACGCGCTGTGCCCCGGACCGCTGCGGACCGAACTGCTGATGAAGTTCCTCGACACCGAGGCCAAGAAGCAGCGCCGGCTGGTTCACATTCCGATGGGACGCTTTGGCGAAGCCAGGGAAATGGCCCAAGCCGCGGTCTTTCTCGCATCGGATGAGTCGTCGTACATGACCGGACAGGAGCTGGTTGTCGATGGCGGCATCACCTCAGCCTACGTCACTCCCGAATGAGCGACCACCCGCACATCATCATTGCGGATGCGCAGGACGACTCCGGTGCCCTCCTGGCCCTGTTGCTGGGGCGAGAGGGGTTCCGGGTCGACTGGCAGATTCACTGGGAGGAGGCCGTTCTGGTGGCCCAGCACACGCCTCCCCAGCTGCTCATTCTGGATCCGGACTTGATGCAGCTTTCCCCCCTCGCGGCCCTCGATCAGGCCCGCGTCATCCCTCACTTCCGGGACGTCCCCATCCTGCTCCTGCTCTCCAAACGCGAGGCCGCCAGCTTTCCGCTTGAGCAGGTGACCGCCACCCAGGATTTCCTCATCCGTCCGCTTCAGGCCCGTCAGGTCATGAAGAAGCTCAAGCGGCAGTTTCCCGAAGACCTTCCCGGATAACCCTCCTGTCTGTCGGCAATCCTGGGAGCACATTGCACAAAAGGCGCTTTTTCGATTGCCTTCTTGCGCTGATCCACGTAGGTACATGGGGTGTTTTTCAAGAGGAACGCTGTTCCACTGAACCTACCATTGCGTGATTCCAAGGAGATGAATGAGACGACCCGCCAAGCTACTTATCCTGCTGTTGGCTGTGCTGGGGCTTGCTGCGATTGCTTACGCCGCCACCGATAGCCATGGAGCCGGCGACGCCGCTCCCTTCCCCGTTCCGCTGGTGTGCTACACCCAGCACGACATGGAACTCTTCTCGCAGGCCCACTGCGAAAACGTGCCCCATGTGGAGGACTTCAAGGATCCGGAAGGCGGAGTGGGAGCCATTCTTGGGCACCGGATTTCCGTCAATCCCTTCAACCTGATCGCCTCCCTCATCTTCCTGCTGGCGATCCTCCACACCTTTGTGGCCAGCAAGTTCATGGCGGCTGCCCACAACCTGCACCATGAGCATGAGCATGCCATGAAGGCGCAGGGCGCTTCGGAGGACGAAATTGAGCGGACCACGCCGATGCGGGTGCACCTCTATCACTTCCTTGGCGAAGTGGAGGCCATCTTTGGGCTTTGGGTGATTGTGCTGATGTTTGTCACCATCGGCATGTTCGACTGGGGGACCTTCAAGAACTACATCGCGCACCACGTGAACTTCACGGAGCCGATGTTCGTGGTCGTCATCATGGCCCTGGCATCGACGAAGCCCATCATCCGCCTTGCCGAGCAGGTGCTGGGGCTCTTTGCCGGACTCGGTGGGCACTCGCCGGGCGCCTGGTGGTTCTCGATTCTGATGATTGCTCCGCTGCTGGGCTCCTTCATCACCGAGCCCGCCGCCATGACCATTGCCGCCCTGCTGCTGGCGAACCAGATCTACAAGCACCAGCCTTCTGCCAAGCTCGCCTATGGCACCATCGGGCTGCTGTTTGTGAACGTCTCCGTCGGCGGAACCCTGACGCACTTCGCGGCACCTCCGGTGCTGATGGTCGCCACGCCCTGGGACTTCTCCATGGGCTTCATGTTCACGCACTTCGGCTGGAAAGCGGCAGTGGGCATCCTCATCGCCAACATCCTCTACTTTGCCGTCTTCCGCGGTGAGCTGGCCGCCATGGCCGCCAAGACCGGATCTGGCGAAGACACCAATGAGGAGCCGATTCCGGTGTGGATCACCATCGTTCACCTCCTGTTCATGGCATGGACGGTCTTCAATGCTCACTACCCGCCGCTGTTCATTGGCGCCTTCCTGATGTTCCTGGGCTTCAGCATCATCACGCAGCGCTACCAGAGCAAGGTGGACCTGAAGTCCCCGATGCTGGTGGGCTTCTTCCTCGCCGGCCTGGTCACCCACGGTGGCCTGCAGGCCTGGTGGATTGCACCGGTGCTGGGCTCGCTGGATCCGCTGTCCCTGATGCTCACGGCCACCGTCTTGACCGCCTTCAACGACAACGCCGCCATCACCTACCTCTCCACGTTGGTCCCGGGCTTCTCCATTGCCGCCAAGTACATGGTGGTCGCTGGTGCAGTGACCGGTGGCGGTCTGACCGTGATCGCCAACGCTCCGAACCCTGCAGGTCAGTCCATTCTGGGCAAGTTCTTCCAGGGAGGAGTGAACCCGGGCAAGCTGGCCATGGCTGCTCTGATCCCGACCATCATCGTCGGCATCTGCTTCATTGTGCTTGAAGACATTGACAGCATCCCGGATCCGCAGCAAAAGGGTTCGGCCCAGCTGGAGGTCCCTGCCGCTGACACCCAGCTTGCGCTGGGCTCGGTTCCGGTTCTGCCCGCCAACTAATCCTGCTCCTCCGGAAGCGTTCTGGCCTCCGGAGGCACCGCTTGCTGAGCACCCCATCCTGCAACGCTGCTGCTTCGCAGATGCAAGTCGCGTTGCGGGAAGGGGATTTCCACTCCCGCCTCCCGGAACTTTGCATCAATCGCAAAGTGCAGGTCACTTCCAATGAAGATCTTGTTGAGCACATTCTCGGTGTGACACCGAAGGGTGAAGTCGAGGGAGCTGTCTCCGAATGACGTGAAGACCACCGTCGGCGGCAATTCCGAGCCGGGCGGAAGGACGTCCGGATGCTCCGCAGCGGCTTCCATCAGCAGCTCTTCCACCCGCCGGACATCGCTTCCATACGCAACCCCCACGGTCACCAGAATGCGCCCCTGGTGGTTCTCCAGCGTCCAGTTGGTGACCTGAGCCGAGATCAGCTCGGAATTTGGCACAATGATTTCTGCCTGGTCAAAGGTCTCAATCACCGTCGAGCGAATCCGGATCTGCTTCACTGTGCCTTCAGCGGCGCCCACAATCACCCAGTCTCCCGTCCGGATGGGGCGCTCAAACAGCAAGATCAGCCCGGAGATGAAGTTGCTGATGATGTTCTGAAGGCCAAAGCCGATGCCCACAGACAGGGCGCCTGCGATGAGAGCGATGTTCTCCAGCTTGATCCCCAGCAGTCCCAGTCCCACCAGAAAGGCAAGGATCGTCGCCACGTAACCGATGAGTGTGACCATGGTCTCGCGCTCTGCCTCATCCAGTCCGGTGTGCCTGAGCCAGCGCTCCCGGAGTTGCCGACGCAACCACCGGGATGTGGAAACAATGAGGACCACAAAGAAGCCCGCCAGAAAGACATTCGTGGGAATGATCCGGATCTCCCCGAGGGCAAATCCCTGCACCCAAAACTCCTGCCCCCACGCCGAACCCGTTTCCGAGAGTTGCCACGACGCCAGCAAAAAGAGCAGCGCCAGCACCATGTTCGCCAGCGCAACCAGGGTCCGGAGCCAGACGGTTCCGGGAAAGGGAGCCTGCTGCGGTACCGCCAACTGCTTCCTCCAGTGCCGAGCCCACGGTGCGGTTCCGGCGTTGAGCTGGTCACAGACCTCGGCGTTGCCGCGCCTCAGGATTTCAAACAGGAAGAACGTCCCCAGCGTCCCGGCCAGGCCATAGAGCAGGTACGCTGCCAGCACGCGGTACCCCGTGATTTCCGCCAACAGCACCACGCCCACCAGCACGCCCACCGCCCACCGTGCCGCCCGGTGCTCCCAGGGCCCCGGAAGTACCGACACTTGCCGGAGCAGGGGCAAGAGCGCCAGTGCCGCCAGGACCATCACTCCGGACTGCAGCAGCCCCTCCCAGGGAGCGGGCACCGGAACCGCTCCGGCCATCAGCACCTCTCGGAGCCACAGCAATCCGGCAAAGCGCATGCTTCCAGACCGCAAGCGCCGGGCACGAGCTTGATCCAGCCCCAGCAGCGACACCCCCTTGGCATCGGGAAGCAGTCCGGAAAGCCCCAGGCGCAGCAAAAGCAGGAGCAGTAATCCCTCCAGCACCGTGGAGGCTTCTCCGGGCAGCATGAGGCTCAGGGAGCCCCACATGCTCAGCAATGCGGCCCCCCAGGGAAAGTGGGTGGCAACGGCCCGGAAGACCTGATGCCCCGCCTGATCAAACAGCGGCAGGCGCCGCACCTGTACCGCCACTCCCCAAGCAAAAAACGCAGGAAGCACCACCATCAGCACTCGGTCCCATGGCACCGTTTCGGGCAGGCGCAGCGGCGTCTGCAGCAACCGGCTCCACGCCGGCTCCTCCTGCAGCTGCCTCAGCAGTTCCCAGCGGGGCACGTCTTTCTGCGTCAGGCGCTGCTGAAGCTGTTCCCGGAGCATCGTCTGCAGGTGATCGGTCAGTTCGGCAGCACGGCTCTGCAGAAGCCGGCACTCCAGCAGCTGCTCGCCCAGCTCCGTCCGCCGCCGCTGGAGCCGCGACAGCTCGGCCTTCAGGCGAGCATTCTCAATCGTCAGCCCTTCCGACTGCTTCAGGGTCGCTTCCACCCGCTTCAGGTCCGGAGCCGTTTGAGCGAGGCACCGTTCCGTTTCCTGTTGCAAGAAGGCGAGCCGGCTCAATGCCCGGGCCAGTTCGGCACGTGGCTGCTGCGCCGTCCAGCGCTGCTGCTCAAGCGTCCGGAGGCTTTGGCGCAGCTCCGCCACAGGGAGGGAGCGCTCCAGCTGTGCGTGGAGTGTTCCGGTGGTGCTCAGCAGCAGGCTCAGCAGCAGGCTCCACCGGAGCCACAAGGAAGAGAAGGGGAGGGACAGCACGGTTGGGTTTCCAGAGAAAATCAGTGCAGATCAGATGGCAAGCCACCATTACGCCTGATTCCTCCTCACAGGTGCAAGCTCTGGACATTTGAGCCCGGTTTTGCGACGCTGATGCTCTCCCCGGAGGTGGATGCGTCACTGGTGGGCGCCCCGGTCTTCAAAACCGCGAGAAAGGCACTAATCCTGTCTTTGGTGGGTTCGATTCCCACACACTTCCGCCACGTCCGGCTTCCCGGATTACCCTGCTGAAGCCACCATCGACCTCCACGCTTGATCCACTCTCCTCTGTTGAAACCATGCCCTCCTACCGCGTCACCTTGCACCCGGAAAACCAGTCTGTTGACCTTTGTGCCGATGAGCCCCTCCTGAAGGCGATCCTCCGAGAGGGGCTGAAACACTACCACGCGTGCGGAGGGGTCGGGCGCTGCTCCACCTGCCGGGTGGAGGTGCTGGATGGACTGGTTCACTGCCAGCCCCGCAATGAGGTGGAGCAGAAGATGGCCGACCGCCTCCGGCTTCCTCCCACCGTTCGCCTCGCCTGCCAGCTCAAGGCAGAAGGCGACCTCACTGTCCGGAAGCTCCTGCGAGACTCCCGGGACGCCAGACTTTCCAAACAGCAGGCCCGATGCGCCGGCCCCATTGGTGAGGCTCAGAAAGCCACCATCCTCTTTGGCGACATTGAGGACTTCACCCCCATGAGCCAACGGATTCCTCCGTTTGACCTGATGTTTCTGGTCAACAAGTACTTCGACATGGTCGGCGAGGTTGTGACGCGCCACGGCGGACAGATGAACAACTACGTCGGCGATGCCTTCCTCGCCGTCTTCGGACTGGATGACCCCGCCAGCAATCCGCTGCCTGGAGTTCAGGCCGCCTGTGAGGTGCTGGAGCAGGTCGAACGCTTTTCGGAAGAAGTGCAGGAAAACCTTGGGGCTCCCTTTCGGGTCCGGATCGGCATCCACTGGGGAGAGGTGATTTTTGGCATGATGGGGGCTCCGGGGTCAGAACGCATGAGCCTGATTGGTGAGGCGGTCAACATTGCCGCCCGAGTCGAATCTGCCAACAAGGACGCCCGGACCCGACTGCTGATCACGGATGCCGTGTATCAACAGGTTCAGGACCGTGTGGCGATTCGGGAGACCCTGCGCCTGCGGCTCAAGGGGCTGGCCGAGTTGACCAACCTGTATGAAGTCACCGGGGTGCTTCCGGAAACAACGGCCCCTTAGCACGCGCCGGGAGGTGAGGAAGAGAGGGGAAGGCTGGAAAGAGACCGAAGCCCCGGAAGCCAGGACCACCGAAGGGTCGCGGGGTCCTGAGGAGCTTGGAGAGGCCGGAGCTTCGGTCGAAGCAGGGTTACTGGGCGTAAATCGGGCCCTGGGCAGTGGTGCTGGCATGGCAGCTGGCACAGGAGCCCGTTGTGGTTGGCTGTGAGACCATCGACGTGGTCCATCCTTGGTGTTCCACTTGTGGGTAGAGGCCCTGGCTGAGTTCCGGAATCGACTGATTCGTGAAGAAGTTCCCTTCCGCATCAACGGGCAGGGTCAGCACATGAGTGCCTCGGCCGTAGGATTCGGTGTAGAAGCTGACCGTCGCCTCGCTGTCCAGCAGAGCGCTTCCGTTGCGGTAGATGCTTCCCGCGATGGTGAACGCATGCTCACCGGCCTCACTTCCGCTTCCTGCCGTGTGACAGGCCATGCAGTCTTCTCCAAAGTGGTGGCTCCGCGAAGCTCCCGTCACACTGGCCAGGGCTTCAGGTCCGCAGCCGGCTCCGGAACCGTCGTTCAGGTGGCTTCCCTCGCTTCCCGGATCATGAGCCGGATCGTGGGGCCCGGCTCCGGAATCATGGGAATCGGAGTCGGACGCGTCACCCGTCTGCGGTGGAGGCGGAGGCGGTTCCGTTTCATTCGAGCCATCGTACGGATCCTGCCCATAGCCCTCATTGGACGCCTGAGCATCCGAGCCATTGTTTGGGTCCTGCCCATAGCCATCGTTTGAATCGCTGACCTCGGGGCGAGGACCTCTGGGGCCTTCCTGTTCGTGTGACGACCCGTCGTCATCGCCATGGTCTTCACCACGCTCCCGGTCTTCTCCTTCGTGCAGAACCGTTCGGCCGGTCGCCCGACCGTCATCCGGACGCCCGGAACAGGTCAGGTTGACTCCGGAAGAAGCATTGTCATCAGCGGTGGTAATGCTCTGATTATCAGTGGTCCCAGCAACGGTCTGGTTGTCCAACGCTTGTTGCAACAGGGAGTTGAGTTGCTCATCCGAGCAGCCGGAGAGCCCCACCAACAGGCTCAATGCGGCCCCTGCCAGCAGCTTGGGCGAGGAAAAAAATGTCATCTTGGTCCTTTCTCCCCAATCGGGAAATTCGGTTCGTTATCCGTTTCACCTGCTGAAGACGGACCAAGCCTCGTTCTTTCAAAAGGTGCTCATCTTTTTTTGATGCGCCCGGCGTCGCTCAGATCTTGCCTTCACGAAATGGAGCCTTCCGGGCCATGCCGTCAAAAGCGTCGAGCAGCTTCTCTCGCCAGGCATGAATCGGGTCCGCTTCTTCCAGCACCACCAGGGGAGACGTACACCGTGCCCACATCAGCCCACTGAAGACCACGTAATCCGAAACATTCGGCGTGTCTCCTCCGAGAAAGGGCTGGGCTTCCAGCGTCTTCCGCAGAGGCGCCATGGCGTTCCGGAACTCCTGCAGCTTGCGGTCGGTCTCTGCCGAAAAGGCTTCCAGCGGTTGGCCAAAGCGCCGCTCCCGCGTTTCCCGGAAGTAGCCCTGGTCCTTTGGATGAACCGTTTCAAAGACGTCAAACACGATCATGCGGCTCAATCCGGGGTGCAGCACCAGCTCGGTCCAGTAGCGCACAAACCGGGCTTCTCCCTGCGTCAGGCCGAGGGGGGCTTCGGGGTAGCGCTCCTCGAGGTACGCGAGGATGTCCCAGCTTTCCGTCACCACAGTATCGCCGTCCACGAGGACAGGAACAAGCTCACTTCCTGAAAAGGAAATTTTTTCTTTCTCCGTCATCCGCCAAGGGAGGCTTTCAAACGGAAGCCCCTTGTGGGCAAGCGCGAGGCGAATGCGCCAGCAGTACGGACTGAACACGTGATCGTCTTCAGCCGCGGCCAATTCATACAGTTGGATGGTCATGGATCCTCCGGCAGGAGTGGGGGTGACATCAGGATGCATCCACCGCTTGACCCCCGACAATCGGCAACGCTATGCTAGGTTTCCCAACAACCTCTATCACGATTGGGCATGGATATCCTCAAGATTTTGGAAGAGCACCAGCTTTGGGTTGAAAGTGAGCGGACGGACGGCGCCCAGGCCAACCTCAGCGGCGCCGACCTTCAGGGGGTGGACCTCTCGCACGCGGTGCTGCTCGGAGCCAACCTGGAGCAAGCCAACCTCCAGGGCGCCGACCTCCGGGGAACCGTCTTCCAGCAAGCGAACCTCAGCGGCGCCTGCCTCCGGGGTGCGAACCTGGAGCGCGCCAACCTCTGGGGCGCCTACCTGATGCAAGCCGATCTGCAGGAAAGTTGCCTCCGGCGCGTCAAGGCCAAGTTTGCCGACTTCCGGGAGGCGAACCTCATGAAGGCCGACCTGCGCCAGGCCAACCTCTGGGGAGTGAACTTCAGTGATGCCGTGGTTGAGTCCCCGCAGGAAGCGCCTCTGCACTTCCTTGGCACCAACCTCCAGATGGCAACCTGGACCGACGGACGCCGCTGCCTGCGTGGCTCCGTCGGACGCTGCGTGTGGGAGTAGACGCGGCTGGACTCTAAAGCGGAACCCACGCGCCGGAAGCGGTCGATGACTCGACACAGGCCTCCAGGAAGCGGACGCCTTCGGCTCCTTGCTCCAGGGTGGGGAAGTCGGTGGAAAGCGGATCAGGGGCTCGCCCAGCCTTGCGTGCCAGGATGGACTCGGCCACATCCGAATACACATTGGTGAACGCCTCAAAGTACCCCTCTGGATGCCCCGCTCCCACTCGCAGCAGGCGACGGGCCTCCGGATACAGCTCGGGAGAATCCAACTCCAGCAGGCGGGGACTCTCTCCCAAACGGGCATAATGCAGCTGGTTGGGACGCTCCTGATGCCACTCAATCCCCGCCTCGGATCCGTAGATCCGGATCGCCAGCCCATGCCGGTGCCCGACCGCAATGCCACTTGCCCAGAGAAATCCGGACGCGCCCTCTGAAAAGCGCATGAGGACGTGTGCATTGTCTTCCAGGCTCCGGCCCTCCACAAAGCACTGGCGGTCACAGGCCACCTCAGAGACGCGCTGTCCCGTGATGTAGGTGGCCAGGTGCAGGGCATGGGTGCCAATGTCCCCCAGCACAAACGTTGCGCCCGACTGGGCCGGGTCGTTTCGCCACCTGGCTCCGGCGCTGTGCTTCTCCACCGCGACGGCACAGTTTCCATGCGCAAACTCCGTCTGCACCACCCGGATGGCGCCGAGGTCCCCGTTCCGGACCATCGCCCGAGCCTGCCGAATCATCGGGTAGCCACTGTAGCCGTACATGGAGGCACAGATCAGGTCCCTGGATTTGGCCAGGGCGATCAGGTCTTCCGCGTCCTTCAGGTTGGTCGTGATCGGCTTCTCCAGAATGACGTGAATGCCCGCCTCCAAAAAAGCCCGGGCGATGGCATGGTGCGTCGCATTCGGCGTCATGATGCCCACCACTTCCACCCCATCTTCACGAGCCTGCTCCGCGCGCGCCATCTCCTCATGGTTCGCGTACACACGTTCCGGATCCAGTCCCAGGCGAGCCCCGAACTCCTGCCCCAGCTGCGGGTCAATGTCGAAGGCTCCGGCAACGAGGTCGTAGCAGTGATCCCACGCCAGCGCCACCCGGTGGCTGTCTCCGATCTGACTCGTGGCGCCGCCGCCGATCATTCCGTAACGGAGTGGGCGGATCTTGCGAAATTGGTTGTGCATCAGACTCCTGCGTGTTCACGGATGTAGGCGCGGGCCCGTTTGGCATACTCCAGCGGATTGGCCTGGTCCGGATCCTGTTCGGCCTCCACCACCATCCAGCCCTCATATCCGCTTTGGGCAAGTTCGGCAAAGATTGGATCAAAGTCGATGCACCCGTCTCCCGGCACCGTGAAAGCCCCCGCCTTGACCGACTCCAGGAAGGTCAGCTTCTCGGCATGCACCCGGTCCAGCACCTCCTGCCGGATGTCCTTGAGGTGGACGTGCCTGATGCGGTCCACGTACTTTTTCGTGAGCGCGACCGGGTCATCCCCCGCGTAGTAGGCGTGTCCCGAGTCCATGAGCAGGAACACCGCCTCCGGGTCCGTCATGTCCATGATGCGGTCCGTTTCTGCAGCGGTCTGGACCATGGTGCCCATGTGGTAGTGGTAGGCCATGTACATGCCGTTTTCTCGGGCCAGACGACCCAGCACATTGAGCCCCTCTGCAACCTTTTGCCACTGCGCATCCGAGTACCTGGGGCGGTCAAAGACGTGCTTCGGGCCTCCCTGAACGCAGCTCCCGCATTCGCAGACGTTCACCCGGTCGGCCCCGCTGGCCTTGAGGAAGTTCATGTGGCGGATGAAGCCCTCCACGGTTTCCTGTGTCCGCCCGGCTTCACTGAAGAAGGTGCTGTACCAGGCACTGGCCACCTGCAGGCCGTGCTGGGCCAGCGCAGGCCTGAGCACCTCCGGATCCTTTGGGTACTTGTTGCCCACCTCCGTACCGCTGAACCCGGCTTCTGCCATTTCGGCAATGCACTGTTCAAAGGGAATGTGCCCTCCCAGCTCCGGAAGGTCGTCGTTGGTCCAGTTGATCGGGGCAATGCCCAGCTTGACTGCGTGTTCAGCAAACATAAGTGGCTCCACTGCGAGCGCGTTTTGGGGGAAGGCTCCCGGAGGAGCCGGACGTTGGATGCTCAGAAGGGACGGGCCTGCTGGACCATCGCCTCCATGGACTGGTGAGATTGCTGGGTCGCCTCGCATGAAGACACCTCCGGAACCCCAACCCGCCACCAGGAATCGTAACCGCTGGTCATCGTGCCGGGCAAGACCTTGATTTCAATGAGGGTCGAGCGGGGCTCCTGCTTGGCCGCTTCCAGACAGGCCTTGAGCTCGTCCACGGTCTCTGCCCGGAAGGCCTGGGCGCCCAAGGCGGCTGCATACTGCCTGAAGTCCACAGCCGTGACTGCCCCCGTGAGGCGCCCGGTGTTGGCCTCGCGCTCACGGAATTCGTTGCCAAACCCAACGCTGCCGTGGGCCATCTGGAGGTTCTTGATGCACTGGTAACCGTGGTTGTCGAGCAGGATGATGGTCACCTTGACCCCCTCCTTGAGGCTGGTGAGCAGCTCCGAGTGCAGCATGAGGAAGCTGCCGTCGCCCACAATCGCATAGACCTGCCCGCGGTCCTTTGCCAGCTGCGCCCCCAGCGCCCCAGAGACCTCATACCCCATGCACGAGTAGCCATATTCCATGTGATAGCTCTTGGGCGTCTCGCAGCGCCAGACCCGGTGCAGGTCTCCCGGCAGCGAGCCTGCAGCACAGAGGATGACATCGTCCGGCTCCAGAGCCGCGTTCACGGCTCCGACCACCGCCATCTGGTGGTTCCCTTCCGGAGCCTCTGACGCATAGAGGCGGTCCACTTCCGCATTCCACGCGGCCTGCACCTGAGCCACGTGCTCCCGGTAGGCCGCTTCGGTCTGGTACCCGGCCTCCTGCAGCGCGCCTTGCAGTTGCTCCATTCCGGCCTTTGCATCAGCCTGCAGCATGACGCCGTTCATCTTCACAGCATCAAACGACGCCACATTGAGCCCCAGAAGCGTCATGTCCGGGTTCTTGAAGGCCAGCTTGGACATGGTGGTGAAGTCCCCCAGTCGTGTTCCCACCGCCAGGACCACATCGGCTTCGGCTGCCAGCTGATTGGCCGCAGCAGTGCCGGTCACGCCCAGGCCTCCCACACTCATGGCCTCCTTCCAGCTCATGGCACTCTTCCCGGCCTGCGTTTCGGCCACCGGAATGCCCAGGGTTGCAGCAAACTCCCGCAGCGTTTCGGCAGCCAGGGAGTAATGCACGCCGCCGCCGGCCAGGATGAGGGGCTTCTTTGCCGCCCGAAGCACACTCACGGCCTCCTGCAACGCCCGCTCGGACAGGGGCCGGCGGTCCAGGTGCCACACGCGTTTCTCAAAAAACGACTCCGGGTAATCATGGGCTTCCGCCTGAGTGTCCTGCGGCAAACACAGGGTCACGGCTCCTGTTTCCACCGGGTCCGTCAGCACCCGCATCGCATTGAGCGCCGCAGGCATGAGCTGCTCCGGACGCAGCAGGCGGTCCCAGTAGCGGCTCACGGGACGGAAGGCGTCGTTGGCGTTGATCGTTCCATCCCAGGGCGTTTCAATCTGCTGCAGCACCGGATCGGGCTGCCGGGTCGCAAAGATGTCCCCCGGAAGCAACAACACCGGAATGCGGTTGACGGTCGCCGTGGCGGCACCGGTGACCATGTTGGTGGCCCCCGGACCAATGGAAGAGGTGACCGCGTAAATGCCCAGCCGGTTCTTCTGCTTGGCAAACGCGGTGGCGGTGTGCACCAGCCCCTGCTCATTGTTGCCCTGCACGTACTTCAGGCTCGTGCCTCCGTATTCAAGCGCCTCGCCCACGCCGGTGACGTTTCCGTGGCCAAAGATCCCCATCACGCCGTGGACAAACTTATGCTCCGTGCCATCCACTTCCAGGTACTGCTGATCAAGAAAGCGCATCAGCGCCTGCGCCAGGGTGAGTCGGATTGTCTTCATGCTTCCTCTGTAGTGAATCAGGTCGTCAGAATCGTCAGCGTTTGACGATCCACTCATGTTCCGGTGCATTCTTGAAGTGCCACACCCGGGTGGGGCCCGCCATGACATTCAGGTAGTAGAGGTCATATCCATGTGGCGCTCCCACCGGGTGGTAGCCTCGGGGAACCATCACCACGTCCCCGTCCTGCACCGTCATGGTCTCATCAATGGATCCATCGTCCGTGTAGACCCGCTGGAAGGCAAAGCCCTGGGGAGGATGGAGGCGGTGGTAGTAGGTTTCTTCGAGGTAGGACTCCTCCGGAATGTTGTCGGAGTCATGCTTGTGCGGAGGGTAGCTCGACCAGTTGCCGTTTGGGGTGATCACCTCCACCACCAGGAGGCTGTCTGCCGGCTCAGTCTCCGGCAAAATGTTGCAGACGTGCCGAGTGTTGGTGCCCTGCCCACGGGTTTCACGGCTCATGGCGTCCGGACGGATCAACCGTGCCGCGTGGTTGCCCCTTCCGGGGGCTCGGCAGACCGCCAGCTCCAGATCAGTGGTCGCGGTCACCGTAAAGGCATCCCCGTTCGGGACGTACACGGCATAAGGGCCCTGGTTGTCAAAGACGCTCATGCGCGCGCCCAGGTTTTCCCAGGAGTCGGTCCGTGTGGAAACATCGGCTTTTCCGGAAACCAGCACCAGGCACACCTCCTCGTTTCCGGTGTCCTGCTGCACCTGCTGGCCCGGCTTGAGGTGAAACACCTCGAAGCCCACGTGCTTCCAGCCAGCAGACTCTGGGGTGATGGACTGAGTGCGTCCGGAGGCGTCGGGCGTGTGGTGGCGACTGAGTAAGTGAGACATGAGTGAACCTTTTTCTTAGGGCGCGTACGCGTTCCACAATTCCAATAGCTGCTGATACCGTTCAGCAATGATCTGCGGGACCTCTTCGGCAGGAAGTTCACCGGCCGCAAAGGCTTCCCACGGTTCCCAGAAGATGCTGCGCCCAATGGCAAAGCCACAGGCGTGCGGCGTGGCCCGGAAGAGTCGGAACCACTCCTGAAACTGCTCCAGCGGCGCATTCTTGCCCAGCACGATCACTCCCGCATCCGGATCCTGCTGATTCAGCACACGCGTCACCTGCTGCCAATCCGCTTCCGAATCCAGGGCCATGACCTTCCACCAAAACGGATAAATCCGAGCCGCATAGACAGCCTCCATTGCCTGGGCCAGCGCGCCTCCGGTTTCAGGAAGGGACTCGGGAAGAATCAGCTCCAGCATCAGGCGCCGGTCCAGTTCGCGGCACACGGCTTCCAGCTGGGAAAGCTGCCGCAGCTGCTGCTCCTGCTGCTCTGGAGGCAGGTCGGGGTGGAAGTGCCAGAGCACCTTCACAAACCACTCGCTGGGACGCTTGAGGAGGTGCTGATGCAGCTCCGGACCACAGAGCCACTCCACCGGAAACGACCCGGCCTTCTCTACCGGCACACCGACTTCATAAGGCGCATAGGCCGAGTCTTGCAAAATGCGGCTTCCATACTGCGGATCGACCAGCAGCGCCAGGGGCAACTCCGGATTGCGCGCCACCACCTTCAGGAAGCCCTGATGCACCTGCTGCTTGAACTCCGGAATGCGCTCCTCCGAAACCTTCAGGCGCTCGCACGTTTCCTCAAACTGCCGGCGGTGATCGAACGCCAGCACCAGCAGCGGATGCTCCCGGGGAAAGCCCAGCACGGTTTGCTGGTGCCGCCGAAGCAGCTCCGGACTCTGCAGCACCGCCGGATCGTGATCAAACTGACCGATCAGGTACTGCAGCTCTGAAAACGAGGCCATCGCCGGCGCACAACCGTGCCGGGTGACCGTCAGCGCGCCGTTGGCATTGCCCCAGAGGGCACAGGTTTCCAGCGGCTCGCCCCGAAGCCAGCCCCGGAGGAATCCGGAGGCAAACGCGTC
This sequence comes from Deltaproteobacteria bacterium, assembly GCA_038150265.1. Taxonomy (GTDB): domain Bacteria; phylum SAR324; class SAR324; order SAR324; family NAC60-12; genus JAYPUA01. The sequence continues at coordinate 96,934 of JAYOTF010000002.1, read as the reverse complement.
TCCGGCTCCCAGCACATTGAGGACGTCAATCGGAAAGGAGCGGGCCGTTCGAGGCTCCGGATGCTCAGGCTCAAAGACTTCACACCCACGCTCCCCCCGTTTGAGGACCACCGTCGCAGGAGAAGACGACCGGATCGTCTCCAACGCCGCCGCCAGCGATTCGGAGCCTCCAGCAATCAGCACCTCCTCTTCGGTGCCGATGATCAGATCCAGTTCCGGAAGCAACGGGAGCAGCTCCCGGGTGACCCGGCTGGAGGCAACAAAGCGGCTTTCTCCGTCTCCGGCTGCAGTGAGCCCCCACAGTACCGGACGGTAGTCGATGTCGAGGATCACGGCACAGCCAGAGGCCTTGGCGACCTTCACCGCCTGCAACGTGGCCTGCCGCATGGAGGGCGTGGACAGGCCCGTTCCGGTGATGAGGAGCGCCTTTGCTCGTGCAAACACCTCCGCCTGCGCGTGTTCGGGACGCAGCTGCATGTCGGCGCAGTTCTCACGATAGAAAATCAGGGGAAAGCGGTCGGGCGGACTCACCCCCAGCAGCACCAGCGCCGTGAGGTGCTCGGAGGTTTCCTGCAACAAGGACGTGTCCACCCCCTCGCGCTGCAGCTGTGCCCGCAGAAACCGGCCCATGTCGTCGGTTCCCACACAGGAAAACATGGAAGACTTCAGCCCGAGCCGCGCGGTTCCAACGGCGATGTTGCCCGCACATCCCCCGAGGTACCGGCGAAAGCTCTGGGCTTCTTCCAAGGGACTGTGAACCTGCTCGGCATAAAGGTCCACCGCCACCCGTCCCATGCTGATGAGATCAAGTGAGCGACTGGCATCAAACGGTCGAGACATGGCGGTTTCTACTGGCAAATCAATTCATGGGGGAAGCCGCCTCCGGCAGGTAGCCGTATCGGGCGCAAACAGCTCGTTGAGCCAGCGCTCTCAAGGGGCAATTCGGCAGGGTCGCGACTCGGCTCCCTTCAGGATTTAGGAAAAAATATTCCATTTAACAAACAATCGGAATATATTTGCCATTTACGTGGAAGTCAACTACATTTTCACGCGGCGCTTCAGAATTTCAGAGCTTGCATCAGCGGCGGCTCTGGTGTCTTCTCAAGCAGGAGCATGTTCCGGATCGTACCGGTTTCGAGCCCTCCGCCAGCCTGCGCCACGGACGTGGGTGATCCTTCTTCATCTCATTTCGAAATGCACCTTTATGAATCCCCTTACCTTTGGCATCATCGGGGCCGGACGCATCGGCAAGTTGCATGCGGACAACCTGCTCAGCCGCGTGGACGGCGCCCGACTCAAGGCAATCACCGACCCGTTTCTCGACGAAGCCTGGGCGCAATCGCGAGGCATTGAAGTCTTTGGGAAGGACCACCGGATGCTCCTGGAAGATCCGGAAATTGATGCCATCCTCATTGGGTCTCCTTCTCCGGAACACGCCCCTCAGATGATTGAATGCGCCCAGGCCGGGAAGCACATCTTCTGTGAGAAGCCGATTGCGCTGGATCCGGAGGTGATTCGCCAGGCGCTGGCAGCGGTCGAACGGGCAGGGGTCACGCTGCAGGTCGGCTTCAATCGTCGCTTTGACCCCAGCTTTGCCGCCGTGCAGCAGCAGGTGGCGTCCGGAGCCCTGGGCGAGCCGCAGTTGATCCGGGTCACCTCTCGCGATCCCGCCCCGCCTCCTGCCGAGTACGTTGCCAGCTCCGGGGGCCTGTTTCTCGACATGACCATCCACGATTTTGACATGATCCGCTTCCTCAGCGGCAGCGAAGTCGAGGAGGTCCACGCCTATGGCGCCGTGCTGGTGGATCCGGAGATTGGCAAGGCTGGTGACATTGACACCGCCGTCATTTCGCTCAAGCTCGCCAACGGGGCCCTGGGCGTGATTGAGAACAGCCGAAAGGCCGTTTACGGTTACGATCAGCGCATTGAGGTGTTTGGCTCCAGCGGGATGGCCTTTGCCGACAACAACACGCCCACCCGGATGACCGTCATGAAGGAATCGGGAACCGTCAGTGACAAGCCCCTGTACTTCTTTCTGGAGCGCTACCAGGCGGCGTTTGTGGCTGAGCTGCAGGCCTTTGTGCAAGCCGTTCAGCAGAACCAGGCCCCTCCGGTTTCTGGAAACGATGGCCTCGCGCCCGTCCTGATCGCACTGGCGGCCAAGGAGTCGCTGCAAACGGGGAAGCCGGTCAAGGTCGGCTAAACGCCACGGTTCCTCCGGAGTCGGCTCTGTTGCCGCTTTCTCTTCTGGACGACTCCGGAGCCGTTGATTTCGACCGTCGTTTTTTCCAGCCGTTTTGAAGGACTGAGTGTTGCAGAACTGATGCTGCCCCTCCGGAAGCTGAGGAGGAGGCGCTCTTCTTTCTCATTCCTTGACTGTCATGAAAGCCAACTCCATCGCACGCCTGCTCATCTCCTGCCCCGATCGCCCCGGCATCGTCTCGGCCGTCTCGACCTTCCTTTACAACCACGGCGGCAACATCCTCGACCTCGATCAGCACTCCACGGATCCATCCGGAGGCACGCTCTTCATGCGGGTGGAGTTTGCCATTGAGGAGTTGGAGGAGTCGCTTCCGGTGATGCGCAAGCACTTCCGGGACTCCGTTGCCCGGACGTATGGCATGGACTGGGTGCTCAATCCCGCAGCCGAGCACAAGCGCGTCGCGATTTTGGTGTCGAAGTACGACCACGTCCTCCTGGACCTGCTCTGGCGTCACAGTCGCCAGCTGCTACCGGCTCGGATCGCCATGGTGATCAGCAACCACCCGGACCTGCGCGACGCCACCGAACGCTTTGGGGTGCCGTATCACGAGGTGCCGGTCACGTCCGGTACCAAGGCAGACGCAGAAGCCACGATTCTGGACCTCATGGCGGGGCAGGTGGATCTCGTTGTGCTCGCCCGCTACATGCAGATCCTTTCGCAGGACTTCATTGCCCAGTATCCCTACCGCATCATCAACATCCACCACTCCTTCCTGCCGGCGTTCATTGGCGCCAACCCCTACCGGCAGGCCTACGAACGTGGCGTCAAGCTCATCGGCGCAACGGCCCACTACGCCACCATGGACCTTGACGAAGGGCCGATCATTGAGCAGGACGTGGTCCGGGTCGCTCACGACTTCTCCCCCCGGCAGCTTCAGGAACTGGGACAGGACATTGAGCGAGCCGTTCTCACCCGAGCCGTCCTCTGGCACCTGGAAGACCGAGTGCTCGTGCATCAGAATAAAACCATTGTCTTCAGCTGATTCCAGGAACGGAGCTCCGGAACTCCGGGGCGCTCTGAGCCGCTCCCATGGCTCGGCCCAAACCACTTAAAAATTATTTTTCTATAAATTAACAATTTTAGTTGCAATTTATAGAAACCAAACTAGAATGGGTTTCATCGATGTTGCTCAACCGAGCCAACCCCCTGCATACATGACGTTCTCAAGGAGACCCCATGGCTAAAGAAACGATGATGGCCCCTGCCAAAAAAGCTTACAACGACTTCTGCGACCAGTACGAAAAAGGTCTGGGCGAGCTGGAGACCCTGCAAAAGCAAGCGCTGGAGCAGACCTTCGGCATGATGGAGAAGCTGCCGATGATGGATCAGAACCCGATGGTTGCCGTCCTGAAAGACGCCAAGCCTGTTCAGCTGAAAGCCCTCACCGACGGCTACGCTCAGGTCCGCAAAGTGGCTCAAGACGTGCGCCAGCAAACCAACCAGTGGATGACTTCCGCTGAGGCCATGGTTCCGGCTCTGTAAGCACAGACGCCTTCCCCGTCTCATTTGAAATCCCCGGTGCGGCTCGTCCGTATCCGGGGATTTTTTTTTGGTCTCCCCACCCCACTTTAATCCCCGCTTCTTTACCCCCACTTTAATCCCCACTTTTTGATCAACCGCCTCCCAGATAAAATCAAAATACTGATTTTATTTAATAAAAAATAACCACAACCGCTGGTCTGCGACTTGCTGCATTTCATAAAAAACAGGCTTCTCAAGCTGAAGGCCCTCTTGCTGACTGCGACCATGCTCACCACCACTTCTTCTCTTTCCCGACCCACAGAGGCCCACGCCTCTGGTGCCGAGTCGCCTGCGGGGGAAGGTGGTCGTCCTTCAGGCCCCTTAGACCCGACCGAGGTCCTCATGCCTGCACGCCCGTTTCCGTTGCTTCCCGTTTTTTCTGTTGCCAGCCTGCTGGTGCTGTGTGGCTTCACGTTGATGCTCAGCTGGTTGCTGGGCAATCAGCTGGAAGAAGAGCTGCTGAGCCGAGACACCCTCATCACGACCACCACCGTGCAGTCGGAGGTGGTGGAGTACCTCGGGAATCGCCCCTTTGAGACACTCTACACCGACAGCGAGTTGCTGAAGGACGTCCTGCACGCCGTCACAATGGTTCCGGGCAGCCATGGCATTGAGATCATTCATCCGGATGGCCTGATCGGGTGGTCCTCCATTCAGGAAGAAACCGGAGAGTACAAGGACTCCGCGGTCTTCCGTCAGGCCATGTCTGGGCAGGCGACCCTGAAGCACGAGATGGTCGATGAAGAGGCCTTCCCGCATGCGGATGCTCGCTATGCTTCCGCTTTGTACATTCCAATTCCGCGGGGAAGCGACATCATCGGCGTCATCGAGGTCCATCGCTACAACGTTCAGCTCAAGCGGCAGGTGGATTCGCTTCGGCAGTCGGTCTGGGTCTACAGCCTCAGCTTCGGCAGCATCCTCTACCTGACGTTGCTCCTGATCATCTTCCCCGCCTCCCGGATTCTGCGTCGTCAGCACAACAGCCTCCTCGACAGCGCGCAGGAGCTTGCGCAGGCCAACCAGGAGCTCCGTGCCGCGCAGGTGCAGCTCCTGAAGCAGGAACGGCTGGCCGCCATGGGGGAAGTGAGCGCCTCCGTTGCGCATGGACTGAAAAACCCCATTGCCGGACTGCGTGCCGCGCTGCAGCTGCTCTCGATTCCCTCGATCACCAAAGAGGAAAGCCAGGACATCGTCCTCTCACTGGTCCGGGAGATCGACCGGCTCACCGAGCGCGTCAACCACCTGCTCAACTTTGTCCGTCCCTTTCACCCCAATCCTGCTCCTCTGCAGCTCTACCCGATGGTCGTGGAAGCCGGACGGTCGCTGGAGTGGCGCCTGCGGGAACAGAATGTGGCCTTGCAGATTCCGGAGGCTCCGGAGCTTCCCCCTCTCTCGGCAGATCCATCTCTGCTCGAGGAAGCCCTCCTGATCGTGCTTTCCAATGCGCTGGATGCCTCTCCGGAAGGCAGCCGCATCACGTGCGCTGTGGAGGCTGATGCCACCCATCAATGGATCCGGATCACAGACGAGGGAGACGGCATCACTCCGGAACACATGGAGCACATCTTTGAACAGTTTTACACCACCCGCAGTCGCGGGATTGGCCTGGGCCTGGCCCTCTGCAAAAAGATCATGGAGGCCCATCAGGGTCGAATTGAACTGGAAAGCCAGGCACACCAGGGCACGACCGTCCGCCTGATCCTCCCCCACACCTCTTCGGAATCTGCTCATGACTAACGCCTCGCTTCGCTGGAAAGCCTTCCTGGTTCTGCTCGCCTCGCTCCTGCTGCTCTCCGTCCCGCTTTGGGCGGATGACGACGACTGGGGGGAAGGGGATGACGACCGCCGTTCCTCGTCGTTCTTTGGAGGAGAGGGCTACGAAGGCGGAGAAGGATCCGAAGCCGGGGAAGCCCTCGGAAACGTGGCCCTGCTCGGGTTTGTCGCCCTCAATGCCCTCTACTACTACAGCATGGGCTTCAAACGCGCGCCCAAAGCCGTCCGGACCAGCTCCCCGTCCTGGGTGAAGCAGCCCCTGAAGTGGAAGAATGCCACCCGGAGCCTGCATTACTGGGGGAACCCGGTGCTGATCGGCATTGCGTGGCTGCATGGCATCACCGCGGGAGAGGGCAACGTCCTGGTGTGGGCCGGGTGGGGCCTGATGGTGCTGCTGGCGCTCAGTGGGCTCATCATGAAGCTGCAGCGGGCAGATGCCCCCGGTGCCAAGGTCAACCGGCTCATTCACTCTCAGCACGTTCTCTCCATTGTCATGGTCCTGCTGCTTTGGGTGGGGCATGGTTTTCTTGACTAACTGACAACAGCTTCCACGAGATTTGTGATGAAACCGTTCTTCCTCATTGGTGCACTACCACTTTCTTTAATGCTGGCTGGATGTTTCGGTCCCGAACGCTACGAGGGCCGTTACTCTGGCTCGTCCCGCTACTATGAAACCGATCGGTCTTCAGACGACTACCGTAGCCGATCTTCCCGATCTCGCCGCTACCACGACGAGGGACGAGACGACGACTGGGACGATTGAGGCAACTTCATGAACCTTCCATGAAGTGTTCATAATTGCTTCATAGTTCTTGGGTATCTTTTTCTCAAGACCGCCTTCACCCCAAATGAACCTCAAGTTTAGGAGCTGTTCAATGAAGTACCTATCCACCCTCCGTCTTCGCTGGAGCCTGTTGGTTGTCACGGCGCTGACCGGAGGAACCTTGTTGCTCACGGGTTGCTCGACCCACTCCGCCCACATGGGAGACAACGACCATGACGGAGATGCCAACTGCTTCCTGTTGTGTGACTTTGATAGCGATGATTGAGACTCCGGACTTGAGTAAAGGAGTTGCCATGAGCCCCTTATCCACCCTTCACCTTCGCTGGAGCGTCCTCGCCCTCATCTTGTTGACGGGAGGAAGCCTGCTGCTCTCCGGATGCCAGGCCCGCCTCTTTCGTTCAGACTCTCCGGGTTACAGCGATCGGGACTCCGGTCGAGGAGACCGGGACCGAGACGGCAGCTGTACCCTCGGGATGTTCTGCGACCGTGACAGCGACGACTAAGTCAAACTCAGCCGGTGGAAACGCCGGCGCTTTTTCCTGTGCCTCCTCCCTGGTGGAGGGGGCCTCCTCTTCCTGATTAGGTTGACCCAATTATGACTGCCTCCTCTTTGTTCAAACCCCTCCTGCTGGGTGCCGCCTTGCTCTTCAGCCTTTCGGCACACGCCGGCACCCCTGCCAGCCCCGATGCCCAGAAGCTGCTGGATGGCTGGGCCAAGGTTGCCAAAACCGAAAACCCGAGCTTCCAGGGCTTCAGTGCCGCAGAAGGCAAGAAGATCTACCACACGGAACACCTCCACTCCGAAGGCGAGAAGCGCAGCTGCGCCTCCTGTCACACGCAAGACCCGGCTCAGGCTGGGCAAAACATCCAGACGGGGAAAGACATTGATCCGCTCTCTCCTGCTGTCAACCCCGAGCGTTTCACCAAAGCACGAACCATTAACAAGTGGTTCAAGCGCAACTGCAAATGGGTCCTGGAACGCGAGTGCACCGCTGAAGAAAAGGGGCACTTCACGACCTATATGCTTTCTCTCTAAACCTGTAAGGAAGAAACATGACCATGAAGAAACTACTTGTCTTGGGAATCTCTGCCAGTCTGATGATGAGCTGCTCGGTTGCCACCTGGGCCGGGGATGATGACGATGACTACGGTGAACGAGGCGAATACGGCGAGCGTGGGGAACACGGCGAGCGTGGGGAACACGGCGAAGAAAATGAGCGCAGCTGGTGGAGCTCCGGAGGTCCCACTCAGCCCGTGCTGGACTCCATTCCCAATCAGCCGGTTGTCTTTCAGGAAGAGTGTGGCGCGTGCCACATGGCCTATCAGGCCGAGCTGCTTCCGGCAGAATCCTGGAAAGCGCTCATGAGTGGGCTGGAGGATCACTTTGGTGAGGATGCGACCATTGAGCCGGACCTCAATCAGCAGATCCTGAGTCACCTGGTCACCTACTCGGCAGACCAGTCCCGGAGCCGCATCTCCCGTCGGGTGATGAACGGCATGGGCAACCGCCTTTACCTACGGATCTCCAATGTGCCTGGGATTGCCCGCCAGCACCGGGAACACGTGTCTTCCGGCATGCTGAAGCGTGAATCGATCCGTACCATTGCGAACTGCCAGGCATGCCACACCACTGCCGAGCAAGGGGACTACAATGAAGACTACGTTCGCATCCCGCGTTGACCCCACTCCTTTTGAGCGGGTCAAGGTCTGGGACCTCCCCACCCGGATCTTTCACTGGGCGCTGGTGATCACCGTCACCGGCGCGTGGATCACCACCTTCTGGGAGTGGATGCTTGACGTCCACATCTGGTTTGGACGCCTCCTGGTGCTGCTCCTGGGCTTCCGGATGGTCTGGGGCTGGATCGGCAACGGCTTTGTCCGCTTCCGGGAGTTTGTCGCCTCCCCCCAAGAGGTCCTTCACTACCTCAAGGAACGGGCAAAGGGCCCAATCCTGGAGTTGGGGCACAATCCGGCTGCCGGCTGGATGATGGTCACGCTGCTGGCAGTGCTGGTGGCCCTGGCGGTCACCGGAGGCATGATCGTTTCGGGGGAAGAGCGCATCGGCGTCTTGGGAGGCCTGATCAGTCGAGAGTGGGGCATCAATGCTCACATCCTCCACAATATCCTGGCCTACGGTCTGCTGGTCCTCATCACCGGACACGTCCTGGCCGCCAGTCTGGAAAGCTGGGCGCAGCGCCAGAATCTCCCCTGGGGCATGGTCACGGGCTACAAGCGTGACGTTCCCGGCGCCAACCTCTCCGCCCGCAGCGTCGTCCCTCATGCCTGGGTGCAGAACCTCTTCCTCATCGCCCTCGGCTTCACTGGACTCGGAGCCGCGTTGCTGCTGCCCCTGGAGTTTCATGACGAGCTGACGCAGCAGGCCCTCACCCAAAGCCCGCCCCCGGGACATGAGTTGTATCAGGAAGAATGCGCGGCCTGCCACGTTGGCTTCCACCCCAGCCTGCTCCCCAAGCGGTCCTGGGAGGCCCTCTTCGCCGGGCTGGAGGACCACTTTGGGGAAGACGCCAGCCTGGATGAAGAAACGACGCAAGAGCTCCTGGCCTATGCCACTGCTCACTCTGCGGAGCAGCACAAGAGCGAAGCCTCCTTCCGCATCCTTGACTCCATTCCTGCCAACGAAACCCCCTTCCGCATCACAGAGACGCCCTACTGGAAAGAGAAGCACTCCGAGGTGGACCCTGCAGTATTTGAGCGCCAATCCGTGATGAGCCAGGTCAACTGTTCTGCGTGTCATCAATATGCCGAGTATGGCTCCTTTGAAGACGCCCACATCAAGATTCCGGAGTAACTGCCTGTGCCCTTGAGTTCTGTGCCTCACGCCAAGATCCTCTTGGTGGAGGACGAGCGTTTGCTCGGAAAAAGCATCCAGCGCTACCTGTCTGAGCACCACCAGTGCGAGTGGTTTGAGAGCGTGGAAGCCGCCATTGGCTTCTTGCGCAACGAATCGGTCGACATCATTGTCTCGGATATCAAACTGCCGGGAAAGAGCGGCCTGGACCTCCTCCACTGGGTGCTGGAGTACCAGCCTCAGACGCCCATCATCCTCATTACTGCCCACAGCAGCATCCCGGACGCCGTCAAGGCCATCCGGGAAGGCGCAGCGGATTACCTCAGCAAGCCCCTCGACCTGGCCACCCTGGAGCTGTCAGTCGCCCGAGTGCTCCGGAACACACGCCTGCAGCAGGAGGTCCGCTACCACCGACAGCAGGCCCGGCAGATTGGTGAAGGCGCCGAACCGTTTGCCCTCACGTCTTCGGCCTATGCCGAGATTGAAGCCCGGGTGCAGCGCCTCCTCAGCATTGAGAACCAAAGCGGCGAGGCGCCTTCCATCCTCATCACCGGAGAGACCGGAACCGGCAAGGGCGTGCTGGCTCGGCGCATCCACCAGCAATCTCCCAGAAGCGCCGAGCCCTTCATTGAGATCAACAGCACGGCGATTCCGGAGACGATGGTGGAGTCTGAGCTGTTCGGACACGAAAAAGGCGCCTTCACCGGAGCCGTCTCCCAACGAGCCGGCCTCTTCGAGCTGGCCAACGGCGGCACCATCTTCCTTGATGAAATCGGGCACATTCCCCTCGGCCTCCAGGCCAAGCTTCTCAAGGTGATTGAAGACAAACGCATCCGACGCATCGGAGGCGGACGCGAAACCGAGCTGGATGTCCGGATCATTGCGGCAACCAACATCGACCTGGCCCAGGCGGTCCGGGAGGGCACCTTCCGGGAAGACCTCTACCACCGTCTGGCCCTGATCCACCTGCACCTGCCTCCGCTGCGCGGGATGGCGGAAGAAATCCCCGCCCTGGCTCAGGAGTTCCTCCGGGAGGCCCTCCGCAAGTACGCCATGCCTCATGATTCGAATCAGCTCCATCTGTCCGTCGATAATGAGCGGATGCTCAAGCAGCATTCGTGGCCTGGCAACATCCGGGAGCTGAAGAACGAGGTGGAGCGCAGTGTTCTCTTCCATGGGCTGGATCAGCTGAGCTTCACCCACCTGCAGCACCTGCAAACGCCCAGTGCTCCCATGCCCTTGGCTGCCAGCAGCTCCAGCAAGGGGCCTCTGTTTCAGTTGCCCGAAGATGGCTTGGCTCTCCTCGAAGTCGAGCCGCGAATCCTGGCTCAGGCGCTCCAGCAGACCTCCGGCGATCCGGATGCTGCTGCGCGGTTGCTGCACATGACAGAAAAGGAGTTTGAGTTCCGCCTCCAACGGCACCACTTCGACTGGACTCAGGCCCCAGGCTGGGAGCATCCGATTCCCGAGGATGGCGTGGACCTCACCCTGCTGGAGCAAAATCTCCTCAAGCAGGCCCTGGAGCAAACACGCCACAACGTTACGGGGGCGGCCCGCCTCCTCAACCTCAGCCGCGACCAAATGCGGTACCGGCTGGAAAAACACGGGCTGGACAGCTGACCCTCCGCCCCCTTTCGAGAGAATCTATGAAAAATCGACGTGAGTTCCTCCAACACTCTGCCGTGACCGTCTGTGCCGCCTGTGGCCTCATTGGAGGCTGCTCCTCCAGCGATGGTGGAACCCCTCCCAGCAGCGGAACAGAAATCACCCTCGACTCTGCTGACACCACCACGCTATCCGCTAACAGCAGCACCCTTGCCCTCACCAGCAGCGACTACTCCGGAATCTCGGGAGAGATGCTGGTCTGCCGAGACAGCTCGGGAACCCTCCGTGCCTTTAGCGGGACTTGCCCTCACGCCGGCAGCACCTTATCCTTTGTGAGTGGCTCAGATTCCATTGAGTGCAAAATCGCCACTGGGGGACATGGAGCCCTTTTCAACTTTCAAGGCTCCTGCACCAGCGGTCCAAGTGGAGGATCGACCAATTACACACTCACGTCCTACACCGTCTCCGAGAGTGGAGGCACCATTACCATCACGACCTGACCCGAGGACACATTCATGAAAGCGCTTTGGCTTCTTTTTGGAGGGCTCTTGCTCCAGACGTCTGCTGCTGGAGCGCAAGAGGCTCTCTTTGCTCCGGACGACCACTGTCTGGCGTACCGGACCCACAAGGAAATGTTTTTGATGGCTGACGTGGAGGTCATCGGCAAGAGCTGCGATGTTTCGGCACGCATGGAAGCCGATGGGAATCGGGTCCGGTTCACCGTCACTGCGCCGGTGGCATCGTTCGATTCCGACAGTTCCATGCGCGACAGCAGCGTTCAGGAGATCCTCAAGGCCGACCAGTATCCGGACCTGGTCTTTATCTCACGCTGGGTCCCTCGGGAGGAGGTCAAGGCGGTACAGCAGGGAGGAGCGTTTCGTTTGGAAGGCGAGTTGGAGATTGGCGGGGTCCCCCACCTGATGGCATTTGCGCTTCAGGTCAAGCCGGCACAGGGGTATGCCGTCATCACGGGTGAGCAGGACACCTCGTTTTCCCTGCTACAGATCGTGGTGCCCCCAGTCGCCGGAGGCGTCATTGCGGAGCCGGCTGATGACCTGGCCATTCTCCTGCACCTCCGGACCGACCAGGTCAATGGGTTCAGTTCACTCTGATCCAGCTGTCGGAATCGAAAACCCTGCCAGCCGCCCCTCTTCATCTCCAATCACGGCGTGTCCCGGGGCAAATGCGGCTCCCACCCGAGACGTCAGTCCAGTAGCAGCCGTCCACTGCTCCCGTCCGGTCGTTTCCTCAAGCACAAAGAGGTACCCGCGTTGGGAGAGGCCGTAGAGGCGTTGGTCAAACACGGCCGGTGCCCCCAGGAGGTAATTGAAGGAGCCCCACGGAATGTCGTACTCCCAGAGCCGGGTGCCCGACTGGACCTCATACGCAAACACACGCGTATTGGCCGAGCCCCAGTACACCACCTGGTCCACTCCAGTCAGCGAAGGGACCCAGTTGCCCGTGTCCCGCTTCCAGAGAAACGAACCATCGGTCGCTGAGAGCCCCACCAGGAAATCCTGATACGCAATGAACACGAGGCGTTCTGCCGTTGCATGCAGGGCCTTGACAAAGCCCTCGGTGCGTCGCACCTCCCAGCGCCGGGCTCCGGAAGTGGCGTTCAGGCTGACCAGCATCATGGGCCCTCCTTCGTCGACCTCAATCTCTGGAGCATAGTAGCTTCCCCCAATGTACAGCCAACCGTCGCTGAGCACAGGTGTCTGCATGGCGTAATGCGACGACTCCTGCTTCCAGAGCACGGTGCCATCGGTTGCCCGGAGAGCCAAAATGGAGGTCGGCTCGTTCAGGGTCTGCAGCGGCTCGCCCACACGGGACGTCACCACATACAGGACCCCATCCGCGAGGAGCGGTGCGACCTGAGCCTGAAGCCCCAGGCCCTGCTTCCACACCAAGCGGCCACTCTTGCGGTCCAATGCCACCAGAGAACGGTCCTGGAGGGCCACCCAGACCAGAGCTTCAGAAGACGTAAAGGAGCGTTCCCACAGACCTTCCGGAGGCTGGAAGCGCCAACGGACGGCCCCGGAGGCCAAATCCACGGCCCAGAGCGAGGTTCCGGAAGCCGCCAGCACCGTGTCTCCTTGAATACGAGGCGACAGGTTGAACGGGGCTTCCGTTTGCAGCATCCAGTTCGGCTGCACCTGTAACGGCTCGGAGGCCTGAGCCTCCGGACCGCTCCAGAACCCACCCAGCCCCAGGGCCAGGCTCAGCAGGAGGATGAACCTCACTGTCGCTTGCCGTGCAGAACCATGGGCCCGTCTCGGTTCTCTTCCGTAATGTCGAAGGCGATGCCGATGGGCATCCGGTTGTTGCGCAGGCGTTCCCGCAACTTGGAATGCTCCCAATCGTAGTCGGTCTCTCCGGTTGCACTGTGCCCAAGCAGCGGGACTCCCGGTGGATTGGACACCACGTCTCCGCCCTTCATGATGCCCTCATACGAGCCGAGGTCCATCTCGTGGTAAGAGAGGTCGGTGTTGCCAAAGTGGCAGCTGGAACACGGTGCCGAGCCGTTGTACCACATGTTGCCTTCGGTGAAGAGCTGCTTCACGTCTCGCTCAAAGTTGACGGCCTGGCCCCCGTAGTTGAAGCTCTCCGTCTTCTTGGCACCCGCGTTCACCCAGGCTTCCAGCAAGCCCACAGCATTGAGGTCGCAGCCATACTCCAGCGACCCCTTTCCCTTTGAGCCCGGAATCGTGGCACCGGCAGCGGTGACTTCCACACAGGGGCCATCACGGTTGACCTCCGAGAGGTCTTCCGGCCAGCCTGGAGGCATGCGGTTGTTGCGCAGGCGAGCACGCATCTTGGAGTGTCCCCAGTCATAATCGGTAGCGCCAAATCCGGATTGTCCCAGAATTGCCACTCCCGGGGGACTGGACAGGACATCACCGCCCTTCATGATGCCGTCATACGAGCTGAGATCCATCTCATGGTAGGAGTTTTCGGTGTTGCCGTTGTGGCAGCTGGCACAAGAGCGAGATCCTTCGTACCACACCCCCGCTTTGGTGAAGAGAGGCAGGATGTCTTCCTCAAAGTTTCCCGAATACAGGTCGCCGTTTGCTCCCTTGTACTGAAACTCACCATTCGGTGCCCCGGCGGTAACCCAGTCCCCAATGATCTCCACGGCCTTTGCACTCGGGTCGTTCTTGTAACCCACCTGCGAGTTTCCAATACAGTTCGCATAAACCTGGATGGCCTCGTTCAGACACATCTCAACCTTGTTCTCTTGCGCCTCTGCGGTTCCGAAGAGTCCCAGCAGGGCGACAGCGGTATGCGCCATCCGCTTCACTAGCTTCAGCATTTACGCCTCCATTGATGTTAAGAAACCGGAGCCCCCGATGGGCTCCTCCTTCCCCAGGCTCACCCCCAGTTTGGGGAGAAACCTGGACAAGCCATTCTTAGCAGCAACGGATATACCGAGTGCCCTCAAGGGTCACGTTCTCTTAAAACAAGAGAAGTGTAACTCTTTGAAACATTAATTCTTTTGAAAAGATCACGGAGGGCGCAAAAGCCCCCGGACATCGGAGGCCTCAGCAAGAAATGGGGATTTTTACGGGTAAATGGGGATTTTTACGGGGCTAACAGAGGTTCAGGATTCGGGGACTCCGTTGGCCGCCCAGGTTTGGAGGTAGCCAATTTCCCGATCCGTCAGCGGAGTGGCGTAATCCAGTGGCATCTGGCGAATGCTGCCCATGGGCTGCTCGAGGATGCCCCCGGTGATCCAGGACCCCAGGTTGTCGGCCCCTCGGACCGTGGAGTTGTCTCCCGCGTAGACATTCAGATTCAGGTTGTAGCTTCGGATGCTGGCAGGCGTGTACTCGGTCGCAGGCACCACGTGGCAGGTGCCGCACTTGTTCTGGACGATTTCGCTGATGCCGTTATTCCAGGTGGGCGTTCCGGTAATGACGGTTTCGTCCGGAGCCTCTCCCCCCAGCGTATCTGCATTGGAGCATCCCATCATGCTCAAGGAGAGCAGCAATCCAATCCCCACTCCCCACTTTCTCCAAGCCTGACGCATCAAAACCTCCTTTTTACTGAAAACTGAATGTGCTGCAAAAAGTCTTCGGTCTGGTGCTGCTCCACCACAAAATCCCAGTCGCTCCAGCGCAGCTCCAGCCCAATAAACTGATACGCAAAGGATTGGTCCTTGAGTTCCAGCAAGACGTCATCTTCGCCAATCAGCAGGCTCAGGTCCTGCTGACCGGTGCCGTAACCGGCATAGGGAATCCAGCCTCCGAGGTCCCAGCCGATGCGTCCATCCAGGTTGTTCTGCTCAATCCGGAAGGTGTCGTCGTACTCCTTGGTGGTCATGGCGCCAACGACCTTCCAGGAGGAGAGCGACGTCCGGGCACCAAACACCAGGTTGCCCGCTCGGCCCCGCCAATCGAGTTCTCCCTGCCAGAAGGTTGCCGTCTGAGAGCCGGTGGGAATGCCCGGAGAGCCTGCAAGGCCCAGCACCAGTCCGAAGGGCAGGTGGTAACGTCCCCGAAGCCGAGGCACCACCGGAAGCGTATCCACCGGCTCATTCTTCGCGCCCACGCGGTTGTCAATCTCTGGCATCAGCAGCAGATCCGCCTGAAGGTCCAGCGTCCCACTCTCTTCAGGCAACGGAGCCGCGTTGGAACGGAAATCCAGGATGAAGGAGTAGACCTGCTGAATGCGGTCGGCCTGCTCCTCGGACGTGACCGCCTGCGCTGAAGAAGCGGTCAGGCTCAGCCCCCCAAGAAGCAGAGCACACAGAAAACGATTAATTGGGTGCATAAAT
>JAYOTF010000002.1:0-81302 GCA_038150265.1 Deltaproteobacteria bacterium | reverse complement strand
TGGGCACGGCTTGAGTGGTGTAGAAGTTCCCGGATTGATCGACCTGCAGCGTCAGCACCGGGCTGCCGGAGTGGGTGCTATCCGTGTAAAACTTCATCACCGCCGTGCTGTTGGTCAAGGCCGCGTCTCCAGTGCTGTTGGTGTAAACGCTGCCGGCCAGGGTAAAGGCATACTCCGAGGCCTCGCTTCCGCTGCCGGCCACATGACAACTCGTGCACTGCTGCCCAACGTTGTGGCTGCAGGAAGAGGTGTAGCTCACAGCCGATTCCGATTCGGAACCAGAATCGTCATAATCCGAGCTGGCCGCCGTCCGGGCCCGGTCATCTCCTCGACACGAGACTCCGCTGTCGCCATCGGAGCTTACCGAGCTGGGGTCCAACGGGTTGAGTGGGAAATCCTCGCTGCTGCATCCGGAGGCTCCGAGAAGCAGCGTCAACAGCCCAAGGAACAGCCAAACCAGAGCAAGAGACGGTTGCAGATTCATCAGCATTCTCACAAAAAAGAGGTTGGTGCGAAAGCCCAATTACGGCGCATAAAGAGGAGGCTGGGTGCTTCCGGTCGCATGGCAGCTGGCACAGTTTCCAGTTTGCGCCGCTTTGGAGACCATGGATTGAACCCGTCCCGCATAAGCCAGGGTCGGGTACAGACCCGAGCTGAGTCCGGACACCGACTGAGTCGTGTAGAAGTTCCCAGAGCCATCCACCGGAAGCTCGAGTACCAAATCGCCTGACTGGCTGGGTTGGGTGTAGAATTTCACCACGGCGCCACTGTCTCCAGTCAGGGCCGTTGAGCTTCCACTGCTCGCATACACGCTTCCGGCAACAGTAAAGGCATACTCCGAGGCCTCGCTTCCGCTCCCGGAAGCATGGCATTCGAAGCAGTCCCCTCCAAAGTTGTGGCTGCTGCCTCCGGCACTGCTGGTGAGACTATGGGATTCATCCCCCTCAAGACCGGAACACCCGGTCAGCAGCAAGCCCCCGACCAGTACTCCAAGCCCCAGAAGGCGTTGGGTCCTTGTCAATGAAACGATTGGCGTGAACGGCCTCATGTGATCTTCTCCTTCAATCAAACACTCCCTAGGGACGGACTCCTTTGGCGGCTTCAAAAAAAAATTCCTGGGGGAACTCGGAATGCATCTCACTCGCTCCCCTCAAGGAACCGATCTCCTCACAAGGCAAGACCTGGACCGATATTTTCACTAATGAAATAAGCAACTTGGTCGGAACCGACTCTTGAATCCGGGGAGGGACCCGGGGAAACACTGGGGGATTGAGCAAAAAGCTGGGGGGCTGTTTTCCAAAGGGCATCGCCGGCACTCCGCCTCGGTGAAGCGCTTCCGCAGGCTCCTCAACACAACAGCCGAGTCCGGAGCCTCACACAGAGTGGGTTCCGCTTTGGAGCCCGCGCGGGCATAATGCTTCCGGAACTCGCGCGCCCTATGAACCTCATGCGAAGGCTGGTCATGAAAACGACACCCTCTCCTCCGAAACCGGAACTCACCGCTGGCCCCCCGGGAGAGACCGTCTCGGTTATGGATGAAACGGGAGCCTGGCGAGAGGTTGCGGTCACGGGCGAGCAGCCGCTGACCCTGCTCGTCAACAACCGAGAATTGGTCACGCTGATGACACTGGGCAGGCACCCGGAGTTGCTGGCCATCGGCTGGCTGCGGAATCAGGGATTTCTGGAGCAGGCCTCTGAGCTGCTTTCCGTGGAGGTGGTGTGGGATGCTCAGACGGTGATCCTCTTCATTCAGAACGACCTCACCGGCTGGGAGAAAAAGCTCGCCAAGCGTACCGTCACCACCGGATGTGGCCAGGGAACGGTTTTTGGGGAGTTGGTGGGAGACCTGGAGCGCTACCAGCTTCCGCGTCCATCGGTCCGCCAGTCCACGCTTTACGCCCTCCTCCGGAACCTCAAGCACTGCAATGACGTCTACCGCGTCTCCGGAGCGGTCCATGGGTGCGCCCTCTGTGAGCAGGATCAGGTTCGGTTTTTTGTGGAGGACGTGGGACGGCACAATGCCGCGGACGCCATTGCCGGGCACATGCTGCTGGAAGGAGTGCAGGGGGGAGACAAGGTCTTTTACACAACCGGGCGCCTGACCTCGGAGATGGTGATCAAGACGGCGCAGATGGGCATTCCGGTGCTGATCTCGCGGGCAGGCGTCACCCGCATGGGTCTGGACCTCGCCCAGCGGCTCGGGGTCACGCTCATTTCTCGGGCCGGAGGCAAGCACTTCCTTGTCTACCACGGCGCTGACACGCTCATCCTTGATGAACCGCCCGGCCCCTGACTCTTCCGGAACCGACCCGTCGCTTCACCCGAAGCCCCTCACCGGACCCGATCAGTCGAGCTGAATGCGGTCCTCGCTCTGAGGATCAAAGACCACCGCCTTGTCCATGTTCACCGCAAACTCGAAGTGCTGCTCGGGGGCCACCACAATGTCGGAACGCATCCGGGCAATCACCGCCTGGTTGCACAGGGTCATGGTGACAAAGGTATCCGAACCTGCAGGCTCGGTGATGTCCACCAGATTGGTGAAGGTCTGGACGTTCTGGGCCTTTCGGTCGGCGCCTTCGACGTCAGTGATCGCTTCCGGACGGATGCCGAGCAGGACCTCACGGTCCTTCCACTTCGCCAGACCCGGGTGACTGAACCGGAGGGACACCGGCTTGCCGCTGGAATCCTTCACCTCAATGGAAGGGTGGTCTCCGGCCATCACGACCTGGGCGGGGATGATGTTCATCGCGGGGCTGCCCATGAAGGTGGCCACAAAGACATTCGCCGGCGAGTCGTAGATTTCCTGCGGGGTCCCCAGTTGCTGCACGTATCCACGGTGCATCACGGCGATGCGGGTGGAAAGGGTGAGGGCCTCAATCTGGTCGTGGGTCACGTAAACCGTGGTCGTCTTCAGCTTCTGGTGCAGCTTCTTGATCTCGGTCCGCATGTCCACCCGGAGCTTGGCATCGAGGTTCGAGAGGGGCTCATCGAACAGGAACACGTCCGGATCGCGCACCAGGGCCCGTCCCATGGCCACACGTTGCCGCTGCCCGCCCGAAAGCTGTCCGGGCTTGCGGTCGAGTAGCTGGTCAATCTGGAGCATGTTGGCCACCCGCGCCATGGCCGCGTCACGCTCAGGCTTGGGGACACCGTGCATTTCCAACCCAAAGGTGATGTTCTCCCCAACCGTCATGTTCGGATACAGCGCATAGGACTGAAAGACCATGGCGATGTTCCGTTTGGACGGATGGACGCCGTTCATCAGGCGCCCGTTGATGTGGATGTTTCCGGAGGTGATGCCTTCCAGGCCGGCAATCATGTTCAGCAGCGTCGATTTGCCACATCCGGAAGGGCCAACCAGCACCAGGAATTCTCCCTCCTGCACCTCAATGTCAATCTTGTGGAGGACCTCCACCGAGCCGTACGACTTGGTAGCATTTTCAATTTTCAGAAAGCTCATGTGAAAACGTAGCGTGTGGGGTTAGTCCTAGCCCTTGACCGAGCCAGCCATCAGTCCGCGGACGAAGTAGCGCCCGGCCACAATGTAGACCAGCAGCGTCGGGAGGGCCGCAATGATGGCTCCGGCAAAGTGAACGTTGTACTCCTTCACCCCAGTGGAACTCTGCACCAGGTTGTTGAGGGCGACGGTCATCGGTTGGCTGTCGAAATCGGCAAAGGAGGCGCCAAAGAGGAAGTCGTTCCAGATGTTGGTGAACTGCCAGATGATGGAGACCACGATGATGGGTCCGGAGCTGGGCAGGAGGATGCGCCAGAAGATCCGGAAGAAGCCGGCGCCATCGATCTGGGCCGCCCGGATCAGCTCGGTGGGGAACACCTGGTAGTAGTTCTTGAAGTACAGGGTCGTGAAGCCCAGCCCGTAAACGACATGCACCAGCACCAGCCCCGGAGTGGAACCTGCCAGGCCACTGAGGCCCAGGATCCGGGCCATCGGAATGAGGACAATCTGGAAGGGGATGAAGCAGGCAAAGAGCATGAGCCCAAAAATCAGGGTGTCTCCCCGGAAGCGCCACTTCGTGAGGACGTAGCCGTTAACGGCGCCCAGGATCGTTGAAATCGTCACCGCAGGCACCACCATCTTGATGGAGTTCCAGAAGTACGGGCTCAGTCCATTCGCCTCCACGCCAATCTGGGCGGTGGACCACGCCTTGGCCCAGGGCTCCAGGGTGAACACCACCGGCAGGCTCATCATGTTGCCACCTGTGATTTCCGCAAGCGGCTTGACCGAGTTCAGGACCATGATGCCAAAGGGCAGCAAGTAAAACAGCGCAAAGAGAAGCAGGGTCAGGTAGATCAGAACCTGAATGAAGCGGGAATTGCTGACTGCTGTTTCATTCGAAGCAATCGCCATTACTTTTTCTCCCTCAGTTCGGAATAGAGGTAGGGCACCATGATGGCCACAATCGTCAACAGCATGATGACGGCGGACGAGGCGCCAATCCCCATTTGCTTGCGGGTAAAGGTGTAGGAATACATGAAGGTCGCCGGCAGCTCGGTCGCCCGCCCGGGCCCGCCTCCGGTCAGGGCAATCACCAGGTCGTAGGACTTGATGGCCAGGTGGCTGAGGATGACAAACGCTGAAAGGAACGCTGGACGCAGCTGGGGAATGATGATGCGTTTGTAGAGGTTCCAGTTGGAGGCGCCATCAATCTGAGCAGCCTTGAGGATCTCATTGTCAATGCCCCGGAGCCCCGCCAGGAACATCGCCATCACAAAACCGCTGGTTTGCCAAACGGCGGCCAGCACCACGGTGTAAAGCGCATAATCCCGGTCCTTGATCCAGTTGAACTCAAAGGTTTCCCAGCCCCAGAGGTGCATGGTGTTCTCCAGTCCAATCCCCGGATCCAGAAACCACTTCCACGCGGTTCCCGTCACAATGAAGCTCAGGGCCATCGGGTACAGGAAGATCGGACGCAGCACGCCTTCCCCCCGGATCTTCTGATCCAGAAAGATGGCCAGCGTCAGCCCAATGATGGTACAGATCGAGATGTAGAGGCCGGCAAAGATGCCAAGGTTGGTAATGGCAATGTTCCAGTGCCGCAGTTGAAACAGTTTTTCGTAGTTGGAAAACCCGACCAGGTTGTAGGACGGGAGCAGGCGACTGTCGGTAAAGGAAAGGTAGAGCGAAAAGAGGATGAATCCGTAAACAAACACCAGAGTCAGCGCCAGGGAGGGGGAAAGAACCAGCTTGGGAATCCAGTGCTGAAGGCGGGTTTTCAGGTCTTCCTGCATGGCGGGTTGTGCCATGTGAGGCCTCCTTGAGGTTGAGGGGGGATACTGGGCAGAGCCACCGAAGCCACTCTGCCCCTACTCAGAGAAACAACAGCGGCTTACTTCGCCATCGAAACTGCGCTGGCCATTTCTTCAGCAGCCGTAGCAGCGTCGTACTCACCGTTGAAGTGGGCGGTGATGACGTCGTACATGGCGTTCTTCACAGCAGCCGGGTTGGCGTGTCCGTGTGCCATGGAGCCAAACAGCATGCCGGTGGCGTTGGCGGCTGCCAACTCGGCCATGCCCTTCTTGCCGCACGCGTCAAAGTCGGTGTTCGGGACGTCCGTCCGAGCCGGAACCGAGCCCTTCACCACGTTGAACGCAGACTGGAAGGACGGAGCCATGATGGCGCTCGCCAGGGTCGCCTGATCCTTTGCGGCACCCCCTTCCACACCAAACATCGCAAACTGGTCGGAGTTGAAGGTCACTGTGCCTTGTGTGCCTGGCACCCGGAAGCAGAGGAAGTCCTGATCCGGCACCTTGTTGGCCTTGAGGAACTCACCCTTCGCCCAGTCTCCCATGATCTGGAAGGCGGCTTCGTTGTTGATGACCATCGCCGAGGCCAGGTTCCAGTCCCGTCCGGAGAAGTTCTCATCAACAAATCCACGCAGCACAGCCATGCGCTCGAAGGTCTGGCGCATCGTCTCAGAGTTCAGCGCCTTCGGATCGAGGTCAATGAACGCCGCCCGGTAGAAGTTCGGTCCGCCGGTTGCCATGGCAACCCCATCAAAGATGGTCGCGTCCTGCCACGCCTGTCCACCGTGCGCGAGGGCGACTTTTCCGGAAGCCTTCACCTTTTCCAGCGCTGCCACAAACTCATCCCAGGTGCCGGGCTGCTGAATGCCCAGGTCGTCCAGGATCTTCTTGTTGGCCCATACCCAGTTGGTGGAGTGCACGTTCACGGGAGCCGAAACCCACTGGCCGTTGTACTTGGCAAACTTCTGCAGTGCGGCCGGAACCACGGCGTCCCAGTTCTCACGCTGAGCCACCGTGTTCAGGTTGGCCAGCTTGCCCTGCTTCGCCCAATCCAGGATGTCAAAGCCCAGCATCTGGACCGCGGTGGGCGGGTTCCCTGCGGACACGCGAGCGGCCAGAACCGTCATGGCGCTCTCTCCACCCCCACCGGCGACCGGCATGTCTTTCCAGCCGACCCCTTTGCTCACCAGGTCGTCCTTCAACACGTTCAGTGCCGCAGCCTCTCCACCGGATGTCCACCAGTGAAGAACCTCGACATCGCTGGCCATCGCAAAGGTGGATGACAGCATCAGGGACCCTGCGACAGCAAAGTTTTTGATGAGTTTTTGGTGCATGGTTACTCTCCAAAGAGTTGTGTGATGAGTCGCCTCCGGAACCTCAGGCTCACGGCGGCGCTTGAATGTCCAGGGTCGCGGAACCTCCGCCTCCTGGAAGGCTTCCCTTGATTGCTCAAAGGTCCTCTTGAGCCCATTGGCTCAAACTGTTGAATCGTCTGAAGGCAGGTGGCGGCTGAGCCTCCGTTACGGCTGCCGCGCGTTGTGCTGAACCTGAACCTCTTCCAGGACATTCCGAACCTTCAGGTCATAAGTCGGCTTCGGGTTCTGGAACCGCGACACCTTCCGGAAGTCCAGCTGGGCGCGGTTGAGCTGCTCCAGCGATGCCGAGTACGTGGACCACGTTTCATGCGTGACGGTCTCCATGCGCGAGCGCCAGTGGACGCCCAGCGGGGCAAAGTCAACGCCTTCGAGGTAGTCATACACCAGCACAATCGCCCAACCTCCTTCGAGGAAGTGCCCGCCAGCGCTGCTCCATTGGTCTCCACTGGCCACCGAGCGCAAGCCCGTCTCCGCCCAGTCGAACCCTCCCACCAGCAGGTCCTGCCCGGGGACGAGCCCGTTTTGCCGAGCAGCGGTCAGCACCCCCTGCGCCATGACGTCGCTGGCACACCACACCAGCTTGACCCCCGGAAAGCGGCGCTGCAGGATGGCAAAGCTTTGTGCCGCCTGCTCCGCGCTCCAATTGGCAGGAACCATCTGCCGCAGCGAAGCCTCCGGATAGCGTTGCAGCGTCCGGATCAGCCCCTCGGTCCGTTCCGTGGAGGCGTAGTCGGAAATGATTCCCGCAATGCCCACCAGCTCCAGACCGGAGTCACCAAACTGACGGATTCCTTGCTGAATGAGGCTTTCGGCAACGGCAGCTCCGGCCTCCGTCTCATCCGGAAGCAGCTCGCCGATCCAGTACTGAAACGCCTCTCGGGGCTGCCCCACCTGCTCTGCCGCCGTAAACCCGGAATTGACGATGAACGCCGGTACCTGATGCGCCTCGGCAGCTTCCAGAAAGGCCCGTCCGCCCATCTTGAAGTTGGGGAAGATCAGGGCATCATACGCTTCAGACGCTGCGGCCGCTTCAATCTGATTCCGCATCTTCGGAAGGCTCCCTCCGGCATAATGCGGAACCACTTCCACAGCGAGGTCGCTTCCAGCCTGCAGCGCGAAGCCGACGAATTGTCCCCAGAAGGGGTCATCTTGCTGCCGAGGCGTGAACAGGGCCACTCGCCAGGGAGCAGCGCTCACCACCGTTCCACACAGCAGCAGCAGGACCACCAGCGTTTTCCGCCTCAAAAGCAAACCGTGTTTTCGGGAAGCCGGCAAGAACTATTTCTGGAAAATTCGGAAAATTCTCCAGAAATCCGTTTAAAAATCAAAATTTTAGTAAAATTCACCACGAGGAAGAATCGTTGCAATTCTGCAAAATATTGGGAACACTTGGAGGCGCTCAGGTCGGAGAACGCAGGAGCAGGCGCTGAAACTCCTGGAGGTTCCGGAGGAGTTCCTCGACCACAGAAGACGAGCCCTTGCTAAGGACAAACCGAACGGTTCGGGTCACGTCTCGCCAGCGAGGCTGCTTGGGAAGGGTCGGCACACTGAGGTAACGGTCGAGGGTCCGGACGCGCAGGTACCCCTTGTCCTGGTGGAGCTTCCAGATGCCGCTCTCCTCAGCCAACTCCAGCTTGGTGGTCCCGGTCGCCTCTTCCCAGTGGCGCAGGGCCAGGTTCATCAGCTTGACCAGGCGTTCACGGAGCTGCTGTCCGGCATCTCGCTGATTCGCTTGCTGTGAGGCTTCCTCCAGGGACCCGTGCAGGACATCCAGCTGGCGCTTGGTAAACTGAAGCTCCTCCACCAGATCCTGCAGCCCCCGGGAGACCGGCAGGCCTGCGGGAATGGTGATCTGCTCCGCCTGCCGGTGCAGAAAACGAAGCTCCTCCAGCACATCGGCCAGGGCCGACTCCATGACCAGGACCTTCCGCTGGCTGAGGTCAAGCTCACGGCAGAGTTCTTCATGAGGGAAGTAAAACTTCGCAGCAGTCATATTTTTCCTCCAAGTTCGTTCCGGCGGGAAACCATCCCCCTGGACGGATTACCGTAAATTGTCCAAAAGGATAAGGCATCCCGAACCGAGATGCGACGTCAAAATGTTTGAGCTTCTATGAATTTCCCCCTTCCTCTGGCGCCTCCGAAAGTCCTGAGACGCGATTCGATCGGCAGTCGGTTGATCTTCAGCATCCTCCTGGCGAGTTCGCTGTTTACCCTGCTGGGCACCGGGTACCAGCTCCAGACCGACTACCGCCGAGACGTCCACCTGATTGAAGACCGCATGGAGCAGATCCGGACCAGCTACCTGCAGGGCATCATCAACAGTCTCTGGATGACCGACCTGCGCCAGACCCAGGTGCTGCTGGAAGGGGTGGTGCGGCTTCCGGACATGCGCTTTGCCGAAATCCGCTCCCCCGAAGGCGTGCAGATGGAAGAAGGAATCCGGCCGGCCGCATCGGAGGTCGAGCACCGCTACCCCCTGCGCTACACCCACAACGGCGAATCCTACGACCTGGGCGAGCTCCGCCTGGTGGCCTCACTGGCTGAAGCCGAGCAGCGGCTCTGGGACCGCGTGCTGCTGATTCTTGCCACACAGGCCCTCAAGACCTTTCTCATCTCCGGATTCATCTTCATCCTGGTGCAGCGCCTCCTGACCCGGCACCTCGGAACCATGGCCGACTTCGCTCACGCCACCACCCCGGAAACCCTTGCCGCGCCCCTGCAGCTTCAACGCGTCAAGCGACACGACGAGCTCGAAGAGGTCGTCTTTGCCTTCAACCGGATGCGCCAAACCCTGCGGCAGTACACGGAGCAGCTCCGGGACGAGCTGAAACGTCGGGCCGAGGCCGAGGCCGAGCTGATGCGCTACAAGCAGCAGTTGGAGGAACAGGTGCTGAGCCGAACGGAAGAGCTGCGGCAGGCCAACGAGCAACTGCTGCAGGAAGTCGAGGAGCGCATTGACGCCGGCAACCGGTTGCAGCACTCCCTCAAGGAAAAGGAGATCCTGCTCCAGGAGGTGCACCACCGGGTGAAGAACAACATGCAGATCATCTCCAGCATGCTGCGCCTGCAGTTCCGGAGCATCCGGGAGGAGCGCCTGGAGGAACTGACCCGGGAGCTTCAGCAGCGCATCCATACCATGTCTCTGATTCATGAAAAACTCTACCGCGCTCCCGAACTGACGCAGATCGACTTCCCCGAATTTGTCAGGGAGCTGGCCCAGGAACTGCTCGCCTCTTACAGCACCCACGAGGTGACCAAGCTGAACCTCCAGCTGGCGCCCGTCCGGATTCGCCTTGATCACGTCATCCCCTGTGGCCTCATCCTCAACGAGTTGCTGACCAACGCCATCAAGCACGCCCGCACCAGCGACCCGACTCACATCCAGGTGGAACTCCGCCCGGTTGCCAACCAGCAGATCCGCCTGGCCGTCTGCGACAATGGGCCGGGCTTCCCGGAGCTGGCGAACTGGGGCCAGTCAGAAACCACGGGGCTCCGGCTCATTCACCTCCTCTCCCGCCAGATTGGCCAGGCCTACCATGCCTTCAACGCCAACGGGGCCTGCTTTGAGCTCGAGTTTCCGGAGGATGCATGAACCACGGACGGCTGCTGGTGATTGAAGATGAGGCCATTGTCGCAGACGACATGGTGTACTGCCTGGAAGAAGCCGGGTACTCCGCCTTCATCGCCTCGTCTGGCGAGGAAGCCCTGGCGTTGCTGCAGGAGCAGTCCGTGGATCTGGCGCTGGTGGATGTGATGCTCTCTGGCGAGATGGACGGCATTGAAACCGCCCAACAGCTCCGGCAGCAGCATGGTCTGCCGATGATCTATGTGACTTCGTTCACCAACCAGTCCATGCTGGAACGCGCCAAGCTGACGCATCCCTCCGGATACATCGTCAAGCCGTTCAAGCGCCGCGAACTGCTGGCCACCATTGAAATGGCCCTGCACCAGAGCAGCCTCTTCTCTGGAAGCGCAGGGGGGCTCTCCTGGCACCACGGACACGTCCTGGCCCGGACCTGGCTGCGCTGGGAGCAAAGCTCCGTCTCGGCAGACCTTCGGATCCGTTTTCAGGAGCAGCTGGCCCTCCTCACCCCCGGAGTTCCCAACGACGAGTCCGTGCTCGACCAGGTGCTGCCCTTGATCCAGACGCTTTGGGAAGGCAGCTACCCCGAGACGCCGCTACGGATTCAGCGAGAGGTGGAGGCCCGGTCGGTTGGCTGCGATGCCCTCATGCTGCTTGAGTTGCTGCTGTGGGGTCTGCAAACCTGCGCTTCCACCACTCAGGCCGGAGAGGAGCTGCTCCTGGAAGTGGGGGCCTTGCGCGCCACTGACACCAACGCGCCCTTCCTGAACCTGCGCCCCGGTGTGCATTCGCGATTCCGGATTCAGGTGCCCCGTCCGTCACCCGCCCTTGATCAGTTCCTGCAGTCGGCACCCGAGGATGCGTTGCTCCAGCACTTCCGGAGGGTCGCTCATCAGTTGAAGGGAGAATTGATGCTGCTTCGGCAGCAAGAAGGAGTGTCCGGAATGGCGATGGCGTTGCCGCTGGACCATTCCGGAGCAGAGGAGTGATTCAGGAATCCAGCTCAGCGGACTGAGCCCAGAGGTTGATCGCCTCTTCATCTGCATACTGGTCGATCTCGGCCAGTTCTTCCGGGGTGAACTCCAGGTTCCGGATGGCCCCGGCGCAGTCGATCACCTGCTGCGGACGAGACGCTCCAATCAGCGCGCTCGTGATTCCGCCCTCCCGCAGCACCCAGGCGATTGCCATCTGCGCCAACGTCTGCCCGCGGCGCTGGGCCACTTCGTGGAGCCTGGCAATGTTCCCCAGCGCTCGCTCAGAGAGAAACTCCGGATCCAGCGACTTGTCCTGCGCCGCCCGGCTATCCTGCGGCACCCCTCCGAGGTACTTGTTGGTCAGCATTCCCTGCGCCAGCGGAGAGAAGGCAATGGAGCCCACCCCCAGCTCCTGCAGGGTTTCCTTCAGGCCATCTCGCTCCAGCCAGCGGTTGATCATGCTGTAAGACGGCTGATGGATCAGGCAGGGCGTTCCCAAGTCCTTCAGGATCGCGACCGCCTCCCGAGTCCGCTGGGAGTTGTAAGACGAAATCCCCACATACTGTGCCCGTCCGGAGCGGACGATGTAATCGAGAGCGCCCATGGTTTCCTCGAGCGGCGTCTCCGGATCGAAACGGTGGGAGTAGAAGATGTCAACGTAGTCGAGGCCCATCCGCTTGAGGGACTGATCGCACGAGGCCACCAGGTACTTGCGGCTGCCCCACTCGCCGTAGGGTCCGGGCCACATCAGGTAGCCCGCCTTTGAGGAAATGATCAACTCGTCCCGGTACCCCTTGAGGTCCGTCCGCAGAATCTCGCCAAACGCCTCCTCTGCACTTCCCGGAGGCGGGCCATAGTTGTTCGCCAGGTCAAAGTGGTTGATGCCGTGGTCAAACGCCACCTGACACATCGCCCGTTTCACCTCGTGGGGGGTGTCTTCTCCAAAGTTGTGCCACAGGCCCAGGGAGACCAGCGGCAACTGAATGCCAGACCGGCCACAGCGGCGGTAGATCATCTGCTCGTAACGGTTCTCTGCGGGAGTGTAACTCATGCTGATTCCTTGTTGATGCTGAAAAAGAAGGCGTTGTTAGAGGCTGCGCCACCACAGGCCCACCAGCGGGACGTAGCCCACAGCCCGGGATTCAATGTGTCCGGACTCGTCCAGCGCATAGACGGTCGGGAAGGCCTGCACCCGGTAGCTGGCCCACGTCTGCCGTGTGCCCAGTAGCACCGGAACGGTCAGCTCATGCTGCTGAACATAAGCCTCCAGCTCGTCCGGACTCTGATAGTCCAACGCGACCGCATAAATGGCGAGATGTTCCTCCGACCGGAGCTTCCGGAGCCAATCGAGGTTGCTGATGTTGACTGCACACACCGAGCACCACGGGGCAAAGAAGTAAAGCAGGACTCGCTTGCCCTCATGCTCTTCCAGCGTAGGGACCGGCCCGCTCAAGGAGGCGGTCGGAAGAGGCGCGGCAGGAGTTTCTGTGGGAACCAGGTCACGAGTCTGCCACCACGTTACCCCAAACCAGATGGCCCCAATGAGGATTCCGTTACGGAGGAGGCGACGGTCACTCAGAATGGATTTCCACTTCGGGATCATGAAGCCTCTGAGTGACGTCTTGTTGGAAAGACGAAAGGGGAAGGGTCAGCCCTCTTGGGCAAGCTTTTCGAGTTGCTGATCGAGCCAGGCTCGGGTGACTCCCCCAACCTGCTTGGTACGGATGACGCCGTTGGCGTCGATGATGAACGTCTCCGGAACGCCATAGATGCCATAATCGAGGGCGATCTTCCCGGCCTCATTGTCCAGTCCCAGCAGATAGGTCTTCCCAAATCGCTGGGCAAAGGCCTGGGCCTGATCCACCGTATCCTGGATGGCCACTCCCACCACAACAGCATCTCCCTTTGCCGAGTGCTCCTGGTGGAAGGCCTCCAGCTCTGACGCTTCCGACCGGCACTCCACGCACCAGGAGGCCCAGAAGTTGAGCACCAGTGGTTTCCCTCGGAAGTCTTCCAGCGACACCGTCTGGGTGCCGTTGAGCAGCTGCAGGTCAAAGGAACGGGCCGGCTTGCCGATCAGCGGGGACGGCACCAGCTTCGGGTCGGTGGTGAACCCGAAGGCAAAGAGCCCAATCAGTCCACCAATCATTGCCCAGGCGGCCCAGAACTTCCAGGACGTCCACAGGCTCATTGCGCGCCTCCGGTTGCGTAGCCCCGTTGGTAACGCTTGCGAACAACTGACTCACGGGTCAGGAGGTGCTTCGGACGATAAGAGAGGCACAGGCCAATGCCCAGGGTGAAGATCGGGAGGGCTGACCACGCCCAGGCCATCATCGGGTTGACGAACATCCGGATGGTGACCGTCCCCTGATCGGCCCCGTCTTCGCTGGAGAAGATGAGGTAGAGGTCTTCACTGAAGGTCCGGCGGATGGCCACCTCGGTGAGGGGCTGCGGCTGCGTCGGGTAGAAGCTCTTGGCCGGCTTCATCACCTCCAGCAGCGTGCCCTCCTCGTCATAGACTTCAATGATCGCAGCCCGGTGGGTCGCGTTGGCGACTGGAAACTCATCCACGCCCTTGGACACGAGCGTGAAGCCTTCCACCGTCTTCGGGACATCCTGCTCCAGGGTGAAGGAGTGTTCGGTGCTGAGGAACTTGCCGGCAATGCCCACATACATCAGGATCACCCCAACGTGAATCAGGAGGCCTCCGTAGCGGCGGCGGTTGCGGTTGACGGCATAGAAGAAGCCGGTGAACCAGTTGGTCTGCAGCTGCTTGGCCTTGGCATTTCCCGCCTTGATCACCTCAATGACAATGGTCGCCATCACAAAGGACGTCGTCCAGAGGATCGCATAGACTCCGGAAGCCGTCCCAGACGGCAGCAGGAAGAAGGCCGCCACCGTCACCACCGTGGCCAGCAGCATCGGATTCTGGAAGCTCCGGCGCAGGCTTTCCCAGCTGGCCTTGCGCCACGCGATCAGGGTGCCAATGCCCATGAGGAACATCAACAGGTAGCCCATCGGCGCGATGATCGTGTTGAAGAACGGCGCCTGAATGGAAAGCTTGGCGCCCCGCACGGCCTCGGCCAGCAGCGGGAACGTGGTGCCCAGCAACACGGTAAAGGCCATGCTGACAAAGAGGACGTTCTGGGCGAGGAAGGCATTTTCCCGGCACAGGACGGATTCCATCTTGTGCTCCGACTCCAGCAGGTTGATCCGCTTGAAGAGCAGGGCAAAGGCAATCACCAGCACCACCGCCAGGAATACCAGAAACGCCGGGCCGATCTCGGACTGCGTGAAGGAGTGCACCGAATTGACCACTCCGGACCGCGTCAGGAAGGTGCCAATGATCGTCAGGGCAAAGGTCACAATGATGAGGACCACGTTCCAGATCCGGAGCATGTTCCGTTTTTCCTGAATCATCACCGAGTGCAGGAAGGCGGTTCCCGTCAGCCACGGCATGAACGCCGCATTTTCAACCGGGTCCCAGGCCCAGAAGCCGCCCCAGCCGAGTTCTTCATAAGCCCACTGGCCTCCCAGGATGAGCCCGGTGGAGAGGAAGTAGAAGGCAAACAGCGTCCAGCGCCGAGTCGTCAGCACCCATTCGTTGTCCAGCCGCCCCTTCATGAGGCCTCCCATCGCAAAGGCAAAGGGGACACTGAAGCCGATGAAGCCGAGGTACAGCGAAGGCGGGTGAACCGCCATTGCCGGATGCTGCAGCAACGGGTTGAGGCCCCGTCCTTCTTCCGGAATCACCGCCTGCAGCTCCAGCGGGTTGGACCACCCGAGCAGGAGGATCAGCAGGAAGGCCATCAGGGCATTCAGGGTGGTGAGGACGTAGGGGATGATTTCCCGGTTGGAGTACTGGTAGCGGAAGGCCACCACCATCGTGAAGAGGCTCTGGACCAGCAGCCAAAACAGCAGGGATCCGTCCAGGCCGCCCCAGAACGCAGCCACCTTGTAGAAAAGCGGCATGTCGGTGCTGGAGGTTTCCCAGACGTAACGGATGCTGAAGTCACTCGTGATGAGCGCATACTCCAGCACGAGGGAGGCTATTGCGATGAGGAAGAACGTCAGGATGCTGGCGTTCTGAGCGGAGCGGACCAGGTTCCAGTTGTTGGTCTTGACGCCGAGGTGGGGCACAACCGTGCCATAGAGACAGGCAGCGAGAGCCACCATCAATGCAATCGTACCGAGATCTGCCATGAATCACCATTACGGGTGGAGGTTAGGTAAGTCGCTCAACAGGGTAGCCTCAGCGCACGGTGCTGCAAGTTTTCTATCTGGAAAAATGTAACGACAGCCCCCGACCGTTTCCCCTCCGTGGGGGCTGATTGGGGTTCAGCGACTGCGGGCGATTTCCTGTCGAACCCGCTCCAGGGTCCGTTGGATTTTGAGGTTGTTGGGCTCCAGGGCCAGGGCCTGACTCCAGGCCTCTTCTGCCAGCCGCAGTTCACTGAGCTGATGGTAGGTGATGCCCAGGTTCCACCACGCGACCGTATAAGTGGGGTACTTGCGGGTCAGGCTTTCCAGAAAGCTGCGGGCTTCTTCCAGACGTCCACGCTTGATGAGCACTGTTCCCAAGCGCAGCAGGGCACGCGAGTTGTCCGGAGAGTTCCGCAGAGAATCCCGGTAGGCGTTTTCAGCCGCCTCCATCTCTCCAAGCTTTTCGAGGGTGTAGCCGTAGTAGAGCATCACCTGCGGATCGTTGGGGAATTGCTTCCGGAGGGGGTTGAGGATCTTCAGGCTGCCCGTGGGGTCCTCTTGGGCAATCCGGAGACGGGCCAAAAAGACGGGCGCTTCCGGACGTTCAGGCTCCAGCTGTTGGGCTCGTTTGAAGTAACGCTCAGAGCGGGTCCACTCCCCGGCCTGGTACTGAGCCTCGCCTTCACGCATGAGGGTCGCAAAGTCTTCCTGCTCGCCTGAGGCCTCCGGAGGTGCCAGCCAGCGGGCCAGTTCCGGAACCAACACATGGTAAGGGGGAAGATCGCGGGGAGAGGCTTCTTTCAGAAAGGGGTAGTGCGTCAGCCCGGAGACAATGTAGCTCTGCCCGTCTTGCGGACGCTGCCCCACCGTCAGGCCGTAGAGAATGAGAGCGGGTCCCAGCCGAGGATTGGTCGCATTGGCCTGAACGGCCTCTGACTTGGCGAGGGGCTTCTCCCCCTTGAGGTGAAGGATCAGCGCCATCAGCGCATGCTGCTCGCTGGCCCCCGGTTGCAGCTCCAGGGCGGGCTTCAGGGCGTCTTCGGCCTCTCGCAGCGTGGGGACATGGGCCGGGCGCCGGATGGTCGCCTTGAGGACAAGCAGCTGTGCCCGGTAGTACGCGGTCCACTGCTGCAGTTCCGGATGGGTGGCTTCCAGGCTGTCCAGCTCACTGAGCCGAGCGTCCAGGGTGTCCGGAGGGATCTGTGTGAGCTGCGAACGCCACCGGAAGAACGCCTCCACGCTCTCCCAGGAATAGGATGCTGGCCAGGGGTCCAGCTCGGCAAAGATGGTGGAGCGTCCAAGGCCTTGCAGCAGCTCGCGGACCACCTCGGCGGGATCATTCCACGCCAGCGTCTGGGTCCACTCCTGCACCGTCCACTCCTGGCCGTTGTCCTGCAGCACCTGCCAGGTCGCGACGGCCTGCCCCAGCACCTTCTGCAGGGTCAGGGACACCCCCACCTCCACCTGCATTTCCTTGAGGGTGGCCTGCAGGCTCTCCTGCAAACGCGGCTGCCACAGCTCGACGATCTCGGTCGGCATGACCGCAAACTGCCCGGAAAGCTGAAGCTGGCGGGTCAGCTCCACCTGCAAAAACGGCTCAAGCCAGGGGGCGCTCTGGGTGGGGTAGGTCAGGGTGGGACGCAGGACCGTCACCTGAAGCTTGCCCCAGCACCACGAAGGCAGGAGGAGCAGCACCAGGCCAAAGAGAAAGGACCACCAAGCCTGTCGACGAATCACAGGGCGGAAGCGCATGGAAGGGGTGGACCGTAGAGGGGAAGGACTCAGTAGTGATGTCCGGAGTTGTCGTAGGAGGGAGACTCATAAGACGTGGTGGACTCTTCTGTGGCGCCTTCGTCTTCCGAGCTGCTGCCCTCGTCTTCGGTATCAAATTGCTCGAACTTTTCGATCAAGGCGTTCAGTTTGTCTTCCCACTCCTGCTGCTGCTGCTCAAGCTCATTGTTGCGCTGCTTGAGTTCGGCAATTTCCATGCGTTGCATTTCAATGGTTTCAATCGCATCCTGAATCTTGGCTTCGAGCCGGGACATCGTGTCAGACATTCTTCATCCTTGAAGTAATTGGGGGTTAACAAACTGGACCGCCAGAGGGAGGCTTCGGCACTCAACTCAATGCCGGGTCAAGGAGTACCGAAACTGGGGTAAGCGGACGGTCCAAGTAGAAGGGGTTTGGCAGGGTTTTGCAAGTAAAAAGTGCCCTTTGGCTTGCCTCAGGACACCTTTCGCGCCTCTTGGGGAAGGGCTCGCAGGCGTTGAGGTTGACGCCCCTGCAAACGCGTTTGAATTTGGGCCTCAATGGCCTCCACCGACAGCTGAGCCTCTTCACGCTGTTCGTCAGGGGAGCCTTGGGCAATGAAGCGGTCGGGAATTCCAACCACCAGGGTTTCCACCAAAACCTGAGCTGCAGAAAGGGTTTCCAGCACCGCGCTGCCCAATCCCCCCTGGGCGGTGTTTTCCTCAAGTGTCACCACCAGCTCTGCTGAGTGTGCCAGGCGCAGGAGGGTTTCCGCATCCAGAGGCTTCACAAACCGGCCATTGACCACCGCACACGACCACCCCTGCTCACCCAGACGCTCGGCCACGGCCTGCGCCTGCTCCACCATCACCCCCACGGCAAAGAGCACCACCTCTGTGCCTTCCTGCAGCACCTCGGCCTGACCCAGCTCAATGGGCGGGACAGTGGACTCGTCCAGCTCGGCCGATTCGCCCCTCGGGTAACGCATGGCGATGGGTCCGGACTCAAACTCGTGGGCAAAGCGGAGCATGCGCTTCATTTCGGCACCGTTGCGTGGAACCATGACCGTCATTCCCGGAATCATCCGCAGGTAGGTCAGGTCATAGGCCCCATGATGGGTGGGGCCATCAGCGCCCACAAAACCCGCGCGATCCAGCATGAAGCGGACCGGAAGGTTCTGAATGGCCACATCGTGAATGAGCTGATCAACAGAGCGCTGGAGGAACGAGGAATAGATCGCCACAAAGGGTTTGGTGCCGTTGGTGGCCATTCCGGCGGCACAGGTCACCGCGTGTCCTTCCGCAATCCCAACATCAATGATGCGATCCGGGTAGCGTTCTTGCAGGGCTAACAAACCAGTTCCGCTGAGCATGGCGGCACTGATTGCCACCACGTCCGGATCGTTGCTCATCAACTCACTCAGGGTGGTCCCAAAGATGTCGGAGTAACTGACCGCCTTGGTCGGGGCAGCAGTGCTCTTCTTGATGAACTCGCCACTTTCCGGAACAAAGGGCTTCACCCCGTGGTACTTGTAAGCGTCTTCTTCCGCATACTTGTACCCCTTGCCCTTCTTGGTGATGGCATGCACCACAACCGGGCCCTCAAAGTCCTTCACATGCTGAAGCATGTCGAGGAGTTCCTTGAGGTTGTGTCCGTCTACCGGGCCAAAGTACCGCCAGCCTAGCTGCTCGAAGAGCATTCCGGGCGTGAAGAAGGTCTTCATGGAGTCGAGCACCTTCTCCATGCCAATGTGCAGCGTCTTCGAGAAGGGGGACTTGCCAATGAGGTCCCAGGTTTCTTCACGAAGGCGGTTGTACGAGCGAGACGCGGCAATGCGGGTGACAAATTTGGAGAGCGCGCCGACGTTGGGGTCAATGCTCATGCCGTTGTCGCTGTAGATCAGCAGCATCTTCTTTTCGGCAAACCCATTGTGGTTCAGGGCCTCAAAGGCCATGCCTCCGGTCATGGAGCCGTCCCCGATGACCGCAATGACCTGATGGTCCTGCTGCCTCAGGTCCCGGCTGATCGCCATGCCCACTCCGGCAGAAATGGAGGTGGAGGCATGCCCGGCTCCAAAGTGATCATAGGGGCTTTCATCACGGGAGAGGAATTTCTTGATGCCTCCCTTTTGGGCCAGGGTTTCAAAGGCGTCGCTGCGTCCACTGAGGATCTTGTGGGCATACGCCTGGTGCCCAACATCCCAGATGATGCGGTCTTGCTCGAAGTCAAACAGCTTGAAGAGGGCAACCGAGAGTTCCACGGCTCCCAGAGAAGACGCCAGGTGGCCTCCGCGCTTGCTGGTGACTTCAATGATGCGTTGCCGACACTCTTCTGCGAGCTGCTCGAGCTGCTCCAAACTCAGCTGTTGAATCTCGCGGGGTTGTGAGATATTTTTTAGCAACGAGCCCATTTCTTTGTTGATCAAATGAGTTAGCTGGGAATCCCCAGTTCATAATCTGATGTTTTTTTGAATCGCGGTCCTCAGGAGTTCCCGTGAACGATTCTCTTCTCCAAAGTGTCCAGCAGAAGCGCTCGGCGCTCCAGCAACAGAGACGACCGGTCTCCCAGTTACAGGCGGCTCAGGTTGAAACAGAAGCCATCCAGAAGTTTGTCAAAACAGCGCTTCATCCCGACCACCGCTGGTTCATTCCTTCAAGTGAGCAAAGCACCATCGTGAAGACGCTGAATGAGATTCGCCAGCTCTTCAAAACGTATTATGAGGAATGCCGGACTCCGGAGCACTTCCAGCGGGCCCCCCAGCGCTTTCTGGACCTGGGGTCTCGCATCAGCCACCTGAGCTACTGCGTTCACCTGAGCCTCGATCAGGGCTTCTTCGGGATGGAACCCAAGGGCCTGACCCCCCGGGAATCCGTGACCCGTGTTCTCGCCCAGCTGGATCGGCTTCATGACAGCCTCCAGACTCAGAAAAGCTGGCGCGACTTGCCGGTTCCGCATCAGGTCGATGACGACTTCGTCGCCAAGTTCGAGCAGGTCTACACCCAGCAAAAGCCTCAGGCTCAGGAGCTCCTGAACCGCCCGGAATTCGGGGGCGCCGAGCAGCCCCTCACGGTGGAAGAGCTGGAAGCCGCCTACAAGCTGTTCCAGGGCCTCCGCCCCCTGCAGGAAATGGAGGAGCAGCTTCTGGACTCCGTTATCAAGAAGCAGCAACCGGCTCCCCAGCAGCCTCAGCCCACCATCGATTCCATCCTGACACGGCTCAAGGGCATTCAGCAAAACCTCGCCCTTCAGCGGGCCCCGAAGGCCCTGCACGACCCCAAGGGACGCTTTCCTCTGACCGTGAATGACCTGCGGCTGCAACTCGGGCTGTTGCAGGTTCCTCTGGCGCCCTTGCAGTACCTGAACGACCTGAACTTGCAGCTCACGGGAAGCCGGAAGCCCAGCGAGTTCGCGGAGAAGCATCTTCAAAAGGCTACACAGGAGCAACAAGACCTGCAAATGTTTAATGGGAAGCTCGAGCAGGTTCTGGACTCCCTCCGGCAGGTCAATTCCATCCTCGGAAACCTCGCGGTTTCCTTTGGGAAGCTGTACTACAACGCCTCCCCCAAGCGCCTCAAACCCGACTTTCTGAAAAAGGTCCTGACCACCATTCAGGGACTGCTGCGCAAGGCCTTGCAGATTTTTGACTCACACCACCGCATGCTCCTGGAGTCGAAGGAGCTGCTGGAGAAGCTGGACATCGTCGCGGCTTTTGTCAAGGGCCTGACGGAAACCATCGGTGAGATTGAGCAGGCCCGCAACGAGATCTCTCAGTATGAGATGCAACTCGGAGCCTTGATTGAAGACGTCGATTCCAACCAGACCGCTCCCTCCTTGCAGCTCTACCAGTGGCTTCAGCAGGCTTATGAAGCCCGGACCTCGGTTGCCTCCGCCTGCATGGTGCTCGGTAACGTGGAAATGATGGGCGAGTTGCTCTCTCGGTCCATTGACCGCTTTCAGGACTTCTACGCGCACTTTGACAGCATCCGGACCGAACAAACCGATCCTGCGGATCAGGCTCAGGCCCTGCAGGACTTCCTGGCCACGCCTCCGGGTTACCAGGAGGAGCTCCTCCGAGCCGTTGATTTCAACGCGGAAGCCCTGGAGTGGGTGGTCCTTGAGGTGCTGGACAGCTCCTTTGAAGAAGAGCGCCTCTTTGTGGAAACAGCAGAGGAGCAGCTGCTGCCGGTCAAGCTCCGCGTGAAGTCCCTGCAGGCAACAGAAGCCCCCCGGATGTCCGCCAGCCACGATGCCGACGACTCTCCGGAAGGTCACCGGTCGGCCCACCACATTGAGCAGAGCATGATTGGGCGCTCCACCACCGACTCCGATCCGCTCAAGGCCCTCAAGAGCATGCAGCAGTCCAAGACCTCCGGACGCTACGACCCCTTCCCCGCCAACGTGATGGACACCCTCCGGCGGGTGACCCGGCGGATGCGCACGCCCAAGGGAGACATGCTGTACTACATCCTCACGCACACCCACGTGATGTTTGACAGCCTCGACAAGGCCGAGGCCAGCTACAACGCTCCGCAGTCCACCGTCACCAACCTGGAGAAGGCCCTCCATGCCAGCAAGACGGCCAGCGACTTCATTGTCAACTTTGCCCGGCTCAAGCTTCTGGCTCACGGCTACTACAACGCCCACTCCAAGGCATTTGTCTTCGATGAGGCCAAGAAGCGCTTTGACGTCCCCGCTCAGGTAGACAAGTTCCTCATGCTCAACAAGGGAGCCTTTGAAACGCCGAAGGGGATGTTTGACCGCCTGGTTCGGATCATGCTGCGGATGGATGACGCCAAGCTGGTGGAGAAGATCATGCCCGAGCAGGCCTTTGCCATCCTCAAGTCAGACTTCATCCTGTCCGATGAAGAGTCTCAGCAGATTCAGGACGCCCTGGCGATGCTGTAGGATCCTCAGAAGGAAGACCGGAACCCCAGTGCCAGCTGAAGCTCGGTGGGACGATCATGCGGGAGGTGCAGCGTGACCAGATCCAGCCCGAACAGCCAGACCACCCACGGGGCCACTCCGGTCTCCCAGCTCCAGCCCATGTGGAGGGCATCCAGAGACGCCTTCCCCACTCCGGACTCCGGCGCGGCTTCCTTCCACTCAAGGTGCCGGACTGAAAGAGTCGCCGCCTTTCCTGCAGGCACCGTCCACTGGTCATGCACCCCCAACTCCACCCCCTGCCCATCGGTTTCCGGGTGAAAGGAGCTCAGCCGCGCGCCGGGCACCTGCAGCGCCAGCACGTGCAGGTACCGTGACGGGCCTCCGGATTCCTCAAACAAATGAATGGCCAAGCCTCCAGCAAGTGTGGTATAAGAACTACCTCGGCTTCCCACAGAGTGATAGAGCTGAAACTCGGGCAACACCGGAGCCGACTGAGCCCAAAGCAGAGGTCCCCACAACACGAGTCCCAATCCCAGCAACCATGCTCTCCAACTTGACAACGGACCTTCCTTTCTAGAAAACGGGGGCGTGCAGCGCACCAGTCTTCTCAAAATTGAACCTCATTACGAATCAATCCATGCATTATCGCAGCACGCGCGGACAAGTTGAAGGGCTTTCCTTTGAAGAGGCCGTCATGATGGGCCTCGCTGAAGACGGAGGCCTGCTGGTTCCTGACACCCTTCCGGACCTGAGTCAGGAGCTGGAAGCGTGGAGGCCCCTGAGCTTTCCGGAGCTGGGCACCGCCCTCCTGAAGCACTTTGTGCAAGACGAGCTTCCGGAAGCGACCCTGCGCGATTTGCTGGAGCGGAGCTACCAGAGCTTCCGGACCCCGGAAGTCACCCCCGTCAAGCCGGTTGGAGACCGCTTCGTCCTCGAGCTGTTTCACGGCCCCACGTTCGCCTTCAAGGATGTGGCCCTGCAGTTTCTTGGCAACCTCTTTGAACACTTCCTGGAGAAGCGCCAGCACCCGCTCCGGATCCTCGGGGCCACCTCCGGAGATACCGGAAGCGCAGCCATTCATGGCATGCGTGGACGTTCCGGCGTGGAAGTCTTCATGCTGCATCCGGAAGGCCGCGTCAGCCCGATTCAGGAACGGCAAATGACAACGGTGCTGGATCCGAACATCCACAACCTCGCGGTCCGGGGCTTCTTCGATGACGCCCAGAACATCGTCAAGGACCTGTTTGGAGACCTGGACTTCAAGCGCCAGTACCACCTCGGCGCTGTGAATTCCATCAACTGGGCGCGGGTTCTTGCCCAAATCGTCTACTACTTCTATGCCTGGTTCCGGGTCAGTGACAAGGGAGCGCCGGTTTCCTTTGTGGTGCCTTCCGGGAACTTCGGCAACATCCTGGCCGGCTGGTACGCCAAGCAGATGGGCCTCCCGGTGAACCGCCTGGTCGTGGCCACCAACCAGAACGACATCCTCCACCGCTTCTTCAGCACAGGCGCCTACCACCAGTCCACGGTCACACCAACGCTGAGTCCGTCCATGGACATCCAGATCTCGAGCAACTTCGAGCGCTACCTCTTTGAGCTGGCTGGACGAGATGCCGCCACCATCCGGAACTGGATGAGGACCTTCCGGGAGACCGGAAAGCTGACGATTGAGGCGCCCCTGCTTGCTGAAGCCCGCAGGGAGTTCGACTCCGCCGGAGCCTCCGATGAGGACATTCTGGAGACCATTCAGCAGACCTTCCGCGACCACGGCTACCTGCTGGACCCCCACACGGCCACCGGAATCCACGCGGCGCAGACGCTTCAGCTGGAAGGACCCGTGATCTCGCTGGCCTGTGCGCACCCTGCGAAGTTTGCCGAAGCCGTTGAGCGAGCGACCCACACCCCGCTGGAATTGCCCGCTGAGCTTCAGGCCCTGACGAGCCAGGAAACGCGAAAAACCGTCCTGCCCGCCACTGCCGAGGCGGTTCGGGAGTACATTGAAGCGCATGCCCAACTCTGAGCCCACGGAAAGCGAGTCTGCCTTTGAGGCGCATTGGCAGTCGGACGGGAGTGCCATTGACTACCAGGCGTTTCGGCACCACCGCTCGTCGCGGATGGCGCACTGGCGCCGGACGGCTGAGTGGCGGCTCTTTCAAGGAGGGACCTGGCTGGGAAAACGCCTGCCGCTGGAACAGCTGCAAACGCTGGGGAAGCAGCTGGGACGCATCGCCCTCAAGCTCTTTCCCAAGGAGCGGGGCATCGCCCAAACCCAGCTGGCCCACGTCTTTCCCGAGGCGTCTGATGCCCAAAGGGAAGCCTGGCTCCAGGCCTGCTTCGAAAACTTTGGGCAGTTGCTGTTCGAGTTCCTGGGCATGGATCAGATTGATCAGGCTGCAGAAGAGCGCCTGATCTTCGAAAATGAAGACGCCCTGCAGCAGGCCCTCGCTCAGCAGAAGGGGGTGATCCTCCTCGGCCTGCACTTGGGAAACTGGGAGCTGATCAACATCTACTCGCGGATCTCCGGGGTTCCCATGTCTGCGTCTACCACCAATGTGCCAGACCCTCGCCTCAACGAGGCCATCCGGAGCATCCGGGAGCGCGGGGCGCTCAAGCTCATCAGCCGCGGTGACCCGCATGCCACCCGAAAGCTGCTCCGCTGCTTTCAGGACAAGGAGGTGTTTGTGCTGGCCATCGACCAGGACACCAACGTCCCCAGCCACTGGGTGCCGTTCTTCAACCTCCCCGCCAAGACGCCGCAAAGCGCAGCCGCCCTGGCCCTGCGGACTGGTGCCCCGGTGGTCAATTACCTGATCCTCCGTGAGCCCAACGGACGCTTCCGGCTCCGCTTTGAAAACTGGGGGAGCTTCACGCGCCTTCCGGAGGTGGACGATGCCCAGAACCAGTTCCTCGTCAGCCTGCACCTGAACCGCCAAATGGAGGCCCTCCTCCGGACGTACCCGGACCAATGGGCGTGGTTTCACCGCAGGTGGCGGCATCAGCCCACTCCGGAAGAGTTGGACGAGATGAAAACCCGACTGCGTCTTGCAACCAGCCTCTGACCTGCAAAACCAACATGCCTTTTGTCGTCATCAACCACCAGAAGATCCACTACGAGCTTTACGGAGACCGGGGGCCCTACCTGCTGCTGCACGGCCCCATCCTGGTCACCGAAAACTACTGGCAGGAAACCGGCTACATTGAACAATTGGAGTCGATCTTCCGGATCGTTGCGCTTGAACCGCTGGGCCAGGGACGCAGCGATGCTCCGGAAGATCCGGAGGCCTACTCCATGGATGCCCGGATTGCCCACGTCCTTGGGGTGCTGCAGGAGATGCGGGTGGACTACACCCACTTCATCGGAGTCGGGCTCGGCGCCCAGGTGGGCTTTCAGATGGCGGTCTCACACCGGCAGGTGATCCGGACCCTCAACACCATGTCGGCCCATGCCTACCCCCTCATTGATGAGTTGCCCCTCCAGGAAGAGGGCGTGGCGTTGCTGCAGCAAGGGAACCTGCAGGGCTACCTGGATCGGTGCCGGGTGGATGAAGCCTTTGCCCCCGAACAACTTGAACAGCTGGCAGAGGGAACCCCTTCGGCGTACGCCCACAGCCTCAATGCTTCTGTCCATTGGGAAGGCATCGGGGACCACCTGGGCGAATTGAGCACGCCCATGCAGTTGATCACCGCCACCTCCGAGCCCCGGTTTCTCTCGGTCCGGGAGTCCGGACGTCAGATGCGTTTCGGGCGCTACACCATCCTTCCCGAGATGAAGTTTGACCGGGGCCTCTGGAGTGCCGAGCTGGTGGTTCCGGCGCTGCTGGACTACCTCCGTCGCCAGCGCTAGGCGGTTCGCATGCTGCTGGTGGGCACCTGGGCCCTGGCCACGTCCGTTGCGCTGCTGGCAGCCGTGATGCTCACCCGGCACCTCAACCAGACCCTCGCCCACGAGCTGGAGGAAGCCCCCCTTCCAGACTCCGTTCCTGCACCGCTCCCCCTCTCGCCCCTCGTCCTCAGCCTCAGCTTTACCAGCATCGCGGCACTGCTGGTTTGGCTTCGGGGACCGTCTCCCTTGTTGCTGCAAGACGGCATTCTGCTGGTCACGCTGACGGGCCTCGCCTGGCTTGACTCCAAGGTGCTGCTCATTGAGATGCGGCTGCTCCTGCTGGGCGCGCTGCTACAGGTCAGCTGGCTGATCGCCTTTGCGCCCCACCTCCTTCCCGATCGAATCCTGGCCCTGCTGGTCGGGGCTGGGGGACTGTATTGGGTCGGGGTCGTCTATGAGACCCTCCGGGGGCGCGAAGGCCTGGGCTCAGGCGATGGCGCGGTGCTGGGGCTGCTCGGCTTGTGGAGCGGAAGCCTCGGCTTGCCGGTGATCCTCTTCCTTGCCGCGCTTCTCGGGGCGCTCTGGGGTGGGTGGCAGGGACTCCGGACGGGGCAAGAAGCCCTCAGCCGGCCCTTTCCGTTTGCCCCCTTTCTCTGCCTGGCAGGAGCGTCGGTCTACCTAGCGGAGCAGGCCTGTCGCTGCGTTCTCATCGAAGCCCTCCTCATTTGAGGCCTCCGCCCGCGGCCTTTCATTGAGGTTTAGGGACAAATGTGGCACCGTGTCTGGGTCGGGTGAGCGCTTCTGCCAACCATTACCTGCTCTTGATCATGCCCACTTCCTCCTCTTCATTCAAACGGACTCCTCTGACCGGGGCGCAGCGTCAACAGCGCTACCGCGAACGCTTGCAGCAAAAAGGGAGGGTGCGGGTGGAGCTTCAGCTCTCTGAAGAAGCCCTCAAGCAACTTGATGCTCTGTGTCAGATTGTGGGAAAGGAACGGAGCGAGTTGGTCAGCTCCTGGATTGGCCAAGCGACCCGACAGGTCCGGAAACGCGCCAAGAAACCGGAAAAGACCGAGCCGCCTCCCAAGGAAAAGCCCAAGAAGGAAAAGGCGATCGTTCGCCCCCGAACCCGCAAAAAGCCGGAATGAGCCTGCTGCTCTATGACGGAGAGTGCGCCCTCTGCAACTTCTCCGTGCAGTTCGTCCTCCAGCATGATCCGGATGCCCAGTTTCGCTTTGCCTCTTTGCAGAGCCCGTTGGGGCGACAGCTGCTTGAGCGCCACCACCTCGACCGCCAGACCACCGACAGCCTCGTCCTCATTGAGGAGCCCGGAGGGTGCTTCGTCCGCAGCGAAGCGGCCTTGCGGGTCGCGATGCGGCTCCGGAAGCCCTGGGCCTGGCTGGGGTGCTTCCGGATTCTGCCCACCCGCTGGCGCGATGCCGTGTATGATTGGGTGGCTCGCCACCGGATCCGCTGGTTTGGCCGACCCGACACCTGCTGGATGCCACAACCGGAGTGGCGTGACCGCTTTCTGGACTAACCGCTTTGTTTCACAGGGGGAACACATGAACCATTTTTCTGAAGAACACCTGCCCAAACGTCCTGCCAACTACCAGCCCCTCACCCCCATCGACTTCCTCGACCGCGCCGCCTGGATCCACCGGAACAAGCCTGCGGTTTTCTACCAGGACCAGCAGTGGACGTATCCGGAGCTGGCCGCCCGCTGCCGACGCCTGGCCTCGGCTTTACAGCGTCATGGGGTCGGGCCCGGGGACACCGTCGCCTTGATGGCCCCGAACATTCCGCCAATGCTGGAAGCCCACTTCGGGGTGCCCATGGCGGGGGCCATCCTCAATGCCCTCAACATTCGACTGGACGCCCGAACCCTTGCTCACATCCTCGAGCATGGCGAGGCCAAGGTCCTGATCACCGACCGAGAATTCTCTCCGGTCATCCGAGAGGCGCTGGAGCAGTGCCCCCGGGACCTGCTTGTGATTGACATTGATGACGAGCCGGTGGGCGAGTTGCTGGGCTCCCGGACGTATGAAGCCTTTTTGCAGGAAGGAAATCCGGAGTTTGAGCCACACCGGCCCGCTGACGAGTGGGAGGCCATCTCCCTGAACTACACGTCTGGCACCACCGGAAATCCCAAGGGGGTCGTGTACCACCACCGGGGCGCCTACCTCGCGGGGCTGTGCAACCCCATGATGCTGGGCATGCAGCCCGAGTCCACCTACCTCTGGACGCTCCCCATGTTTCACTGCAACGGGTGGGGGTTCAACTGGGGGGTCACTGCCATGGGAGCCTCGCACGTCTGCCTCCGCAAGTTCACACCAGAGGCCGTGTTTCAGCTCATCCGCAAGCACCACGTCACACACCTCTGCGGGGCTCCCATCATCCTCAACGCGCTGGCCAATGCTCCGGAAGCAGCCTCTCTGCGCTTTGAGCATCCGGTCGTGATTGCCACCGGCGGCGCAGCGCCACCGAGTCAGGTGATTGCCGCCATGGAGCCCATGAACTTCCGGGTCACCCACCTGTATGGCCTGACGGAATCGTATGGTCCTGCCACAATCTGTCAGTGGCAAGCGGAGTGGAACGACCTGCCACTGGTGGAACAGGCCCGCAAGAATGCTCGGCAAGGGGTCCTTTACCCGAGCCTCAGTGAGGCAGCAGTGCTGGATGCCTCCGGACAGCCCGTGCCGCATGATGGGCAAACGCTGGGAGAAATCGCCTTGCGCGGCAACACCGTCATGAAGGGCTACCTGAAGAACCCGGAGGCTTCCGAGGCCGTGCTGGGCCAGGGATGGTTCCAGACCGGAGACCTCGCCGTCATGCACCCCGACGGGTACCTGGAAATCAAGGACCGCTCCAAGGACGTCATCATTTCCGGAGGGGAGAACATTTCCAGCCTCGAGATTGAAGAGACCCTCTACCGGCACCCGGCCATCCTGGAGGCCGCCGTGGTGGCACGTCCGGATTCCCAATGGGGCGAGACGCCCTGTGCCTTTGTGACCTTCAAGCCCGGGCAGCAGGCGACTGAAGAGGAGCTCGTGGCCTTCTGCCGAGAGGAGATGGCGCACTTCAAGTGCCCGAAAACCTTCGTCTTTGCAGAGTTGCCCAAAACCTCAACTGGCAAGGTGCAGAAGCACGTCCTCCGTGACCAGGCACGCGAGCTGACATGAGCCCGTCCGCTCTTTTTTCATTATCTGCTTGCATTCCGTGTTGGGAGGGCTTATTTTAGTGGATTGCAGTGCCGAAGTGGTGGAACTGGTAGACACGCTATCTTGAGGGGGTAGTGGGCAACGCCCGTAGGAGTTCGAGTCTCCTCTTCGGCACCATCCTTTTCTGATCTCCCGATCAACTCCTTCCTTTCTTTTCTTTCCCTGCTTTTCTCAACAAAAGCGCTTCGCTCTTCCTCCCCTAAGTTGCTT
Source organism: Deltaproteobacteria bacterium (assembly GCA_038150265.1). Classification (GTDB taxonomy): domain Bacteria; phylum SAR324; class SAR324; order SAR324; family NAC60-12; genus JAYPUA01. Next base: position 52,014 of record JAYOTF010000002.1, on the reverse strand, counting down.
CGGAATCCTTTTCCGCTTCTTTTCCTTTCTTGACGCCTTCTTGTTTTTTTAAGCCCAGCGTTCACCAAGTTTTCGGAACCTCTGCCTCGGTTCGGAAGCCTGGAATCGGCCTGTGCTCCCCGGAATCAAGGTTCGGGGCCTCGTTGCTTCCGCTTTTTTCCTTTTGAGTAATTTGGTTATTTTCCGGATATTTTTTTTACAGAGAGTGCAACTCTGGTTCAGTTAGGTGCTTCTTTTGCATCTTTGGCGCTTTTCGGCAATCCGAAAAAAAACCTAGGAAACTATTGCGTTCGGTAGGCGAAGTCGATAGATATTAAGGGCTTTTTTGAAAGTCTATCTTGAGGAACCTCATCATCAGGGAGCATGAACCATATGGCACGCCTCATCATCTTGCTGGGATCACTCGTACTGGCCCTGCCAGCCTATGCGGCTGGTGGCGGGGGCGGAACGGATTTGATTGAGCCTCTGGGAGCCATGCTCCTGGCGGCTGCAATCATTGCAATCATCCTGAGCTACGCCAAACAAGCCAGCCTCTTTGCCTTCATCATTGTTGGCATCATTGGAGGCGCCATTGGCTTCAAGGAGATCATCAACACGAACGTGATGACCGCGTTCGTGGACGTCGGCATCACCCTCCTGCTCTTCATGGCCGGAATGGAAGTGGACATTCCGGGGTTGATCAAGCGCTGGAAGCTGCTCCTGATCAACGGCATGGGGCAGATCATCGGTTTGCTGATCGTCTGTGTCGGATTTGGTATCGTTTACATGGGCATTGATGCCGAATACATGCGGAACGCCGGGCTTCCGGAAGGAAACGCCACAGCGGCGCTGCTGTACTTCGGGATCTGCCTGACCCTTTCCTCGACCATCCTGGTGGTGGGGAACCTCAAGCAAACCGGACAGATTGCACAGGAGCATGGACAGATTGCACTGGGCCTGATGGTGCTGCAGGACATCACCGCGGTGGTCGCCCTTGCCATCCTCGGAGTGCTGAAGCCCGTGGCTCCAGGCGAAGAAGCTCCGGTCCTGGGAGTGGAGGTCGGCCTGATCTTCGGCAAGATGATCATCCTGGCCGTCATCCTCTACTTTGTGACCAAGCACATCCTCAGTCCGCTCTTCAAGTTCTTTGCTCGCTCCCCGCAGCTCCTCTTCATCGGAACCCTCGGGTATGGAATGGGCGTGGCCGGACTCTGTGAGGTCGTGCACTTCTCCTCCGGAATCGGAGCCTTCTTCGCGGGCGCCACTCTGGCCGCTCTGCCGTACCGGCATGAGATTGAAGACAAGGTGGAGCCGCTGAAGGCCTTCGGCGTGATGCTGTTCTTCTTTGGTCTGGGCTTTGACATCTCCGGACTGGAGGTGGATCAGGTGCTCGGTGGACTGATGGACGGAATCATCCTCGCCATTGTCCCGGTCGTGATCGGCACCATTCCGCTGATGCTGACCCTGGGCTACCTCAGCAAGCTGGAATCTCGCCCCTCCTTATTGATGGGGGTGATCATCAACCAGTCCTCTGAGTTCTCCCTCATGCTTTCGGTCCTGTGCCTCCAGTACAAGATCTTTGATCCGCACCTCTTCATTGTGATCACGATTGTCGTCCTGACCACCTTCTTCCTGTCGTCTCTGGGACACCAGTTCATGGATCAGATCTACAACGCCCTCTCTGGCCCACTGAAGTTCATGGACGGACGCCGGACGCGTGAAGAGACCGAGCACGAAGGGGAACACGACCTGGTCCTCGAAAACCATGTGGTCATCATGGAGTACAACGACCTGGCCGTCGAGATTGCCGACTTCTACGCCCAGCGGGGACAACAGGTTCTGCTCCTCGACCTGGATCCGGATATCACCGAATACTTCGAAAACCAGCATGGACACAGCAACATCCACGCACACTACTCCGACATGCAGGACCCGGATGTTTGGGAAAGCATGGCCTTTGATCAGGCCAAGGTGGTGATCTCGTGCATGGACGGTGGCCAGGAAGCTGAGATGGGCATTGCCCGCTGGCTGAAGGAACGCTCTCCGGAAGTGCCCTTCATTGCCGCCACCTCCTCTCACCAGGAGACCCTTGAACTCTATGGCTCAGGAGCACGTTTTGTGATTCAGACCGAGTACCTGGCAGCCAAGTCCTTCCGGGAAGTGTTTGAGCAGGAAGCGCACAAGCCTGCCCAGGAAGCCTTCACCGGGCCAGGAAAAGCGGACCTTGAAGAACTCAAAAGCCTCTCGGAAGAGGCCCAGCTGGCTCACGCCTGAATCGTCTGACCTATAAGGAACTGAACATGCTGAATTCTCGACTTATTCGATTTGCGGCAGCATTGGGAGTGCTGCTGCTGATTGCTCTGCCGGCGTATGCCGGAGGTGGCGGGTGGCTGATCAAGCCGCTAGGCCTCATGCTGGGAGGCGCGATGCTGATCACCATCGTTCTGACCATGCTCAAACAAACGGCAACCCTCTCCTTCATTGTGATGGGGTTCATCATGGGAGGCGTGGCTGGAGGCATGGCCTCGACTCCGGAAGAACTGGAGGCCCTGTTCCCCGGAATTGAATCCATTCTGCTCGGATTTCAGCAGATTGGGGTGATCCTGATCTTCTTCATGGCCGGCCTGCAGTTTGACATCAGCGACATCACCAAGCGAGGACGCCTGATCACGATCAACGGAATCGGGTACCTGGCGCTCGGGTTGCTGTTCTTCTACTTTGTGGGCTCCAAGATTGTTGGCACCAACGGGTTTGCCGACTCCATCTACTTTGCCCTCTGCCTGGTCATTCCATCTGCCGCCCTGGTGGGGCTGGCCCTGGAACACAATGGCAGCGAGGAAACCCTCTATGGACAGATCGCCAAAGGCGGCATGGTCATTTCCAGCCTTGTCGCAGTGATCCTCCTGGCCAAGCTCGACGCTTCGGTTGAGACCAGCACTGGAGCCAGCTCTGGACTGTTCAACCTCTGGATGACCGAAGGAGTGCTCCTCCTGCTGCTGGTGCTGCTGGTGCTCGCGAAGGTGCTGCTTGAGCCGATCCTGCGCTACCTGCTCCGGTCTGCCGAGATGCTCTTCATCAGTGCGCTGGGCTACTGCATGGGTATTGCCAGCATCTGCGACTACATGGGCATTGCTCCGGAAGCCGGGGCCTTCTTTGCCGGCGTCTCCATCGGCATCCTGCCCTACCGCATTGACGTGGAAGACAAGGTCGGCCCGCTGCAATCCTTTGGACAGATCCTCTTCTTCATCACCCTGGGAGTGATGATGGCTCGGATCGACGGCTCCGTCTATGCCTCCAGCTTCGGCGGCATTGTCATGCTGACGATCATGGTCCTCATTGTGAAGCCGATCATCTCCATCATCATGGGATACGCCACCGGCCTCAAGGCTCGCCCCACCTTCATGGTGGGCATGACCCTGAACCACGGCTCCGAGATCACCATCATCCTCGCTCTGCTGGCCTGGACCGATGGCCTCTTTTCCGACCACGTCTTTGTGACCGCCGTCTGTGTGACCCTGCTCTCCTTCGTGTTCTCCTCGTTTGGACACGGCAGCATCAACGCCCTCTACAACTCCTTCAAGGGCCTGGTCAGCTTCCTGGACCGCAACACGCCTCCGCAGGAACTGGCTGAGACCTACAACTTCGAGTTGAAGGACCACGTGGTGCTGCTTTCCTTCAATGAACTCTCCCAAGAGATTGCGGCGTTCTATGAGGAAAAAGGCGAGCGGGTGCTGCTTGTGGACATGGACCCGGAGATTTACGCCCACTTCAGTGCCAAGATTGACGGGAACATCGTTCCGCTCTATGCAGATGGCACCGAAAACGGCGTCTGGGGCGCGTACCGCTTCGACCAGGCCAAGCTGGTGGTCGCCTGTAACGCAGAGGATCAGGATGCCAACCTGGAGCTGGCCACCCTGCTGAAGAACTCCGGGGTGCCGTTCCTCGTGGCAGCCGGATCCAGTGATGATGCGAAGGCGCTTTATGAAGCCGGCGCCCGCTTTGTCATCAATCCTGAGCACTCGGCCTCCAAGGCCTTCCGCCAGATCTTTGAGGAAGAGATCAGCAAGCCGACGGCTGAATCGTTCCAGGTTCGGGGAGCCTCCCACTGGAAGGACACCCGTCAGATCCGTGACGAGCTTGGAGAAATCTTCAAACTCGTTTAAGCACCTCTCGGCTCGGAGGCCCCTCTGCCTCCGAGTCCCTCCCCTTCATTCCCCCGCCGCATTTCCGAGTGAGTCTCCATGAAGTACCTGTTTCTACTCCTGATCCCCGGCCTGCTCCTGCTGTCCGGATGCAAACCCGACGAGTTGGAAATCGAAGTCTACACCAGTGACCTGGAAGCGGTCCGTCAGCAGGAACAGCTGATGGTGCCCGTTAAAGCGAGCTTCAAGCTGTTGGGTGACGACAAGGACGGCCAGTTGGCTGAGGCCCGGACCATTGCCCAGAAGTACCTTCCGGAAGAGTCGGAAATCGAGATCCTGGACGACCTGATCGGCAAGCTGATGGTCGTCCGGACCACCATTCCATTCGGGACGGCTGAAACCCTGGCTGCGTATCAGCAGAACCACACCTTCCTCGCTGCCCTGCAGGCCGACGGCACCCGCGTCCAACTGGTGCCCAACGACTCGGCTCTGGACCAGCTCAACAAGGAACTCCGGTCCATCAACTTCATGCTGAGCATGGACCTGCCGGCTGAAGACCTCATCTTCCGTGTCATCAGTGACTCCCGGAAGTCTCTTCAGGTTGCAGCCACAGCGATCTTTGTGGACAGCAAGCCCTACCTGCGCTTTGAGGAAACCCTGAAACGCCGGGACTCCGTCTCGCTGAACTTCAAGGGGGGAGACGCCAGCGTGTACAGCCAGCTTCCTGCATTCTTCGAGCTGACCGAATAAGCCCCCTCCGGCCCGTCTGAACCAGGTGGGCCACCTGCCGGCTCCAGGCGACTCGCCCTCCTGTTCCTCGCCAGGTGGGCTCCCTTCTTCCGCATCCCCTTCAGACCCAATCTGAAAACAAGGCTCATCAATTTCTGACATCTGCCGCTTATGGTTTTGAGTGCTTCGCGGTGAAGCATCAAAGCCCTGCCTTGGTCGCTGTGCCAAACAAGGGCCGATCTGTAATTTGTCTGATGAGATTTCTATGAAAGTGAAGACCCCATTGAAGCTGGCTTACAGCACGGCGCTCTTTTTGAGCGCCACCAGTGTGGCCTGGGCCGCTGACCTGAAAACAATTGGCGAAGTCACTGCGCTCATTGCAGAAGCCAGCACTTCCGATGAGGCCAGTGAACTGCTCGACGGCATGAGTGGCGACACGGCGTTCCCGTACATTGGGAACATGAAACCGCTGGCCACCATGGGAGAAGTCGACAAAACGACCGGTCAGGCCCTCACCGGCTATCCGGACGGCAACGCGGCGTGGCTCCTTGATGAAGATACCGTCCGCGTCGTGTACCAGTCGGAATCGTATGCCACCATGAGCAACGAAACCTACCCCTGGAAGATGAAGAGCGGCGTCACCTTCACGGGCTCTCACATTCACACCATCGACTACAACCGGGCCCAGTTCGCCAGCTTCCTGGACAACCAGAACCCTGCCAGCTCCATGGTGGAAGGCTCCGGACACCTCTTCTCGACCATCTACAACCAGTTTGGAGAGGTCGTCCGCCCCAAAAGTCAGGGCGGCAAGTGGGGCAACCAGACCCTCCCCACCGGTCAGGTCGTTGAGTTTGCTCCGCAGATGCAGCTCTCTCAGGCTGACTTCTTCTTCCAGTCCTTCTGCGGCGCCTACTATGAGAAGGCCAACAAGTACGGCCAGGGCATTGGCCTCGCTGATGATGTCTGGATTGCCGCAGAAGAGTGGAACATTCAGGACATGTTTGAGGGCACTGGCATTGACACCAACGACACCATGGGCCTGGCTTCCGTCGTGGTCGACATTGCCAACGAAACCGCCTATGCCGTCCCGGCTCTGGGACAGTCGGGCTACGAAAAGATCATGCCGATCAACCCGATGCATCCGGACTACGTCGTGATGGTCCTCGCCGGCTACAACCACGACATCGAGCCGGCTCCGCTTCGCATCTACGTCGGGAAGAAGGGGGTGGATCAGAACAACCAGGTCGTTGACCCGAATGGCTCCGCATCCGAGCGCGACAAGTTCCTGGCCCGTAATGGTCTGCTCTACGGCAAGATCTACGGCATGGCCCTCGCCAACTCGGATTTTGCCAAGCTGGGCATTGACTCCATCGACACCTCCGAAAAGATGCTCGATGACTACCTGATGAACGCCATTGCCCCTGATCGCTTCCAGGTGAAGTTTGTCCCAACCAGCTACCAGTGGAAGGGCTGGGAGAATCCGGTTTCCGTTGGAAATACCGAAATCCTCCGCTGGCAGATGGCCAATGAGCAGCCTGCAGGGCATACCTACTTTGTGGGAGATTCCAAGACGGAGCACCCGGCGGTGGATCCGGACATCACCAAGCAGCGTTACGTGCAGAACATGACCAACAAAGGTGGCGTGCTGGCTGTGGAGCTGACCGATTTTGTCAATCAGGTCACTCGTGCCAATGGCGACCTCCCTGCGCTGGTCTCTGCAGACGTGACGCGTGTGGTCGCTGCCGTGGATGGAGCCCTCACCCTGGACACCGCCAACAAGGGCATCAAGCACGGCGGCAACGGCACGGCGGCGACCTGGCAAGATGGTCAGGCCAAAATGGTCGCGCCGGACGGCTTGATGTGGGTGAAGAGCTCTGACGCTGACGTCCTCATCGTGGATGAAGACTCCGGCAATGCTCTGGGTGAGCGCAAGTACGCCCTGATGCTTGATCCGAACACGATGGAGCTCACGGAAGCGGGCAAGGGCTACTTCCTTGCCATGGCTGGAGGTAAGGAAAACCCACGGGCGCTCCAGGGCGTCGCCGCCTACCCCGGAGCCTTCTCCAAGGCCACAGCCACCGAGTTTTCCGGCTCCTGGAACGTCACGGCCCTTGTGGCTCGCAAGGCCAATGGCGAATTCTACACCCAGGCTGAGCTGGCCGGCACCGGCGAGCAGAAGGTCAACAGTTCCCTGCCGCTGAATCAGGTCACCATGATTGGGGTCGTTCAGCACAAGGGTGAATCCGGCGGGGCCATCCAGGAAACCCAATCGGATCAAGGGGGCCAGCTGTTCATGTTCAACCTCCGGATTCCCGGGAAAGCCCTGCTCGGTGCCCTCCCGTCGGAGCGTCGAGAACAGGTGACCACCCGCTAAGTTCCCTCACCCGTCCTGCCCGGACGGGTCCGCTTTTCTGGCACAGGAGCGTTCCCCCTTGCGGAGGGCTCCTGATGCCTTCCTTCCCGATGACCGCATTGCCGCGCCGGCCCCCCCCTCTGCAGCACCATGAGCTGCACCTCAATCGGCACCAATGGTGCTCCACCACGCCTTCAGCAGAACGGACCTGAGAGCGCGTTCTCCCGAATCAACGGCTGACTGCACCCGTGACCGGTGACCGATTGGGCAGAAGCCCCCGGAAGGACCTCCCAACCCAAGACCAGCTCGGGAGCGCCTGCTCGCGGTTTGGCCACAGGAGGCCTCATGGAAGCAGGAGAAGCAGGAGCTCGGAGCTGAAGCGGGGGAGGCTTTTGCAGGCGGTTGGGGATCCTACAGACAGCAGAAGTCTCGGCCTTTGAGGAGTCCTCAAAAACGCAGGGAATTACTGATGTAAAAGGGGATTTTCTAGGAGAGGAGTGGCTGGGGTGGTAGGGATCGAACCTACGAATGACGGGATCAAAACCCGCTGCCTTACCACTTGGCTACACCCCAGCAAGGAACTCACTATTATGTCGGCTTCTCAGTGAGTTTCAAGCAGTTTTTTTACTGCTGCAGGTAGTTCTGGAAGGAAAGCTGCCGCGAGAGCGCCTGGTACTGCTCATTCGCCAACCGCTGCCAGAGCTGCCCCTGTCCTTCCGGATCATCAATCAGCTGCTTGAAGACATCAAGCGCCTGCTGTTCTTGCCCAAGCCGGGCCATCAGGGTCCCGGATTGATAAAGCGCCCACTTGAGCCGGTCCTTGGTATCCGGATCCGTTTGGTCGGCATAGGTGGCCATGGCCAGCTCATACTGCGCCAGAGCCGCCTCGTCTTCTCCCACCTTGGCGAGCATGTCCGCTGCCAGGAAGTGGCTCTTCACCACGTAATCCGGAGTATCGGGCGCATTGACCGGATGGCTGTAAGAGCGGATGGCGTTGCGGTAGGCGTTGCCGGCTTCTGCGTAACGTCCCATCTCCTCATAAAGCTGCCCCAGGCGGTAGTACAGCTCAGGGGTGACCTCGGCCTTGAGCTGGTCCTCATCCTGATCATACTTCTCAATGGCCTGGTTCAGCACCAACTCCGCCTTGTCAAACTCCCGCTCCTGCCGGTACACCTCGGCCAGATCCATCCGTGCAGCAGCATCATACGAGCTGTCCGGATACTGCTGGAGGAAGCGGGCGTACTGATCTCGAGCTTGCGGCAAACTGCCCTTGTCCAGAAGCGTCTGGGCCATCTGCAGGCGAATCAGCTCCAGCATGGTGCCACGGGCTCGGCTTTCCAGAAACTTCAGGAGGTCCAGGGCGTCATCGTGCAGCCCCAGGTTCTTGTGCGCATTGGCCACCTGAAAGAGGGTGGAGACGAAACGGAAGTTGAGGAGGTACTTGGCTTGGTAGTCGCGGTAAGACGCCACCAGCGCCAGGTCATCCTGCTGCTGATAGTAGCGGTCAATCAGGCCCTTGAGGTTCTCGTCAATGTTCTCCTGAATGACCCCACGCTGCACATAGAGGCTCTGCGGGTACTTCTGCATGAAGGCTTCCAGCGCAGCAATTGCGGCCTCGTAGTCCCCATAAAGCGTCAGGGTCAGCCCCTTCCGGAGCATCGCCTCTTCCACCTGTGGCGCATCCGGATACAGCTCCATGATTTCGTCATAGACCTTGATCGCCTCCAGGTGCTCACCTCCGTAAGGACGCATGGACTGCAGGTTGGCAATGCGGAGCTTGCCGAGGATTGCAATCTCTCGGGTGTAACTTCCAATGGCATTCCGGTAAGCCGCAATGGCATCATCTTCCTTGCCTTCATCCCGGAGGAAGTCTCCGAGCCGCAGGGCCACAAACTTGGTAAAGTCCGCCTTGGGATAACGCCGCAGCAGCGTCTTGAAGGTCTCGCGGGCCGTGACGTAGTCCGCATTTTCGTAGTAGGTCTCGCCCATGTGGAAGAGCAGCATGGGGTGCCCCAGCGGGTAGTCCGGATCCAGCTCGCGGGCCTGGTCAAAGTACTCACGGGCCGTGATGAAGCGCTCCAGCTGATAGTTCGCCTGCGCCAGCTTGTAGGTGGCGGCAGCCAGGTACTTCGGATTCGGAGACGCCTGCAGGTAGTTGTTGAAGTTCGTGATGGCCTCTTCCCAGTTCTGACGGTCCGCCTGGCTGACGGCTTTCCAGAAGTTCGACTCAATGGTCTCCATCGCCGTAGGGTAGCGGTCGCGGAGCATGTCGAAGTAGAGCGTCGCTTCTTCGTTGAAGCCCATCTTCTGGTAACTGCGGGCGACCCGGAAGAGGGCATGCGCCATCAGGTCATCACGCGTGTTGGTCTCCTCGGCGATGCGCATCGCCAGCTTGTAGGAGTCAATGGCCGTGTGGTAGTTCCGTCCTCGCCGGCGCTCCAGCATCGTGTAGAGCGTGTCGGCTTTCCGGAAGAGCGCCTGCACCGCAATGGAGGGAATGTCGTCTTCAAAATCGGCGGCATTGACCCGAGCCTGCTTGTAGACGTCCTCGAAGCCCTGGATGGCTTCCTGGTAGTTGTTGCGACGGAAGCCCCGCTCCGCAACCTGGTAGGAATTCCGGAGGCGCGTTTCTCGGTTCTTGCGCTCAATGCGGTCCACCCGCTGCTGAAACCGCTCCTCATCGGTCAGGTTGTCATTCCCTTCCAGCAGGTCGGCAACCGCGTCTTGGGATTGCCCCTGCACCTCACCAAAGACGTCGACCTGCCACCGAGGTGGGCTCTGCAGGCGCTGCGTTTCCACACGACCATTGGCCCCCAGCAGTTCCATGCGGACAAAGATCTGGTTGATGTCCACCTGCAGCCCCTCAAAGCTCACACGGTCATCACCAAAGGCAAAGGCGTCCAGCCCTGCCACTGGCAACGTGTCCGGAAAGCGTAGGTTGACCACTGTGCCGTTGCGTTCCGGCTGGGCCATCAGCCGAGGCAGTTCGTCAAACTGGAAGATCAGGCGCGTCCGGTCGGTGGTTGTGTTGTCATGACGGATGCGCTGGAGGGTGTACTGGGCGTCTTCGGAAATTTCCGGGAGGGGCTCCATCTCCACCGGAGGCCGAAAGGCGATCTCCAGCAGATTGGGGTTGTCGGTTGAGCGCTGCTCGTAGGTCAGTTCATCGGTCCGGAGCTTGAACTGGGCCCAGGTTTCCGAGCCAATCTCCAGAAACTGCACCCCCTCGACCTGCTCATCGTTGAAGAGGCGGATGTTGCTGCCATCGGGGAAGTTCGGACGCGTGTTCCGGAACTTCACCACCAACGTCAGGGACTTGAGGTTCTCGGTGATGGTAAAGTCTGCAGGCTGAGCGGTCAGGATCTGCACGCTCATCTGCTTGCCGCGACGGATCAGCTCAACCTTGCGCACCTCGTTTGTCTGGGCCTGCAAGCCTGCAGGAACCAGGAACCAGAGCAAGAACGCAAGCAGGAAGAGGCGGCTTCCAGTCGACAGCATGGAACTCACAAACAACTCCTCAGGGGTTAACCTTCATAAAAGGATCGTAACAACTTCGAGCGCGAAGGGTGCCGCAGCTTGCGGAGGGCCTTCGCTTCAATCTGACGGATCCGCTCACGCGTGACATCAAAATCCTGCCCCACTTCTTCCAGGGTGTGGTCCTTGATCTCGTCAATGCCAAATCGCATGCGCAGCACCTTCTCTTCTCGTTCCGTCAGGGTGCCCAGTGCTTCTCGGGTCTTCTCGCCCATGTTCGCGTAAATGGTCGCGTCATTCGGGTCTCCAGCCTTGTCATCCGCAATGAAGTCCTTCAGTTGCGAATCGTCATCGTCTCCAATCGGCGTGTCCAGCGAGATGGGCTCCTTGGCAATCTTCAGCACCTTGCGGACCTTGTGCAGGGGCATGCCAATGTGGTCAGAAATTTCATCTGCCGTCGGCTCCCGTCCGTACTCCTGAATCAGGGTCCGGGACATGCGGGAGAGCTTGTTGATCGTCTCAATCATGTGCACCGGAATCCGGATCGTCCGAGCCTGGTCCGCAATGGCCCGGGTGATCGACTGACGGATCCACCAGGTGGCGTAGGTGGAAAACTTGTAGCCGCGCCGGTACTCGAACTTGTCCACCGCCTTCATCAGCCCAATGTTCCCTTCCTGAATGAGGTCCAGGAACTGCAGGCCGCGGTTCGTGTACTTCTTGGCGATGCTGATCACCAGCCGCAGGTTGGCTTCCACCAGGGCTGCCTTGGCCCGTTTGACCTTGCTCTCTGCTTCCCGGAGCAGGGCCACTTCCTGCTGGAAGGCCTCCCAGGTGAGCGCCGTCCGGTCTGTCATGGCTTGCACACGGCGTTCCCCAGCCTTGAGCTTCTCATAAATCCGGTTCGCAATGTTGACCGGAGCCCCCGTGCGCTGATGAATCGCCTGGGCCGCTTTTCGGGTCTCGGTTCCCTTGGCCTGGTACCAGTTCTCAAAGAGCGCGTCCAACTCCTCCACCGGCGTCTTGAGCGCCTTGATGTAGCCCTGGATGTGCCGACGGGTGAGGTCAATCCGGTTCTTGTGCTTGAACATCTCCAGGCACATCAGCTCCAGTTGCCGGGAGTTGAAGTTGATGGTCCGGATGATCTCCTGAATGCGGTCTTCGGCCTCTTGAAGCTGCTTGCCCTGCGGACCCGTCAGCTTGCGCTTCTGTGCCTTCTCTTGCAGGTTCTGAGCCTTCTCGTAATTTTCTTGCAGCTCGTCCAGCTGTTCAATGAGCTTGGTCGTGGCGGCGTCTTCATCTTCAATGACGTTGTCGTCCTCATCCAACCCACTCACCACGTGCCGGGCCCGGAGTTTTTGACTCTTGAGCCGCTTGTTGATCTCCATCAGGTAGAGGATGATCAGGTTGGAGTGGACAAAGATCTCAATGAGTTCCTGCTGCCCCTGCTCAATCTGCTGGGCCACACTGATCTCGCCATCCCGTGTGAGCAACTGGATCGTCCCCATCTCCCGCAGGTACATCCGCACCGGGTCATCGGTCGAGTTGTCCACCCCGGGGTCCAGGTCCAGCTCCTGCTCCTGGTAGTCCTCCAGGTCCAGGTCCGGAACATCCCGCTCTGCCGAATTCAAACGAATCTGCCGCTCCGAGTCCACCACGTCAATGCCCACCTCTTCCAAAATGGCCAGCAGGCGCTCCATTTGCTCCGGAGAGGTGTTGTCACGGAGTTGTCCGTTGATGTCGTCGTGAGTCAGGAAGCCCTTGTCGCGGCCTTCGGCCACCAGTTCCTTGATGAGCTTCGATTCGTTTTTCGGGAGGTCTTGAAGGACGGAGGTCTCGGACATGTGCCCTACGGATTTGAGGTTCTGGATTCTTCCCGGTAGCGCCGAACGCGCTGCCATTCCTGACGCCATGCCATGCCGCTCTGCAGCCGCTGTTCCCAGTCATCCGGAGCCGTCAGGCTTCCCTTTTGACGCTGCAGGGCACGCTCTTTCAAACGCACTAAGGAGAGGCGAAACTGCTCCTCAACATGAGTGTCCAGGAATTCCCCCGCCAGCAGTTCCATGGCATCACGGCTAAGGTCGGGGTGGAGTGGTTCAAGATCAATGGGGTCAAAAGAGGAAAGCTCGTCGTCGGAGAGCTGCACGAGGTGCAAAAAAAGCCTTTTCCATCGTGGGTCCTGGAAGTCATCGGCCTGAAGTTGCTCCCGTGCTTGGGTTGCGAGGTGCCTGGCGGTTAGCATTGCCTGGAGAATCCAGTACTCGTCCCGGATGACGGCAGGGGTGGCAGATAAACTGGGTTTTATATCATTTTCCACCGGACGCTGCAAGCGTTTTGCTGAGTCACCCAACAATTTCGGGTCCAGCCGCAACCGATCGCCCACACTTTGCAGCAGCAGGTGCTTCAGGGGCGACTCCTCAAGCGGTTGCAGGTCGGCAAGCAGCTCCTCCAGTGCCAGCATCTTTCCCTGCGGCGTCTCCGGATGCTTCGCCAGCGTCCGTTCCACCCAGAAGTCCACCAGGTTCTGCCCCTGCTGCACCACGGCTTCAAACGCGGGAGCGCCGCCCTGCAGCAGCAGGGTGTCCGGATCTTCCTGAGGCGGCAGCGTGACCACCTCCACCTGCAAGCGCTTTCCCAAAAACAGGGCGCAGCTCTTCAGCGCCGCCTTGCGTCCGGCGTCATCGCCATCAAACACCAGGATGACCCGATCCGCATAGCGGCTCACCAGCCCCACGTGTTCCTCGGTCAGTGCCGTTCCACATGGAGCAACCGCCTGCTGGATGCCATGCTCATGCAACCGGATGACGTCGAGGTACCCTTCCACAAAGATCATCTCGCGTTTGGTCCGGATGACCTCCAGGCCCTCATAAAGCCCGTACAGCACCTGACTCTTGTGGTAGTAATCGCTCTCCGGACTGTTCAGGTACTTGGGCCCCTCCGCCTCTCCAAAGACCCGCCCTCCAAAGCCAATGACCCGTCCCCGGAGGTCCCGAATTGGAAACATGAGGCGATTCCGGAAGCGGTCGTAGGGACGTCCCGAGCGCTCCGACTGCTTGATGAGCCCGGCCTGGAGCATCACGTCTTCCGAACACTGGGCGCCCTCCAGGTGCCGGAGCAGGGTCCGCCAGTCGTCTGGCGCGTATCCCAGCCGAAAGGCACTCCACATCGCTTCCGGAACCATGCGCTCGCCCAGGTAGCGCCGCACGGCTGCCCCGGCAGAACCGGCCAGCTGCTCTTCATAAAAGGACGCGGCCAGCGTCAGGGCTCGCAAGCCCGGATCATCGGCAGGCCGACGCCTTGGCCCATCGGTCCGCTCCGGAAGCGCAAGGCCACTGCGCTGGGCCAGGTCTTCCACAGCCTCCACAAAACCGAGTCGGTCGTGATCCATGAGGAACTTGAGCGGTCCTCCGCCGACGCCACAGCCAAAGCAGTGGTAAAAGTTCCGCTGGGGGTTGACGTTAAACGAGGGCGTCTTTTCCGAGTGAAAGGGACAGCAGCCCTTGTAATTGGCCCCGGCCTTTTTCAGAACGACACCATGATCCTGAATCAGGGAAACCAGGTCCGTGGCTGCTTCGACCTGCTGGACGAATTCCCGTTCAAAGCGCATGAGTTTGAGCCATCAACGTGGGGTTACCGAAAAGGTGGTGCCGCTGGAATCAATCACCAGGTGCTGCGCACACCTCCGTTGCCAGGACTCCGGGGCATTGAGGAAGACCACTCCGCCGGAAAAGGTTTCCAGCCAGCGGCAAAACAGGGTTTGGGTCAGGTCGTCTTCGCAGTGCGGAAGGCTCCGGACCACCAGCGTCCGGAAGCGTGCACAGAGCACCAGGCAGAGCAGCGCTCGGCTCCGGGCGGGCTCCTTCAGGAAGCCCAGCGGCGCCTTGCGGTCTCGGACCGACAGCTCCAGCAGGTGGAAGAGCTGCAAGTGATCCACCCGGCGCGCCTCAAGCCACGGACGGTCCGTAAAGAGCCGAGAGCGCAGGTTGTCCTCCAGGCTGTTTTCTCGAGCCGCCCGGCTCCAGATGTCACGATCGCCCTGCAAGGACCGGCGTCCCTCTCCGGCAAAGCCTCCGGATTTGGGCTTGAGCTTCCCCAAAAGGAGTCGCCATACTAACTCCTCCTGCTCCAGCCGGGTGGTCAGCAACGAAAGCGGGGACTCCGGAAACAGCTCCCAGCTCATCTCAAAGACATCCCACCCCAACGTGCCCTCAGGGTCAGGGGCATAACCAACCCGTTCACAGCTCAACAAACAGTGCTTCCGCATGGGTGATTCCCGCGTAACGTCTCTGCAACTGCCCACTCCAGAAGCCACTCAGGCCTGGGGTGAACGCCTGGGCGCCCAACTGGAGGCTGGCACCGTGGTGCTCCTGAACGGTCCCATGGGCGGGGGCAAGACCACGCTGGCCAAGGGCATTGGGTCCGGACTCGGCCTGGCTGCCACCTCGGTCACCTCTCCCACCTACACCATTGTTCACATTTACTCCGGACGCCTGCCGGTTCACCACGTCGACCTCTACCGCCTGGAAGACGCCTCGCAGCTCGACGCCTTCGATCCGGAGGAGCTGATTCCTCCAGAGGGCATCAGCCTCATTGAGTGGCCCGACCTGATCCGGGAGCAGCTTCCCGATGCGCCTGTGCTGGAAATCCGCCTCCAGCCCACTCCGGAAGGACGGTACCTGGAGCTGGAAACCGCGTCTCCCGAACTCTTTCCCCTCTTGAAGGAACTGGAGCCCTGATGCTCTCTCTTGCCCTGGACACCGCATTTGGCCACCTCGCGTTTGCGCTGCAGCGCGGCTCCGAAGTTTTGGCCCAGCATTATGCCCTCACCCGCCGGCGAAACGCCAGCGCTCTCTTTGAGCTGCTGGACCCCGCCTTTCAGGACCTGCGGCTCCAGCTCCGGGACGTGGACGTGTTCATCGTCAACCAGGGCCCGGGCTCGTACACAGGGGTCCGCATTGGGATGTCAGTGATCAAGACCCTGGCTCAGGTCCAGAACAAGCCCCTCGTGGCGGTCAATTCACTGGAGCTGCTGGCGGCTCAGGCGGAACCCACAGAAGCGTCCTTCCCGGTGCTCCTCAACTGCACCCGTCGGGAGGTCTTTGTGGCAGAAGCGCAACACGTCGCAGGCACCGTTCAGCTTCAGCGCGAGCCTCATTTGAGCCGCTGGGAAGACCTCACGCCTGCAGAGACCCGGCGGCCCGGAATCTTTCACTCCATTGCGCCCAAACCGGACCCGATCTTCCACGAGCTGCCCCAGCAGCCCCGACGGTTCCTGGCTCCGGATGCCGTCTTGCTCACTCACGTGGGACGGGTCCGTTTGGAACAGCACGGCCCAGACGCCTTTGACCGCGTCCATCCTCTCTACCTGAAGCGGGATGTGGAAAAGCGTCAGCTGGCGGGTCCGGCCTGACGACGCCGGTCACGGTAGTCTTCCAGGCGGTTCTGCAGCTCCCGAACCAGGCTCTTGAGCGGGTCGGAAAGAAGCGGGTCCCAGGTCATGTCGCGCTTGATGCGCTCCAGCAATTCCTCCAGGTAGCGCTCCTGCTCCGTTGTTTCCGGAATCAGCTTGCGGTCCAGAAAGCCCAACAGTTCCCGCAGGCCCTCGTCGACTTCCCAGAGGCGCGCCAGCAGGCGTTCGTGAAATTCCTTCAGGCTCTCCACCGTAAACTGAAACTCCTCGGAGCGAGCCACGTTCGGTCCCATCAACGTGTCTCGGTCGGTTGCTTCCATCCAGGCGGTGACGTTGTCACCAGCCCGGAGGGGCGTTCCAGAGAGTTCCCACGAGTACAGCTCCTGATGCTCGGAAACCGTGGACTCAAAGGCCTGGATGATCTCGCGGTAGACTTCGCCGGTTTGCTCGACTCGGTAATAAAGCGTGATGCGCGAGAGGGCGTGGTCGTCAGTGGCGGTCAGGTCCACCGGCAAGGGGGAGCTGTCGAAGATGTGTTCCAGCTTGGGCCACAGCACCAGCAGCTCCGGCGCCGCATCAGGCACCACTTCCACCGGAATCTTCCGGCGCTCCCAGTCGAGGATGAGCGTTCCGGATGCTGCCGGCGTCAGGGCGGCCAGCCAGCGCCCCTGCTGTTCGAGCCACTGCAACGCCTCCGGCGGCTGCTCCGGAACCTCCAGCCGGCTGCGGTCACCCGAGTCCGGACGGTCTTCCAGCATCACCTCCAGGCGGGTGCCTCGGGGCACCTTCAGCTGATCCGGAAGGGTCTCCAGCACCAGTGATTCGCGTTCCAGGTAGGCAGGAAACAGCAGCCGGTAGGAGCCCGCGACCTCTGGAAGCGGTCCATCGCGCCACTCCAGGAAGGCCGGGTTGCCGGGAACCCACCACAAGGCGGCCAGCCACACCGTTTGCACCGCGACGGCCAGCAGTACCGGAACCCGCCAACGGGGCTCCAGCGCACGCGGCTGGGCCTCAAGCTCGGCTTCAAGGTGATGGAGGTGCTGCTTGCGAAAGAATTCATCTTCCGGAGTCGGAGCCGGATTGCGGTGCAGGGCTTCTGCCGTCCGCAGCGCTTCTGCAAGTTCCGGATGCTGACGAAGGAGAAGCTGACGGCCGACCTGGGCACTGACCAGCCAGCTGCCGAGGAGGCAGACGGTGAGCAGGGCCAGGTTGACGGCAACCCAGACTTCAAACGCGGGAGGAGTTTCCTGGAAAATCAGCAGGGCCATCAGCACCAGGGCGGTGCCAACAAAACTCAGCCCCGCCAAGCGGAGCCAGGTGCCGAATCGCTGCTTCTCCAGTCGCGCCCGGACGGATCCGGGCGACGCGGCAGGGGCCATTCAGTTCATGAGGCGTGGATGTTCCAGAAAGTCTGCGAGGTCATCCAGCATTTTGGCAAAAACGTGGGTCGCATAATCGACCTTCGATTCATCGTCCATGAAGTTGCCTTCCAATGACTCCGCAAGCTCCAACACCGCTTGAGCCACTTTTTCTTCAAAGCGGAAGCTGGTGTCGGCTCCAACTATGGAGTGGTACTGTTCAATCTTCTGTTCGGATGGCGTCATAACGCTCCTTAACGTTGGTTATTAGGATAAACCCCAAAAGGGGGATAAGCTACAGGTTGAACCTAAAAAAATTCCTTGAGGTCCCTGGAAGGAGGCAACGCCTCAAAATCACAGCACTTTTTGAGCATCAGGCTCGCGTCGGTGCCAAGAGAGCGAGGAGGCTCCCAGGGTTCCGTTCTGCCGAAAGCGCCCTGACCGGCCGGTTGGTCTCATGCAAGAGGCCTTCAGTCACTCGAAGACGCCCGCTTGGCCACCGTGCTGGCTGGCACATTCCGGAGTCGGCCCTGCTTCCGGGGGACTCAGTCAGAATCGACTTGTCAAAGAACTCGTCTGTCCTCGCCTCACCAAGCGGCTCATCCTCCCACGGGGTGTTGGAGAGGGGCCATCCATTGCTGCGCTCAGTAGGCGTTAAACTTGCTTGTCTCCTTCTTCAACTCCTGAAGAAAAGGCTTTCTTGATCAGGGTTATCGGCATTTCTGCCCAAAAACTTGAGTCCCTTTGAAAAAATGTTTCGTCTTTTGCTGTCTTTTGCCCTGCTTGGCACCACGCTGCTCGCTCATCCGCTCTCAGCGGCAGCCCAGGAATTTGCCACCGATCGCCTCTTCATGAAGCAGCACAAGCGGACCCTCTGCGAAGGCCGGGTGCAACGCGAGGTGGAGGCCGAGCAAGACCGCCCGGTGTTCACGGGAGAGCAGCAGCGGCAGCTCGAACTGGACGCCTGGAACCGCAAACGCAAGGGCATCCCCACGACTTCCGGACAGCAGGGACGTCTGCAGCAGATGCTGCAGGGCAACCCCCCGCCACGCCTGCCCACGCGTCAGGAGATCAACCGCGACAAGGCCTACCGCAACCGGGCCCTCGAACGCCAGTGCTGACGCACCCCGCTCCCGCCATTCCTCTTTGACGCTCCGGCGTCGGAACATTCATGACCGATCTCGACTCTGTACACACCTTTCTGCAGGACCACCCCGAAGTGGAGTTTGTGGACCTGCAGATTGCCGACATGCATGGCATCCTCCGGGGCAAACGCATCCTCGCCTCCAAGCTTCCCAAAGCGGTTCAGGAAGGCGTCTTCCTGCCCACCTCCATCTTTGCCCTCGGGGTCACCGGTGAGACCATCGAGCGGACCGGACTCGGCTTTGCCAGTGGCGATGGCGACAGCCACTGCCGCATCCTCACGGAAACCCTCAGCACCGTCCCGTGGCGGCCCGGGCTGGCTCAGATTCAGCTCCGCATGGAAGACGAACAGGGCGCCCCCTACTTTGGAGACCCCCGGACGGTTCTGGAAGAAGTGCTCGCGCGCTTTCAGCAGCGCCAGTGGACACCGGTGGTGGCCATTGAGATGGAGTTCTACCTCATTGACAAGCAGCCCAACCGTCAGGGGCTCCCCCAGCCCCCTCGCTCCCCACGGACCGGCATCCGGGAGACCGAAAGCCAACTCTACGCCTTCCGGGCCCTCGACACCTATGGCGAGTTCCTCAAGGAGGTTCAGCAAGCTGCGGTGGCCCTCAACATTCCGGCTGAAACAGCCGTTGCAGAGCTGGACGCCGGACAGTTCGAAATCAACCTCCGCCACGTTCCAGATCCGGTGCAGGCGTGTGAAGACGCCCTGATGCTCAAGCACATCATCCGCAACGTGGCCATTCGCCACGACATGGAGGCGACGTTTATGCCGAAGCCCTACCAGGACCGCGCAGGGAACGGCATGCACACCCACCTGAGCCTGCTGGATGCGGCTGGCGAAAACATTTTTCAGGGAGCGTCCCCCACGGGCAGCCCGGCCCTGCACCACGCCATTGGCGGGTTGATGGAGCTGATGGAAGAGTCCATGCTCCTCTGTGCTCCGCATGCCAACTCCTACCAGCGCTTCAAACCGGGATCGTTTGCGCCATGCAACCGCACCTGGGGGTACAACAACCGCACAACGGCCGTCCGCATTCCTGCCGGACTTCCGGAGGCGACCCGGATTGAGCACCGCCTGGCCGGAGCAGGCGCCAACCCCTTTCTGCTGGTGGCCGCGCTCCTCGCCGCCATCGACCACGGCCTGACGCATCAGCTCACCCCGCCGGAGCCGATTTCCGGAGACGCCTACCGGCTTGGCTCCGACCTGCCCCGGAGTTGGGAGCAAGCCACCCTTGCCTTTGAGGAAGGGAAGGTCCTCCCGAAGGCACTCGGCCGGGAGTTCTGGTCCCTCTACTGCAACCTCAAACGGGGGGAGCAGGAGCGCTTTCAGGAATTCTTCCACCCCCTGGAATACGACTGGTACCTCAAAACGCTGTAAGCAACGTTTGAGACTTGCCTCCAGACGCGGTTCAATAAGAAAAGCACGTTTATTGAGCCCGTCCGACCACTCCGCCTGATCCCGTTTCCTCAACCTGGTGATTCCCATGTCTCTTGCTCACGCTCCTTCCTATTATGCCGCCTCTGCCCATGCGGCCCCCCAACGTCCGAGCCTGAAGGGGACGGTGGAGGCAGACGTCTGTGTGGTGGGAGCCGGAGGTTGTGGACTCAGCGCTGCGTTGCACCTGGCCCAGCAGGGCTACCGAGTGGTGGTGCTGGAAGCCAACCGCGTGGGGTGGGGCGCCTCCGGACGCAACGGTGGACAGTTCATCTTCGGATTTGGCTGTGAGATGTCCACCATCCGGAGCCTCGTTGGGATCGAGGACGCCCACAAGCTTTGGGCGGTTTCCCTTGAATCTCTGGATCTCGTCCGGAACCTGGTCAAGCGGTATCAGATCGACTGCGACCTGGTGCAGGGGCAGATGCACGCCGCCATCAAGCCTCGGCAGAGTCGGGAACTGTGGGACCTCTGGAACGAGCTGGAAGGGGAATACGGCTACGAGGGGCTCCAGCTCTGGGAGGGAGACGAGTTGCGCCAGCACATCGGCTCGGAGCGCTACCGGACGGGGCTCTTTGACCCCAACAGCGGACACCTGCACCCCCTCAACTTCACCCTTGGGCTGGCCCGTGCCGCCGAGCAGGAAGGCGCAACGATTCATGAGAGCAGCCCGGTCCTTTCTCTGGAACCCGGGGACCGCCCTCGCTTGATCACCGAAACCGGAGAGGTTCGTTGCCAGTCCGTGATCCTCGCGGGAAATGCGTACCTGGGAAAGCTGTCTCAGCCACTGCGGGGCAAGCTGATGCCGGTTGGAACTTACATTGGTGCCACCGAGCCCCTGGGGGAAGAGCGGGCCCGCGAACTGCTTCCAGACAACCAGGCGGTGGCAGACATCAACTTTGTCCTCGACTACTACCGCTGCTCTGCAGACCACCGCATGCTGTTTGGGGGACGGGTCAGTTACTCCACTCTGGAGCCCCGGGACCTGTTTGCCGCCATGAAGGAGCGCATGCTGCTCGTGTACCCGCAGTTGGCGGACGTCCAGATGGAGTACGCGTGGGGCGGGTTTGTTGGCATCACCATGAACCGTGCCCCCCACCTGGGCTGGCTGGCCCCCAACATCCTCTTCGCCCAGGGTTTTTCCGGGCACGGTGTGTCCATGGGCCCCATGGCCGGAAAGCTCATGGCCGAAGCCGTGCGCGGACTTGCCGAGCGCTTTGACGTCTGCAGCCGCCTCCCGCACGCACACTTTCCAGGCGGGCCGCTGCTCCGGATGCCTTCGCTGGTGCTGGCCATGGCCTACTTCCGCCTCCGGGACTTGCTCCCGTGAGCCTCCCTGCTGAAGACACGATTCTCAGTTGATTTTTGCTCCGGGGTTCTCGTATCATCAGAACCACGGTACCCACCTCCGTCCCTTCCTCACGCGGCAGTAGCTCAGTTGGTAGAGCGGCAGCTTCCCAAGCTGCAGGTCGCGGGTTCGAGACCCGTCTGCCGCTCCAGAGGCCTCCTCACCCCAGCAACTCCAGCTCCGTTTCCCCGGCGAAGTCGCCACAGGGGCTTCCTGTGACCTGTCACCTTTCTTCTAGGCAGTCACTTCTTCAGCACATCGATACCAAAGTTGCTTTTTCTAGAAAGCACGATCTGCCAAATTACCGGACTCCGTGGTCCAGTTTTGTCCCTGCACCCGGACATTCAAAACAAAAATCCGATTAAAATGACAATTTCCCAAAGAAATTCAAGCCCCTAAATATTTGTAAAATATAGAAAAAATGTCCGGCATTCGACCTTGTTCAGCCCGTCATTTTTTCCTATCCTGAATGG
Source organism: Deltaproteobacteria bacterium (assembly GCA_038150265.1). Classification (GTDB taxonomy): domain Bacteria; phylum SAR324; class SAR324; order SAR324; family NAC60-12; genus JAYPUA01. The sequence continues at coordinate 30,167 of JAYOTF010000002.1, read as the reverse complement.
ACTGCCAACCTACTGTTGAGTCGAGTCTGATTATGAAGATTCTGGTTATTGAAGACGATTTGCAGCTGAACATCACCATGCAGCGGCTTCTGGTCGAGTGGGGACACACCACCATGGGAGCAGAAAATCTGGACGATGCCCGGGGCATCCTCCAAAAACGCCGGATTGACTGCCTCGTTCTGGATCTTCAGTTACCAGACGGCTCAGGGTTGGAAGTGGTGGAGGAACTTCGAGCCAACGAAAAAGAGATTCCGTTCATCCTGGTGACCGGAACCGGCGACCTCAGTCAGTCGGCAGAAGCGGTTGAGCTGGGGGTGACCGGAATCATCGTCAAGCCCTTCATTTACGACACCCTCTTCGAAAACATCTGCAAGGTCCAGACTCAGATCCAGCGCGAGCCCATCCTGCCGCTGGTTGAGGAAAATTACTGGCACACCTACGTGGTGGCCCTGATGCAGGCAGCGGTTCGTTGCTGGAGTCAGGAAACCGGGACCGGGATTGCAGCGCTGGGAGAGCGGAGCGGGGCCTGGACCGTCACCATCAACAAAGACACGGCCCGGGCTCGTACCCTGGAACGCTACCTGAAGATTGACAACCTACCCCACCGGCCCAAGCTGGGCCCCGTGATTCAAACAGCGGAGTACCTTCTGGAACAGTTTCCAGATTCGGAGTACGCCAGTGAAATTCGCTTGCAGGTGGAACTGCTGAAACTCAAGGCTCAAGAGTTCCCCATTCGCCGACGCCGGAAAAAGAAGAAGAACCCGTTCCTGCTTGACGATTACCGCTAACGGGAAACCTCCTCAGCCCGGCAACCGTCACCCCAGTGCCAGCGGCAGTGTCACATCAAACTGAGTCCCGGCCACTGCAGAAGATTCGCAGGTAATGCTTCCCCCCATGGCACGTGCCAGCCCATGACTCACCGCTAGCCCCAGTCCGGCCCCGCGTCCAATTTCTTTCGTGGTAAAGAAGGGGTCAAAGATCTTTCCAAGCGCTTCTTCCTCAATTCCGGGTCCATTGTCCTGGATCTGTAGCACCACCTTTTCTCCCTTCACACGAGCCTTCAGGTGCAGTTGCTTGGAAGGAGCTTCCGGCTCAAAGGCCTCCAGAGCATTGTGAAGCAGGTTCAGCAGCAGCTGTTCCAGGTCCTGCTGACTCCCTTGCAGGAGCGGAAGCGTGTCCGGCAGATCCACTTCAAAGTCGACGTGCTGTTGCTGCAGCTGCTGACCAATCAGAAGCCGGCTGTTTTCCAGCACCGCTCTTAGGCTGGAGGGCCCCTGAGTGCCTTCTTCGCCACGTCCAAAGACCATCAGGTGCCGAACGATCTTGGCGATCCGCTGGGTCTGCTGACGCCCCTGTTCCAGGTCCTGCTGCAGCTGGTGCAGGTCGACCGCTTCCGGATTCTGGAGGTCCTCCGCCCACTCATCCAGCAAGCTGTTCACAAACGTCAGGGGGTTGTTGATCTCATGTGCCACGCCCGTGGCCAGCTTGCCCAGGGCAACCAGTTTGGCCGTCTGGAAGGCCTGGGTCTTCACCGATTTCAGCTGCTCGTGCTGCAACTTCAGCTGCTGGTGCGCCCGGCGCAGCTCCTGTTTTTCAAAGTACAGGGCCCGGAACAGCCGCACCTTGCTCACGAGCAGGCGGTTGTCCACGGGTTTGGTCAGGTAGTCGTAGGCCCCCACCGCAAACCCGTAGTCAGCAAACTTGTCGGAGCGGTACGTCGCCGTGATGAACAGAATCGGCACCTCCTGGTAATCCGGATTCTCTCGAATGAGCTGGGCCGTCTCAAAGCCATTCATGCCGGGCATCTGCACATCCAGCAAAATCAGAGACACCGATTGGTGCAGCAAAAACCGCAGCGCTTCGGTTCCCGATTCCAGCTCCACGCTGGGGATGCCCTCCAGTTTGAGGATTTGACGAAAGGCGAACCGGTTCTTTTCCTGGTCATCCACGACCAAGACCGGCTCCTGGGAGTGATAAGTGGTATTCATCGCTTTCGATAGACTTTCAGCGCGGCCGCATGCTCCTCAAAACTCTGATGTCCCAGACCACTCCCCAGAGATTCCTTGAGCCCCAGGGTGAGAAAGCCTCGCTCCATCAGGCTGTCCGAAAACAAATGCAGGACACGCTCGGTGAGAAAAGGGTCGAAGTAAATCAAAACGTTTCGGCACAAGATCAGGTGGAAGTCGTTGAAGGCTCCATCCGTTGCAAGGTTATGGGCGGCAAAAACAATCGGTTGCCTCAGCTGGTCACAAAACCGAGCGTTGGCGTGGTGCAGAGAGAGGTACTGCGAGAAGCGTCCGGAGCCTCCGGCTTCTTCGTAGTTGCGTCCATACTCCGCCAAGCGCTTGAGGGGGAACTCTCCCCGCTCGGCCTGCTCCACCAGATGCGGATTGAAGTCGGTCGCATAGATCGTGCTCCGCTGCGCCAAACCGGCCTCATGCAGGAGGATGGAAAGCGACCACGCCTCGGCTCCGGTTGCCACTCCGGCAGACCAGATGCGGATGGACGAATGGGTTGCCAGCCACGGCAGGACGTGTTCACGCAGGTAGCGAAACACCACCGGATCGCGAAACAGCGCCGTGACATTGATGGAGAGGTTGTTCCGCAGGGCCTCCCGGAGGACACGGCTGTGCTCAAGACGAGCCAGCAACTCGTCCAGGCTGGTGAGCTGATGCTGCACCAGCGTCAGGGCAACACGGCGGGCCAGGCTCGCCGAGTTGTAATGCCGGAAGTCATCGCCCCACACCTCAAAGAGGTGAGCGGTCAAACGCCCCAGGGCCTCGGCAGTGGGAAACTCAACATCCATGTGGGCTCCGGAAGCTCAACCAGAGGCGCATCAGCGACAGCAGTTGGTCCTGATCAATCGGCTTCGTCAGGTAATCCGAGGCTCCTGCCGCCAGGCACTCCTCTCGGTCTTCCTTCATCGACTTGGCCGTCAGGGCCAGGATTGGCAGCTCCCCAAACGGGGACTGCTTCCTCAGGCGCCGGATCACCTCCAGCCCATCCATTCCCGGCATCATCACATCCATCAGGATCAGTGACAGCTCCGACGCCTGTTCCTCCGCCCGCTTCAGGGCCTCGGCACCATCAGCCGCAGTGATCACCTGAAAGCCCTTCTTCTTGAGCAAGCTGGCGAGGGCGTAGGTGTTCCGGATGTCATCATCGGCAAGCAGCACCTTCTTGCCATCAAAGAAGGCATCCGCCTGCTGAAGTTGCTGCAGCATCCCCTGGCGCCGCGGGCTCAGCTCCGACCGGCTGCGGTGCAGGAAGAGGGTGGTTTCCTCCAGTAACCGGGCTGGAGAGTCGGCAGTCTTCAGAATGATCGACTGCGCCTCTTCCCGGAGGCGGCGGTCCTCTTCCAACGTGAGGCACTTGTTCGTGTAGACAATGATCGGCACCCGCTCAATGGACGGATCCTCGCGGACCTGTTTCAGCACCTCAAAGCCACTCAGGTCCGGAAGCGAGAGGTCGAGGATGCACGCGTCAAAGTGCTGCTTCCGGAGGGCTTCAATCGCAGCCGCTCCACGCATCACCGCCTCGCACTCCAGCGACTTTCCGCACTCCAGCAGATCATGAAGCTCGCGGTGCTCCTCCTCATCGGCTCCAACCACCAGCAGGCGCTTGACGGGCTGCTGCTGCCGCTCCTCCACCTGAACCAGCACCTTCCGGAGCGTCTCGTAGGGAACCGGTTTGCGCAGAAAGTCCACGGCCCCCAGGCGCCGTCCCAGCGCCTCCTCGTCTTCGCGAGAAAGGAGCACCACCGGAATGTGGCTGGTCGCATCGTGCTTCCGGAGTTGCCGCAACATGCTCCACCCGTTGAGCACCGACGCCTCGGTAGAGAGCACCACCATCGTTGGCAGGTGCTGCTCGGCCAGGCGCAAGCCCTCAATGCCTGTGGACGCATGCAGCACCCGGAACCCCAGCTCGCGCCCCAGGTTCAGGGCCTGCTGCGCCTCATTCGGGTCATCTTCCACCACCAGCAGCGTCCGGACGCCGGCCTGCTCTTCCTGCCGGTCATCCATCAGTGGCAGGGCCGGTTTCTCCTCGGCAGGTCGCTCCTCCGGAACCGCTGGATGCGGGTCGGTCTCATCGGCCACGGCCAGCAGGGCCTCACTCGGTTGCAGCGGCACCACCAGGCTAAAGGTCGATCCATGGGTTTCCGGATCCGTCGACGACTGCAGAGCCAGGGCGCCTTCCAGCAGGTGCGCAATCTGGGCAGAAATCGCCAAGCCAAGTCCGGTGCCTCCGTACTCTCGGCTGATGGAGCCATCGGCCTGCCGGAAGGCTTCAAACACGAGCTGAAACTTGTTGTAGGGAATCCCCAGCCCCGTATCTGAAACACTGAAGGCCACATACTCACCCGGACGCTCCCGGAGGTGCGTCTGCAGCGAATCATAGGTCGCGAGGTGGCTGATGATGGACTCCGAAACCGGCTCCACACGCAGCGTCACCTCGCCCGATTTCGTAAACTTGAAGGCATTGGAGAGGAAGTTCCGGAGCACCTGCTGAAGGCGGGTGCGGTCGCTCTCCACCAACTCGGGCAACGGCCCATCGGCAACAATCTGGAACCGAACGCCACGGGCCTCAGCCTGTGGCTGAAAGAGCGGCTGGAAGCTCTGCACAAACTCCTTGAGGTCGATGCGACTGAGGGAAATCGGCATCTTCCCCGCCTCAATTCGGGAGAGGTCGAGGAGGTCGTTGATCATCAGCAACAGGTCCTGCCCCGCGTCTTGAATCACCTGCGCATGCTCCCGGGCGTCCCCCTCGCCTCCCCCTTGCACCAGGGAGCGGGAGAGCAGAAGGATGGAGTTGAGCGGGGTCCGGAGCTCATGGCTCATGTTTGCCAGAAACTCCGACTTGTACTGAGAGGCCTGCTGCAGTTGCTGGGCGCGGGTGTTGAGGGCGCTCTGCGTCTGCTCCAGCTGGAAGTTCCGCTCCGAGAGTTCTTCCTGAGACACCTCCAGCGCGCGACTTTGAGCAGCCAGCTCTTCGTTTGTCGACTGCAGTTCTTCCTGCTGCGTCTGCAGTTCCTCCGTGAAGGCCTGCGCCTCCTTGAGGCTCTCAATCAGCTCCTCGCGGTTGAGGGCTGCCTGAACCGCAATGCCCACCACCTTCAGGGCCCGCTCCAGCAGCTCCAGCTTGAGCTCACTCCAGGGCTGAACCGAGGCCAGCTCAATCACCCCACGCACCTCTTGCCCAAACCAGAAGGGCAGCACCAGCAGGTACGGTGCCGGCATGGCCCCCAGTCCGGAGGCCACCGTGAAGTAACCCGGCGACGCCTCCTGGAGCTGCAACCAGTTTCCTTCCTTTGCGGACTGTCCCACGAGCCCCTCTCCCCAGCGAAAGCTCGCAGGCACCTGCTCCTTACTCAAGGCGCGGGTTGCCAGCAGCTGCAGTTCCGGTTGAATCCACGGGTAGCCCGATTCGTCCACATCTCGCCGCAGGTACAGCGTCCCCAGAGGCGCGTCGAGCGATTCCCCCAGAGTGGTCAGGAGCAGCGAACTCAGCTCCGCCAGCCCCTTCTCGCCACGAGCGGTTTCATGCAGGCGCGCCAGGTTCTGGTCAATCCACGCCCGCTGCTCATTTTCCGCATGCAGGCGCTGGAGGACTTCCGTCATGTGATTGAGGTCCCGAATGAGGACCCCCACTTCATCGTCGGCAGCATACTCCACCACCGCCTGGAGGTTCCCGGCAACCACCTGAGAAGCCTGGTACTGCGCCAGTTGCAACGAACGCGTCACTGCACGAGACACCAGCAAGGCAATGCCAAAGCCGATGATCATGGCTCCTCCCAGCAGGGCGTACATGGAGTTTTGGACACTGAGGAACCAGTCGGCGCTCTGGTGCTGATCCTCCTCCAAGGCCTGGCGTGTTCCCTCCATGAAGCGAGTGAGGTGCTGCTGAAGCTCATCAATGGCCGGGCTGTGCTCCTGCATCAACTCGCGCACCAACTGGTCGTGCCGTTGCACCTGCTCAAACGGGGAGCCTTCCGCGCCCTTGAGTTCCTGGTACGCCAGGGCCTGGCGCTTGAAATCCTCAAATTGCACCAGGTAGTTCGTCAGCCCCGTGTCCAGCGCAATCAGGTTCAGGCTCTGTTCATTGGCCGCAGGACCGTTGTACAACCCGTGCAGGTCCTTCACCAACTCCTGATGCGCTCGCTTGAATTCGGTCACGGCCTGGCGCGCCTGCGCAACGTCTTGCGCAGACACGAGGTTCCGGGTCTCCACCTCCATGACGTAGGTGTGCGAGAGCATTTCCTGAGCGCGGGTCAGAGCAGGAAAGGAGTCTTGAGTGATGTGCTGAAGGGTTCGATCCAGCCGGTCCAGCTGGAACACTCCGATGAGTATCGAAACAGTCGACAGGACCAGCACCGCCGCAAATGCGGCCATCAGCTTTTGCTTGATTGAGAGCGACATGCTTGAGGGGCGGGGAGCCAGTCTCCGCGGGTCAGAACAGCAACAGGGGCGGGGTTGCCGGAGTGAGTCAGTGATCTCAGTTCTAGGACAATTTCCTCAAAAAATCAATGAATCTTTACAGAGCAATCGGCAGGAAATCTACGTAAATCACTCAGTAGGAAAAGAGTTGATTTTGGACATCAGCGGGAGGCATCCTTCGCCTGAAGGTGCTGCTGAAGAGCGGTGAGGGAAGAGAAGCGATGGTCCGTCAGTTCGGGCCATTCGTAGGTGGAGGAAGGGTCGATGTGAACGGTCTCCACACCGGCGGCGCGGCCCGTTTCCAGGTCCCAGCGGAAGTCTCCCACCATCACCGCATCGTCCGGAGGGCTCTGCCAGTGGTGCAGCAAATGACGCAGCCCGTCCGGGGCCGGTTTCGGGTTCGGCAGGCACCAGCGGCCCAGCACCGTTGCCGGGTCAAAAAAATGCGCCAGGTTCAGGGCTTCCAGGGTCAGCCACGCATTTTCCCGGGAGTTGAGGGTCAGGATGCCCAGTCGACGGCCCTGCCGGGTGAGGGTTTCCAGCAGCTCCTGCACACCCGGCGCCGGTTGCGCCTTCCGGGCAATTTCTTCCTCAATCTCCTGAAGCCGAGCCCGCAGGGGCGCCGCCTGGTCCTCTGGCATCGCATTGAGCGTCCGGACAATGGGCTGATCTTCCGGAATGCCCAACTCGCGCTTGATGGCCGGAAAGTCATGGGCGGCAATCGTCAGCGTCCCGTCCATGTCAAACACCCAGTGTCGCTGCCTCATTGGCTCAGCTCTCGACGGACCCAGGGCTGGGACTCTCGGTTCAGCATCTGTTGAAACGCGGGAGGGTCCACCGACTTCAGCACCCGCCCAGCGGTGATGCGGACCTCCGGAAGCGGGGCGTCTGAAAGCTCACGGGCGAGGCTCCGGACCTGCTCGGGTCGGGTTTCCTGAAAGCCTCGCTCAAACGCGCTCAGCCCCCGGCGGGCGAAGTACCGCTGGCCGCTCCGCGCCACGCCTTCCAAGTAGGTGGCGGTCGCGTCTGTTGGAAAAACGCCGAGGGCTTCCAGCGCCCGAAAACGGAGGTAGTTGATGAGCGCCGTGTCGTCGGCAATGGACTGCAGCACCGGCACCGCGTCCGGACCCAACTCCTGGAGCCGCTCCGTGGGCAACTCCCAGTGCCGCCCTTCGAGCAACGGCAACACGTCGGTTCGGGTGACAGGGTCTTGGGCGCCGACCGTCCAGGCGGTGAGGGCAATGAGAAGGAACAGCAACCAGCGTTTCATGAGCTTCGGTGTCTGAGGGTCCAGGCCCCGTGAATTTTGGGATTGCGGGCAAAGTCAGGCGGGAGGGTCCGGGAGTGGAGGCTTTCGCAGAGAAACTCCGCTTCCAGTTCCGGAGCCAGTTTAAACCGCCGGAAGTGATTGGTAAAGAGCAGGGTGCCCTCTGGAGCCAGCAGGCGCATGGCCTGACGCAGCAGGGAGACGTGGTCGCGCTGGAGGTCGAAGTCCTCGGCCCGGGCGGAGTTTGAAAACGTCGGCGGGTCCACAAAGATCAGGTCGAAGCGTCCGGAAGCCTGAGCCAGCCAGGCCGGCACATCCGCCCGAATGAGCCGATGCTTGCGCTCAGAGAGGCCATTGAGCGCGAGGTTCTGCTGAGCCCACTCCAGAAAGCGCGGAGAGAGGTCCACGGTGGTGGTCTCGCAGGCCCCGCCCTTGGCAGCAGCAATGGTGGCGGTTCCGGTGTAGCCAAAGAGGTTGAGGAAGCGCGCGTTGCGGGCCTGCTCCCGGATCCACTTGCGTGTTCCCCGATGATCCAGAAACAGCCCGGTGTCCAGGGTGTCTGTGAAGTTGACCCAGAACCGCATTCCAGACTCGCCCACCTCGTGGAAGTCCCGCTGGGGCTTGCCCCCCTCATAGCGGAAGCCCTTGCGCTGACGGCCCCGGACCTTGAAGGCGAGGCGCTCCGGAGGCACCCCCAGCACTTCGGGCAAGACCGTCAAGGCGGCACGCAGACGTTGCTGCGCCTTTTGCGGGTCAACGCTGGAAGGCGCCTGGTACTCCTGCACCACGCCCCAGCCTTCATACACATCCACCGCCAGGTTGTACTCGGGAAGGTCCGCATCATAGACCCGAAAGCATGTCACCCGGTCACGCTGCAGCCACGACTTCAGGCGCTTCTGGTTCTTGCGGATCCGGTTGACGAGCATCCGAACCGGATCCTCTGGAGCCAGCAGCTCCAGCGACGAAGCCAGCCGGGGTGCCCCGGGCTCGGTCCGGGTGTGCAGGTCAAACGCGTAAAGCCGGCAGGCCAGCCGACCATTGTAAAGCACCGGACGCTTGTCTGCCCGGACCCCCAGGGCCTTGGCCAGCTCGGGCTCAGACGTCAGGACCGCGCCACGCCAGCCACCAAATGCCTGCTTGAGCCGGCTACCGAAATGCGCATAGAGGGGCAACAGCTGCGGCAACGACCCCAGCCGCTCGCCGTAAGGAGGGTTCGCAACCACGAGTCCCGGAGGCGCAGTCCCGGCTTCCAGCTGCCCCAGCTCCCGCTTCTCAAAGTGGACATGCTGCTGCAGGCCCAGACGGTCTCGGGCCTCCAGGGCCTTGCGGATCAGACGTCCGTCGGCATCGTAACCGATCAGTTTGGGCAAGCGCGACAGTCCGGCTTCTCGGCGGGCCCGGGCGGTTGCCTTCAGTCGCTGCCACACCCCTGGGTCGTGCTGCAGCCAGCCTTCAAAGCCAAACCGCCGGCGGTGGAGCCCGGGGGCCACGTCTGCAGCCATGAGCGCCGCTTCCAAAGGCAACGTCCCCACGCCACAGAGTGGGTCCAGCAACGAGCCTCCGGACGCCGCAATTTCGGGCCACCCTGCAAGCACCAGCACGGCTGCCGCCAGATTTTCCTTGAGCGGTGCCTCTCCTGCTCCTTCCCGGTAGCCCCGGCGGTGGAGGCTGTCTCCGGAAAAGTCGAGGTAGAGCTGCCCCCAGTCTTCCGAAAGGTGCAGCATCAGCCGCAGGTCCGGAGCCTCAAGGTCCACCGAGGGACGTCCCCCGGTGCGGTCTCGGAAGCGGTCGACGATCGCATCCTTCACCCGCAGCGCGGCGTAGTGGGTATTTTGCAGGGGAGAGTGGTGGGCCGTGGCCTGCACGGCGAAGGTCCGAGTGGGGTCCAGGTGGTCTTCCCACGGCACAGCGCGGGCAAAGGCGTAGAGCTGCGCTTCGTCCGTGACGGGCGCTTCCGCCACCCGCCAGAGGACTCGGCTGGCGAGGCGCGACCAGAGGCAGGCCTGGTACGCCTGCTCCTGAGTGAGTTGGGTCAGCACCCCAGCGGTAACCGCAGCGGCGTCGATCCCCCACCCCTCCAGCTCGGCAACCAGCAGCGGTTCCAGGCTCTTGGGGCATGGCAAAAAGCAGGGAGTGGCGGACACAGGGGACCTTGAATGAGGAGGAATCAGCCGTTACTGGCTGCGACCGTAGTCGTCTTCAAAACGCTCAATGTCGTCTTCCCCAAAGTAGCTTCCGGTCTGAATTTCCACAAAGACGAGGTCGTCGGACCCCACGTTTTCCATGCGGTGCCGGGTGGTTTGGGGAATGTCCACGGCTTCTCCGGGGCCCAGCTCCACCAGGCCGTCATTCAGCGTCACGCGTCCGCTGCCCTTCACGACAAACCAGTGCTCTGAGCGGTGTTGGTGGCTCTGCAGGCTGAGGCGCTGGCCGGGTTTGACAGTGATGCGCTTCACCTTGTGATCGGCTTCATCAGCCAGGACCACATAACGCCCCCAGGGGCGTTCGCTTGCTTCCAGAATGCTACTCATGGGCTCCGTGTGTTCTGAGGATCAGGCCAGGTCTTCGAGAGACGCGATCAGGTTATCGGCAATCTGCGAGAAGGCGCGGGTTGCCGGGGTGTCGCGCTTCTGCATCATCAGCGGCGTCCCGGCATCTCCTCCGGCCCGAACGTCCAGCTCAATCGGGATGGCGCCCAGGAACGGGACCTCGTATTCCTTGCTGGCCTGTTCGGCCCCGTGCCGGTTGAAGATCGGGGTCTCCTCACCGCACTTCGGGCAGGCAAAGAAGCTCATGTTCTCCACAATGCCCAGGATCGGGATGTCCACCTTCGTGAACATGTTGACCGCCTTGGCCGCATCCAGCAGCGCCACATCCTGCGGAGTCGAGACGACCACGGCTCCGGTCAGCTCGCAAAGCTGCGACAACGAGAGGTGAGCATCGCCGGTTCCGGGCGGCATGTCAATCACCATGAACTCTCCTCCGGGCCATTCGGTGTCCCGCAGCAGTTGGTCGATGGCGGAGTGCACCATGGGTCCACGCCACACCACCGAAGAGTCCTCCTCCACCAGGTTGCCAATGGACATCATCGTCAGGCCATGGGCTTCAATCGGGTACAGCTTGTTGCCATGAACCGGAGGCTTGATGCCCCGCATGCCGGTCATGATGGGCATGCTGGGACCGTAGATGTCGGCATCAAACAAACTGACCCGGAAGCCCTTTTGCTGAAGGGCCAGGGCGAGGTTCACGGAAACGGTGGATTTGCCCACGCCCCCCTTTCCGCTGGCAACTGCGAGCACACAGTCGTAGTTTTGCAGGTAGGCCGTTCGCCGAGGCTGCTGAGTCGGACGCTGCGGAGCCGCTTGAGGCGCCGCTCCTTCTTCCTGTGGCGGTTCCGCCAGCACCTCTACGGCAACCCGCTGGATGGCTGGAATCTGCGTGATTTCCGCCTCGACGCGTGCCGGAAGCGATTGACGCAAGGGCGAACCCTCTGGGAGAACCAGTGTGACCTTGGCAAAGTCGTTGTTGACCACACAGCCGTACACGATGTTTGCACTCCCCAAGGACGTTCCATCGTCGAGTTGAATGCGACCGAAGGCTTCTTCAAACTGTTGCTGAAGCGAAGACATGATAAACCCTGATGCGTTAGTAGTGAAAGTGAATCCAATACAGAAAGTATATAGCCTCGCTGAGATGAAGCAAATCATTCATGGTGCCACCTCCGAGCACGCTTCTGACGACCTGCGCATCACCCGCTACAGCACCGATACCCGGACCCTCCAACCCGGCGACTGGTTCCTCTGCCTCAAGGGGGAACACATGGACGGACACGACCACATGGCGGCGGCCCTGGAGGCCGGAGCCGCCGGAGTGATCGCCGACCCGCTGCGCCTGCCCGCCGAGCTGGCCGAGCGTCCGTTTCCGCGCCTGCTGGTTCCCGACCCGAACCGGGCTCTGCGCGAGTGGGCAGCTGACTTCCGCCAGCGCTTCACGGGCACCGTCCTCGGCATCACCGGCAGCAGCGGGAAGACCTCTACCAAGGAAATCCTTGCCAGCCTCTGCCGCTCCCTCGACGCACGGTCGCATGCCACCGAGGTCAACTACAACAACCTCATTGGTGTTCCCAAGACCATCCTCTCGGGCCCCCTGGAGGCCGATTGGTGGGTGCTGGAAATGGGAACCAATCAGCATGGAGAAATCGAAGCCCTCTCGCAGATGGCCCAACCCGACGGCGGCATCCTCACCAACATCGGAGAGTCGCACCTGGAGTTTCTCGGCAGCACGGAAGGCGTGGCCCGTGAGAAGTCCGGACTCTTCAGTGGCATGAAGCCCGAGTCGCCGGTGGTCATTCCTCACGACCTCCTGCACCGGGGCCTGATCCAGCAGGCCGCGCAAACCGCGGGAGTCACCCTGCTGCCCTATTCACTCGAGCCGCAAGGTCCGGACTCGACCTTGACCGCCATCGAATGGACTCCGGACGGCGTGCAGTTTCAGTGGCAGGGGGTCGCGTTTCAGGCCCCCCTCCACAACCCCTTGCACCTCCGGAACCTCGTGGCCAGCCTGACCCTTCTGGCTGCCAAAGGAGTGGCGCTTCCGGACCTGCAACACGCCGTCGAGGCCCTGCAGCTCAACATCACGGGCCGGTTCCAGCAGCTCCAGCAAGACGGATGGATGCTCATTGACGACTCCTACAATGCCAACCCCGACTCCTTCCGGAGCATGATCTCCAGCCTCCGGCAGATGTTCCCCCACCAGCGGCTCCTCCTCGCCGCAGGCCCCATGGCCGAACTCGGCGAGTGGGCCCCCATGCTCCACCGTCAGGTCGCTCAGGCTGCCGCCTCGTGGGGGGTGTCGGCCTTCTGGACCCTCGCTGACGAGCGTGCCGAATTCTATGAAGAGGGCTGGCGCGAAGGCTCCGGAGCACCAGAAGCCTTCAGCATTGCCGCTGATCATCAGCAACTCGCCACCCAGCTCCGTCAGTCCATCCAGCCCGGAGACGTCGTGCTCATCAAGGGCTCCCGCTCCACGCATATGGAACAGGTCTCCCAACTCCTCCAGGCACCCTGAGCCTCCTCCCCTCCCCCCGTTGCGTTCTTGTTAGCACTCTGATAAAGTGAGTGCTAAATTGATTTTCCGGACCGCCGGAATCCCCACTTGACGCGCCAGGAGGAGGCCCCATGAACGCGCAAAAATTAACTCAAAAATCGATTGCGGCCATTGAGGCGGCTCACTCGGAAGCCGTTCGCCGTCAGCACCCGGAGATGACGGGAATTCACCTGTTGCAGGCCCTGATGACCCAGGACAAGGGGTTGGTGCCTCGACTGCTGGAGCGGCAGGGCACCGATCCACAGGACGTGCAGTTGCGCCTGCAGCAGCAACTTGAACAGCTTCCCTCCTTTTCCGGAAGCTCTGCCGGACGCGTCGCCGCCAGCGGAGACTTCAACCAGGTGCTGGTCCGGGCGGAAGATGAGATGAAGAAGCTCGGAGACGAATTCGTCAGCGTGGAGCACCTGCTGCTGGCGCTGACTGAAGAGAAGAAGGCCCCGGCCGGCAAGCTGTTGGCAGAGTCCGGAGTCGTCCGCAAGGAGCTGGAAGCGGCCCTCAAGGAAGTCCGGGGGGGCCAACGGGTGACGAGCCAGAATCCGGAAGAGACGTATGAGGCGCTGGAAAAGTTCGGATCGGATCTCACGGAGCGCGCCCGCTCCGGAAAGCTCGACCCGGTGATCGGACGAGATGATGAGATCCGTCGCGTCATCCAGGTGCTCTCCCGCCGGACCAAGAACAACCCGGTCCTCATCGGTGAGCCCGGTGTCGGCAAGACGGCCATCGCCGAGGGGCTGGCCCAGCGGATTGCCCGCAACGATGTCCCGGACAGCCTCAAGGACAAGCGGCTGGTTTCCCTCGACATGGGGGCCCTGGTGGCCGGGGCCAAGTTCCGGGGAGAGTTTGAAGAGCGCCTCAAGGCGGTCCTCAAGGAGGTTCAGCAGTCCGAGGGGCACATCATCCTCTTCATTGACGAGCTGCACACCGTGGTCGGAGCCGGCAAGGTCGATGGGGCGATGGATGCCGGAAACCTGCTCAAGCCCATGCTGGCTCGCGGGGAGCTGCACTGCATTGGCGCCACGACGCTGGACGAGTACCGCAAGCACATCGAAAAGGACCCGGCCCTGGAGCGCCGCTTCCAGCAGGTGCTGGTGGATCAGCCCAATGTGGAAGACACCATCTCCATCCTCCGGGGGCTGAAGGAACGGTACGAGATCCACCACGGCGTCCGCATCAAGGACAATGCGCTCATCTCGGCCGCAACGCTCTCCAACCGCTACATCACCGACCGCTTCCTTCCGGACAAGGCGATTGACCTGATGGACGAAGCCGCCGCACGCCTGCGCGTGGAGATCAACTCCATGCCGGCAGAGATGGATGAAAGCTCTCGGCGGATCCTGCAGCTCGAGATTGAGCAGGCTGCGCTCAAGAAAGAAACCGACCCGGCCTCTCGGGAGCGGCTTGAAAAACTGGGCCGGGAGTTGGCAGACCTCCGTGAGCAGTTCAATGCGATGAGCGCCCAGTGGGAGCAGGAGAAGTCGGGACTGAATGCGGTGGCAGACCTCAAGCAGCAGATTGATGAGACCAACACCCAGATGGAGCAGGCGAAGCGAGCCTACAACCTGGAAGAGGCGGCTCGGCTTGAGTATGGCGTCCTTCCGGAACTCCGCCTCAAGCTGGAAGAGGCGCAGGCCCGCGAAAACGATGAGCCCAAAAACCGGCTCCTCAAGGAGGAAGTCGACTCGGAAGACATTGCCGAAATCGTGGCCCGATGGACGGGCATTCCGGTTTCCAAGATGCTCGAAGGCGAGAACGAGAAGCTCATTCAGCTTCCGGAACACCTGCACCGCCGCGTGGTGGGACAAGAAGAGGCCATTCAGGCCGTCTCAGATGCCGTGCAGCGCGCCCGTTCCGGCATCAATGACCCCAACCGGCCACTGGGCAGCTTCATCTTCCTCGGCCCCACTGGTGTCGGAAAAACCGAGCTGGCACGCGCGCTGGCCGAGTTCCTGTTTGACGATGAGCAGGCGATGACCCGCCTGGATATGTCGGAGTACATGGAGAAGCACGCCGTTTCCCGACTCATCGGAGCCCCTCCCGGATACGTCGGTTACGATGAAGGCGGGCAGCTGACCGAGGCCGTCCGGCGTCGCCCCTACAGCGTGGTGCTTTTTGACGAGATCGAGAAGGCGCATCCGGATGTGTTCAACACCCTGCTGCAGATTCTTGACGACGGGCGCCTGACCGACTCTCAAGGCCGAACCGTGGACTTCCGGAACACCCTGGTGCTGATGACCTCCAACCTGGGCAGCCAACAGCTCACGCAGCTCGGTGCAGGCGACACCGAGGAGGAGGACTTTGTGAAACTGACGCAGCAGAAGTTTGCCGTTCAGGAAGCGCTCAAGCAACACTTTCGTCCGGAGTTCCTCAACCGGATTGATGACACCATTGTCTTCCACCCGCTCCGGCGTCAGCACATGCGGGACATCATTCAGATTCAGCTGCAGCGCTTGGGGAAACGTCTGGAAGAGCGCCGCATTGAGCTGAGCCTGACTGAGGAAGCCATTGATTTCCTCATTGAAACCGGCTACGACCCCACCTATGGGGCGCGGCCGCTCAAGCGAGCCATCCAGAAGGAGCTGGAGACGCCTCTGGCGCGTGAGCTGCTCAAGGGGACGATTCGGGATGGACAGCGGGTGGAGGTTCAGGCGGGAAAGAGTGAGCTGCACTTTGCCCACTCCTGAGTCGCTGGGGCCACAAGGCCCCTTGCTCGCTACAGTCCCGGAAGCGTGTCTGCCGTCTCCTGCAGGAGGCTGCGCAGCATCCACGCGGTTTTCTCATGGACCTGCAGGCGCTGAGTCAGCAGGTCAGCCGTGGGGTCGTCACCGGCTTCCTGAACCACCGGCATCAGCGTTCGAGCCGTCCGAGCGACGGCTTCCTGCCCTTCCACCAGCTGCTTCACCATCTCGGTGGCGACCGGCACACCGGGCTCTTCCCGAATACTCGCCAGGCGGCTGAAGTCCGCGTAACTCGAAGGAGCCGCATAGCCAAGCGAGCGAATCCGCTCGGCAATCAGGTCCAGCGCCGTCCACTGCTCCGTGTACTGATCCATGAACATCTGATGCAGCGTGTTGAACATCGGCCCCGTCACGTTCCAGTGAAAGCCGTGGGTCTTCAGGTACAGCACGTAACTGTCGGCCAGCAAGTGTGCCAGCCCCTGTGCAATCTCTGCTCGGGCTTCATTGGAAATGCCCAGGTTGGGAGTCATTCCGTTTTCCATAACACCTCTCTTTTGCGTTGATCAATTAAGCGATGAATTCATTTTACCGGCCCTTTTTGATTGAGTCCAATCGGTAATTTCTTAGTTCTAATAGGTTTTAGCAATGTCAAAAACGTCACCCGTGGTTCATCGGCGAAGCGGGGCAATTGCGACTCTCCCGCGTTGGGGGTTGACAAGCGGGCATAAATTGTGTGAAGATTCAAACTTGTTTCTTACGAAAAAATTCGGAACCACCGACAGAATCTCATTAAAAACAAACTGGAGAACGTTGCTATGAGTGCGATGGAAGAACGCACCACTGATAAAGAAGCTGCCATTGAGAGTCAAACGGAGTTTGGAGCTCAAATGGTGCAATGGCGAGAAAAAGCGGGGCTGACCCGGAAGGACTTCGCTCGCAAGCTCAGTGTGTCCCTGACCGCAGTGAAGAACTGGGAAACGGGGCACTCCACTCCGAAACTGACGAAGTACAGCGAAATTGCGAAGGTGTTGGGAATTGATGTGCGGGAGATGGGCCTCGACAGCAACCTCGACTTGAACCGGATCGGAGACCGCATCAAGTACGCCCGCCTGCTTCGTGGCATGTCGATTGAGGCGTTTTCCTACGAGTTTGGCTTTGCCATCCAGACGGTCAAGAGCTGGGAATCTCATGCGGCAGAGGTGACCGATGCCTCGCTGGAGCGCATCGCCCGGGCCCTGCAGATCCCGAGTTCCTTCTTTGACATGCAGAGCAACCCTCACCAAGTGCTGGCTCAAGAAGCCTGATTGCCTCCTTCAGAAGGGACGGGCAGCCGTCCCTTCTCCTGCCTGCCTCAGCGTACTCGTTGAAGCGCCTGTTGATAGAGTGAATTTCCCGGATCCGCCTGATCGGCTTGCTGGTAGGCCTGCCGCGCCAGCTGCGCCTGGCCACTGGCCTCATAGGCCAACCCCAGGTTGTAGGAATCAGCGGCCGTTTGCTCCGGAAGCGACTGAATGCGGGCGATGGCCTCTTCGTAGGCGTTGCCCCGAATCAACGTGGCCGCCGCCGCATCTCCCTCCTGAACCTCGAGCGAGGCCGTCTCTTCATACGGGCTGATCTTGCGGGCATACGCAACCGCAACCTGCTCAGCCACCCGTGCCCGAATGTCCAGCGTACTGAGCGGAACCCGAGTGTTCTGCTTCAGGTGGTATCCCCGCGCCAGGTACTCAGCCGGGTCCTGCGCCGCCAGTTGAGCGCGAGCCGCGCCTTCCTGAAGCTGACTGCCCAGCGCTTCATCTTGCTGGAAGGCCTGTCGGATGCGCAGCGCCGTTGCTCCCGGAAGGTGCGAGGTGTCGCTTTGGCCGCCCCACTTTCCGGCATAAAACGCCCGTACCGGAGCGCTCTTCGCCAGCTCTTCGCCATTGCTGAGCCGCACCAGCCGAAACTCCACCTCCAGGGCAGCCAGATGCTCCACATAAGGCGCCGGGAGCTTCTTCCCTGCCCCCGTTGACTCCACAACCGCGCTTCCGGCAGAGGCAAGCAACTGCTGCTCCAGGCCGATTCCCTTGTTTTGAATCATCGCCAGGAAGTTATACGTTTCCGCTCCTTCGTATCGTTCTTCTGCAAACCGAATCGTGGCCTCCAGCACCGCCACGGTGGCAGCCTCCGGAACCGCACCGGTGTAGCCCTTTGCCTCTCCAGAGGTGTTGATGAGCTGATAGGGCGAATGCAGGGAGAGCTGATGCACCACAGCGGCCCGGACGAGTTCCTGAATGGCCGCTCCGGTCTCCGGGGTCGCCTGGAACCCCTGAAGCGTCGGCGCAGTCGGTTTCAGCGTCGTGGTCCCAAACAGGGACGACTGGAGCGGGGGCAGGTCATTGGTGGAGATGGATCCGCCCGCTGTTTGAAAGGCGCCCACCGCCAGGTACTCGATCTCGGGTTGCACCGAAAGCTCTGCAGGACGTTGCACCTGAAAGGTCACCGGCGGAGCACAGGAAACCAGCCACAGGCTCAAGGCCAGTAGCAAAGAAGGGGAAGCCAAACGCGTCATTGGGTTTCACGGGATTGAAGTTGTTTGCGAAGCTGAGGGAACTCCCGTTGCAGGCGCTCCAGTCGCCCCAAGGCCTGGGCGTAGGTGAGGTTTTCCGGACTCGCCCGCCACGCTTGCAGGTACGATCCACGAGCCAGGCCGTAGTCGCCGATGGCTTCAAAGCTGAGCCCAAGGTGGTAGAGGTCGGCAGGCTCCGGAGCCGAGGCCGTCACTTGCTGAAGGCGTTCAATCGCGGCATTCCAGGCCTGGGCCTGCATCAGCACCCGCGCCGTTTCATCTCCGGAGGCATCCAGCGTCAGGTTCAGCGTCCGCTCCGTCACTGCCACTCGTTTGACAAACTGGGCGGCAATCGATGAAGAGAGGTCGGCAATGAGTTGGTCAAAGCTTGGGAGGATCTCCGTCGGAAGCCCCGCCTCATCAGACGCCTGCCCCGCCGTCAACGCGGCCATGGAACCCGTCAGGCCTTCCAGAGCACCAGAAGGCGAGCCTCCAATGCGGTGCCCGTAGGTTCGGGAGTCGAGGGTGGTGGCAACCACACGAGTGGGAGCCAAGCGGGTCATTTTCAGTTCCAGGGCCATGGAGCCGCGGACGGCTTTGTACGGCCACCAAATGACTTCCTCGACCGTCAGGTTCTGGCCTCCGCGGCCTTGCCGATTGGGTGGACGGAAGTAGGTGAGGGCTTCCTTCGACAGGTCCACCCCATCGAAGCGGTCCACCTCAACCCAGACCTTGCCGCTGAGCACGGCATCCACGCCCTGAGTGGTGTAGCCTTCTGCAGAAATCAGCTGCTGCAGGGCCGCGTCATTTTCCAAGGCGGCAAATTCATCGGTAAAGACTACCTGGAAGTAAGGCGTCTCTGTCAGCAGGTTGATCACCCGAGCCCGAACAGCCCGGCTGATGGCAGCTGTTTGTTCAGGGGTGAAGCGGCGGGGAAGGGAGTTCCAGTTGCCGTTCCGTTCGGTGGTCACCCGGCTTTCCAGCCGCTCCACCTCAAAGTGTCCCACCGCAACGGTCCGGATGGCAGTGGTATCAATTTCAGCAGGGTTCTGGACCGTTAAGCGAGCGGTTGCGCATCCGGAGAGCAGCAACAGGCCCGCTCCCAGGAGCCCCAGGGCAAAGCGAGAGTTCATGGTCATTGACGGTCCAAGAGTTGTTGTTGCAGGCGCCGGGCTTCTTGAAGCACACGTTCCGTCCGCCCCACCCCACGGGCGTAGAGGGCGTTTCCGGATTCCTGTTCCAGTGCCGACAGGTGAAACCGGCGGGCGTCTTCATAATCTTCAAGGGTCACCGCGCTGGCTTCATACGCCAGCCCCAGGTGGTACCAGTCGGCGGCCTCCCGGCTTCCCGCTCGGATGCCTTCGAGCACCTTGCGGGCCTCCAGAGGACGTCCGGACTGCAGCAACTCAGCCGCCCGCGCGTTTCCGCCAGAGCCCACTTCTGCCTGCACTGTCACCTTGTAAGGCGAGACCGTCTGAATGAAGGATTCCAGCGAGCGATCAATGAGGGTCTTGACCAGCTGGTTCCGCTCGCTGCCGGGTAAGTCGCTGGGTCCAGGTTCCGGAAGCAAGGGGCTGCTGTAGAACACCTGCCGGGGATTTGAGTCAGAGGCCAGTGGGTCCGGATTCGGGAACACCGGAGCGCCCATATTGGCCACCAGCTGTCCCAGTGTCAGTGAAATCAGGTGGGTTTCCTTCACATGCCGGAAGCTTTTCGGGTCCACCACCTGGCGCCCGTAACTTGCTGCATCTGCACGAAAGGCCAGCGTCTCCCGCTGATTTCCCAGCAGGGTGAAGCTGAAGTTGACCTGCGCAAAGAGGGTCACGTTGCGGTAGTCGTACACCCGCACCACCTGGTTCTTTGGAGGCAGCCCTCCGGCTCCAGCCTGCATGAGTGCCATGCCCAGCGCGCCCTCGACGAGGTCGCTCTTGACGTCTCCGCGCCGGCAGAAGCCAACCAGCTGGTCGGCTGTCACCACCTCGCTGGCGGAAGCAGCGGCGACCAGGGTGGAGGCCCGTCCGGCAATGCCGCGGGTGCAGGTGGCGATGTCGGTGAACTGTCCGGTATCCAGCTCACTGCCACTGACCACCTCCCCCTGAATGACGGCGATGGTCTCGGTATTCGGGTCAAAGGCGTCTTCCTGCAGCGTGTCCACGACCTGCACCCGGAAGCGCCCCAGCTCGTTGAGTTGCTGCGCCAATGCCTGAAGCACCTGGCCCTTGAGGCCCAGCCGGTCGTTGGTGGCCTCCACAAGGTCCTGGCGAATGAAAACCTTCTGCACCTCGCGTGGTACCGAAAGCCGAGCAGGACGCTGCACCTCGAACTCGGCAAGCTTCGGGGTGCACCCCACCAGGGTCAGGAGCGCCACGGCAAATAAAAAGAGTCTGGGCATGCTGATTTTAAGGGTTATCGCTGAGATTGATTTTTTCGAACATCCTTAGGGTAATCGTGTTTTTGCAAAAGAGGCAAGAGCAGCTTGAGTTCTCTCAATCCCCTTGTTTATGCTAGCTCCTTAACAACTCAAATTCCTTCCTCTGTTCAAGCCTTCCATGCGCCGCTGGATCCACCAAACCGAAGTTTATTTCGAGACCTTTGCCCGGTGGATCATTCGGTGGCGCTGGCTCGTCATTCTCCTGAACCTGACCCTCCTGACCGTCCTCTTCCTGCCCCTGGGGCGCATCACGGTAGACACCTCCACCGAGGGGTTCTTTGAGCAAGAAGACGACTCCTTGCAGGCGTACAATGCCTTCAAGGAACAATTCGGCAACGACGCCTCGGTGCTGCTCATGCTGGAGCCAGCGGATCCCTTTTCGCTGGAGACCCTCAGGACTCTGCGGGACCTGCATCAGGCTCTGGAGGCTGAGCTTCCCTACCTGGACGAGGTGCAAAGCCTGGTCAACGTCACCTTGACCCGCGGCGAAGGGGACCAGTTGGTCGTCAAGGAATTGATGGATCCGTTTCCGGAGGATGAGCAGGCCCTGCAAACCTTTTGGGAACGAGTCCGGAACACCCCCGTTTATCAGAACAATCTGGTTTCTGCCGATGGGCGCCTGTTGCTCATTGTGGCCCGACCAGTCGCCTGGGTCGCTCCGGAGCCTTCGGCACCCGACACCGCAGACCTGCTTGCATTTGAGGGCTCTTCCGGAACCGAGGCCTCCCTCGACCTCGGGGGCTTTGAGGAGCCGTCCGTGGCATCCGGAACCGAGCCGGCGCCAGAACTCGCCCCTCCCCGCCTGCTGACCCAAGAGGAAAAAGTGGAGTTCACCCGTGCCGTTTCACGTGTCATGGAGCGGTTTCAGCGGGACGATTTCCTCATTTACGAAGGCGGGTCACTCATGATGGAGCGTGTGATCCTGGAGGAGATGATGAGCAACATCCCTCGGTTCACCGTCATCTCCATGACCCTGATTGTGCTGCTGCTGTACCTCGTGCTCCGGAGGCTCGTTGGCATTGTGCTGCCCCTCCTCATGGTCGTGTTGTCCCTCGCCGGCACAATCGGAGCCATGGCGTGGATGGGAGTCCCGGTGACCATTGTTTCGCAAATCCTGCCCTCGTTCATGCTGGCGGTCGGGGTGGGCTATTCGGTGCACCTGCTCACCATCTTCTTCCAAAGCTTCGACCGCCAGGTGTCTCAGGAGCAGTCGCTTGTCAACGCGCTGGGGCACTCGGGGCTGGCGATCCTGGTGACCAGCCTCACCACCGCCGGTGGGTTGCTTTCGTTTTCCGGGGCGCCCATGGAGCCCGTTGCGCAAATGGGACGGTTCGGAGCCTTGGGGGTCCTGCTTTCGGTGGTGCTGGCGCTGACGCTGCTTCCGGCGCTCGTGTCGCTCATGCCGTTGCGTCCCCGCGCCCTTCCCGAGCAACAGGGCGAGACCTTTTCCGAGAAGCTTCTGGCCGGCATCGGTGATTTTTCTGTGCAGCATGCGCGTTCGGTGCTCCTTTGCTTTGGTCTGGCAGTGGTGGGAGCGCTGGTGCTGTCTCTGGACCTCCGGTTCTCTCATGATCCGGTCGTTTGGCTTCCGGAAGACAGCGAGGCGCGTCTGGCCAGCGAGACGATCAACCGGGAGATGCGAGGAGCCGCGATTGCCGAGCTGTTGGTGCAGCCTCCGCAAAGCGTGAAGGCCCCGGAAACCCTGAACACCCTGGAGCAGTTCAACCGTGAGGCAGA
Source organism: Deltaproteobacteria bacterium (assembly GCA_038150265.1). Lineage (GTDB taxonomy): Bacteria > SAR324 > SAR324 > SAR324 > NAC60-12 > JAYPUA01. The sequence continues at coordinate 7,972 of JAYOTF010000002.1, read as the reverse complement.
GCAGCTTCAGGTGGGCGCGATCTACGTTGGCAAGTCCACCTCCATTGCCGATACCCTCAAGCAGATTCATCAGGCTCTGAACAACAACGAGCCGTCTGCGTACACGATTCCGGAGTCTGCCGACCTGATCTCGCAGGAGCTGCTGCTGTTTGAAAATGCAGGCTCCGATGACCTGGAGCGGCTGGTCGATCCGGAGTACACCACCGCTCGGATCACGATGAAGATGCCGTGGACCGACGCCAATGCTTACGTGCCCATGCTGGATGCGGTGGAGGAGTTGGCCCATCGGCTCTTTGGTCCGGACACCCAGATTGTGCTGACGGGCTTCCTGACCTTGATGTCTCACACCATTCAGCTCCTGATGACCAGCATGGTTGAGAGCTACCTCATCGCCAGCGGAGTGATCACCGTAATGATGATGATGGTCCTGGGGAGTGTACGGTTGGGGCTATGGAGCATGATCCCGAACTTCCTGCCCATCGTCCTTGGGCTGGGGCTGATGCAGCTCCTGGACTTGCCCCTTGATGCCATGTCGATCCTCGTGGGCAGCATCGCCCTGGGTTTGGCGGTCGATGATACCATTCACTTCCTGCACAACTTCCGGCGCTTTCATGACCAGACGGGCGACGTCAAGCAGGCGGTGCACCAGACCCTCACCACCACCGGACGCGCCATGCTCTTTACCACGGTGGTGCTTGCCAGCGGATTTTACACCTACATCATTTCCCACATGAGCAACCTCTTCTCCTTTGGGCTCATCACTGGTACGGCCTTGCTCTTTGCGCTCCTTGCCGACCTGATGGTGGCGCCCGCACTGATGGCCGTCCTGGAACGCGATCGTCCCACCGAACGCGCAGGGGAGTTGTCTTGAACCCGAGCCTCAAGCCTCGGACAATGGGTGCCGCTGCCTGGTTTCTCCATCGGCCTGTGGAGCCGATTCCTCTTCTTACTCAGCTTTTGTTCAGGATGTCATGAAGGTTTTAGTCATTGGTAACGGTGGGCGCGAGCATGCGCTGGTCTGGAAGCTCCACCAGAGCCCCCGCGTTCACACCCTCTACTGCGCCCCCGGAAATCCGGGCATTGCCGAGTTGGCCGAGTGTGTCCCGATTGCCGCCAATGACCTGAACGGCCTCCTCCAGTTTGCCAAGGAGCAGGCCCTTGACCTCACAGTGGTGGGTCCGGAAGAGCCCCTGACGCTGGGAATCGTGGATGCCTTTCAGGAAGCGGGGCTGGCCGTTTTCGGTCCGGATCAGCAGTCGGCACAACTGGAAGGCAGCAAGGCCTTCGCCAAGGGCATCATGGCACAGGTGGGCATTCCGACTGCAGCTTATGCCGACTTTACCGACCTCGATGCCGCCCGGCGTTACGTTCAGGAGCAGGGGGCTCCCATCGTCATCAAGGCCGATGGGCTCGCTGCCGGTAAAGGTGTCACGGTTGCGGAAACGGTGGAAGAGGCGGAGCAGGCACTGGAAGAGGCCATGGGCCAACAGATCTTTGGTGCTTCCGGAACACGTGTGGTGATTGAGGAGTGCCTGCGGGGGGAAGAGATGACGGTCCTGGCATTTGTCGATGGCGAAACCGTCCGGCCCATGGTTCCCTCACAGGACCACAAGCCCATCTTTGACGGAGACCTCGGCCCCAATACCGGAGGCATGGGCGCCTATTCGCCCGTTCCTCACCTGGAAGCCGCCCTGCCAGCCATTACGGAGACCATCCTCCAGCCGCTGGCATCGGGACTGGTGCAGGCGGGCAGGCCCTTTCGAGGGATTCTCTATGCCGGATTGATGATGACCGCTGAGGGACCCAAGGTGATTGAATTCAACGTCCGCTTTGGCGATCCGGAGGCCCAGGTGATTCTTCCGCGGCTCAAAACAGACCTGCTGGAGATCATCCTGGCGACCTTGAACGGCTCGTTGGCCACCCTTCCCATTGAGTGGCACTCGGAAGCCTCCGTGTGCGTGATCGCTGCGGCTCCCGGATATCCGGGCCCGCCCACCAAGGGTTTGCCCATCACTCTAACTGAAGGAACAGGTGAGGCGGCTCAGCTGTTTCATGCGGGAACGCGGTTGCAGGAAGGACAGCTTGTGACCAATGGGGGACGCGTCTTTGGCGTCACGGCACAGGGGCAGGACCTGGAGGAAGCGCGTTCCAGGGCTTATGCCGCGATGGAACGCGTTCAGTTCAAGGGGAAGCAGTTTCGGCAGGACATTGCCGCCAAGGCCCTCAGGCGGTAGTTACTTCTGGTGTCGGATCACCACGGCCTCCGCTGTGTACACGACATCTTCAGCGATCTTCTTGGCATAGTCCGCAATCTGCTCCAGGTACACGCAGATCCGCTGCTCCTCAATCAGACTCTTGATGTGTCCGTGGTGCACGTCCATGGCGTCATGAATCTTGCTGAGCAGCTCGTCATACATGTCGTCCACTTCATCATCCACCGAGCACACCTTCCGGGCCAACGCGGCGTCGAGCATGATGAGCGAGTCCAGGCTGTTCTTCAGCATCCACTGGACCTTGTTGATCAGCGGCGTGAAGTCGAACTTCAGCTCATTTTCCGGGAGGTCACAGAGCGCCTGCACCCGCCGCGCAATGTCCTTGGCCTGGTCGCCAATGTTTTCCAATTCTCCGTCAATCTTCAGGATGGACACGATGTAGCGCAGGTCGAGGGCCACCGGTTGGTAGAGCGCCAGCAGCTTCAGGCACTCCTCTTCCAGGTCGATTTCCATGACATCGATGTGCCGGTCTTCGGCAATCACCCGGGCCGCGAGTTCGGCATCACGTTGCTCAAAGGCGGTGAGGGCCCGCTGAACGCTGTCTTCCACCACCGTCGAAAGCCGGAGGGCGTTGTGCTTGAGTTGATTGATTTGCTTTTCCAGGTGTGAGGGCATGATGTTATCCAAAACGTCCGGTAATGTAATCCTGCGTCCGCTTGTCCTGCGGGCGCACGAAGATGTCGTCAGTGGGACCAAACTCAACCAGGTCTCCCATGTGGAAGAATCCGGTCTGCTGGGAAACCCGGGCCGCCTGCTGCATGGAGTGCGTGACGATGATGATCGTGTAGTTCTGCCGCAGTTCGTCAATCAGCTCCTCAATGCGCGCCGTGGCAATCGGATCCAGCGCCGAGGCAGGCTCGTCCATGAGGATCACCTCCGGATTCACCGAGATCGCCCGAGCAATGCACAGCCGCTGCTGCTGCCCCCCGGAAAGTCCGGTTCCAGGCTCCGCAAGACGGTCCTTCACCTCCTCAAACAACCCGGCGCGCTGGAGGCTCGTTTCCACAATCTCGTCCAGCTCCTGCCGACTCTGAGCCAGCCCATGAATCCGGGGGCCGTAGGCGATGTTGTCGTAAATCGACTTCGGAAACGGGTTGGGCTTCTGAAAGACCATTCCCACCTTTTCCCGGAGTTGCACCACATCCAGCTTCGGATCATAAATATCGTTTCCGTCCAGAGCAATGGTTCCAGTCACCCGGCACCCTTCAATCACATCATTCATGCGGTTGATGCAACGCAAGAAGGTGGACTTGCCACATCCGGAAGGGCCAATCAGGGCGGTCACGCTGTTCGCCTGGATGTTGATGTCGATCCCATGCAGCGCCTCTTTGTCGCCATAGAAGACCCGGACATCATGCGCAGTGATTCGATAGGTAGGCGACTCAGCTTTTTGTGCCACCGAGGTTGCTTTTGGTTCGTTCATGGTTCGATTTGAGTACATGGATTCCGAAGGTTACCAGCGGCGTTCAAAGCGTTTTCGTAAAATGACCGCCAGGGAATTCATGGCAATCAAGAAGATGAGGATGACCATGATGCCGGCGGCCGTTAATTCGACGTATCCCCGTTCCGAGCTCTCGGCCCACAAATAGATTTGTACCGGAAGCGCAGAGGCTGACTGCAGTGGTCCGCCCGGGATATCGGCCACAAAGGCGAACATGCCGATCATCAGCAGCGGAGCCGTCTCTCCCAGTGCCTGGGCCAGGCCAATGATGGTTCCGGTCAGGGTTCCGGGCAGCGCCAGCGGCAACACATGGTGAATCATGACCTGCATTGGCGACGCTCCCATGCCCAAGGCGGCTTCCCGGATGCTGGGAGGCACGGCCTTGATGGACGCTCGACAGGCAATGATGATGGTCGGGAGTGTCATCAGCGACAGAACCAGTCCCCCAGCCAGCGGTGTTCCCCGAGGCACACCAAAGAAGTTGAGGAAGACCGCCAGCCCCAGCAGTCCAAAGACGATGGACGGGACCGCAGCCAGGTTGTTGATGTTGACCTCAATCAGTTCGGTCCAGCGGTTCTTCGGCGCAAACTCCTCCAGGTACATTGCCGCCGCCACCCCAACCGGAAAGCTGAGGAGGAAGCACACCAGCAAGGCGTAGAGTGACCCAATGAGGGCGCCTCCCAAGCCGGCAATCTCAGCAGCTCTTGAATCTCCGTTCAAGAAAAAACCGGTGTTGAATGTTTGGGACATGCGCCCTTCTGCCTGAATCTGATCCACCCAGGCGAGTTGCTTGTCGCTGATCAGGCGCCGGGACTCCTCAATGTCGCGAGGTGCGTTTCCCTTGAGGATCTGGTCGACATTTGAAGTCGCCAGGACGTTAAAGGTATGGGTGGTTCCCAGCAGTTCCGGATCCTCCAGGACCGCTTGCCGGATCTCGTTGCCGGCTCCGGAGCTCAGCAACTGGAGCAATTCTCGGCGATCCGAGCGGGCCTTCACCTCCGGGAAGGATTCGACCCACGCTTGCCGCAGCACCGAATCGTAGCTGACCCGTCTTAATTCTTCCGCGCTGCTCTGAGCCGTCACGCCCAGGCGATTGGTGTCCAGGAAGACTTCAACCGCCAGGCGAGTCCGGCTGAAGGCGGTGTATCCGGAAGAAAAGATGGTAAAGATGAGGAAGCCAACGGCTCCCACCCCCAGTGTCATGGCAAGGATGCCGTAAAAGCGAAACCGTCGCTCAGCGGCGTAACGCTTCCGGACCAATCGGTTGCTGAATTCCGGATCTCGTTGCGAACGATCAGTCATACTTTTCTCGGTAGCGTTTTACGATCTGCAGGGCGATCACGTTGAGGATGAGCGTGACAATGAAGAGGACCAGCCCAAGGGCAAAGGCCGACAGGGTTTTGGGGTCATCAAACTCCTGATCCCCCACCAGCGCCACCACAATCTGCACCGTCACGGTGGTCACGTTTTCCAGTGGATTCATGGTCAGCTTGGCGGCCAATCCTGCCGCCATCACCACAATCATGGTCTCTCCCACTGCCCGGGACACTGCCAGGAGCACGGCCCCTACAATTCCAGGCAGAGCAGCAGGCATGATCACCTGCTTGATCGTTTCGGACTTGGTGGCGCCCATGGCATAGGAGCCATCCCTCAGGGTCTGGGGAACAGCGTTGATCACGTCATCTGACAGTGACGAGATGAAGGGAATGATCATCACCCCCATCACCAATCCGGCAGCCAGTGCGCTCTGGGAAGAGACATCGAGCCCCAAACTGGTTCCGGAATCCTTGATCCAGGGAGCAACGGTCAGTGCGGCAAAGAAGCCATACACCACCGTCGGCACTCCGGCGAGGATTTCCAGCATCGGCTTGATCCAGGACCGCAATCCCTTTGAGGCATACTCTGCAAAGTAGATCGCAGAGAAGAGTCCAATCGGTACAGCAACCAGCATGGCAACCATCGAGATCAGCAGCGTTCCGGCAAACAGGGGAATCGCACCAAACGCCCCCTCACTGGCTGCCTGGTCGGCCCGGATCGAAATCTGGGGATACCACTTGGTGCCAAAGAGGAACTCAATCGGGGAGATCTGTTCAAAGAAGCGCCAGCTTTCAAAAAGCAGCGAAACCACAATGCCGACCGTCGTCAGGATGGCAATGGTTGAGCTGAGAATCAGAAATCCGGTAAAGAAGCGTTCCACCGTGTGGCGGGCTCGGAAGTGAGGAGCCACCTTGGTGCGGGCGAACAGGGTGCCCAGGATCATCAGCACCAACACAAGGCTGGTCCGACTCATGGCACTCACGCTTCTCCAGTCAGCCAGTTGCTGAGCCGCAGTGGCCACTTCCGGACTGCTGGGCTGAAAGGTTCCGCCGTCAGCCAAGACCGAAATCTCATTGTAAAGCAGCTCCCGTTGGCCCTGAGCTAAATCCAGATTGATGGAGCTCAGCACCCAGTCCTTGAAGAGCCAGTGCTCAATCATCAACCACCCCACAGCGACCAAGATGGCGGGGATTCCACACCAGAGGGCCACGTAATATCCGTGGTACGTCGGAAGGGAGTGAAGCTTTCCCTGCTGCTGAGAGACCGTCCGGGCACGGGTCTGTCCAATGATGTAAGCAGAGAAGAGAAGGAGGAGGAATGCGGCTGAAAGTAAGGGAGGCATGAGGGATGCGACTCTGAAGAAGGCCAAAAGTTACTACGCCCAAAGAGCCTAACGCATCAATGTTAAGGTTCGATTAGCGATCAGTCAGATCACGAATTAAATGGATGAGGGATTCAGAAGCCGGGACAGGCTCTTCCGGAGGAGGATCTGAGAGATCGGAACCAACAGGAGGAGGCTCTTCTCAGGTGAGGAACTCAGATGACGGAAGCGAGGAGGAGGACGAAAGAATCGTCGAAGAACCAAGAGGGGAAAAAGAGGCTCAGCAGAGGAGGTGCTGAGCCTTGCAGAACTAGGCGGCGAGCTTCACCTTCACCTGCTCAGCAATCGCTGAAAAGGCTTGGGGCTCTTCCACTGCGAGATTGGCCAGCGCTTTGCGGTCCATCTCAATGTTCAGCTCTTTCAGTCCGTGCATGAACTGGCTGTAGCTCAGTCCCAGATCGCGGACGGCCGCGTTGATGCGGACGATCCACAAGGAGCGGAAGTCACGCTTTCGGACCTTACGGTCGCGGTAGCTGTATTCTCGGGAGCGGTCAACCGCATCCTTAACGGTTCGCCACAAACGGCTGCGGCCACCACGGTAGCCTTTTGCCGCCTTGAAGTAGGCTTTTTTTCGTTTATTAGCGTTAACTGCTCGCTTGATGCGTGCCATGATTATCCGTTCGGAAGCATTGCGGAAACTCGTTCAGCATCAGCTTTGCAGACCATGGTCTTCTGGCGCAGAACACGTTTCACGTCTTGGTTACGTTTTCTCATTCCGTGGCGAAGGAAGGCTTTCTTCCGTTTCAGGCCCCCGGCTGTTTTCTTGAAGCGCTTGGCCGCTCCACGATGGGTTTTGGTCTTAACAGCCATCTTATTTCTTTTTGGGTGGTGAAAGAATCATGAACATTGAACGACCTTCGCTTTTCGCGGGTTGTTCAAGAACGGCTTTTTCCCCAAGTTCCTGCTGAAAGCGTTCCAGCAGAGCGAGGCCGAGCTCCTTGCGAGCGATCTGACGGCCCATGAACATCACGAGGACCTTGACCTTGTCGCCGTCTTCCAGGAAGCGGATCGCGTTCCGGAGTTTGAACTGAAAGTCGTGTTCCTCGATTTTTGGCCGCATCTTTACTTCCTTGAGATGCGTCACCTTCTGATGCTGCTTGGCCGCGTGCTGTCGCTTGCTTTGCTGATACTTGAACTTCCCATAGTCCATCAACCGACAGACTGGAGGAGTAGCTTTCGGGGAGATTTCAACCAAGTCCAGACCGGCCCTTTCGGCTTCGGCCATGGCTTCTTCGACGCTCATGACTCCCAGCTGTCCACCATCTCCGCCAATGAGGCGGACGGTGGAAGCCGTGATGTTTTCGTTGGTCCGGGTGGAATCCTCTTGCTTGGTAGGAATGCGAGATCTGCGAATTCCTATGGCTCCTCCAAAATGTGTGATTTCAGGAGATGGTAGGCGCGGGCGGGATTGAACCGCCGACCCCTTCCGTGTCGGGGAAGTGCTCTCCCACTGAGCTACGCGCCTTCAAGGTCGTTCAAATAGAAAATCTCTCACTTAAAGGAGTCGGCGCCGACCGACTCTCCCGCCGAGCTTCCCCGGCAGTACCATAGGCGCATAGG
>JAYOTF010000001.1:190789-213713 GCA_038150265.1 Deltaproteobacteria bacterium | reverse complement strand
TAAGCAGGATAGCTTTCTTCCAAATGTAGAAAACACAGCTTCTGAACTAGGAAGTAAGATTAAAAATAGCGTGGTGAAATTATTCTCAACAGGAGGCCATCCACTTATTTGGACAAATCCAATAGATTTTTTTCAGGTTGTTGATGATTTTTTATCAAAAACAAATGACGTTTAATTTTAATATTAAAAATATCAATAATTTATAAAAATTGGGGTGCCACACTTTTTCTCTACTGATTGAGTCAACTCGGTCAGGGACCGATTGTAAGAGTCAATGAAGCACCAAACAGAAAGGCTCATTCAGCCCTGCCTTGAGACTCGTTGCCGCATCGCTCGGCTGAAGCGTTCAATGTGGCGTCTCCAACCCGTATCTTTTCCAACAGCCTCATGCGCTCCCTCCCCAAACTCATGAAAGCGGTTCAGCTGACCGGACACGGAGGTCCGGAAAAGCTGGTGTTCCGAGCAGACCTTCCGGTGCCCACCCCTGGGCCTCGGGAGGTCCTGATTCAGGTTCATGCGGCCGCTGTCAACAACACGGACCTCAACACCCGGCTGGGCTGGTACTCCAAATCAGACCACAGCAGCAGCGACGCCAGTTGGACGGGAACCGCCATTCCGTTTCCGCTCATTCAGGGAGCGGATGCCTGTGGCCGGGTGGTCGCTTGGGGAAAAGAGGTGGATCCGGCGCTCCAGAACGCCCGCGTGCTGGTGGAGCCCTGCCTGTTTGAAGCCGGAGGTCAGGAGCTGGACCCACCCTGGTACTTCGGTTCCGACTGCGATGGCGCCTTTGCGGAGTACACCGTGGTTGCAGCACGGCACGCCCACCCCATCCGCAGCACCCTCACGGATGTGGAACTGGCCTCCTTCCCGTGTTCCTACTCCACAGCGGAGAACCTCCTGACCCGGGCCCAGGTCCAGTCCGGAGAGCGCGTTTTGGTAACCGGAGCTTCCGGAGGCGTCGGGTCGGCAGCCGTGCAGTTGGCCCGAGCCCGCGGGGCCCACGTCATCGCGGTGGCCTCTCCGCCCAAGGCGGCTCGCTTGCTGGAAGTGGGAGCGGAGCAGGTGCTGGAGCGGGACGCGCCGCTGATTCAGGAGTTGGGAAGAAACGCGGTGGACGTGGTGGTGGATGTGGTCGGTGGCAAACGGTGGCCCGACCTGCTGGAGGTGCTGAAGCCATTTGGTCGCTATGCCACCTCCGGCGCCATTGCCGGTCCCCTGGTGGAGCTGGACCTGCGGACCCTCTACCTCAAGGACCTCACCCTGTTCGGCGGCACCATGATCAATCCGGAAGTCTTCCCCAACCTCATCCGGCGCCTTGAAGCCGGCGAGCTTCAGCCGTTGGTGGACCAGACCTTCTCCCTCCAGGAGGTGCCTCAGGCGCAGGCACAGTTTGCCACGAAGCAGCACCTCGGCAAGCTGGTCATTTCCATGCCCTCCAGCGGCACCTGAATCCGGACGTTTGGGAAGCAGGGGTTCAGATTCCGGAGAGGCACCCCACCAGGAAGAGAGAAGACGCCAGCAGGACCAGCGCAAAGAACCGAGGGGGGCAGTTCATCAGGCGGCTCAGGTGTCGGATTTCAGTGGAGAACAGCGCCAGGGCAGCCAGCAGAATCAGGTACAGGGGTTGTTCCATCATGACGTCTCAAGAGGGGGGACTCCTGCAGAAACGCAAGCATCACCGACGACACCCACGCGGAATGCGTCAGCAGGAGGTTGTGCTCCAGGCCAGCGCCTGAACAGAACGTGTGGGGGCCCAGCTGCTCCCGGATCACGGCCACCTGCTCGGCCGAGACGACTCGGTCCTCCTCGCCCCAGACCACCAGCTTCGCCACCGGCAGGGTCGCGCCAGAGCGGTACACGGCTTCCTGGTTGCCCAGGGTTTGATTCTGAAAGAGAGAAAGCAGGGCCCGGTCGAATCCGGGACGCGCCAGCTGCTCCTCAAACCGGGCCGCCAGCTCTGGAGCCCCAATCGCCTCATACCGTCGCTTGCGGCGACGCTTCAGCAGCGGAATCACCAGCCCCCTCATCAGCCAGAGCCCCCACGGCTCGGCCTGCAGCAGGCGCGACCAGGGTTGCTCGCCCATGAAGTCCAGCATCGGTGCCACCAGAATCAAGGCGCCCACCTGCCCCGGAAGCCGCTGAGCCAGCGCTGTGGCAATCACCGCTCCGAGCGAGTGCCCCAGGATCCCGACAGGCCCCCGGACTTCCAAAACCCGAAGCAGTTCCTCCGCCTGCTCCACCAACGCGTCCAGCGTGTAGGGCCCCTCCGGACGCGCGGACTGTCCGTGCCCCAGGAGGTCAAAGCGCAGGGTTTGCCATCCGGACTTGTGGAAATGCGGCACCAGGCGGTCGAACTCCCAGGACGGCACCGTGGCGCCATGAATCAGCAGCAGCAGCGGCTGATCCGGGCGACCTTCTCGGTGATACCAGGTTCCGGACTCCGTCCACCCACACAGGCGGTCCGGCGATTTTTCCACCCGTCGGCCCCAGGCTCAGGCGTGCCGGACGTCGTACATCGGGTCCAGCAGCTCCCCGCGCAGCAGGTAAAACGGCGATTTCCAGTAGAGCATGATGTCGTGGAACGGATCGGTGAGGATCTTGGTCACCCAGACCACTCCGGCCTGCACCCCCTGCAGGAAGAACAGGTGGACCATCCGGAACAGCACCGCGCCCACGCCTACCGAGATCCAGAGCACGGACATGCTGTGCAGGAACCCGTAGGTGTCTGCGTAGGGCTCAAAGAGTCCCAGGAAGGTCGGATCGAAGTAGAGCACCACCGGCGTGGCCACCCAGATCCCCATGAGGATGACCTTGCGGAACAGGTTGTAGCCCACCTTGATCGACTCCTTGTACTCATGCGTCGCAGCGTTCACCTGGTCATACTCCTTGGGCTCAAAGAAGAAGTGCCCCACCTGCCGGGTCACCATCGAGAAGAGCCACCCCACCAGAGCCGCCAGCACCGGATCTGTAAAAATGAGGACGTAGACACACACGAAGCTGATGGCGCTCACCAGGTGCAGAGACTGATTGATCCGGCTCTGATGATAAAACCGGTGGTCGTCCCAGCGTTGTTCACGAAGCGCATCCAGGAAGCTTTTCATTCTTCACCATATCCAAAAAGGGTTGATTCACGGAAACGAAACTCCAACGGAGGAGCTGGAAGCGTTCCACAGTAAGGCCCTCGTGTTCAGGATACGTTTTTGGAGAATTACGATTCGGTTCCAGCGTGGTGCCCAGGGGGCGCTGGCGCCGTGTGCCGACAGGAAGCGGTCAGCAGAGGAGCAGGGGAAAGGAGGAGGGAGGCACCGAACAAGCATCGTCAGGCGGAGCCGTTATTGATTTTCCCGGAAGGCACCGTGAAAAAGGGGAGGAGGCGTCGGGGTCACTTGTTCGGTGTCTCGTTGCCTGTTTCAGGCCCCTCAAGCGTAGCCTCCCCGGGTTCAGGTTCTGTGAGGGAGCGATTAGGGTTGGTCGCTGCGTTTACGCGACCGGTCCGGCGCCCGCCGAGGCGTGACAGACGTAAAAGGACTCCTTCAGCCCCGTCCGGGCCTGGTACTGGGCCGCTACGGCTTCCCGAACCGGCTCCACGCAGTCCGGAGGCACCAGCGCCACAATGCACCCGCCAAAGCCCCCTCCGGTCATCCGGACGCCCCCTCGCGGGCCAACGACCTCCTTCACAATCGTCACCAACTCGTCCACTTCCGGAACCGTGATCTCAAAGTCGTCCCGCATCGACGCGTGCGACTCCGCCATCAGCTCGCCCATCCGCTTCAGGTCTCCCTGTGCGAGCGCCTCGGCCGCCTGTTCCGTCCGGGCGTTTTCCGAGATCACGTGGCGGGCACGGCGGGCATGGACGGCTTCCAGCAGGTGCTGCTTCTGCTCAAAGACCTCCAGCGACACCTCTCGCAACGCCGACACCTCCAGCACGGCGGCCGCCTGAGCGCACTGCTCGCGACGCTGGTTGTAGTAGCTGTCCACCAGCCCACGCTTTTTGTTGGAGTTGATGATGACCACCACAAAATCCTCAGGCATGGAGACGGGCCGGGTTTCCAGCGACCGGCAGTCAATCAGCAAGGCGTGGTGCTGCTTCCCTTCTGCCGAAATGAGCTGATCCATGATGCCACTGTTGCAGCCCACAAAGTCGTTTTCGGCGTGCTGCCCATGCAGCGCCAGATCCGTCTGCGTCAGCGGCAGGTTGAAGAGTTCCTTGAAGGTCTGGCCCACAGCCACCTCGAGTGACGCCGACGAACTGAGTCCGGCTCCTTGCGGAATGTTGCCCTGAATCGCCAGGTCCACCCCACCGAGTGTCAGGCCCGCCTGCAGCAGCGACTGCACCACCCCCCGGACGTAGTTGACCCAGAGGCGGTCGTCCTGAAACACAATCGGCGCCTGCAGGCTGAACTCGTCTCGCTCTCCGGGGTAGTCGGCAGAGACCACCCGGACCCACTGGTCGTCCCGGACCCTTGCGGCGATCACCGTTTCGTAGTCAATGGCACAGGGCAGCACAAAGCCTTCGTTGTAGTCGGTGTGCTCGCCAATCAGGTTCACGCGTCCGGGAGCCCGGAACACGCGGCCTGGAGATTCGCCATAGCTGGATTCAAAAAATGAGACAACGGTTTCGGTTAAAGCGGTCATGATCCAGCCTGTTTGTAGTGTTGCTCGCTGAGGACCCGGAGGCGGTCAGCCGCCTGTTCCGGAGTAAGGTCGCGTTGTGGCTCGGCCAGCATTTCGTAGCCCACCATGAACTTCCGGACGGTGGCCGACCGCAGCAGGGGAGGGTAGAACAGGGCGTGCAGCTGCCAGTGGCGCAAGTCGGTTCCTTCCGGAAGGAACGGCGCAAAGTGCCAGCCCATGGAGTAGGGGAAGGAGCACTCGAAGAGGTTGTCGTACCGCGTGGTCAGGCGCTTGAGGGCGTCGGCCAGGTCGTCCCGCTGCGGGTCCGTCAGGTCACTGAAGCGCTGAGCCGGAGCCTTGGGCAGGAGCATCGTCTCAAAGGGCCACGCGGCCCACCACGGCACCACGGCCAGCCAGTGCTCGGTTTCCAGCACCGTCCGGGCCCCATCGGCCAACTCGGCCTGCGCATAGTCCACGAGCAGGTTGGTGCCCTGCGCGTCAAAGTAGCTCCGGAGCAGCTGGTCCTTGCGCTCAATCTCGTTGGGCAGAAAGCTGTTGGCCCACACCTGTCCGTGCGGATGCGGCTGGGAGCACCCCATGACCTCGCCCTTGTTCTCAAAGACCATCACCCACGGGTAATCCTGCGACAGGGTCTGGATCTCCTGCTCCCAGGTGGCAATCACGTTGCGGATCGCTGACAGGGGCAGCTCCGGAAGCGTTTTGCTGTGGTCGGGAGAGAAGCAGATGACGCGGCTCACCCCCCGGACGCTCTCGAGCTGAAACAGCGAGTGGCCGGAATCGGGAGCAGGAGGCGTTGTGGGCAGAAGCGCCCCAAAGTCGTTGGTGAAGACGAAGGTCTCCGTGTAGGCAGGGTTGTGTTCTCCGGAGATGCGCGCATTGCCGGGACACAGGAAACACTGAGGATCGTAACTGGGGAGCTCGCCCCCGGAAGGGGCTTCATTCTTGCCGCTCCAGGGGCGCTTGGCCCGGTGCGGGGAGACCAGAATCCACTGGCCGGTCAGCGGGTTGTAACGGCGATGCGGGTGGTCCTTGGGGTCAAATTGAATCACTGACACGGTTCACTGCTTTTCAAAAAACGGGGGTCGCCTCCGCTGGCTAGGCACCCAGCCCAGCATCGACGGTATAGATGCCCCGCGTACAAAAACGGCTCACATCCGAGCCCAAAAAGAGCGCCATCTGCGCCAGGTCCTGGGGCGTGATCACCCCAGGCAGGCACTGGTGCTCCACTAAAAACTGCCGCTCCTCCGGCGTGAGGACTTCCCGGATCTGCCGCTCGGTGGGAACCGACCCCGGCACAATGCAATTCACCCGGATCTGCTGGGGGCCATAGGCTCGTGCCAGGCTGACGGTCAGGCCCTCCACCGCGGCCTTTGCGGTGGTGTAGCCGGGCATGTTGCCCTGGGCCATCCGCCAGCTCACGGAGCCCATGTTCATGATGGAGCCTCCTCCGGAAGCCGCCATCTTATCATAAACCGCCTGGGCCAGGTAAAAGTAGTGGTTCAGGTTCCGGCGCAGGCACTCCTCCCAGTACTCCGGCGTCACCGCGTTCGGCTCATGCCGTTCGTCGTTGGCCGCATTGTTCACCAGCACCCGGATGGGCCCAAACCAGTCTTCCACCTGCTTCACCGCGTGCCGAATGGCTTCCGGATCCGTCAGGTCAACGTGCACGAACAGGGGCGAGGGACCGACCTCCCGGACCGAGAGCTGAGACGCCCACTCCTTGCCCGCCTGCTCCTGAAGGTCCAGGAAGGCCACGTGGCTGCCCTGCTCCACAAACGCCTCCACAATGGCCGCTCCAATGCCGGTGGCACCTCCGCTCACCAACACCACACGGTCCTTCAGGTCCGGATACACAGCTTGTGTCATGATCGGCCTCGTCATATGGAAAGGAGAAAATCAGGGCTTCCGGAGCTGAGCCAGGCGGAACAGTCCGCGCGCAGCCGCATCAGGAGGCTCCGCAACCGCCGAGAGGCCCGCTAGCGCAAGCGCCTGCAGGTACCGTTTGCTCAAGGCGCTGGCCCCCACCACCCGCCGCTCGGTTGCCTCTGGAAATGCGGCGCAGGCTTCTCGAATTTCGGTCCCCATGAGCAACCCGGAGAGGTAGTCATACAGGCCCTCACCCGGAAGCTGCTCAAACAGCCCCAAAGTCCGGACCTCAAACAGCTGGTGCAGCAGCCCTCCTGAGCCGGCTGCCGGCGCCAGCCCGTCCCGGACGCCCTGGGCAAAGGCGGCTTCATGCGGATCGGTCGCTGTCATCAGACGCCCCAACAGGGTGTGCTGGTGCAGTGCCGCAAACAGCTCCCCTGTTAGAAAGGTGATATGCTTTTTCAAGAGGCCGTCCTGCACCTGCACCCACTTGCTGTGCGAGCCCGGAAGGATCAGGAGCCCCGTGTTCAGCGTTGTGCCCAGGGCCTGGGTCTCTTCGCCCCGCATCACGTCCATGCGCCCCTGCGGGTTTGCGTACTGCACCCCCGGGACCACATGCACGGTGCCGCCCTGCTGCAGCGGAACGGGAACCAGGTGATCAGCCAGCGCTTCCGGACTGCAGGGCAGCGGGAGGTAGGGCGTCTCCACCCAGCCCTGACGGCTCCCCACCATTCCGGAGGCCAGCACCGGCACGTTGGGGGTGATCCAGTCGCCCACCAGGTTCAGCAGGACGGCTTCAAAGCCGCCGGCCGGAACCTGCAGAATGCCCTGAGGCGCAGAGCGAGCCTCTGCCACCTCCCCTGAAGGCAGGAGGCGGTACGCCCGGAGCGACGTGGTCCCCCAGTCGAGACCAATCACCGGGGTCAAGAGGCGTAGTGGCCGTCTTTCCAGCTTTGCAGCCGCAGCATCTCGCTGAAGATGGCCGGCTTGTAGATGGACTTTCCAAGGAGCATCCGGACGCACTCCTGAATGCCTTCAATGATGGACGGGTGGGGGTGAATCAGCTCCGCCAGCTCGTCAATGCCCTTGTTCATGGAGATGAGCAGCGCCACCGCCTGGATCGCCGAGGACGCGTGCTCCCCCAGCGCCCGCATGCCGAGGATGCGCATCTCGTCATCATCGGTCACCAGAATCTTGAAGAAGCCCTGGGTGCGACGCATGGCGACCGCCCGCGGAATGCAGCGGAAGTCGAAGCTGGCCACACGGTAGGGAATGCCTGCCTTCTGAGCCTGCTGCTCGTTCATGCCCACCCCGGCGACTTCCGGACTCAGGAACATGATGGTGGAGATGTTTTCGTAGATCAGCTTGTTCTGAGCATTTCCGAAGATGCGCTCCACCGCATGGCGCCCTTCCAGCTCTCCGACGTTGACGAGGGCGATGTCGGCCGTCATGTCGCCAACGGCGTAGATGTTGGAGATGTTGGTCTGGGTGTCTTCGTCATCGACGCAGCCGCCTCGGTCGAGGTTCACCTGAAGCTCCTTCAGGCCGGTGTTCTCGATGTTCGGGATCCGGCCAATCGAGATGAGGGCCTTCTCTGCCTCAAAGGCCTCTTCGCTGCCGTCCGGATACGAGATGACGTAGTGAGCGCGTCCGTGGATGATGTCCATGGACACCAGGCTCGCGTTGCGGTGGATGAGCACGCCGTTGGCCTCCATGTTCTCTTCAATGACGCGCGACAGATCGCGGTCTTCAAAGGGAAGGATGTGGTCATCGCGGGCAATCAGGCGCACCTCGGTGCGTCCGAATGCCGAGAAGATGGTGGCAAATTCACAGCCAATGACCCCCGCTCCCACAATGACGATGCTCTCCGGGACCTCCCGGAGCGAGCCAATGCCGTCGCTCGTCATGATGGTGCGCTCGTCAATCGGCACATGCGGAAGCGGACGGGGGCGGCTTCCGGTGGCCACAATGGTGTGGTCGGCCTGAATGACAAACGGATCGAAGTCCCCCCGGACCTCCACCTCGTTTGGATTCAGCAGGCGTCCGGAGCCACGCACAAAGCGAAACTGCCCGTTGCTTTCCTTTTCCACCCGACGCAAGTGGTCTTCCAGCTGCGAGGAGCGCTCAAAGACGGCATCGTCGACTTCCTTGAGGATGCTGCCGAAGTGGATCTTCGGAACCTCCACCCCAAAGCTGCTGAGCTGGCGGTGCATGGTGGCCACACTCTGCGAAAGCTCCCAGAAGGTTTTGGACGAAAGGGCTCCGTTGTAGATGCCGGCTCCCCCCACACGGTTGCGCTCCAGCAGCAGCACCTTCTTCCCATAATCCACGGCACGCATCGCAGCCGCATATCCGGAGGGTCCTCCTCCAATCACACACAAATCGTAATGTTCCATTTTCTTTTGTCTGACCTGTTTGTAAGCTATCGGCTGCCTTGCCTCCAAAGAAAGCACGCATGCAGGTGAAAAAAGTGCTGCCAACCTAGCACCAATTCCTGAAGAGGCGCAAGCTGACAACACGTAGACGCCACCCGGAAGCCCCTTCTTCCTTTTCTTTTTCTTATGCGGCTCAACCGACCATGACCTCACCTTTCGACCTCAACGCCCTCGACCAGCAGGACCCGCTCGCCGGATGCCGACACCTGTTTTCCATCCCGGAGGGCACCCTCTACCTGGACGGGAACTCCCTGGGCCCGCTCCCGAAAGCCGTTCCGGCCCGCCTGCAGCAGGTGCTGCAGCAGGAATGGGGCACCGGACTGATCCAAAGCTGGAACACGGCCGACTGGCTGCACCTGCCGCAACGGGTGGGCGCCCGCCTCGCCCCGCTGATTGGGGCCACACCGGAAGAAGTCCGGGCGGCTGACTCCACTTCCGTCAACCTCTTCAAGGTGCTCGCTGCCGCGCTTTCCCTCCAGAACGAGCGTCCAGTTGTGCTCAGCGACACCGGAAACTTTCCTTCCGACCTCTACATTGCCGAAGGCGCTCTGCAGCAGGAAGGACGGGGGCGAACGCTGCGGCTGGTGGAACCGGAGGCAGTGCTGGAAGCGCTGGACGAGCAGACCGCGGTGGCCTTGCTCACACAGGTGGACTACCGGACCGGGCGGCTTCACGACCTCAAGGCGGTGACGCAGCGCGCCCATGAAGTCGGCGCGCTGGTCATCTGGGACCTGGCCCACAGCGCGGGTGCTTTACCGATTGACCTGAATGGCGGTGGAGTCGACTTTGCCGTAGGCTGCGGCTACAAGTACCTCAATGGGGGCCCGGGCGCGCCGGCTTTTGTCTATGTTGCTCAGCGGCACCACGACTCGCTGCAGCAGCCCCTGTCCGGGTGGCTGGGACACGCCCAGCCCTTCGCGTTTGAAACACACTATACCCCTGCGCCCGGGATCGACCGGCTCCTCTGCGGCACCCCCACGGTCTTGGGCATGAGCGCACTGGAAGCAGCGCTGGAGGTGTTTGCCGACGTGGACCTGGAAGAGGTCCGGAAGAAGTCTCTGCAGCTGACCCAGCTCTTCATTGAGTTGGTGGAGGAGCGCTGCAGCGGTTTTGGACTGGAACTGGTCACCCCCAGGCTTCCGGAGCAACGAGGCTCGCAGGTGAGCTTGGCTCATGAGGAGGCGTATGCCGTGATGCAGGCTTTGATTGCGGAGGGAGTGATTGGGGACTTCCGGGCCCCCAACCTGATGCGGTTCGGATTTGCGCCGCTGTACCTCAGCTTCCAGGAGGTGGGCGAGGCGGTGGAGCACCTGCGGCAGATCCTCTCCGAACGGCGCTGGGACCGTCCGGAGTTCAAGCAGCGCGCTGCCGTCACCTGACCGCAACGCGCCAAGTGGGCTTCAGCCGCGGCTGACCTGACGTTCCACTAGGCGGATGGCCGGATCTTCCGGGTGGTTCCGAATGGAGAACTCCAGGCTCTCCATCAGCTTGAGCATGGGGTAGTTGTCGCTCCGGACTTCTCCAATCATGTGCTGGAGCCCACGCTCCTTGGCGGCGGCCATCAGCTCGCTCATGAGCTTGTGGCCCACACCGCGTCCCTGCCACTCGTCTGCAATCGCCAACCCAAACTCACAGCTTCTGCCATCTGGCTGAATGATGTACCGGACCACACCAATTTCCACTTCCTTGCCGTTGCGGATGAGGGCAATGAAGGCCATCTCGGTGTCATAGTCAATCTGGGTGAAGCGTTCCAGCATGGAGGCCGAAATCTGCTTGAAGGTCTGGCCAAAGCGGAACAGCTTGGCCTGTTCAGAGAGGCTGTTGACAAACTCGCGCTCCAGCTCGGCATCTTCCGGACGGATGGGGCGGATGTGGACGAGGGTGCCATCGGTGAGCTGCCAGTCCTTGGCATAGTGTGCCGGGTAGGGGTGAATCGCCATGTGACTGTAGCGGTGCGACTCCACAAAGGAGCGAACCACCACACGTGCGTCCACAGCCCGAACCCCGTCGCTCCCCAGCATGAGGGGGTTGATGTCCATCTCTTCAATCCACGGAAGCTCACACACCATCTCGGACACCCGACACAGGACCTGCTTCAGGGTCTCGACATCGGCTTCCGGAAAGTTCCGGAACTGCTTCAGCATCCGGGCGACCTTGGTCTGCGCAATGAGGTCTTCGGCCAGCTTCTGGTTCAGAGGAGGAAGCGACACCGCTCGGTCCCGGAAGACCTCCACTGCTGTTCCACCACCCCCAAAGGAAATGACGGGCCCAAAGACATCGTCTCGCAAGACCCCGATCATCAGCTCCCGGGTGTGAGGCAGCATCGCCATGGGCTGCACCGAAACGCCGTCGATTTTGGCTTCTGGCCGGAAGCGTTTGACGTTCTCCAGGATCTCGTTGTACGCCGAGCGCACCTCCTGGGCCGTCTTCAGGTTGAGCTTGACGCCTCCGACATCGGACTTGTGAGAGATTTCCTGCGAGTGCACCTTGAGCACCACAGGGAAGCCCAGCTCCGAGGCCAGCAGAAGGGCCTCCTGCGCCGAGTGCGCTGTCATGGTGGGAGTGATGGGAATGCGGAAGGCGCTCAGCAGTGCCTTCGACTCCATCTCCGTCAGGACCTTGCGACGCTCCTGCAGCGCTCCTTCAATGATCATCTGCGCCCGCTCGACGTCTGGCGTCTCTTCCAGCGGCATCGCTTCGGCAGTCTGACGCAGCAGCTTCTGGTTGGCGTGGTGCGTTGCGAGGTAGCTGAAGGCCTCAATGGCCGCTTCCGGAGAGGTGTACGTGGGGATGTGGTGCTTGGAGAAGAGGTCCCGGCTGCTCTCGACCAGGGACTCGCCCATCCAGCAGGTGATGAGGGGCTTCTTCGGATCCAGCTGCACCATGGCCTCGGCAACGGTGTGCGGATCGGTCATCGCCTGCGGGGTGAGGACCACGAGCACCCCGTCAATTTCCGGTGCCTCCAGGCAGATTTCCAGGGCCTGCCTGTAGCGGTCCGGACCCGCGTCTCCGATGATGTCAATCGGGTTGGCCTTGGGCCAGGTCGCCGGAAGGACCTCATTGAGCCGGTCCAGGGTTTGCTGGCTCAGCTCTGCCATTTCAATGTGCCGGTCAGCCGCCAGATCGGTTGCCAGCACTCCCGGACCACCGGCGTTGGTAATGATCGCCAACCGTCCTCCGTGAGCCCGGCGCCTGGAGGTCAGAATCCGGGCGGCATCAAAGAGCTGAGTGGTGGTGAGCACCCGCACCACACCAGCGCGACGCAGGGCCGCATCAAAGACGTCATCCATTCCCACCAGGGCGCCGGTGTGCGACATGGCCGCCTTGGAGCCCGCCGCATGACGACCGGCCTTGATCGCGATCACCGGCTTCACACGAGAGGCCTTCCGCAACGCGCTCATGAAGTTCCGGGACTCATGGAGGCCTTCAATGTAGAGGAGGATGCTGTCGGTCTTGGTGTCTTGCACCAGGTAGTCCAGCACCTCTCCGAAGTCGGTGTCTGCTGCAATGCCGGTGGAGATCACCCGCGAGAAGCCGATCGAGTTCGCCTCCGCCCAGTCCAAAATGGCGGTGCAGATGGCTCCGGATTGTGAGACGAGCGCAATGTTTCCGGGAATGCCCTGGTTGCGGCTGAAGGTCGCATTCAGGCCAATGTGTGGGCTCATGATGCCCACGCAGTTGGGACCAATGAAGCGAATGCCGTAGGTGTGAGCGATGTCCAGGACCTGCTGCTCCAGGCGCTTTCCGGCGTTGCCGACCTCCCGGAAGCCTGCGGTAAGGATCACCGCTGACCGGACGCCACTCTGTCCGCACTGCTGCAGGATGTTCGGAACCGTCGGGGCCGGGGTTGCGATCACCGCCAGGTCCGGAGTGGTCTCGGTGGCTTTCAGGTCAGGGAAGGCCTTCAGCCCCAGCAGTTCCTCATGCTTGGGGTTAATGGGGAGAACGGTGCCCTCGTACCCTGATTTCAGCACATTCTGGAGAACCTGGCCGCCCACGGAGTTTTCCCGGTTGCTGGCTCCAAAGATGGCAATTGAACGAGGGTTGAATAGGGGCTCAAGAATATGGTTGGACATGACGTGGTTGCCTTTGGCTGAAGGTTATTTTTTTCCTTTCACTAGGCTACCACCAAAGGGATTTTTAATAAATTAAATGCTGATTAGCAAAAGTACGTAAGGCACAAAACGTCGGTTTCCGTGCCAAACGCCGCCTCCGAGGAAACGCATCATGGGGGAAGGGGAGAGGAGCTCAATCTGCACGGGGGCACACCTTACAGATTGAGCGAGACTGGGAAGGAGGACCCTTCCCAGATCAGTTGAGCGGGGGCAGGACTTCCTGCTGGCGGTTCCAGGGCTTCGCAAACATCAGGTGCACCACCCCAATGAAGCGCTCATGGAAGCCCCCCTCGCAGTAGCACAGGTAGTACTCCCACATCCGGATGAACTCTTCCGAGTACCCGAGGTTCCGGACCTCATCCAGGCGATCGAGGAAGGCATGACGCCAGTGCTGCAGAGTCAGCGCGTAGTGCCGGGTCAGGTCCTCCAGGTGGGTCACACGCATGTCCGTGTGGTCCCGGACCATCTCGTTCATGATGCTGATGGACGGGAGGCAGCCACCGGGGAAGATGTAGCGCTGAATGAAATCCACCGTGTTTTTGGCAACCTCATACTGGCGATCGTCAATGGTGATCGCCTGAATCAGGGCCAAGCCATCGGGTTTCAGCAGCGAGCTGCACTTCCGGAAGAAGTTGGGGAAGTACTCGTGCCCCACCGCCTCAATCATTTCAATGGAGACCAGCTTGTCGTAGGTGCCTTCCAGGTCGCGGTAGTCATTGAGCAGCAGCGTCACCTGATCCTGCAGCCCTGCTTGCTGGATGCGCTCCTGCGCGTAGTTGAACTGCTCCTGCGAGATGGTCGTGGTGGTGACGTGGCAGCCGTAGTGCTGCGCCGCATGGGCAGCAAAGCCCCCCCAACCGGTGCCGATCTCCACCACCCGATCTCCGGGACGCAGGTCCAGCTTGCGGCAAATGCGGTCGAGCTTGGCCACCGATGCGTCGTGGAGGCTCTGCTCAGGCTGCTCAAACACCGCAGCCGAGTACATCATCGTCTCATCAAGGAAGAGTCGGTAGAAGTCATTGCCCAGGTCGTAGTGAGCCGCAATGTTGCGGCGGCTGCCCTGTTTCGAGTTCCGGCGGGTGAGGTGGTAGACCTTGTGGAGCAGAACCCCGAGTTGGGCCATGCCCTTCTCCATGCCGTCCAGCAGCTCACGGTTGACCACGAAGATCCGGACCAGGTGGGTCAGGTGGCTGACCGTCCACTCCCCGGCCATGTACGATTCAGCGACCCCAATGCTTCCGCCAAAGACGAGCGAGCGGTAGAGGGCAGCATCGTGAACATGCAGGGTCACATGCAACTGGCAGCGGGCACTCAGCTGGCCAAAGCTATGGGTGCCCCACGCGTCAATCAGGGTGATCTTGCCATATTGCAGGCGCTCCATCTGCCGGATCACCAGGCGACGGGCAATGCGTGTCCGCCAGTCCAGAAAGGGGGTGTGACTTCCACGAGCTGGGGCTGCACCTCGGGAAGCGGTGGAAACAGTTTTAGGCATCGTGCGTTTAGGTAGTTGGAGATGAAGCAGGAGGCACCAGGCCTCCCGGATGGGGTTGGTACTTCAGGCGTTTGAGCCACAGACGCAGGGCTTGCCAGTAAATACCTCCCAGCACCTGAGCAGTCATCCAGGGAAACTGCACCAGGGCGCGATTCAAGTTGGAAGTCGTCCACTCCTGACGCTTGAGCGTCAAGGTGGCATCAAACTTTCGCTGACCGTGTTGATGATTTTCCATGTGCACCGTCAGCGCTCGCTCCGGCAGGGTAAAATCACAGTGGTAGACGTGGTCCATCTCCATGAAGGGAGAGACATGAAAGACTTTGGAAAATTCGAAGTGCATCCGGCGCCGAGACCCCGTTGGGCGCCGGTGATCCAGCACATAGGCATGCCGCTCCCCCCAAGGGGTGTTGGTCACCTCCACCACCAGGGCCTCAACGGTTTCTCCGTCTTTCCCAAAGCAGTAGTAAAACGAAGCCGGGTTGAAGACGAGTCCGAGGCACCGGAGGTTCGCCAGCAGCCGCACCGGACCTTCCGGACGGAAGCCAAGGCGCTCGGAGACGGTGTTCCGGACCGCCTCTTCCAAAGGAAGCGTGGGATCTCCATGGAAGTCTTCCCGACGGAACCGAACCGGCGCCCGCTTCTTCAGCGACCACAGCGGAGACACCGTAAAGGCGGCTTCCAGCTCGCTCAGGTCCAGGTACGTCATGAACACCGGATAGCGGAAGGTGTGCTCCCGGGGGGCAAAGCGTCGGTGCCGCACCCATCCTTTGTACAGGGCGCTCTTCATGCGCTGGCCTTGAGCACTTCGACATCCGGCAAGCGCACCGGGATGTCGCCATCAAGCGACTTGCCAAAGTACTCGGCCACCCGGAGGCCACTGATGACACCGTCTTCATGGAAGCCATAGCGCCAGTAAGCGCCACAGTAGTAGGTCCGGTTGGTGCCGTTGATCTCGGCGTGCCGACGCTGCGCACGGACGCCTGCATCGGTGAACACCGGGTGCGCATACTGGATGCGCTTGATCACCTTGTCCGGATCAATGCGGCTCCCCTCGTTCAGCGTCACCAAAAAGGGCTGCGCAGGATTGAGGTGCTGGAGGATGTTCATGTTGTACGTCACGGCCACCGGATGCTCCGGGTGCTCCTGAAGCTCAGGCGTGATGCGGACGTTCCAGCTCGCCCAGGCCTTGCGGCGACGGGGCATCAGGCTGGTGTCTTCGTGAAGCACCGCCTCATTCGCCTGATAGGGAATGCTGCCCAGGATTTCGTGCTCTGCGGAGGTGGGATCCTGCAGCATCGCCAGGGCCTGGTCGCTGTGCGTTGCCACCACCAGGGCGTCAAAGCGTTCCCGCCCAGACTCGGTCTGCACCTCGACATGTGTCGGGAACCGGCGGATTCCCAATACCGGACTCTGCAGCCGGATCTTCTGCCGAAAGGGCGCCACCAGCTGCTGCATGTAGGCCTGAGAGCCTCCGCGGATCACCCGCCACTGCGGACGGTTGCTGACGTTCAGCAGGCCGTGGTTCCGGAAGAACCGGATGAAGGTCCGCATCGGAAAGTCCTGAATCTGCCGGGTGCTGGCCGACCAGATGGCTGCTGCCATCGGCACAATGTAATTCTCCTGAAACAGGGCCGAGTACTGGTGCTGCTCCAGGTAATCCTTGAGCCGCATCTCTCCCACCTCCGGCTCATGCTCCACCACCTCGCGATTGAAGCGCAGGATCTCCCGGATCATGCCCCAAAACGAAGGCCGGACCAGGTTCAGCCGCTGCGCAAAGAGCGTGTCCAGCGTGTGTCCGTTGTACTCCAAACCCGTGATTTCGTTGGAAACGCTGAAGCTCATTTCTGTATCGAGCGCTTCAATCCCAATCTGATCCAGCAGCTTCATGTAATGCGGGTAGGTCCAGTCGTTGTGGACAATGAAGCCCGTGTCCACGGCATACACGCTTCCGTTTCTCTCGACCTCCACCGTGTTGGTGTGTCCTCCGACATACGCTCCTGCCTCAAAGATGGTCAGGTCATGGTCCGCGTGGAGCAGGTGCGCGACCGTCATTCCGGAAATGCCGGTGCCAATGATGGCAATTCTCATGGAGGTCTTCTCGTTTGGGGTTGATCTTGATCTGCTACTCCCTCCTTCGGCAAGGAATATACCGGATCCCTTTCTTCGCCTTGATTTACCTCAAGTCTTTGAAATCAAAAAATTATTTACCCGATCTCACCCAAGAGAATTCACCTTTTCTCGGCCAGGATGATAAACTCATCACCGATTCTCTCCCCAATTCGGGCAGATTTATCACTTCAGAAGAAAACTATTTTGAAAAAAGCGAAGGGCGTCGATTTCCCGGAAATCCGGAAGAATCGCGTAAGAAGTCCGTTGCGGAAAGAAAAAATCGGGGGCGTCGAGCTAAAACTCGAGCTCGACAGACTCGCCCACCCGGAGGCCGAGGGAGGCGGAGGTGTTGGCAGGGATCTCCAACACAAAGTTGGCAGCCGCTTGCGGTTCTACGGTGACGGGGCGCTCTCCGGAGGCAGGAGGCGGAACATTCTGGGCCACATGCACAATGCGCTGGTTGTGGATCCAGAGGATGTCGAGGGGGAAGCGCATGCCCTTCATCCAGAAGGAGTGGCGCTCATTTTGGTTAAAGACAAAGAGCATGCCGGTGCCCTCGGCAAGCTGGTCGCGCTCTCCCAGCCCCAGGGCGCGCTTCTCTGGTGTGTCTGCGATCTGGACCCGGATGGTCGCGCCGGAGGGCGTGGTGACGCGTCCCTGGGCGTACTCAAACGCCCAGATCGGAGAGCCGGAAAGAACCAGCAGGAGCAGGAGTCCCAGCAGTCGAGACATCAGGCGGCCTGCGCAGCAAGTTTGGAGAGGCGTTTCTTGACCATCTTCTGCTTGATCGGCGGCAGGTGATCAATGAAGAGGACGCCGTTGAGGTGATCCAGCTCGTGCTGAATGCAAATCGCCAGGAGGCCGTCGGCTTCCAGCACCTGGGGGGTTCCTTCCACATCCTGATACTCCAGGCGGATCCACTCGGCGCGTTTCACCTCGGCACGGAACTCGGTCACGCTGAGGCAGCCTTCTTCCGAGATGGTCTCCCCACGTCGCTCCACAATCTGGGGATTCACAAAGACACGGGGCTCAAAGTCCTCCGGATCTTCAGAGCCCGCCATGATGTCTACCACCACCAGCTGCTTCGGAAGGCCCACCTGGATGGAGGCCAGGCCAATGCCGCTGGAGGCATACATGGTCTCCAGCATGGAAGCAGCGGTCTCCCGGAGCGTGTCATCAAACACCGTCACCGGCTGAGCCGTTTGTTTCAGAATCGGATTGGGAAAGGTATAGATCTCAAGAAGCGCCATCGTGTACCTCGGATCGGGTCAAAAACAGAGCCTCAGTTTAGCAAAAAAATGGGCCAATTCCAAAAAAACTCAAAAGGTGGCTTGTTCGGTTCAGCGCTTCGGGGGCAGAGACAGAATCCGGACCCGGCGGTTCTTGCTCAGGTCGTCTTCATTCTTGGCGCGCACAGCCGGCTGGCGGGCTCCCATGCTGGAGACCTCAAAACGCCGGGAGTTGAAGCCTCGTGACGCAAAGTAGTCAAACACCGTCGTTGCCCGGAGCATCCCGAGCTTCACGTTGTTGTCCACACCTGCTGTCTCGTTCCGGACCTGCCGGTGGTCGGTGTGTCCCACGATCTCCACGGGCTGCCGGGAGAACCGACGCAGGCAGGCAACCGCTTTTTCCAGGGTCCGCCGGTCTTCTTCGTCCAGCGTGTAGTCCTGTCCACCGAAATAAACCGTGTAGTCACAGGTGCCATAACGGCGGGGCGGGAACTGGGGATTGCTCTGGAGGTTCGCACGCGTCGCCAGGTGGAGCGCGTACTGGCTCCGGGAGCCAATGTTGCCACGAGCAATCTTGAGGATCTGGAACTCCTGAGACGCCACCTTCCAGCGCAGCTTGCCCTCTTCCATCCCGCTGAGGTCGTCATTCACCCGATAGATGGGCTGCTCGTCGCTCACCTCCAGGGCTCCCTTGCGCGTAAAGGCGGAGTCCAGCATGTCGCGGTAGATGTCCTGCAGCTTGCGGCTGTTGATGGGCAACTCAATGAGAGCCTCCCCCTTGCCCTGGGTCGACTTCACCACCGGCACCGATTTCTTCACCCCCTGAGCCGGTTTATTGCTGAAGTACATCATGTCGTACTCCATGGTGTACTTTTCGTACCCGGGAACCACGCGGGTGGCGTAGTGCTGACGGTAGGCGATCTCGGCCTGCTTGAGTGCCGTGAGCTTTTCCTCCAGGGCGCTATCGTCCGGAAGGCTGTCCCGCTGCTTCTCCAGCTCCCGGATCTGATCCAGCGTCTGCTGGATCATCTGGCGGGGACCGCGTCGGCGCATCTGGAAGTAGTCGAGGCGGGAGACGACCTGCTCAATGGTGTGGTCGTTCTGCATCGACTGGTACGCCAGCTCGCCCTGTGCCCAGTTCAGCAACCGCTGGTCTCCCACCCGTTCCTGCTGGAGGTAATTCCGGACCTCCTCGGCGGTGCTGAAGATGCGGATCGCCGCTTCCGACTGAGTCGGCGAGTCAAGCGTGGTCGCCGCAGCGCGTGCAAACGGGCTGATCTCGACGGCATGGAAGAGGTACACGTACTCCCCCGCATCGGCATCAAAGCGGGAGATGTTTTCGGGGTAGAGGTAAGTGGTCCGCAGCACTCCGGACTGGAAGGGAACCACCACCCGAGCCGAGTACTCGTCCTTCAGGTGGGCCTGCGCCACCCGGGCAGAGCCGGCGAAGATCTGGTCGCCCAGGTTCTGCTGCTTGAGACGAGCCGGGAGGTCTTCCGTGTACGGCACCCGGACGGCCACCAGCGCCGTCATGGTCAGCTGGTCCAGGCCCACCAGGTAGTCCTTCTCCTCCTTGTCAATCTCAGCCAGCTGCCGGTTCAGGGTGCCAATGTGTCGCTTGAGCGTGGTGATGGCGTCATTGTACTGCTTGCGGAGCATCTCCCAGTTCCGGCGCTTGATCTGGCTGAGGATGACTTCGTTCAGGGCCTCACGGTAGCGGCCTTCGCGGTTTTGCAGCTCCACCTTCCAGTCCTGCTCCACAGTGGCCATCTCGGTCAACCAGTCGATCTCCTGAGGGGGGATGCGGTAGAAGTCCTCCACGCCTCCGGTGGCTCGCATGTGCTCCAGTACGGCATCCGCAGCCACCGAGCGCATTTGCTGGGGCTGAACGGCATACCACCGTCCTTCGGCTTGGGGCTTGCTCTGGGCCCACCCCACCAGCGGGAGC
Source organism: Deltaproteobacteria bacterium (assembly GCA_038150265.1). Lineage (GTDB taxonomy): Bacteria > SAR324 > SAR324 > SAR324 > NAC60-12 > JAYPUA01. The sequence continues at coordinate 193,884 of JAYOTF010000001.1, read as the reverse complement.
AGGCACAGGCCCAAACTGAGGATACGCTTAACGGGACTCATTCATCATCTCCTTGAACCGCGCCGTTCTCGAGTGACTCCCTGAGCCGACTCCAGCACGCATTGGCATTGTCATTCTGTGGACCCACGCAAATCGGTCCCTGCTTTTCCTCAGCCATGCGAAATTCTCGCCACTTTACCAGAACAGCAGCCGTTCGGTCGCTGCCCGCTCACGAGCCGTCTTCTCCGCCTCAGACTCCTGAACCAGAGCCACATCAGGGTCCACCTGAAAGAGCTTCTGGCCCCGGGCCACCACCTGTCCTCCGTCTCCGCGGACACAGACCTCCCGGATGGTTCCGGAAAATTCCGCGCGGATGGGGTTGAACATCTTCATGACCTCAAGCAACCCCAACACATCGCCCACGTCCACATGATCTCCCTCCTGAACGTAATCCTCGGCTTCCGGGGTCTCCTTCGAGTAGAAGGTTCCACCCGTCCAGGCCAGGACTTCGTCGCTTGCTGCCGGAGGCGGAGGCGCGAGCGCTGTCAGGTAGTCCTCCACCTGATCTCCCTTCTGAAACTCTTCCGGAACCTCGACGTCCAGGGTTTCAGTGCCCCGGAACTCGTAGTAGCCTGCAAAGCGTCCCAGCGCCACCGGAAGCTGCAGCAACGCCAACCCCAGCTGGAACCCGGTGTGAGCCGCCTGCACCTGCTCCCACAGGTCGGCCGGATCACCTGCCGCCTCAAACCCGGCCGGTGCAGCAGGGGCCTTGAGCTGCGCACACAGCTCTTCCCAGTTTGCCGTCCCCAGGCGTTCCTGCAGATTCGTGTAAAAGCTCAGCCCGCGCTGAAGCAGCTCCTGGTCGTCTTTCCAGATCTGCTCACTCGGAGGGGTGTTGGCATGCTCCTCCAGGCGGAGGTAGTGGTACAGGCTGGCCAGCACCTCCAGCGGGTTCAGCTTCCAGGTAAAGAAGTCGGCGCCAAAGTTCCAGCGCCGGACCGGACGAGGCGCCAGCCAGCCCATCAGCAGGTGCGCGTTCTCCAGCAACCGCTTCAGGGGCCGGAGGATCAGGGTCTGCTTGGCTTCAAAGAGAGCAACGCTGTCGGGGCCCTGTTCCTTGAGAACGTTCTGCCGCATCGCCTCCCAGGCAATCTCGAGGCTGAGGGAGTTGGCCTCATGCTTCATCTTCCCAGCCAGCGCGAGGTAGGCCTGCACAAACCGGGTGTTGGGTTTCACCATGGAGTCGTTGCCCATGAGCCAGTAGAGCAGGCCATAGTGAAAATCCATGTTGAGGTGGAGGTCCGTCCCACGGACTTCTGTGGTGCGCAGCACCTCGGCGAGTCGTTCAAAGCTTTCCTGGCGGGTGCCCCCCCAGGTCACGGAGAGGGAAACGTTGGAGTCGTAAGCCCCGGCCAGGTTGTAGGGCTGCAAGAGGTTGGTGTCCGGATTCCGCAGGCCGATGCCCTGGTCGTCTCGCAGCTCCAATTCGGTGGGCTCGCTCCAGAACCTCAGGATGCCGCCGGCATGCGGCTTGAGCGCCGGATTGGTGGCGTTGATGCGGGCCTCCACTCCTGATACATGCCGCTGCACCCGTTCGGGCTTGGGCAGCTGCTTGCCGTGGCAGGCAATGAGGAGCATCGCTGCAACCAGTGATTCCGTGGTGAAGAAGTCTTCCGGATCCTCCGGGTTGACAAACTTGAGGGAGTACGCCATTTCGGTGACCCGGTGTTCAACCTGAATGCGGGTATTGACCTCCATGAAGTAGTGCCGGTCGTCTTCGACAATGCACTCGAAGGTCGAGGCAGAATCCAGCCCAATGGCAGAGCCAAAATCTGCTGCCTGCTGGCACATCGCCTGGACCATCTCCAGATCCCGGCGCAGCACCTTGACCTTGCCGGGGTCGCCCTGTGCTTCATAACGGGCAATCTCGGTTTCCAGCAATTCTTCGGTCAGCGACACTTCCAGCAGCTTCTGTTCGTGCATCTGCAGGGAGCAGTCGCGGCCTCCGAGCTCCAGGCACCACTCGCCGTTCCCCAGCAGCTGGACTTCGTTGTGCCGGGTATTTTCGATGTTCAGCTCAACCAGAAACGTCTTGTTGTCGCCGACCCCAGTTGCTCGGGATTCAATGAGGACCGCCTTCACGGCCTCCGCCACTTCTTCTGGCTGGGAGACCACCCGCTGGCCCTTGCCGCCGCCGCCGCCGATGTGCTTGAGGCGGATGCGCTTTCCGGGGTTGTCCTTCCAGATCTCTCCTACGCAGCGCTCTGTTTCCTGCTGCAGCTCTTCCATGGAAAAGAGGTCCACCCGCTTCTGATACGACGCCTGCAGCACCGCTTCCGCCTGGTCAATCAACTCCCCCTGATCCCATCCGGAAGCCGGCTGCAGTTCATGCTGAGCCACCTGCTCCCGGAGAAACGCCTGGGCGTCGCCCGGAGCCTTCTGCAGCAACGTCCGGGCGGTAATGCGATCCTCCCCCGGAGTCACCGAGACCCCAAGCCGACGGGCCAGTTGCTTGGCCTCATCCTTCGAGCCCGCGTTCCGGATCACCGACGAGTTGGGTCCCACAAACGAGAGGCCCGCGTTTTCAATCCGCTGCACAAACTCCGCATCTTCTGCCATGAAGCCGTACCCGGCAAACACGTGGGTGTAGCCATTGCCCAGCGCAATGTCGACAATCTGCTCCATCCGCGCCACCCGCTCTTCCCGGGTGGTGCCAATGTAGTCCGGAACGTGGTGAACCTGCTGGTGCCGGTTCCGGAGCCTGCGCAGCTCGGGAGCCAGCGTCTGGGGGTAGAGGATGCTGTCCTTCTCTGAAAGCAAAATCCCGCACTCGGCTCCCAGCGATTCAAAGACATCGATCGTCTCCAACCGAATGGGGCCTCGGCATACAATCAGGCACTTGACGGAATCGAAGGTAAACTGCTGCTGCCAAGCGCTCGCTGGCTGAAAGGTAATGGCACTCATGATGGTCAAAGCTGGGGGATGGGAGGTTGGCCTGGTGAGGCAGGCAGAGGAACGAGCGCTCGACGGGAACCGTTCGTTCTCACTGAAGCTTGAACTCTTCTTTCAGGGTTTTGATCGCCAGAAAGTACCAATCGAGGGTATCTTCCAGATTC
>JAYOTF010000001.1:96674-190689 GCA_038150265.1 Deltaproteobacteria bacterium | reverse complement strand
AACGTCTAGCGTCGCAAACCCAAATCCCTGGGCCACGTTGACAATTCGCTCGGGCATGGTCGCATCGACCCATTCCTCGCTGAAAGCGACTCCGCCGCTAGCGCTCCAGAACGCCAGCGCCAGAAGCCCCCTGAGTAAAGTGGAGCGCACTGGGATGTTTTTCGTCAAGAAGTCCGACCTCGGTCTCAGGCAGGCAACAGGTTGGAGGTCAATGTAAGCGATCGTGCCTACTGCCGGTCAAGGCGGTCTTGAAGATGCCACACCTCTGGGGTGAGCTCAAGATTTTCCGTGCCTCTGACCCCCAGGCGGAAGATTCCGGACCCGCGCCTGGCACACAAGGGGGTCGGCCTAATAGGCGTTTTTGTCAATGAACCCCTTGAAGGGGGTCAGGAGGAGGATTTTGACATCGAACCAGAGGGACCAGTGCTCGATGTAGTGGAGGTCGCACTCAATGCGTTTTTCCAGAGACGTGTTGCCCCGCCAGCCATTGATCTGAGCCCAACCCGTGATGCCGGCCTTGACCTTGTGCCGGAGCATGTAGTCCGGAATCTTGCTCTTGAATTGCTCAATGAAGACCGGGCGCTCCGGACGAGGCCCAACGAGGCTCATCTCCCCCCGCAGCACATTGAAGAGCTGGGGCAGTTCGTCAAGGCTGGTTTTCCGCAAGAAGGTGCCAATCGGAGTCCGCCGGTCGTCATGGGCAGTGGCCCAGACAGCCCCGGTCTTGGTTTCTGCATCCACCCGCATGGAGCGAAACTTCAGCGCCTGAAAGATGCGGCCGTCCAGCCCCATGCGCTCTTGCTGGTACAGGATCGGCCCCGGTGACGTCAGCTTCACCATGGCCGCCACCAGCAGCATGATCGGCCCAAAGAGAATCAGTGCCGCAACTGCGCCCAGCAGGTCCAGTGTCCGCTTGAGAACACGGTTCCAGCCTTCCAGGGGACTCTGCACCACGGTGATCATCGGGATCCCCTCAAAGTCCTCTGCAGCGACATGCAGCGTCCGGAAGCCTCCCAGGTCGGGGACAATCCGGACGTCGACCCACTGCTCGGCCAGGATTTCCTGCAGCTCACTGAGGCGGTGCTGCTCATCTGCAGACAGAGCCACAAAGACCTGATCAATCCGATTTTGCACAATCACGCTGTTCACGCTGTCCAGGCTTCCCAGTCGGCGGACGCCTTCCGGAATCTGCGACTGTGTCGATTCCTTGACCTCCACCACCCCTTCCAGGCGCAAGCCGGCGGACTGCAGCCCCTGAAGCTTCCGGACCAGCTCTGCTGCCGAGCTTCCGGACCCGATCACCAGCACCCGCTCAAGGTGCTTGCCTCGGGCATGCAGCCACCCCATGAGGCCCCGGATGAGCATCCGCAGGACCACCAGCAGGGCAAACATGGTGCCGGTGAAGTACACAATGTGGACCCGGGAGTAGGAAAAATCCCGGTAAAAGAAAGCGGCGCCCACACCCAGCACCACCAGCGCCAGGGTGCCCTGGATCAGCGTCCACAGCTCCTGCCTCCAGGTGCGTTTGCCGTGCGCCTCATACACTCCGGCGGCTCCAAATGCCACCATTGCCAACAGGGCCACCACGCCTGCCGCGACCAGGTAGGCATGATGACTCGGAGGCACAGGTGCCGCAGGCCAGTTGATCCACAAAAACCGCAGCTGGTAGGCCAGCTCCCACGCCAGAAAAGCGAGAGCGCCATCGCCCACACGGAGCAGGGAAAAGAAGACTTGGTTGTGCCGCTTCAGCATGAAAAACTGTTGGTTTTAGGCATTATTTCCCACCCACAAGCAAACCTTCACGTTTATGGACGATTTTCACCCCAATCAGATCCAACAACTCGCATTTGACTTAGACAGCCTTGGAACCGAGCTTTCTGGAGATCGTCTGTTGAACTTCCGGGAAATCCTCCGGATTCTCGATGAGCGGGGATTCCGACTGCTGCTGCTTTCCGAGGAGCCGGACCTGACGACCTGGGGAGACCTGGATCACCTGTCTGTGGTGAAGGGCACCCCGCAAGAGGTGGCCACTCAGAACCCTCAGCTGCAGGCTCCGGACACCTTCTGGATCTCTCATGCGCCCGTCGCCCTGGAGTGGCTGGCCCAGCAGCAACTCCGCTTTGGCGGAGGAGAAGAGGCCGTGCGCGAACACGGAGGGTTGCAATACCAGTACCTCAACGACCTGCTGGAAATCTTCCACCCCAGCCGCAACACCGCCCTCGAACTGGCAATCCGGCTTCGAGACCTCAAGGAGGCATCTCCGCAGATGCCGCTGACCCTTGGAATTGGTGGGCCGGAAGACTGTGGGCACGCCTTTTTTGTCGGCGAACTCGTGGAGGCTCTGGAAGAGTTCGGCCTCCTTGTTGCCGGACTGGACCTCACTGAGCTGCTCGGGCTGGAGTTTGCCCACTCCGGGTACTGGCACTCTCCGGAAGCCCGCTCCTGGGTGCTGGACGGTGTCCTCCACCCCTTCTCCCGAGGCGAGGTGGTGCTTCAGGAGAAAAGCCCTTCGTTTCTGGAAGCCCTTGAGGTCACGATGTTCCCCTTCTACGCGCCTCCGGAAAGCATCTTCCTCGTCTGGGGCTCCACCCTGTTCCTGCCGGACTTCGAGAACCTCTTTGACCTCCGGATTCACCTGGATGTGTCTCCCAAGGAGGCTGCGTCCCGGATGTTTGAAATTGACAGCCGCGAGCCGTTTGACGACTCCTTTGTGGAGTCTTACCTCAAGCGCGAAGGGCACCTCTACCAGAGCTACCTGAAGGAGCATCAGGCTGAGGATCGCTTTGACTTCCGCATCAACTTCGACAACTTCAACGCCTTCCGCCTCAAGCCTTGAATGGGCCTAGCTATTTTCATAGCGCTCCAGGTCCTTCGCAATGCGAGCCCGCTCTTCCGGGCTCAGGGCATCTTCCTCAGGCAGCTCCGCTTCTGGCTCCCTGACCCACTTCCGGGACCGCATCAGCACCACCACCAGCCCCAGCACCAACCCTGCGCCCGGAAGCACCCAAAGCAACAAGTTGAAGCCCGTTTTGGGAGGCTCCCGGAGGATCCACTGTCCGTAACGGTCCACAAAGAACGCCTTCACCTCCTCATCCGTCTTTCCGGCCCGGATCATCTCTTCAATCTTCTGCTTCATGTGCTCCGAAAAACCGGCCTCAGAGTCTTTGACGGACAAACCCTGGCAAGTGGGACACCGCAACGCGTCGGAGAGGGCCAGAAAGCGCTTCTCGAATTCGGCGTCCGTCAGGCCCCAAACCAGGGATCCGGAGAAGAGCAGGAGTCCACAAAAAGCCACTATTGATTTTGTCCATCGCATGAGGAGCACACCTTGCTGTGAAGTTGTCGATTCAAGGGTTGCAGAATAGTGCATTCCCCCAAGGCTTTCAATGCGAATCCCCCACCGCCGCCGGGTTCGCTCCCCTCTGAAACCCGGTGATTTCCGTTGCGAAACCCCGACAGGCCCCCTAACATGAAGTGTTGTTAAATTCTTACTGCATTCCGGAGGTTCCCGTATGTCTCAGTCTGCTCGCGCTACCTTTGATTGGTCCGATCCCCTGTCGCTGAATGATCAGCTGACTGAAGAGGAGCGGTTGATTCGTGACACCGCCCACGAGTACTGCCAGTCCAAACTCATGCCCCGCATCCTGGAAGCCACCCGCCAGGAGTACTTCGACCGAGACATCATGACTGAACTCGGGGAGTTGGGTTTCCTGGGAGCAACCATCCCGGAGGAATACGGCGGCGTCGGGGCCAACCATGTGGCCTATGGCCTCATTGCTCGCGAGGTGGAGCGCGTTGACTCCGGGTACCGATCGGCCATGAGCGTTCAGTCCAGCCTCGTCATGCACCCCATCTACGCCTACGGCTCGGAAGCGCAGCGGCAGAAGTACCTTCCGAAGCTTGCCACCGGCGAATGGGTGGGCTGCTTTGGCCTGACCGAACCCGACCACGGCTCTGATCCGGGTGGCATGGAGACCCGCGCCAAGACCGTAGACGGTGGCTTTCAGCTAACGGGTGCCAAGATGTGGATCACCAACTCGCCCATTGCGGATGTCTTTGTCGTGTGGGCCAAAAACGACGCTGGGAAGATCCGGGGCTACATTTTGGAGAAGGGCATGGACGGACTCAGTGCCCCCAAGATCGGGGGGAAGCTTTCTCTCAAGGCCTCCATCACAGGCGAGATCGTCATGAACGAGGTCTTTGTTCCAGCAGAAAATGAGCTGCCCAACGTGGAAGGCCTGAAGGGTCCGTTCGGCTGCCTCAACAAGGCCCGCTTCGGAATCGCCTGGGGCACCCTGGGCGCCGCCGAATTCTGCTGGCATGCCGCCCGGCAGTACACCCTGGACCGCAGCCAGTTCGGACGCCCCCTGGCCGCCAACCAGCTCATCCAGAAGAAGCTGGCCGACCTGCAAACCGAAATCACCCTGGGCCTGCAGGGATGCCTGCGCATGGCTCGGCTCATGGACGAAGGGCAGTGCCCTCCGGAACTGATTTCGATGATGAAGCGCAACAACTGCGGCAAGGCCCTGGACGCCGCCAGGCAGTCCCGAGACATGCACGGCGGCAATGGCATTTCCGACGAGTACCACGTCATGCGGCACCTCATCAACCTCGAGACCGTCAACACCTACGAAGGCACCCACGACATCCACGCGCTGATCCTCGGACGCGCTCAGACCGGACTCCAGGCCTTCACGGGAGCGTGAAGCGGTTCCTCAACTCCAGCGGAGGGCGCCATGCTCCTGTCTCCTGAATCGCTCACCCAGGTGGTGGTTGCCCTCCTTCAGCAAGGAGGCAGCACCTCTACCGAGGCAGAGGTCGTCGCCCGTCACCTCGTCGGCGCCAACCTGACGGGTCACGACAGCCATGGCGTCGGCATGCTGCCGATCTACGTCCGGAACCTGCAGGCCGGGCTTCTGACCCCGAACCAAACCGTGGCTCGCGTCAAGCAAGATGGATCGATCCTCATGTTTGACGGGCAACGCGGGTACGGACAGGCCGTGGCGCGTCAGGCGATGGAGCAGGCCATTGCGCACTGCCAGCAGTCCGGACTCGTCCTCATGACCCTCCGGAACGCCCACCACATCGGACGCATCGGCACCTACGGGGAGCAGGCCATTGCTGCCGGACTGGTATCGCTGCATTTTGTCAATGTCACCGATCACTCCCCGCTGGTTGCTCCGTACGGCGGCTCCGATGCACGCTTTGCCACCAACCCCGTGTGCCTCGCCATGCCAGGCTCTGAACAGCAACCTCCGCTGCTGCTGGACATGGCGACCAGCCGGGTCGCGCTCGGGAAGGTCCGGGTCGCGCTCAACAAAGGCGAGACCCTCCGCGAAGGCCTGGTCATTGACCACCAGGGGCAGCCCAGCCAGGACCCTGCCGTCATGGGCGCCTACCTCTTTCCGGAACAGCCCTCCCTTCCCCCCAAAGGCGCCCTGACCCCCATGGGCGATTACAAGGGCTACGGGCTGGCGATGTTCTGCGAGCTGCTCGGCGGGCTTCTCAGTGGCGGCGGTACCATTGCGCCCGATCACCCCCGGGAAGGAAGCATCATCAACAACATGATGACCCTGCTCATTGACCCCAACCGGCTCGTCGATTCCGGATGGATGGAGCAAGGCGTTGCCTCCCTGGTGCAGTACTTCAAGGAGTCTCCGGCTGCTCAGGCCGGTACTCCGGTGCAGGTTGCAGGCGATCCGGAACGCGCCACCCGGGCCCTTCGGGAAGCCGAGGGCATCCCGATTGATGACACCACCTGGGAGCAAATCCTTCTTTCCATGGAAGCGCTCGGGGGCTCCCGGGCCACCCTGCTGAACCTCGCCTCCTGACCATGTGCGGTCGGTTTGTCCTCAATGAACGTGAGCCCGACCTCATGGAGCACTTCTCCGTGCAGGTCGCGGAGTCGCCCGTCCACACCGGCTTCAACCGCGCCCCCACCCAGGACATTTCCGTGATCCTCCAGCAAGATGGGCTCCGTCGGCTGGAGACGCGTGAGTGGGGGCTCCTCCCCGCGTGGGCCAAGCCCGGATTCCGCCCCCTCATCAACGCTCGTGCTGAAACGCTGGCGGAGAAGCCTTCCTTCCGGGTACCGCTTCGGAGGCAACGGTGCGTGGTTCCCGCCTCCGGTTTTTACGAGTGGAAAACGAAGCCCTCCGGCAAGCAGCCTCACTTCATCTCTCTGAAATCCGGGAAGCCCATGGGGTTGGCAGGGATTTGCGACACCTGGGTCGATCAGGCGTCTCAGACGCGCAAGCACACCGTCGCGATTGTGACGACTGCGGCCAACGGCTTCATGGCGCCGCTGCATGAGCGCATGCCCGCGCTGCTCAATGAGGCTCAGCTGTGGGAGTGGCTGGAGGAACGTCGGCGCCCGGATGCCGAGTGGCTGAAGCTGCTGAAGCCCTGTCCGGACGCATGGCTGCAGGCGTGGCCGGTTTCCACAGCCGTGAACTCGGTGGCTCAGGACCTCCCCGGCCTGCTGGATCCGGTTCCGGAGTCTGCTCCTCGCAGCCTGCCCCTGCCCCCGCAGCAGCCAGACCTGTTCAGCTAGAGGAACCGCTCACAGGCTGCGGAAGCGCTTCGGTGGCCTGCGCTTGCCACTTCGCCCAAAGCTGCGCCACACTGAGCCCGCTTCGGGGGTGCTGCCAGTCCGGATCCAGGCTCATCCACGGCAGCAGCACGAAGCTCCGTTGCTCCACCCCCGGATGCGGCACCTTCAGGCCGGGCTCCTCAATGATGTGGGCGCCATACGCCAGCACATCAATGTCAATGGTCCGCGGGCCCCAGTGTTCCGTCCGGACGCGTCCGAGCTGCTGCTCCACCTCCAGGCACAGTTGCAGGAGCACCTGAGGCGGAAGGGTGGTGGTTCCTGACACCACCTGGTTGCAGTACAGCGGCTGATCCATTCCCAGGAGCGGGATGCTTTCGTAAACAGGCGACCCCTGCAACGGGCCCAGGGTTTGTTCCAGCAGGTGACAGGCCCGATTCAGGAAGCCCAGGCGATCGCCCAGGTTGCTTCCCAAGCCTAAAAAGAACGATTCCAAACGTTTGCTTCAGTAACGAGTATCAATGCTTCGCATTATTGCGGGAACCTGGCGGGGACGCAAGCTTCAGGTCCCAGAGGGAAAAGGCGTCCGCCCCACCACCGACCGGGTCCGGGAGGCCCTCTTCAGCATGCTTGATCATGCGCTGAGTTGGTCGGACAAGCTGGTGCTGGACCTCTTTGCCGGAAGTGGCGCCCTGGGGCTGGAAGCGCTCAGCCGCGGAGCCGAGCGGGTGATCTGGCTCGATTCCTCGCGCAAGCACCTCCAGGTGCTGCGCCACAACCTCGACACCCTGGGCGTGGGCTCCGACCAGGCAGAGGTGCTTCAGGACCGAGCGGAACGGTGGCTGCCCACCTTCGTCAACCCCGATCAGCGCCCGTGCGTGGTCTTCCTTGATCCACCTTATCAGTCCAACCTGTATGATTCGGTCGTGCTGCTGCTGGCAACGCTGCCGTCGGTTCCGGAGGGGTCGTGGCTGGTGGTGGAGAGTCCGGTGGAAAAGGAGCTGAAGCGGCCTTCCGGGCTCGAGCTGGTGCGGGAAAAAACGTATGGGACGATTCGGGTGCAGCTGCTCCGGAAGCAGGCTCCGGAACAACCGCTGGACGATTAGGCGAGTCCGCCTTCCAACACCCTCAGTTGCGGCGGGTTGCGGCGGGGTTCATTCTGAAGAAAGCGCTCCCACTCCAGGTGAATGGAAGTGTCGTAGCCCTGGTGAGAGGCCTGCTGCATCAGCTCCATCTGCAGCTGTTCCAGCATCATCGCATCCCAAAGCTCAGGCTCATGCTTCAGGTTGCGGTGCAGCACCTGATAGATCAGCTTGAGCTCCTCCAAGGGGAACTGCTTGAGCAGTGACATTTTCATAAGAGTCCTCCTGTTTTGATGAGCAGGGCATTCTGCTCAGGTGCCGAAGATGTCGGGCATCCCCAGCCAGATGCTGGCCACCAGTACCGCGAACACGATTGCCAGCCGTACCATGCGGTCCAGATCCAATTCATTGAGTTCTTCCGGGTTCTGCTTCCAGCGCCGGAACCGATGCCAGACCTCGTAACCTGCGGCCACCAGTCCCACGGCTCCTGCCAGCAACACCAGCCACTGATTGATCGTCATGGCTGCCCCAAACGCAAATGCACCGGCCAGCGACCTTCACGCTCCGTTTCCGGACTTCCCCAAACACGTGAAAACTCGGCCTCATACGCCACCACCGGATCCACTCCACAGGCATCCATGAAGTGCCGGGTGGCCGACCAGCTCCTGAGGTACCCCAGCAGGTGATCCAACCGCCACCGCGTGCGGATCTCGAAAAGCGGAGCCTGAACCTCCCGAAATGGAAAGTCAAGGGTCGCATAACCCGTCTCAACCAGGCGGCGCTCCGCATTCCAGAACGCCCCCACCTGATCATGGTAAAACCGATCCAGCAGGGCGTCTACCCCTGATTCCAGACGAGGCAGGTCATAGGTCCAGCAGGCCACCCACCCGCCTGGATGCAGCACGCGCCGGACTTCTTCATAAAAACGGGGGCGGTCAAACCAATGAATCGCCTGGGCCACGGTCACCAAATCCACGCTGGCGTCCGACAGCGCCGCACAGGTTTCGGCCGCCTGCAGGAAGCGAACGTTCTCCGGGGCCGCTGCCTGCTCCAGCTGGGCCTGGCTTGGGTCGGTGGCCACCACCTGCTCAAAGAACGGCGCCAGCCCACAGGATGCCTGCCCGTTGCCGCACCCGGCATCCCACGCCCGGGTCCGGGTCTCGACCTGCTGAGCCAGAAACGCAAACAGCGCCTCCGGATAGCGCGGACGGTGCTGGGCGTAAGTCGCCGATTGCCGAGAGAAGTAATCCTTGAAGTTCAGGTCTGCCACTGCTTCCTCCTCACCGCGTTCGCCGTTCCTGCCTGGAAATCAGCACCGACTTGACGTAACACCCCTGACAGAACACCGTCTGCTTGGTCCGGAACTGATCCGGCTTCTCCCGCTGGTGCGTCTTGACGATCTCCTGAAGCTTTTCATAGTCCAAAACCGGATTGCTCACCGAAGCCTCGGAACGCGCCATCTGCCGGGATTGCCGCTCTTCAATGAACTGCCGCAGCTTGGCATAGTCCAGCCCCTTGGCCATCAGGCCAGGTCCGGTTGCCAACAGGGCCACGACACACAACAGTACACGCAAGTCCCCACTCCCTTCTGAAAGTTGCATGAATTCAAATTGATTAAGGATGTTTTTAATCAAAAAAGCGTCTCTTCCGGGATCGCGCAAAGTTTCTCTTTTTCACACAAACCCGCTAACCTTGAGTAAAAGGTTTTACTCATAGGGAGAGTGTGATGTCAAAAACTTATTGGCGCTGGATGGTGCAGCAACGTCTGCAGGAGTTGGCGTGGCTGAAGGAGATGAACCAGGCGTGCGGAGCCTCCAACCGCTGCTCCCTGCTTTACGGAAGCGCCCAGGCGCTGCAGGTGCTGGCCACCCGCCCTCCCAACGCCGGTGCTTCTTCTGATGGAGTGTGATGGACCCCTCTGGTCGGGCGAAGAGCAAACGGCTTTCCAACTTCCTCCCCGCCCTGCGCTTCCTGAAGCGCTACACGCTCCGCTTGATCGGCGCCGCGACGGCCCTGATCTTCACCGCAGGCATCTCACTCTCACTGGGGCAAGGCGTCCGGTTACTCATTGACCAGGGATTTGTCGCTGGCTCTCCAGAGGCCCTCACCCAGACGCTGCTGATCTTCCTGACGCTGGTTGTCCTCATGGCCGGCGGCACCTTTGCGCGCTTCTACCTCGTCTCCTGGCTGGGCGAGCGGGTCAGCGCCGACCTGCGCAAAGCGGTCTTTTCGCACCTGTTGCGCCTGCACCCCGGATTCTTTGAAACCAACCTCAGCGGCGAAATTCAGGCCCGCATCACCGCCGATACTACGGTGCTGCAGACGGTCATCGGCTCCTCGCTTTCAGTAGCCCTGCGGAATGCCCTCATGCTCCTTGGCGGCATCGGGTGGCTGTTTTGGACGAACCCGAAGCTGACGGCGATCGTTCTGGTTGCCGTGCCGCTGCTGGTGTCTCCAATCGTCATCTTTGGCAGACGCGTCCGGCGCCTGTCCCGGACCAGTCAGGACAAGGTCGCTTCTGTGGGTGCGTACGTCGGCGAGGCGCTGCAGCACATCAAGATCGTTCAGGCCACCAACCACCAGCCTTACGATGAAACGGCCTTCACCCAGCATGTGGAGGCCGCGTTTGGAGCCGGACTGCAACGGATCCGCCAGCGGGCGGTCCTGATCGCAGTCGTGATGACCCTCGTCATGGGAGCCATCGGCGGCATGCTCTGGGTCGGTGGCCAAGACGTCCTCGCCGGACGCATCACCCCCGGAGAGCTCGCGGCCTTTGTGTTCTATGCCCTCATTGTCGCCAGCTCCCTCGGCTTCCTCAGTGAAGTCATTGGCGACCTCCAGCGTGCTGCCGGCGCCACCGAGCGGCTCATGGAGTTGCTGGAAGCCGAGCCGGCCATTCAGGACCCGGCCACTCCACGCGTCCTTCCTCAGCCGGTGCGGGGCGAGGTTGCTCTGGAAAACGTGACCTTTGCCTACCCGTCTCGTCCGGACGTTCAGGCGCTCCGCAACCTGAGCCTACACGTGGAGGCCGGAATGACGCTGGCGCTGGTGGGCCCCTCCGGAGCCGGAAAGTCAACGCTGCTGGACCTCCTCATTCGTTTTTATGATCCTCAGCAGGGGCAGATTCGCTTTGAGGGCCTAGACCTGCGGGACCTCCGGATGGCCGATCTGCGAGAGCACCTGGCCCTCGTGCCGCAACAGCCAACGCTGTTCAGCACCACCGTCTGGGAAAACCTCCGGTACGGAAAACCGGAGGCCAGCGAGGCGGAAATCCTTGCAGCCACCCGCGCCGCCCATGCGCACGATTTCCTCAGCGCGCTTCCGGAGGGCTACGACAGCTTCCTCGGGGAACAGGGCGTCCGCCTCTCTGGAGGGCAACGGCAACGCCTGGCCATCGCTCGGGCGATCCTGCGGGACCCAACGCTGCTGCTGCTGGACGAAGCCACCAGCGCCCTGGATGCCGAAAGCGAGCGCGTGGTGCAAGAAGCCCTCACGCCCCTCATGCGGGGCCGCACCACCCTCGTCATTGCCCACCGGCTCGCTACGGTCATGGATGCCGACCGCATTGCCGTCATGGATCAGGGCCAGGTCGTGGCGCTGGGCACCCACAGCGAGCTGCTCCAGACTTCTCCCCTCTATGCCCGCCTCGCCGAGTTGCAGTTCCGGACCCCGGAAGTCACTCGCACGGCGGCCTAACCCTCACAAACGGCTCCGGACCTCCGCCAGGTCGTTCCAGACCTGCTGGCGGTGCAGCAGGCGGCCCACCCCCTGAAAGCGATCGACAAAGCGGATTCCCGAGAAGGGCGTTCCGTCTGGCCACTCTCCGGAAAGGGTCCCCTGACAGCTCACCACCCAGCCCTGGGCATTGAACGACTCGTCCCAAGCGTCGTAGGTTTTGCGGATGCTGCGGTACCGCTCCTTTCCCCAACGCACCACCTCTTCCGGACGCGTCAACTCCACTCCTCCCGGAAAGGTCATGGTGAACTCCGGGGCCAAAAACTGCTGGGCGGCTTCCAGCTCCCGACGCTCCATCGCATCAAGGTACGCCCGGACGCATGCGACAGGTCCGGGGCTGGGCGGACCCGGAACCCGAGACTGACGCCCCCGCATGTAGTTGGCCGGCGGAACCTCGTTCAGCAAGATGGTCACCCCGTCCGGAGGGGCCGCGATGCATCCCATCACCGCGTCTGTTAGGCGTTCACAGAGGTGGCGACGCGTCGCTTCATCGTACCCTTCGATGAGCGTGGCTTGAATGACTGGCATGATCGAAAACTCGTTGAGGTTCAGAAAGAATCGCCCGCTACTTTTTCCTGGGCTCTGAAAAAAACTGCTGGTCAACACGGAAAAATCGTGCCTAACATGATTTAACCGTTTTCGACGGGCCTGCAAAGCCCGATCTCGCGACTGGTCGCAACCTTCAGTAGGAAAGAACCATGAAGAAACGCACTTCCGCCACCGAAATCACCCGACGTCGTCTGCTGGCCCAGGCCGCTGCAGGGACGGCTCTGGCCACTGGCATCACCGGCTTCCCGGCGATCCTCAAGGCTCAATCCAACACGGTGAAAATCGGCTTCATCCACCCGGCATCCGGAGGGCTCGCCTACCCGGGAGCCCAGTCGCGACTCGGCGGACAGATGGCCATCAACGACATCAACGCGGCCGGAGGGATCAAGTCCCTTGGCGCCAAGCTGGAAGCGGTGCTGGGGGATACCCAGGGCAAGCCCGAGATCGGCTCTGCCGAAGTCGAGAAGATGGCCGAAGCAGGGGTGCACGCCTTCACGGGTTGCTACCAGAGTGCCGTCTGCCTGGCTGCCACTCAGGCGGCAGCCAAGTACAGCCTTCCGTTTTCCATTGACGTCGGCGTTTCCGACCGCATCGTCCAGCGTGGCCTGAAGAACGTCTTCCGGATGGCCGACGGCTACGGACGCATCACCAGCGACGCGGTGGACAACCTGAACCTGATCAACAAGGCCGCCGGTTCTCCGGCAGGAAGCGCGGTGATCATCCACGAAGAATCCGAATTCGGCACAGGCACCGCAAAGCTGCTCTCCAGCAAGCTGAAGGAGACGGGCTGGGACGTCAAGGACACCATCAAGCACGCCAACCCCACCCGGAACTTCGACAACATCGCCCTGCGGGTGCGTTCCATGAAGCCGGACGTCATCATCCCGGTCAACTACCCGGGCGAGTACATCCTGCTGGCTCAGACCCTGCGACAGCAACGGGTGCCGTTCATGGCCAGCTACTCGGTGCTGGGAGGAGGCTTCAACTTCAAGTTCATCAACGAGCAGCCGGAAGTGGCGGAAAACATGATCGACTTCAACCACTGGTACAACCCGAACTCCCCCAAGGCGCAGGAGATGCGTCAGATGGTTGAAGGGCAGGGCGGGTACTTTACCTTTGAGGTCTACTGCACCTACAACTCCATCCGCCTCCTGGCCGACGCGTTTGAGCGGGCAGGCACCACCGATCCGGATGCCGTCAACGAGGCGCTCGCCAGCAGCACCCTTGATCCGCTCATCATGCCGTATGGCCCCACCAAGATGGTGAACGGGCAAAACGAAGGCTCCCGGGCCGTTGCCATTCAGGCTCAAAAGTCTGGAGGCAAGGTGGATGCGCAGGTGGTCTTCCCATCGGAGTTTGCCTCGGCGGGCCCGATCTTCCCTCGACCAGCCTAACCTTCTGAACTTCCGGGGCCGGCCCCCGGAACCTGTTCCCGGTCTTCATGTTCGAACCCGTGATTCTTACCACGGCGTTGATCAATGGGCTGATGTTCGGAGCCATCTATTCGCTGCTGGCCCTGGGACTCACCCTGATCTACGGCGTGCTGCACATCATCAACTTCGCTCATGGAGCCCTGTTGATGCTGGCCATGTATGCGGTCTTCTTCCTCTTCTCCAAGTGGGGGGTCGACCCCTACCTGGCGCTTGTGGTGGTCATTCCCGGATCCTTTGCGTTTGGGTACCTGCTGTACCGCCACGTGATCGGCAAGCTGGCCAAGGGCAAGGACCAGAACATCCTGCTCGTCACCCTGGGGCTGAGTGTGGTGTTTGAAAACGCGGCGCTGTTCTTCTTCAAGGCCGACACCCAAACCCTCAACCTGTCGTATGCCTATGACATGATTGAGATTGGTCCAGCGCTTGTGACGCTTCCGAAGATGATCTCCTTTGGCGCCTCCATTGTCATTGGCCTGGCCCTCTGGGCCCTGATGGCCAAGACGGACCTGGGGAAGGCCATCCGGGCCGTGGCCAAGGAACGCGTGGGCGCACGCCTGATGGGCATTGACGTGGATCACATTTTTGCGATGAGCTACGGCATCGGGATCGCCTGCCTCGGCGCAGCAGCCTGCCTGCTCATGCCGTCCTTCTACGTCACCCCCACCATCGGGCACGTGTTTGTCGTCATTGCCTTCACCACCGTGGTGCTGGGGGGAATGGGCAGCTTCGTCGGCGCACTGGTGGGAGGCTTCATCATCGGCATCACCGAATCCATCGGAGGGCTGTTCCTGGGAGAAAGCCTGGGGCAGATCGGGGTTCCACTGATCTTTGTGCTCATCCTCCTCTTCCGTCCCACCGGACTCTTTGGAGCGAAGGCATGACCGCACACCACCCACGTCTCCTGCTGGCGGGAGTGCTGATTCTGGTGCTGCTGCCGTGGGTGGTCGGCTCCGAATTCCTCATCAGCTTCGCCATCATTGTGCTCTACTCGGCCACCCTTGGGCAGTCCTGGAACATCCTGGGCGGCTACGCGGGGCAGTTTTCCTTTGGCAGCGTGCTCTTCTTTGGAACCGGGGCCTACACCTCGTCCATCCTGCACGTCACTTACGGCATCAATCCGTGGATCGGTTTGGTCGCCGGCATCCTCATGGGCATGCTGGTCGGGGCCTTTGTCGGCTTCCTCAGCTTCCGCTTCGGGCTCCGGGGGTCGTACTTTGCGCTCATCACCCTTGCCTTTGCCGAAGCCTTCCGGATCATCTCCAACTCCGTCGAGTTCACCCAGGCGGGCATGGGCATTTACATTCCGCTGGACCAGCACCCCCTGAATTTTCAGTTTGAAGGCCGGACGGGCTTCTACTACGTCATCCTCGTCTTCTTCGTGATCTCCGTCGCCATTGCCCTCCGGCTCGAGCGGACCCGCTTTGGCTCACGCCTGATGGCCGTCCGTGAGAATGAAGACGCGGCTGAAGCGCTGGGCGTCGATACCTTCGGGCACAAGATGAAGGCGATCATGATCTCAGGAGGCATTGGCGCAGCCGGAGGGACCTTTTACGCCCAGTACTACCTCTACATCGACCCCTACATTGCCTATGGGGTGGACAAGTCGGTGGAAATGCTGCTCGTCTCGATCATTGGCGGCATGGGCACCGTGTTGGGTCCGTTCATCGGCTCACTCGTGCTGCACACCATCAACGAAATCTCCCGGCACTACATCGACACCCCCGGCCTGAGCCTCATCGTTTACGGCGTCATCCTGGTGCTGATCATCGGCTTCCTGCCCGATGGGCTGATCGGCCTCTTCAAACGCAAACCCAAGGGGGATGATGCTCAAGGTTGAACAGGTGTCCAAGAGCTTCGGAGGCCTGAAAGCGGTCTCCGACGTGTCCCTTGAGGTTCCGGAAGGGAAGATCGTCTCCCTCATTGGCCCCAACGGCGCAGGCAAGACGACCCTCTTTGCCATGGTCGCCGGGTTCCTCAAACCCAACTCGGGCAAGATCCTCCTGCAGGGGGAATCGTTGGTTGGCCTCAAGCCTCACAAGATTTGCGAGTTGGGAATGGTCCGGACCTTTCAGATCACTCAGCCGTTTGCCAAGCTCAGCATCCGTGAAAACATCATGGTGGGGGCCTACCACCACACCGACAACCCCCAGAAGGCTTCGGAGCACGCCGAGGCCATCGCGCAACGCGTGGGCATGCGCATGAGCCTGGATGCTCCGGCAGACGACCTGACTGTTGCCGGACGCAAGCGCCTGGAACTCGCCCGGGCCCTGGCGACCCAGCCGAAGCTCCTGCTGCTGGACGAAGTCATGGCGGGGCTCAACCCCAGCGAAGTCGAGGAAATCCTCACCACCATCCGCAGCATCCGAGACGCCGGGGTGACCATCTTTCTGATTGAACACGTCATGCAGGCGGTGATGAGCCTCTCCGATTACACCTACGTCCTCAACAACGGCGAACTCATTGCCGCCGGAGTGCCCAGGGAAGTGGCCTCCAACCCGCATGTGGTGGAAGCCTACCTCGGACACGGCGCTGCTGAACGCCTGAACGCCAGGGAGCCGCATGCTTGAAGTCACCGGACTCCACGCAGGCTACGGGCACGTCACCGTCCTCCGCGGCATCGACCTCAACCTGCGGCCAGGAGAAATCGTCGCGGTCCTCGGCAGCAACGGCGTGGGCAAGACCACCCTCAATCACAACGTCTGCGGCCTCTACCGTCCCTTTCAGGGCACCATTCGCTTTGAGGGCCAGGACATCACGGGCTGGCGCCCCAACCGCATTGTGGACCTCGGCCTCCTGCAGGTTCCGGAAGGTCGGAAGCTGTTTCCGAATCTGACGGTGTTGGAAAATCTGGAGATGGGAAGTTACCGACGGGGAAAGCCGAACCGCGCCCAGAACCTGGAACGCGTCTTTTCCAGCTTCCCGAAGCTCCGGGAACGGCGCGCTCAACTGGCCGGAACCCTCTCCGGAGGCGAGCAGCAGATGGTGGCCATTGGCCGGAGCCTCATGGCTGAGCCCAAGCTGCTGATCTTCGATGAGCCCTCCCTCGGGCTGTCGCCCCTGCTGGTGGAGGAGATGTTCAAACTCATTGCCACCATCAACCAGCAAGGCGTCAGCGTCCTGCTGGTGGAGCAAAACGTCGTGCAGTCACTCGAGCTGGCTCACCGGGCGTATGTGATTGAAAACGGCGTGGTGGCGCTTTCCGGATCCGCCCGCGAGCTTGCTGCTGATCCGGAACTGAAGCGCTCGTACCTGGGGCTTTGAATCAGTATAGCGTGTTGTCGCCGCTCATGTAGACGTCGATCTCCACAAAGCGTCCCTCCCGGACTGTGAAGAAGTTGCAGTTGCTCTTGAACCGCTCCGAGCCGTCGGCCAACGTGTTCCGGACCTGAAACTGCGACGCAATCCGCTGGTGCGCCGGATCAGGGACATGCCGGAAGTCGCCATGCCAGATGCCAGCATAGCGCTCAAACAGCGCGGCAAACACATTCCGGACCGCGTGGTCCCGTCCGACTCGCTCCACCTGGTGCGTCTGGATCCGGAGGGAACACTCAGGTGCAAGAACCTGCCGGAGGCGAGACCAGTCCTTGGCGTCAACCGCAGCAAAGTAGGCTTCAACCAGCGCCTCCAGCTCGGCAGCATCAAGCATGAGCCCCCTTGGCCTGTGCCAGCTTCCGGAGGTCGGCCATCAACGCCCCCAGGTCAGGCTGCTCCTCAATCTGGAGGAGCCGCTGGTGCAGCGAAGCGCAGTCGGCCAGGGGCCACACGCGCTGAGTCAGGTTGACAAACTTCTCCCGGAGCTCCTCAGGGGTGTAGGGGTCCTCGGTGTCTCCGCGATTGGTTCGGGTTTCCGCCTGTAGCCGGGTGCCATCCTGCAACGTGAGGGAAACCCGAGCCGGTCGGAAGTCCGGCATCAGCGCCGTCAGCTCCGGATCCTCCACAACGGTCACCTTGTCCGCCAGGCGCTGAACCTGCTCACGCCGAATCTGGTCCCATGTGAAGCTGGCGACGCCACTGCTTTGGTTGGTCAGCGTGGTCGCAATGGCAAAGGGAACCGAGAACTTGCCGGCGAGGGTGTTCTGGGGGTGGCGGTCGGCCAGCTGTGCCGCAAGCGAGTAGGTCTCCACCCGGACGTCCGTCACCGTTTCCGGAGCCACCGCATGCGCCTGGAGGATCTGGTCCAGCGCGTCCAGGGCGCCATGGTTGTAGCGGCAGCAGGCGTGCAGCTTGAAGTAATTCCGGGCGATCTCCCAGCGGGTTCCCAGCTCCCGGGTCATCTCACCCGGGTCAAACTCATCGGAGACGACGCTCCCGAAGACCGTCGTGAGGCCATCCTGCTCTCCCGTAAAGCCCGACCGCAGGAGGTCATGAGCCAGCAGGCCCATCTGGTTGCTCACGCCAGCAAAGGTGTTCCGGACAGTGCCTCCTTCCAGCATCGTCTTGCGGCTGGTCGCCAGCCCCAGTGAGGAGCTGATGTTGATGAGGGTCCCCAACTCAGCCGCGCTGCACCCGGCGAGCACGCCCACGCTAACGGCGGCGCCCACGGTGCCCCAGGTGCCGTGCGGGTGCATCGACATCCGGAGCTTGCAGGCCATTCCGATGCGGGTGCCCACTTCATAGCCAAGGATCAGCGCCCGCAGCACCTCGGCGCCTCCGGAGCCTTGTTGCTCCGCCAGGGCCAGCAGAGCCGGCACCACATGAATGCCCGGATGCCCACGCCCAAACTGGTTGCCCTCGTCAAGCTCCAGAAAGGTGCCAGCGGTGCCATTGACCAGTGCTGCGGTTCGCAGGTCTGTCCGGAGTGGTGTTCCGATCACCGTCGCAGGGCCTGATGCTTCCGGAACCAGACGCCGCGTCAGTTCCTGCACCTCGGGCTCCGCTGCCCCTCCGGCAATGGCGGCAATGCTGTCTGCCAGGACCCAGCGGGCTCGCTCCCAGGCAGCGGCATCAATGTCCTGAGGGGTGGTCTGAACCAGAAACTCCGTCAATTCCTTCAGGTAAGAAGGGGTGTGCATTTCCATGAATTGGCCTCCAGAGGGTCAAGAAAAACCGGAGGCCTTGTGCGCTCCGGGTTTCGTGTGTCAAAATTCGATCACCAAGATACTGACCAATCCCGCAATCGTTTGCAATGAATTCCCGTCCACAGACCCTCGCTGAAAAAATCCTCTCCCGTGCCTCCGGAGCTTCGGTGGTGCAGCCTGGAGCCATCGTCACCGGGCAGGTGGACCTCGCCATGATCCACGACTCCGGCGGGCCCCGGCGGGTGAGTCCAATTCTGCAGCGCCTGGGAGTGCCGGTGTGGGATCCGGAGCGCGTCGTTGTCATCACCGATCACTACGTTCCCACTTTTGATGCCGACTCCGAGCAGATCCTTGCCCTCACACGAGACTGGGTCCGGGAACAGGGCATCTCCCGCTTTTACGACCAGCAGGGCATCTGCCATGTGGTGCTTCCGGAAAGGGGCCACCTGCGTCCCGGGATGCTGGTGGTGGGCGGAGACAGCCACTCTCCAACCGGAGGCGCCTTCGGGTGCTACATGTTTGGCATTGGTGCCACAGAAATGGCAGGCGTCCTGGCAACCGGAGAGATCTGGCTCCGGGTTCCGGAGACCCTCCGCATCGAATGGGACGGCACCTTCGGACCCGGCGTGCTGGCCAAGGACGTGATGCTCTTCCTCTGCGGCCAGCTGGGCATGGACGGGGGACGCTACCAGGCGGTGGAATACGCCGGCTCAGCAGTGGCGCGTCTTTCGATGCAGGAACGCATGACCCTCAGTAACATGACTGCTGAACTCGGGGGCCAGGCTGGGCTGGTGCCTCCGGACGAAACCACCGCCCAGTGGCTTCAGGCACACGGAAGCGACCCCGGCGACTGGGCCTTGTGGCACAGCGACCCCGGAGCGACGTTTGCCGAGCAGCACCACTTTGACGCCCCCGCCCTCAGCCCTCAGGTGGCCGCTCCGCACAGCCCGGCCAATGCTGCACCCGTTGCCGAGTTTCATGACGTGGTGCCCGAGGTGCTCTACCTTGGCGCCTGCACCGGGGCCAAGCTGGAAGACCTCCGGGCAGCAGCGCGTTTGCTGAAGGGACAGCGTGTGCGCTCACCGATGCAGCTCTGGGTCGCCCCGGCTTCCGTCCGGGACCGGCAGCAGGCTACCGAGGAAGGAACCCTCCGGATCCTGGAAGACGCCGGCGCCTCCATCCTCCCCAGCGCCTGTGGGCTCTGTGCCGGATATGGCCCGCAGCGGTTGGGTCCGGGCCAGGTGTGCCTTTCGTCCACAGCCCGGAACTTCAAGGGCCGCATGGGCGACCCCACGTCTCAGGTGTACCTGTGCTCGCCTTACACCCTGGCGGCTTCGGCCCGGGCGGGACGCATCATGGATCCCCGCGAGTTTCTGGAGGAGGCCTGATGGCACACGGAAGAGTTTGGGCCTTTGGCGAAAACGTGGACACCGATCAGCTTGCGCCCGGTGCTCTCATGAAGAGCCCGCTGGACGAGTTGGCGCGGCACTGCCTCGCGGGGGTCCGTCCGGAATTTCCACAAGAGGTCGCCCCCGGAGACTTCATTGTGGCAGGTAAAAACTTTGGCATGGGCTCGTCGCGCGAACAGGCGGCACAGGCGCTGGTGCACCTTGGGGTGAAGGCCGTCATTGCGCCCTCCTTTGCCGGCATCTTTCAGCGCAACGCCTACAACCTGGGGCTGCTGGTGCTCGAGTGTCCGGAGGCCTTCCGCCTCCACGAAGGCGATCAACTGGAGGTCGACCCCCGGTCCGGAACCATTAGCAACCAAACCACAGAGGAAACACTGAGCTGTGTGCCGGTTCCGGAGTTCCTGATGGCCATGCTGGAAGACGGGGGGCTGGTTCCTCACCTGGAGCGTAAACTCAAACAGCAGAAAGCAACATGAGCTGGAAGACCCGTTTTTCCGAAGCAGGCATTGTGGTGGCCCCTGGCATTTACGATGCGCTGGGAGCCGTCCTTGTGGAACAGGCCGGATTTGAAGCCGCCTACCTCTCTGGGGCCAGTGTCGCCTACACCCGTCATGGACGTCCGGACCTGGGGCTGGTGACGCTCACGGAAGTCGCCGACACCGTTGGCCTCATCCGGGAGCGGACCGACCTTCCGCTGGTGGTGGATGCCGACACCGGATTTGGCAACGCCCTCAACACGCAGCGGACCGTTCGCCTGCTGGAACGGGCGGGCGCCTCGGCGCTTCAACTCGAAGACCAGTCCTTTCCCAAACGCTGCGGGCACCTCAAGGACAAGACCCTGGTTCCGCAGCGGGAAATGGTGGGGAAGCTTCAGGCGGCTCTTGACGCTCGGCAGTCGGAAGAGACGCTCATCATTGCCCGGACCGATGCCGTCGCGGTGGAGGGATTCGAAGCGGCTCTGGAGCGCGCCGAAGCCTACGTTGCCACCGGAGTGGACCTGCTGTTTGTGGAAGCCCTGAACACAACCGGGCAGATGCGGCTCGTCAACGACCGCTTCCGAGACCGCCTTCCCACCATGGCCAACATGGTAGAAGGGGGCAAGACGCCGCTGCTGCCTGCCGCTGAGCTGGAGCAGATCGGGTACTCGCTGGTGATCTTCCCCGGAGGCTTCGTCCGTGCCCTGACCCACATGGCCCAGCGTTACTTTGCCTCGCTGCACACACATGGCACCACAGAACCGTTCCGGGATGAGATGCTCAACTTTACCCAGCTCAATGAGCTGCTCGGGACCGATACCCTACTCGAAGAAGGAAAGAGGTACGAATGATGGATCCTGTTACGCTCGCGGTCCTCAAGGGACGGCTGGAACAGATTGCGGATGAAATGGACGCCACCTTGTTCCGGAGCGCCTTCAACCCCATCATCGCAGAGGCCCACGATGCCTCTCACGGCCTCTATGATGCGGTCACCGGCGAAACGCTGATTCAGGGCAAATCCGGACTTCCGGTATTTGTTGGGGCAATGGCGTTTGCCGTGAAGGCCGTTATCGACAAGTCCGCTGAGCGCGGAGGCATTCAGGAAGGAGACACCTGGATCTTCAATGACCCGTATGAAGGCGGGACGCACCTTTCGGACTTCAAGCTGGTCCGTCCGTTTTATCACAACGGAAAGCTGTTTTGCTACCTGGCCTCCGTTGGGCACTGGCATGACGTCGGCGGCAACGTCCCGGGCAACTACAACCCAGTGGCCACCGAGAGCTTTCAGGAGGGCATGCACATCCCACCGGTTCGGCTGATCCAGCAGGGGGTCCTCAACCCGGACATCATTGACATCCTCCAGTGCAACTCCCGGCAACCCGGGAGCCTCTACGGCGACCTGAACGGGCAGCTCAATGCCCTGGATCTTGGAGAAAAACGCCTCCGGACCCTGTTGGAAGAGCATGGCCCAGAATCGGTGCAGCAGGCCTTCCGGGAGCTGAAGAACCGGGCCGAGCAGCTGATGCGCGCCAACCTGCAGGAACTTCCGGACGGGTCCATTGCCTGTGAAGACTACCTCGACAACGACGGCATCCGCGATGAACCCCTCCGGCTGGGACTCGACCTGACGATTTCCGGAGAAACGATGACCCTCGACTTCTCCCGGACGTCTCCCGCCTGCGCCGGACCCGTCAACATTTCGCGGTCCACAACCATTGCCGCCTGTTACGTGGCCCTCAAGCACCTCTTTCAGGAGGTGCCCGCCAACTCCGGCGTGCTGGAGCCCATTGAGTTCATCATTCCAGATGGCAGCCTGCTTGATGCGCGGGCGCCAAAACCGGTCGGAGGATACACCGAGACCATTTTGCGGGTCATTGACGTGGTCTTTCAGGCCATTGCCCAGGTTGCACCAGAGCGGTCCAACGGCTGTGCGTATGGAACCATCAATGCCCTCTCGCTGGCTGGGTTCCGCAAGGACGGGCGCCGCTGGGTGATGTTTTCCTTCTTCGGAGGCGGACACGGGGGGCACCCGGAAGGCGATGGGCTGAATCATGGCAATGCCCCCATCTCCACAGCCACGATCCCGCCCCTTGAAATTTTGGAAGCCGCCTACCCGGTCCGCTTCACGCAGTGGGCCCTACGTCCCGACTCCGGAGGCCCCGGAAGGCACCGGGGTGGACTGGGAGCCATCTATGAGCTGGAGCTGCTGGAAGAACACGCCGATGTCTTCCTGTTTGGCGAACGAGGACGGTACGCGCCTCCGGGCGTGGTCGGCGGGCACGCTGCGGCGCCCAACCGGTTTTATTATGAGCAGGAAGACGGATTCCATGAACCTCCCATGGCCTCCAAAATGGTGGGGATTCAGCTCAAGAAGGGACAGCGGCTCCGGCTGGAGACTCCGGGAGGAGGAGGCTACGGTGACCCCGCTGAGCGGAGCCCTGCAGCCTCTCAACGGGACCAGGAGCTGGGGCTGGTTTCTGGCTGATCAGGAGCAGACGGCAGAGTCGGGGTAATCCGCGCACCAGCTGGCCTTCTTCTCCACGGCCGCCTTGCCCTGCGGGCAAACAGCCGACATCGGATTCTCTTCGCACCAGGAATTTTTCTGCTGGAGTGCAGCCTGCCCCTGAGGACACACTGCTGAATTCGGATGCTCCTGGCACCAGGCGTCCTGGCCTTTGGGCTTCAGGGAGGCCGTCTTTCCGGCCTGGTTGCAGGCAGAGAGGAGAAGTGCGCTGGCGGCCAGCGTCAGCAGGTATGCAGTCTTTTTCATGGACGAGCCTTTCGCTTAGGGGAAAAGCTCTATCGTAGGAACGCTTTGTTGGAGCCGGGTTAACGTTTGGTTAAATCCTGCTCACTCTCCACCAGAAGCGTCTCGGACCACCTGTGCAGCCGCCACTCCCGCAAGCCTCCCCAGAGTCACGGCGGTCAGCAAGCCATTCCCTGAAAGGTACCCCCACACGGCAGGTCCGGAAACCCCCTGGGCTGCGCCTCCACCGGCAAACAGGTTGGGCAGGCCCGAACCGTCGGACCGCATCACCCGCGCCTCGTCATTGACCACCAACCCGCCCTGCGTGTGAAAGAGGGCACAGGTCACCCGGACCGCATGGTACGGCGGCGTGAGCGGAGGCTTGGTGGTAAAGTCTCGGCCAAAGGCGTCCGTCGCCTCTCCCGCTTGAAAGGCCCGCACCGCATCCAGCGTCTCCCGGAGCGCCGGCTCGGGAAGCCCGGTCACCTGAGCCAGCTCGGGGAGGTCGGCCGCCTGAAGAATGGCGCCCATTGATTCGGCATTGCGGTAATCATCAAACTCCATCCCCAGCTGGTGGAGCCGCTCATCGTAGAGGTTCCATGCCAGATGATCCGGCTGCGCCCACACCGAGATGGACTGCTCGGAGTACCCCTGGTGTTCATTGGAAAATCGCTGGCCATCGAGGTTGACCTGAATTCCTCCCTCCATCATCAAGGCCCAGGTGATCAGCACCCCGTGCGGATGCGCCACCGAGCCGTGCCCCTGAAACGCGCCCATGTCGCTCAGCTCGGCGCCCAGGGCTTCTCCCCACAAAGCGGCGTCTCCCTGATTCCCGGTGTGCCCAAAGTACTCCATGCCCGCGAGTTCCGGAATGAAGCGCTGGAGCAGCTGCGGGTTTCCGCCGTAGCCGTTGCACGCCAGCACAAGCGCATCACAGCCGACGGTTTCGGTCGAACCATCTGAGCGCGCCACCCGGACGCCCCGAACCCGCTGATGCGCATCAACAAACAAATCCGTCACCGTCGCCTCGGTGAGCACGTCAATGGGCTGGGCCTGAGTGGCTGCGAGCAAGCGTTGCAGCAAAGCGGTTCCCGTGTGCTCCGGAACCGCGTGCATGCGCAGTACCGAGTGTCCGGGGTAGAGGAACCCTTGCAGCAGCTCAAACTCAAGCCCATGCGCCGCTGCGAGCCACTCCAGCGTGGGACCCGCCTCAGTCGTCATGCGTGCCACCAGGCTCGGATTTGCCTGCCCCTTCGCCTTGTGCTGAATGTCGGAGGCAAACTGCTCCGGCGAGTCAGAGACCCCCAGGTGCTGCTGCCAGCGGGTTCCAGCTGCTGGAATGAGTCCAGAGGAAAGCGATGTGGAACCACTGGGCTTCGGATCTCGTTCCAGAACCAGCACCTCGGCTCCCTGTTCAGCAGCAGCCAATGCGGCCGTGAGGCCACACGCCCCGGCTCCCACCACCAGCACCGGAACATGAACCTCAAACGCTTCTCCAGACGCCGCAAGCACGCTCATGCCGCCTCCAGCACCTGCTTCGCTTCAGCGCAGGTCATGATCGTGGAGAGGGTGGAGAGGTCCCGAATGGACGCCTCGTGCGTCTCTTCCGAAAAGGCGCCACAGCCGTCGCTCAACACAGCGGTCCGGAAGTCCCGAACATGTGCTTCCCGAACCGTGGAGGCCACTCCGCCGTTGGTGACAATTCCGGAAAAGAGCAGGGCCTCCACTCCGGCCCGCCGCAGCACCCACTCCAGGCGGCTCATGTAAAACGCATTGTACGCCACCTTCTCAACGCTCAGGTCCGGAGGCTGAAGCTCCTCCACCAGCTGCTGTCCCCACGAGCCCGGAGCAAAGTCGCCCTTCCCCAGAAAGGGCCGGAGCTGCCTGAGGTGATCCAGAATGAAGGGCGCTCCGCCTTTTCCCGGAACCAGGGTGAAGTGCGTGGAAACGATCCACCCGCCTTTTTGGCGGACCACCTCCACCAACGGCTGCAGCCGTTCGGGAAGCGCCGCAATGGCCGCCGACTTCTGGCCGGCACGACCGTAGGCGCCTTCAGGGTGAATGAAGTCGTTTTGCAGATCCACCAGCACCAGCGCCAGCGTTTCCGGACGCTCCTGAGAGAGGGTCAGTTTCATGGGGCCTCCGGGTGAATGATGAGGTTGCCAAAGCGGTCCACCTCTGCCGTCATGTTGGGTTCGAGAAAGATGGTCGTGTCGGGTTGCTCAAAGAGGGCCGGTCCCGCAACCTGGGCCCCGATGGGCAGGCGCAGACGCTCGTAACGGATGGCGGTCTGCCAGCCTCCCTCCACCCAGACCGGACGTTCACCGATGCGGCAGGCTTCCGGAGCAACCGCTTCGTCTGGAGCCAGCAGGGTCAGGTCGAGCTTGGGACGCTTCCCAATCACCGCCCCCCGGAGGTTGAGCACCCGAATCGGCAGGTTTTCCAGGGTCCGGCCATAGATTTCACGATAGCGTGATTCAAAGGCGTCCTGAATGCGGGAAGCGGAAACGCGGAGCGTGGTGCTGGAGGAGGAGACCGACTGCTGGATGATGGGCACCTCCACCGTGTGGGTCTGGCCGAGGTAGGACATGTCGAGTTCAAAGCGAACCTCCTGCCCCTCAAAGACCACTCCGGAGGCCTGCAGCAGCCGAGCGCCTTCTTGCGCAAAGGCTTCCATGGCGTTCTGGAGCGAGGCCTCATTGAGGTCCGTCAACAGGGTGTTGAAGGTCTGGACCCGGTCGTGGCGCATGTCTGCAATGACGCAGCCGAGCGCACTGGTCACCCCGGGGTAGCGCGGCACCAACGCCTTGGCGAGGCCCACTTCCCGGATCATCGCACAGACGTGCAGAGAGCCTCCGCCACCGAAGGGCATGGCCGCAAACTCCCTCGGGTTGTGGCCCTGCTCAATGGAAACCAGACGAATGGCCCCAGCCATTTTGGAATTGGCCACTCGGATAATGGCCTCAGCAGCCTCCATCACGTCAAGCCCCAGCGGTGCGGCAACGTGTTCCTCAATCGCAGCCTTTGCTGCCTCCACGTCCAGTCGGTCCAGCTTTCCTCCGATCGGACGGTCTGCATTGATGCGGCCCAGCACCACATTCGCATCCGTCACCGTTGGGCGCGTGTTCCCCAGTCCGTAACACACGGGTCCGGGATCCGAGCCTGCGGACTCGGGTCCCACTTCGAGCAGGCCGCCCCGGTCAACCGACGCAATGGAGCCGCCACCGGCCCCGATGGTGGTGATTTGGATCATCGGGGTCCGGACGACCATGCCGAAGCCGATGGACGTCTGAGCAGCAAGCGCGCTTTCGCCGCCGTTCACCAGCGACACGTCGAAGCTGGTTCCTCCCATGTCGCAGCTGATGACATTCGGAAAGCCGGCCTCGGCCCCAATGTAGGCGCTGGCAATGACGCCGGCGGCTGGTCCGGAAAGCGCCGTCCGCACCGGAAACTGCTCTGCCGTGTTCACACTCATCACTCCGCCGTTGCTTTGCACAATCAGCAGCTCCCCCTCAAAGCCCTCCGAGCGCATTCCCTGGTTCAGGTTCTCCAGGTAGCGGCTGACCCGGGGCTGCAGGTAGGCGTTCAGGGTGGTGGTGGAAATGCGTTCAAACTCGCGGATTTCCGGAAGAATCTCATGACTGGCGCTGACGTGGGCGTTGGGCCAAAGCGCCCGGACGCGCTCCACAGCGCGGCGTTCATTTTCCGGATTGGCGTAGGCATTGATGAAGAACACCGACACCGCCTCCACGCCTTGCTCCAGCAACGCCTGCACCTGAGCCTCCACGGCTTCCAAGTCCACCTCGGTGTGAAGGGTCCCATCGGCCAGCACCCGCTCCGGCACCTCAAGGCGCAGGTTCCGCGGAACCACGGGCTCATACTGCCCCCACAGGCCCCAGGTGTGGGGTCGGTCTCGCCGGCGCATCTCCAGCACGTCCCGGAAGCCCTCGGTGGTCAGCAACCCGGTTTTTGCGCCACCGCGACTGAGCAGGGCGTTGGTTCCAACGGTTGTTCCATGCACCACCGTCTTGACCTGCGCCAACTGGGGCGCGTGCGCGTGCAGGCCCTCCAGAAACCCGACGGACTGGTCTGCTGGGGTAGACGGCACCTTTGCCACACGGATGGTCTGCTGGGCTTCATCCAGAAAAAACACATCGGTAAAGGTTCCACCGACGTCAACACCAATGATCATGAATTTCCTCAATCTGAAAGGGGACACAGGCCCCGGAGTAAAAAAGGCGCAAAATCCACGCTACCGTGAATGTTCCGGAAGTGCCAGCAGATGATTGAGGGAAAAAGGGGCAGCGGTTGGGAGCGCCTCTCGAGCGAAGCGCTCCCGGTTTTGAGGAAGGAGGGGCGGCCGCTGAAGAGCCACCCCCGGAAAAACGGAGTTCTTACAGAAGCGCCTGAGCGGCCGCAATCCGGGCAATGGGAATGCGGTAGGGGCTGCAGGACACATAATCAAACCCGGTTTCATGACAGAACCGGATGGACCGAGGCTCGCCTCCGTGCTCTCCGCAGATGCCAACATGCAGAGTGGGGTTGACCTTACGGGCCGCTTCAATTGCCATCTCGATCAAGGCTCCGACGCCACGTTGGTCCAGCACGGCGAAGGGGTCATTTTCCAAGACCTTCTGCTCAAGGTAGGAGGGCAGGAACTTGCCAACGTCATCTCGCGAGAAACCGTAGGTCATCTGGGTCAGGTCGTTGGTTCCGAAGCTGAAGAACTCGGCTACCTCGGCAAACATCTCGGCCCGCAAGCAGGCCCGCGGGGTCTCCATCATCGTTCCAAGCTGATAGTCGATGCGGGCCCCCGCGTGTTCAAATACCTGCTCAGCGGTTTCCCGGACCAGGTTGATCACCGTGTCCAGCTCGCTTCGAGCCACAGTGAGAGGAATCATGATTTCCGGATGCACCTCGTGCCCGGCCTTCTGAGCCTCCAGTGCGCCAGAAAGAATGGCGTCCACCTGCATGCGGGTGATCTCAGGCTGCGCCACAGAAAGGCGGCACCCCCGAAGGCCCAGCATCGGGTTGACTTCCTGCAGTTCCTCAGCACGCTTGTGCACGACTTCCGGGTCAAGCTTCAGGCGTCCGGCCAGCGCATTCAGTTCCTCTTCGGTCTGCGGAAGGAACTCATGAAGCGGCGGATCCAGCAAGCGGATGGTCACCGGGAGGCCTGACATGATCTCAAAGAGCTGGCGCATGTCGGCCTTCTGGAACCCCCGGAGCCGATCCAACGACCGCTGACGGTCTTCGGCAGAGTCGGCCAGAATCATGGCCCGGACCACGTCAATCCGTTCAGCATCAAAGAACATGTGCTCAGTCCGGCAGAGGCCAATGCCTTCTGCGCCCAGCTCCCGGGCCTTGGTGGCGTCTTCTGGCGTTTCGGCATTGGCCCGAACCCGCAGGCGTCGGTAGCGGTCGGCCCAGTCCAGCACCGTCTGGAAGTCCGGATCAGACTGCGAGCTGACGGTCCCCACGGTTCCTGCCATGACCTCGCCAGTCGTTCCGTCCAGCGTGATCACCTCGCCTTCAGCAATGGAAGCACCGCTTTCCGTTGTGAAGCGCTTGTTTGGGGCATCCACCTTGATGTCGCCACATCCGGCAATGCAGCACTTTCCCATGCCCCGGGCGACCACTGCAGCATGCGAGGTCATGCCTCCGAGCGCCGTCAGGAGGCCCCGGGCGGCCTTCATGCCATGGATGTCTTCCGGAGTGGTTTCCCGACGGACCAGGATCACTTCCTCTCCGCGGTTGGCCCAGGCTTCTGCATCATCTGCCGAAAAGACGACCCGCCCGGTTGCGGCTCCCGGACTCGCCGGAAGGCCCTTGGCCAGGATGGTGCGCTCAGCGTTCGGATCAATCATGGGGTGAAGGAAGTAGTCCATCTGGTCCGGATCAATGCGCTTGAGGGCCTCGCGTTCCTTGATGAGCCCTTCTTCCACCATGTCGACTGCAATCTTGACGGCGGCCTTGGGGGTCCGCTTTCCGGTCCGGGTTTGCAGCATCCACAGCTTGCCTTCTTCAATGGTAAACTCGAGGTCCTGCATGTCCCGGTAATGCATTTCCAGGGTCTGCTGCATCCGGAAGAGTTCGGCGTAGAGGTTGGGGAGGTCGCGCTTGAGGGTCTCGAGCGGCTCTGGAGTCCGGATGCCGGCAACCACGTCTTCACCTTCGGCATTCATGAGGTACTCGCCATAAAACAGGCGTTCTCCGGTGGCAGGGTTCCGGGTGAAGGCCACGCCGGTTCCCGAGTTGAGGCTCCGGTTTCCATAAACCATTGCCTGCACGATTACGCCGGTTCCGAGGCTTTCCGGAATGTCATGGATGCGCCGGTACCGCTTGGCGCGGTTGTTGTTCCAGGAACGGAAGACGGCCTCAATGGAACGCTCCAGCTGTTCGCGGGGATCGTCGGGAGGGGTGAGGATTTCCCGGTACCGAGCCGCAATGGCCTGGAGGTCATCTGCGCTGAGCTCAAGGTCGCTCCTGTACCCCCGTTCCGTCTTGTAGGCGTCCAGCACTTCTTCAAAGGGCTCGGCGCCCATGCCTTCCACCACGTCGCCATACATCTGGATGAAGCGCCGGTAGGCGTCATACACGAAGCGAGGGTTTCCGGAGGTTTCGGCCCAGAGCTTGGCCGTGGTTTCGTTGAGGCCCAGGTTCAAGACGGTGTCCATCATCCCGGGCATGGAAACAGGGGCTCCGGAGCGGACCGAGACCAGGAGCGGAGAGGAGGCATCTCCAAAGCGGGCGTGATGCCGTTGCTCCACCTCTCGCATGGATTCCCAGACTTCGTCCATGACCCCATCAGGCAGGCGTCCAAGACGAGCATAGTCCGCACAGACTCGGGTGGTGAGGATGAATCCGAAGGGAACGGGGAGCCCGATTGAGGTCATCTCACAAAGGTTTGCCCCCTTGTTTCCGAGTAGCAGGCGATCGTCTCGACGTCCTTCTGTAAACAGCCAGACTTGCTTTTCCATAGAACCCCCTTCCATCGAGTGAGCGGTTTAATTGCTTTTTGAACAAGAACGGTGCACTTGCCTTGATCATAGCGCTCCAAAGCGATTAGAGTACCCGCAAACATACCTAGGGAAACTACCGATTGTTGCCGGGGGTTTCAGTCCGGTATGGTGACCTCTGTGAGTGTTAACCATCGAATTGATGCCAATGGAAATCCTTTTTCTCCCCAAAACCAACCTGCCTGCCTTTCTGGAGGCGCTGCATGCGCATGGACGCCTCGTGGTTCCGGCTGCGTCGGGAGCAGGCCAGTACCGGTACGTCGAGTATGCCGACCTCCCGGGTCCAGAAGAGGTGGCCCTGGAGTTTCTCCGGACGGCCCTTCCGCTGAAGAAGTACTTCTTTCCGGCAGAAGAGGTCCTCTCGACTTACTCGGAACAGGACGGTTACCAGGAAGCTCCTCTGGATGAGGAGCCGCCCATTCTGTTTGGGCCCCACCCGTGTGAGCTGCATGGGCTCCGGGTCACCGACAAGTTCTTCACCGACGGCTATGGTGATTATCACTACGAGCGCCGTCGCGAAGGAGCCCGGATCATTGGGCTGGGCTGCATGCCGGATGACAAGTGCTTCTGTCCGAGCACCGGAACCGATCACATTGAAGATGTCTACGACCTCTTCCTCTGGGAAATCGAGGCCGGATTCGTGACCATGGTCCGGACTCCTGCCGGACACTCGCTGGTGCACCTGGACCGAGCGCTGTTCTCACACATCCAGCGGGACCAGATCGTGGAGCACCAAAAGAAGCTCGAAGTCCGGCGCAACTCCTTCAACCGCGTCTTGCCCATCAGCGACCTGCCCCAATTGCTGCGCTTTGAAGAAGACAGCCCGGCCTGGAAGGAGTTGGGCGATTCGTGCTTTGCCTGCGGAGCCTGCAGCATGGTCTGCCCCACCTGCACCTGCTTCACGGTCTTTGACCGGACGGATCTTTCCGGAGAGCAGGGCGAGCGGGTCCGGCGCTGGGACTCCTGCCTGTTCCGGGACTTCACCCGGATTGCAGGAGATGAGCTGATGCGTCCGGACCGTGCGGCCCGGGTCAGCAACCGTTACTATCACAAGGAGCAAGGCTTCGTGGAGCAGTTTGGCATGCCGTCCTGTACGGGCTGCGGACGCTGCGTGGATGCCTGCACCGCTGGAATTGACATCACCCAAGTCTTTGCGAAAGTCCGTGGAAGCTGTGAACGCTGAACTCTCCTCACCCGTCTCCCCCTCCCTGAAGCGGTTACCGGCGCGAGACCCCATGCTCCCGAGCACGGCCTGGCTGGTTGGCAAGGAAGAGCTGCTTCCGGACCACATGATGTTTCGGTTTCGCCTCAAGCCCGGAGAAACTGGGCCTGACGGCTCGAACCACCGCCCGGGGCAATTTGTCATGCTGTCGGTCATTGGGGTGGGCGAGGTGCCCATTTCCATCTGCCACGCCCCGGTTTCCTCAGCGGTTCCGGCGGAAGAACGCGAGCTGCACCTGACCATCCGTCGCGTTGGACGGGTCACCCGAGCGCTGTTTGACCTCACTCCGGGGGCGCGTGTTGGACTCCGGGGACCCTATGGACGGGGCTTCCCACTGGATGACCTGCATGGCAACAGCCTGGTGATGATGGCCGGCGGGCTCGGCATGGCGCCGCTGCGTTCGTTGCTGGAGTATGCGAACCTCCACCGAGAGCGCTTCGGCGAAGAGGTCCACCTCCTCTATGGCACCCGAGCCGTTGGACAACTGCTCTATCCGGAAGTCCTCAAGCAGATCAACCAGTCTGGTGGCGTTCAGGTGCACCTGGCGTGCGACCGGCTTCCGGCCCGAGACGAATCAGCAGCAGGGCTTCCGCTCATTCAGGGCAACCTGCTGGACCTCCTGGCCGACCTGCCCCTGGAGCGAACCAGGACCCGGTTTGCGATCTGCGGACCGCCTGTGATGTATGGATACGTGACCGATCGGCTCCGGGAGATGGAAGTCTTTCCGGAACACATTTACGTCAGTCTGGAGCGGCGCATGGAGTGTGCGATTGGCAAGTGTGGCCACTGCGCCATCGGCTACCGGTACACCTGTACCGATGGCCCCGTCTTCTCCGTGTGGGAAGCACGAGGGCTGAGGGAAGCCTGGCAGCCTCCTTCTGGCACTGACGACCCCTACCTCGGAGGCTGGCGATGAAACGAATCAAACCCCGTGTGGGCATCTTTGGCTTGACGGGTTGTGCAGGTGACCAGCTC
The DNA here is from genome assembly GCA_038150265.1 of Deltaproteobacteria bacterium. Classification (GTDB taxonomy): domain Bacteria; phylum SAR324; class SAR324; order SAR324; family NAC60-12; genus JAYPUA01. Next base: position 158,475 of record JAYOTF010000001.1, on the reverse strand, counting down.
GTTATCCTCAACTGCGAGGATGAGTTGGTGGAGCTTGCCAGCCGGATCGAGATCATCAAGTTCGGCATGGCATCTTCGGCAGAAGGCCTGGAGGAGCGCCTGGACCTCGCCATTGTGGAAGGATCGGTCTGCACCCAACGCGACCTCGACCTGCTGCTCAACGTCCGCTCGCATGCGGAAAACCTGCTGGCCATCGGGACCTGTGCCGTTTGGGGAGGCATTCCGGCGATGCGGAACGAGCTACCGCTGGAGCTGCTTCACAAGCTGGTCTATCAGGGCAAGGATCTCGACGAGGTCAACCTGGATCAGGCCCACCCGGTCAGTGACTTTGTCCCCGTCGACTTTGCGGTGCCCGGGTGTCCCATTGAGAAGGAAGAGTTCCTCCGGACCCTGATTGCCATTTTGCAACGAACCACTCCGGAGCGGCACGACTACTCGGTTTGCTCCGAGTGCCGCATCGCCGAAAACCTCTGCCTGGTCAAGACCCGGGGCATTGTCTGCTGTGGCCCCATCAGCGCCGGAGGCTGCAAGGCACGTTGTCCCAGCCTGGGAGTGCCGTGCTACGGATGCCGGGGACCGGTTGATGAGCCGCACTACGATGCCACCGCCCAGCTGTTCAGCGAGCATGGGCTGTCCAAGGCCGATGTCATTGAGCAGATCCAACGGTACTCGGCACCTGCCTGGGTCAATCACCACCTGCGACGTGAATGGGCCGAAGATCCAGAGCGCCGTGGACGTCAACGCATTTCTTCTTCCGAGTCAGCATAAGCATGGGACAGGTTATTGAAATTCCCCACCTCTATCGCGTCGAAGGGCATGGGGGCATTCAGGTCACATTGGATGAGCAGGACCAGGTTTCCTGTCAGATGGGCATCTTCGAAGGCTCTCGCTTCTACGAGGCGCTCCTGCGGGGGCACCCTTACCGCGAGGTTCCGGGAATCGTCTGCCGCGTTTGTGCCATCTGCTCGGCGGCGCACGCACTCTGCTCCATCACGGCCCTGGAAGACGCCCTCCAGATTGAGGTTCCGGAGCCGGTTCTGCGGTTGCGGGACCTCCTCAACCATGGCGAGATGATCGAGTCTCATGCCCTGCACTTCTTCATGCTGGCAGTTCCCGACTACCTCGGCCTGCCCAGTGTGCTGGACATGCAGCAGCAGCACGGCAACGAAGTCAAGGGAGCCCTCCGGCTGAAGAAATTTGGGAACCTGATTCAGGAACGCATTGGCGGACGGGCCATCCATCCGGTCAACATGCTGGTGGGCGGAGTCGGCACCTGGCCGGCAAAGAAGGTCTTTGACGAAATCCGCAAGGAAGCCGAGGCGTGCCTGCGGATTCTTGAAAGCATGGAGCCACTGGTGGCCTCTTTGGAAAACCCGAACTTCGCTCAGTCAGACCGGACCTTTGTGGCACTGGCTCCGGAACGCAACGACCTGGGACTCGGCATTGGCCGCACCATCCACGCCAGTGCTTCAGAAGCCGTTCCTGTTGCGGAGTTCCGGAAGTTTGTGAATGAGAGCGTGGTCAAGCACTCCACGGCCAAGCAGTCGCTCTACTCCGATCAGCCCTTCATGGTCGGATCCCTGGCGCGCCTGACGCATCACCGGGATCAGCTCAAGGGGGAAGCCGCTCGCGTGGCCGACCGACTCTTCGGGGCGCAGGTTCCGCCCAATCCGTTGCTGAACAACGCCGGACAGTTCATTGAACTGGTTCACTGCTGTGAGCAGGCCATTGAGCTGTGCCAGGAGCTGGGAAGCCTTCCGGAACCCCCTCCGCCCGTTTCCATTTCGCTGCCAAAGGAAGACCGAACGGGAACTGCAGCCATGGAGGTGCCTCGGGGGACGCTCTTCCACAGCTACACCCTCAACACGGGCGGGGTGGTGATTGATGCAGATATTGTCACGCCCACTGCACAGAACCTTGCCCAGATTGAGGCTGACATTCGCCAGACGGTGCAGCACTGGCTCGAGCACGACCGGGAAGGCGGAGAGACACTGCTCAAGGCCAACCTGGAGCGGCTGGCCCGGGCGTACGACCCCTGCATCTCGTGCTCCACCCACCTCATTGACCTGCGCCTGCCCAAGCAGTAGGCGAGCCTACGAGCCCTCCACCCTGCGGCAGAGTCCGCCATGGAGGGTCTCGTATCCCACTCTTTCCAACGACATCACCGAAAACTTGAGGTTCTTGGGATTGAAGGAGACGTAGCCCATGAGGGTCGGCCCGTTCTCGCTCGTCCGCAGGCACTGACAGATGCCCACCTCCCAGTCAGGCCATGAGGAGGCGCACAGATCAGCATCGTCATTTGGACGAAAGACCGAAAGCTGTTCCTGCTGGGTGTTGAGGATGTAGCGGTTGTCTGACAGCAACCGGTACGTGGTCGCCGTCCCATCTTCTTGCGAGTTGAACCCAAGGTAAAACTCGGTCTGGCAGTAATACTCAGCAGCGCTCAGTGTGCTTGCCCCAAGCAGCAGCAGGCTCGCCCAAAGTGCTCTCATCACACTCCCTCCGTGTTTAGTGAATGCCTCTTTCCAGGCCAAATGAATCCCTTCTCGGGGTCCCTGCAGTGGCCCCCTACGTTGCTTTTCCCGGAACCCACTAAAGTTTTACCCCAAAATGCCGAAAAGAGGGATATCCCAACAGTGCTGCCCCCAGCCTGATCCTGTTTCTCCAACAAGGATGTTTCCCATGAAGCAACTTGGAATTTTTCTCATTGGCCTGTTTGGTTTTGTCCCGTGGGCCTTTGCGGATTACCTGAGCCTGACCTACACGGCCAACTCAGGCTCCATTGCCACGGTCACCAAATTTGGGACCAGTGCAGACTCGGTGGACTTCTGTGCCTTTGACAAGGTCTCAGACCCTTCTACCTGTTCGTCTGTTTCGGACATTGATTCCCGTTACGACAACGCCACGTCTGATAAGTTCTATGATCAACTCACGCCGGTGGTTGGGATGCTCCGGATTGGGTATGGGGGCCAAATTGGCCTCTTCGATCAGTCCCTTGCCCTTCGTTATGGCGTTGTGGGAGGTCTGTTGACGCTGGAGGCTGAAACAGACAACACGGCCCTTGATGGAACCTCGCTGCTCTATGGAGGAGAGCTGGAACTGGCCTTGGAAAAAGGCCCCATTCAGGTTCTGGGCTTCTATCCGTTTGGAAAAGTCACCAAGATCCTCACACCGGATTTCAACTTCTTCCTGACAGGTGAAAACGACAGCGGCCAACGCTACACCCGAGAAACCGCGACCTACGACGGAACCATCTACGCCTTTGGAGGCTCCTACATTGTTCCGTCTGCTGACAAGCGAAGCAACTTCCACTTCGATCTCTTCAAGGAACTTTCCGAAGGAAAAATCAACGTGGGAGGAGAGACTTTCGAGACGAAGAACTTCAACGTTGGCTTTGCCCTCAAGTACTCACGGGATCTGTAAAACCGTCAGAGCCGTCACCGAACGGCTCTCGTCCACCCCGCCTTTCCAGATCCTGTAGCAGGATTTGAATCCGGCTTGGTTTAAGCCTCCATTCCCTTCAATTTTTCCCACTGGCTCATCATCGTTCACGTCATGTCGTCGCCCAATTCCTGGCTTCAGGAGCGCTGCTCCGGAGTTCTGCTGCACCCCACCTCTCTGCCGGGTCCCCACGGACTGGGAGACCTCGGCCCTGCGGCCTTTCAGTTTGTGGAAAAGCTGGCGGAGTGGAACCAGACCCTCTGGCAGGTCCTTCCTCTTGGCCCAGTCGGCTACGGGTTTTCTCCGTACCAAAGCCCATCCGCCTTTGCCCTCAACCCCCTGCTCATCAGCTTGGAGAAGCTCGCTGAAACCGGATGGCTTCCGGCAGAAACCCTGGAGGCGCTGGAGCCGCTTCCGGCTGGGGCGGCTCACTTTGCTGAAGCAGAGGTCCGAAAAACCAGGCTCCTCCGGACCGCATTTGACGGCTTCCTGGAAACCGGAACGGCTGCCGATCAGCAAGCGTGGCGACAGTGGTGCGAGGAACAGGCGTACTGGCTCGAAGATTATGCGGCATTCATGGTCCTCAAGGAGCTCCACGGCGAGGGTTCCTGGACGCAGTGGCCCGAGGGCTCACGAAAGCGGCGCATCACAGCCATGCGGACCTTCCGGAACGAGCAGGCCGAGGCCCTGGACTTCCAGCGCTTTGTGCAGTGGGTAGGCGCCGAACAGTGGCAGGCGCTGAAGCAGCACGCCAACCAGCTGGGCGTCCGGATCATCGGAGACCTGCCCATCTTCGTTTCTCACGAAAGCGCCGATGTCTGGGCACATCCGGAGTTGTTTGAGCTCGACGACTCCGGGCAGCCCAACGTAATCGCTGGCGTGCCTCCGGACTACTTCAGCGAAACAGGGCAACGCTGGGGAAACCCGCTTTACCGCTGGGACAAGCTGGCCAAAACCGGGTTCCTCTGGTGGCGGCAACGGCTCGGTAGCCTGCTGAGTCAGTTCGACCTCATCCGGATCGATCACTTTCGAGGCTTTGAGTCGTACTGGGAGATCCCGGCTTCGGAGCCGACTGCCATGAACGGTAGCTGGAAGCCCGGACCCGGGTTTGCCTTCTTCAAGCGGGTGCAGCAGGACCTCGGGAAGCTGCCGGTGATTGCCGAAGACCTGGGGCTCATCACGGAAGAAGTCCATGCCCTGCGTCAGCAGTGCGCGTTTCCGGGAATGAAGATCCTGCAATTTGCCTTCTCGGATCCAGACAACCTCTACCTTCCTCACAACATCACAGGCGCGGACTCAGTCGCTTACACCGGCACCCACGACAACGATACCCTCCTCGGGTGGTTCCGGACGCTGGAGACGCCGGAGCGGGAGTTCCTCAACCACTACCTCAGCCGAGACCTCCACGAGGAAAACGTCTGCTATGAGCTGATCCGGACCACCTGGTCCACCACCGCTCAGCTGGCGCTGGTTCCACTTCAGGATTTACTGGGATTGGACACCACCGCCCGCATGAACACTCCCGGAACCGTCGGGGGCTCCAACTGGAGGTGGCGTTATCAGGAAGGAGACCTCGAGCGCGTGCCGGCCGACTGGTTGCGGTTGATCACCCGGACCTATGGACGCTTGCCGAAACCGGCTACTCTTCCGGAGGATCGTGCAGGGGAATGAGGACCTCAAAGCCCACCACCTGGCCCTCTTCTTCCAAAAAGTGCAGGGCCCCTTCGTGGAGCGTGATGTACTGGTAGGCCACAAGGAAGTCCAACCCCAGCAGCTCTGAGCGAACCAGCGTTTCCTGCAGCAACGACCGCAGGGGGCTGGCATCTGAAAACCTCCAGGGCTGGTCACTGATCAGCAGGATGTGCATGCGCGGAACTTCCGACTCCGGAACCAGGCTGCGCTTCAGGGTGATCCGGACCGGGGCTTCCGGAACAAAGAGGTGGATCTGCTTCAGGAGGGTCAGCAGCGCTTCCCGGAGCAGCGCCTCGTCAAAATGAGCGACCTGAGGCAGCTTCGGAGACGCAAAGAGCCGAACGTGCTGCCCCATCCAGTTTTGCTGACGCGCCAGTTCCTTGAAGAAGGCCAGCAGCTCCACTTCCCCCGGATGCAGCTCCGGAGCGGTTTCCCAGTCTTCTGTGTACGCCTGAAGCCTCCGGACCTGCTGGAGGGTGTGATCCGCCTCCTTGCGGCAGTTGTGAAGCAGCCCCACCACATCCGGGTGGGCCTCCTTGAGCCCTGCACGCGCCAACTGCTCACTGATGCGAACCAGTTGAGGGTCCAGCTGAAGCAACAGATGCCCCAGCGCCTGCCCCGGATGATGCTCCATCAGCACCTGTGGACTTTCGGTGTGCACTGCTGCTTCATAGGTCGCCACGCGCTCTTGCAGCGTCCGGAACAGTTTGTGCTGCTCGGCAAGTTCCTCCGCGAAGCGCTGCTGCTGCGCCCGGAGCCGTTCTTCAATGGAGGTCCGCTCTTCTTTCAGAACCCGACGGTGCTGTTCTCGCTCTTCTTCCAGCCGATAGCGCGACTCACGCTGAAGGGACGTCAACTCCTCTCGCAGACGAGAAACCTCCTGACGGAGGTTCTCAACCAGCAGATCGGTTTCGTCCAAGAGGATCCGTTCAGATGCTTCCACTTGTCATGAAAACTTTAGGTTTGGTAGAGTGTTCTTCATCACGTCTCCTAATTGATCCGCAACAAACTAACTGGAACTGAATGAACCTCCTTACTTACCCGCACTCGGTCGGCACGCTTCTACGCATCAGCTTCCGGCTGTACCAGAACCACTGGCTGGCCATGCTGACGCTGACGCTGGTCCTGTTGATGCCTTCCATGCTGCTCGCCATTGTCGGAGGCATGCAGGCTGATGGAGGCTCCCTCTTTCAGATGGAGCAACTTGCCATGACCCTCATGATGGGGGTGCTTGAGGCCACCATGGCCCTGGGAGTGATCGCGCTGGCAGCCGGAACCATTTTTCCGACGGGCAAGCTGCTGAACCTCCTGCGGTCTCGGATGTTCTTCGGGGCCGTCCACATTGCGGTGCTGCTGTACATGATCCGCTTTCTTGGACTCACTGGGGTCATGCTCCCCTTTCCGATGAACTTCCTGCTGGTCGCCTTCTGGATGCTGAGCCACTTCTTCTTTGCGCTTGCTCAGCAGGTGTATGCCATTGAAGGCCTCCGTGGGCTACAGGCCCTCATCCGGAGCTTCCGGCTGGTCCGTCAGAACCTGCCCCGAGTGTTTAGTGTTACCTTGTTCAGCTACGCGGTGCAAATCGGAATCTTGTTTCTGGTCCTGCAGCTCTTTCTCCCCAGCCTCGATTCTGCCCAGAATTTGACCATGGAAATGGATGAGCAACAAGTGTCGATGCTGGAGCAGCTGCTCACCAGCTCCGGATTTCTGCAGTCGATCAGCTGGGCTCAGCACCTGACAGCCCTGATCTTTGCCCCGTTTGCGGCTCTGCTCTCCGCGCTGCTGTACTTTGACCTTGCTCACCGAGAGCCGGACTTCCCGCTTCAGTCACTGGACCAGGCCGCCCAGCAGCTGTTTGGTGCCTCCCTGCGCACCTCGGCTCCGTCGGAAGACACGGTAGAACTTTCTGAGGCCGCCCAGCAGCCTGTCCCGGAAACGCCAGAGGCTCCGGCTGCCGAGTCGGAGAAATCCGCTGAAACCACAGAGCTCCACCCGAACGCTCCGGAAGGGCCTCTGCAGCCAGAGGCTGCTGCTCCGGAGACCTCTGCTGAGGCTCCTCGCCCTGATCCACCCGTCGAACCCACGGCGCCCGAACAGGAAGGTTCAGCAAAACCGGGCTCTGGTTCAGAAGGGCCTTCTCGTTCGGAAAAGGATCCTTCGTGAAAATCAACTCCTCCGAGCTGGTACTCAGCGCCGCTGCCCCTCATCAGTTTCCGGCCACCACACTTCCGGAGGTGGCATTTGCAGGTCGTTCGAACGTGGGGAAGTCCACGCTGATCAACTCCCTGCTCAACCGCAAGGGGCTGGTCAAGACCAGTGCCACTCCGGGAAAGACTCAGCTGATCAACTTTTTCATCATCAATCAGCAGTTCCACTGCGTGGACCTGCCCGGTTACGGCTACGCCAAGGTGCCGGACTCAGTCAGTTCCGGATGGCGGAAGCTCATTGAAGCTTATCTCTCTCAGAGGGAACAGCTGACCGGAGTGGTCCTGATCATCGACAGTCGCCACGGCCCCACCAAGCAGGACCTGCAACTCAAGGAGTGGCTCGACTTCCATCAGCGTCCCACCTTGGTGGTCGCCAACAAAATTGATAAGCTTCGCAAAAACGACATCCCCAAGCAGATGAAGCTCATCCGAGAAACCCTGAGCCTTCCCGAGCCACCGCTCAAGCACTCATCGCTGGCCAAAATGGGGCGAGCCGACATCTGGCAGGCACTGGGTCCCTGGCTTGGGTTGGCGGGGGTTCGGGAGGACTCGGCGTAAACCGGCTCCTCCACAGAAGAACCGGCTCAGGCTTACTGGCCGGAGTTCACCAGCTCCGTCTTTGAAAAGAAGTACGCAATTTCAATTGCGGCATTCTCCAGGCTGTCGGAGCCATGAACGGTGTTCTCGCCAATGCTCTGGGCAAAATCCTTGCGGATGGTGCCCTCAGCGGCATCGGCGGGATTGGTGGCGCCCATCACTTCACGGTGCTTGGCCACCGCATTCTCTCCTTCCAGAACCGTCACCACAACGGCACTCCGGGTCATGAACTCCGTCAGTTCGCCAAAGAATGGGCGCTCGCGGTGGACGTCGTAAAACCCTTCGGCTTCCCGAAGCGAGAGGTGCTTCATCTTGGTTGCGACAATGCGCAGTCCGTTTTGCTCAAAGCGCTGCAGGATGGATCCTACCAGGTTGCGTTCCACACCATCAGGCTTGATGATCGAAAGGGTTTGCTCAATGGCCATTTTCGGATTGATTGGCTAGAGTTAAAAAAAACTGACCCACTCAGGTCAGCGTACAAAAGTTCTTGAGGAGCTGAAGCCCTGCATTTTGGCTCTTCTCCGGATGAAACTGCACCCCCCAGACGTTTTCACGCCGAACAACTGACGCAAAGGCGTAGCCGTAGTTGGTTTCTGCCAGCACCTGTTCCGGATGCGTCGGGTGCATGTGGTAGGAATGCACAAAGTAAAAGAAGCTTCCGGGGGCAAGGTCGGTAAACAATGGATCGTCACGAAGGGGCTGGACCGCATTCCAGCCAATCTGCGGCACCTTGAGCTCATGCCGAAAGCGCTGAACGGTTCCCGGAATCCACCCCAGCCCAGCGAAGGGGCCATCTTCCTCGCCTTCTTCCAGAAGCAGCTGTGCGCCAACACAGATTCCCAGCAGGGGGATGCCAGCCTGCCGACGGGCTTCAATGGCCTCCAGCATTCCGGAGTCCCGCAGGTGTTGCATCGCCGGACCAAATGCTCCCACGCCCGGAAGCAGAATCCGGGATGCCTTCAGGATCGGCTCTGGCGTCTTGACCACCTCGACATCGGCCTCAATGAAATCCAGGGCATTTTTCAGATTGGCGAGGTTTCCGACGTTGTAGTCAATGATGACATTCGTCATGTCAGAGCACTCCCTTGGTAGACGTCACCTCGGTGCGGCGAGGATCTGCTTCCACAGCCTGTCGCAGGGCCCGGGCAAACGCCTTGAAGAGCCCCTCGCATTTGTGATGATCGTTTTCTCCATAAAGAATGGACAGGTGCAGGGTCGTCTTGGACGCAATGGCGAACGACTTGAAGAAGTGCGAAATCAGCTGGGTATCCAGCTGCCCAATCATCGGCTGCGTGAACTGACCCTGCATCACAAAGTCCGGACGTCCGGAGAGATCCAGGACGCACCGGAGCAGGGCTTCGTCCATCGGAACGTAGGCGTGCCCATAGCGCTGAATCCCCTGCTTGGAGCCAAGGGCGTCCAGCACAGCCTGTCCCAGTGCCAGCGCAATGTCTTCGGTGGTGTGGTGCCCATCGATGTGCAGGTCGCCCTCACATTCCACTTCCAGGTCGAGCAGGCCATGAAAAGCAAGCTGCTGGAGCATGTGGTCGAGGAATCCGATTCCGGTGTGGATGTTCTGCTGCCCGGTGCCGTCGAGGTTCACTTTGACGCGGATGCGGGTTTCCTTGGTGGTGCGCTCCAGCTCGGCAATGCGATCGGTCATGAAGTTCCGTCAGAAGGAGTAGATCAGGCGTCCGGCCACATGGGTCAACAGCTCGCCGTTCTTTCCGAGAGGCGCACTGGTTTCGTCATACCGAAAGGCCGGAGCCAGTTGGAAGACATTGAGGTCGAGGTCAGCCTGAACGTGCTTCGCGAGGGGGAAGGAGAAGGTGTTGTCCCATTCTACCCCAATTTCCTTGACGGGGTTTCCTTCGGCGCTGAGAACCGGCTGCATGTGCTTGAGCTGGTAGAGGCCAAAGCGGTACACCAAATCACTTTCCGGAACTCGGTAGAGGTAGCGGAGCCCCAGCAACTGGGTGTTGTTGATGGAGTGCCCCAGTCCGGTTCCACTGTTGAGGGCAGTGCTGCCGCCATTGAAGTAAAACTGGGTGCCCTGGTAGGTTCCGGGAACAATTTCGTAGTACCCCTGAAGCTCCCTCTGGTAGTTGGCGGTTTGGTTGTCCAGCTCCTCATCTCCCTGCGCGCCCATGTAGAGCAGGCTCAGCTCACCGTTCCCGGTCTTGTAGGTCAGCTCCCACTCCGTGGCCACGCCCCGGACCTTGTACGGCTCCTGCGTGTTGCGATCTGACTGAGTGAAGTACCGCCGGTTCCCGATGTTCGAGGTGGCATCAAAGTAGATGCGGAAGCTTGAGGTGTCCCAGAGGAAGCGGATTCCGTAGTACTCCTGCTCATGAGCATTGTAATAGAGCGCCTCTCCAGAGCTGTTGGTGAGCAGGGTATCGGTGCTGTTGTCTGTTGGCCTCACGGTGGGGTGCAGGCGCGTCCCCACTGGAATGTCATGCTCCGTGTACTTGATGCGGAACAGCTCGGCCCGGATCACATTCAGCGGGTTCTGGCTCGCATCCACTTCATACACAAAAGGGTAATCCAGGGAAAGGCTGTAGAGCCAATCGGAATCAGCGCTGGAAAGCTTGTAACCGCCGAACTCGTAACACCAGGTGCCCGTCCGGCACTTCGGCTGCGCAAATCCGGTGAGGACGCCATTGAAGACCTTCCCCCGCCGGTCCCCCACGTTGACCTCCTGCTTCCCGATCCTCAGGGTGTTGCGGGGGTTGAAGTTCAGGTCCAGGTACGACTGGCGGGCCGTCAAGGCAATGGTTTGTGAGTCGGGCTCACCTACCTGGTTGGCGCTGGAGTCCCGCAGATCCGATTGAAAGTAAGGCTCCTGAGCGGTGGCCAGTTCCAGAACCATCGTGGTCATCGGATGCACAATGGTCTGCATCTTCAGGCGGATGTCCTGGTCAAACGCGAACTCTTCCGGAGAGTTGGTTCCCGGACGGGAAGTCGGCAGCTCTGACCCACTCAACAGGCTGGTCCGGAAGCGGAAGTCCCCGGAAAGCTGAACTCCGGGCGTGAACATGAGGCGCTCCTCTCGCTCCCGAACGTCTCCTCGCTCCAGTGGGATGAAGTTCGTTTGGGCGTAACTCAAAGCTGGCGATATGGAGAGGATCAGCGTAAGGGTAAGGAATGCTTTTGAAAGTGTGTCTCGACAGAGCAAGGGAGCCCGTTTACGGAAGTGAGGTCAGGGACAGGATATTCTGTAAAAATAAACGGAGGCAAACATTGATTTTTAAGAAATATCCGGGAGAGCTTCAAGCTTTTTCAAAAAACCGGGACCTGCGTGGCTCGGCCATTCCTCTGAGGTTCTGCACCAACAGACGAGCCTCTTGCTGAGATTTTTTCAATATCGTTAATCAAAAAAACCGCCATGTTGCCTGAATTTGTCAAAATCGTTGAGGTGGGGCCCCGAGATGGATTGCAGAATGAGCCGGTCTGGGTTCCAACCGACACCAAGGTTGAGTTCATCCGGAAGTTGGCTCAGTGTGGTTTGACGGCCATTGAAGCCGCCAGCTTCGTCAGCCCCAAGTGGGTGCCCCAGATGCGCGACGCCTCTCAGGTGCTTCAGCAAGTCGGACCGCTTCCGGAGGTCCGGCTTTCGGTCCTGACCCCCAACCTGCAGGGATTTCAGCGCGCGCTGGAAGCAGACGCTCAGGAGGTGGCCGTGTTTGCAGCGGCGTCCGAAGCGTTTTCTCAAAAAAACCTCAACTGCTCCATTGAGGAATCCCTGGAGCGCTTCCGCCCGATTCTGGAGCAGGCGAAGGGGCTCGATCTTCCCGTCCGGGGGTACATTTCCTGTGTCCTTGGGTGTCCGTATCAAGGAGAAGTTGCCCCTCAAGCCGTGGTGGAACTCGCACAGGAGTTGACTCGGCAAGGCTGTTACGAAATCTCACTCGGCGACACCATTGGCCTGGGCACGCCCCGGAAGGCGCAATGCCTCATCGAAGCCGTTGCGCAAGAAATTCCACTGGAGCAAATCGCTCTGCACTTTCACGATACTCGGGGACAGGCGCTCGCCAACCTCTATGCCGGACTGGAAATGGGCGTTCAGGTCATTGACGCTTCCGTTTCCGGACTCGGTGGATGCCCCTATGCTCAAGGAGCTAGCGGAAACGTGGCCACCGAAGATGTCGTTTACCTCCTCGAAGGCCTCGGAATTGCGACCAATCTGGACCTCCCTCAACTCATTGAGACCGGACGCTTCATCTGCGACGCCATTGGAAAGCCTTCTCAAAGCAAGGTCAACCAAGCCACTCCCTGACGGCCAGGGAACTGGAACTCAGTAACCAGAGCACTTCGATATCTATTGAACGCTCACTCCTTTAGTAGTAGTCCACCACCCGGAACAGAGGCAGGTACACCGAAAGCAACACAAACAGCACCCCAAGCGCAACCAGCAGCATCAGCAAGGGACCCAACAAGGCGTTCATCCAGTTCAGACGCACCTTCAGGTGGTCCTTGAGGGAGAGGCTATGCTGCCGGAAGCCTTCTGCAAGGTTTCCGCTCTCATCAGCAAGTGCCACCATCCTCAGAAAGGAAGCCGACGCCCAGGAAGCGTGACGGAAGGCATCTGCTGGGGCAATTCCGGAGAGCAGTTCTTCCCGGACCCTCTCCAGAGAGTGCTGCTGACGCCCCAACAGCAACTCAGATGCCAGAGGAAGGGCTTCCTGCAGGTTCAGCCGAGAGCGCAGCAGCAGGTTCATCGCGGTGCTGTAAAACATCAGCTGGCTCTCTCGGACAATGGTCGCTCCCCCGGGAAGGAGCTTCCAGAAGCCCTCTCCCTGACGGTGGTACCAGATTCCGGCTCCTCCCAGCGCACCCAGGATTCCGAAGGCAACTCCAGGATGATTCCGGAGCCCCTCACTGAGGGCTTGCAGCACGGCGGTGCCCCAAAACAAGTCTTCGCCAAAACGCTGATAGACTCGGTGAAACATCGGAATGATGAAGAGGAGAATCCCCAGAGTGATGAAGAGGAAGCTGGTCAGCACCAGCAGTGGGTAGCTTGCGACCTTCTGACGCTCCTGCGCAACCTCTCGCTTGAACTGATAAAACTCCACCAGCCCTCGCAGGACTTCCGGAAGCCGATCGGTTGCCTCAGCCACCCGGATGAGCTGGGTCACCCACCCCGGCATGCCGCCAAATTGCTCAAGAGCCTGGCTGAAGGACCGCCCCGCGTGCAGCGCCTGATGCACCCGACGCCAGCGGTACCGCAGCGGCAACTTCCGACTCGTTTCTGCAATCAGACTGATCGCTTCGGCCAAGCGCAGGTGAGCCTGGAGCAACTGCTGAAGCTGCTCCAGCCAGTCCACAATCTGTGCTTCGGAGAGGGGCTGTTTCCAGGAAAAGGCATGAAGGGGGACCAGCTGAATGCGGTACACCCCTTGGGCGTGAAGGGCGTTTCGGAGGGTGAACGCTGATGCACTTTCTTCTGCCCCTTCCAGGTCCCTTCCAGAGAAATCGGATCCTTTCCAGAGAAAGTGCGTCATGGCCTACTGCTTCTTGGGAGGGCGTTGGCGGTCTGTGTGTTTCTTGCGCCAGATGATGCTCAGCGGCGTCCCCTCGAACCCGAAGTGGTAACGGAACTGATTGATCATGTAGCGCTCGTAGGAGTAGTTGGTCTTCTCCGGATGGTTGGTCATCAGCACAAACGTAGGCGGCGCCACACTGACCTGACTTCCAAAGTAAACCTTCGTCTGCCGCCCATACATGGAAGGCGGGGGGTGCTTCCCGACAACCATCTCAAGCACAGTGTTGAGGTCAGAGGTCTGGATGCGCCGATAAAACTGCTCATGCACGCTGAGGATCGCCTCAAACACCTTGGGAACCCGCTGGAGCGTCTTGGCGCTGACGAACAGCATCGGGGCAAAGTCCACAAACGCGAGGCGGTCCCGGACCTCCTCCTCAAAGTGCTTCATGGTCTTCCCGTCTTTTTCAATCAGGTCCCACTTGTTGACCACCAGCACAAGGGCTCGCTTCCGTTCCAGTGCATAGCCCGCGATGTGAGCGACCTGATCGGTCACCCCTTCAGTGGCATCAATCACCAGCACTGCAACTTCGGCACGCTCCATGGACTTCAGGGCTGAAACCACACTGTAGGTTTCAATCTTCTGACTGACCCGTCCCTTTCGACGAATCCCGGCGGTGTCCACCAGCTTGAACTCCCGGCCGTGGTAGCGGCAAAACGAGTCGACAGCATCTCGGGTGGTTCCAGCAATCGCATCGACGACCATGCGCTCTTCCCGGAGCATCGCATTGACCAGCGACGACTTTCCGGCATTGGGCTTTCCAATGACCGCGACCCGGACCGTTCCCTCCTCAACCTGTTCCTTGCGCCCCTTCAGCGGCACCCAGAAGTGAACCTCGTCGAGCAGCTCCAGAATTCCGGTGTTGTGAAGGACCGAAATGGAAAACAACCGCTCAAGCCCCAGTGAATAAAACTCGGTACTTTCGTCTTCCAGACGCGAGTTGTCCACCTTGTTGGCCGCAACCACCAGGGGCTTTTCCGACTGACTCAGCGCCCGATAGACTTCTTCATCCGCTGGGGTCATGCCTTCGCGAGCGTCTACCAACTGAATGATGGCGTCGGCCTCTTCAACCGCCAGCAACGCCTGCTCGCGCATCTGCCGCATGACGTTGTCTTCAGAAAGGGGCTCGAATCCTCCGGTGTCGATCACCAGAAATCGATGAGGCCCATACTTGGCCATTCCGTAGTTGCGGTCCCGCGTCACCCCTGGAGTATCCTCCACGATGGCTGTGCGACGTCCGACCAAGCGATTGAACAGGGAGGATTTTCCCACGTTGGGTCGCCCAACAATGGCGACCACGGCATAGCTTTTTGACATCAGATGTCCAGGTTCCGGACCCGCAGAGCATTCTCCTCAATGAACCGCCGGCGAGGTTCAACGTGGTCTCCCATGAGCACACTGAAGGTGCCATCGCAGCTGTCAAAGTCTTCAAAGGAAACCTGCTTGAGGGTCCGGACTTCCGGATTCAATGTGGTTTCCCAGAGCTGTTCCGGGTTCATTTCTCCAAGACCCTTATAGCGCTGAATGTAAATGCCTTTCTTCCCATAGTCCACCAAAAACTGGAGGGCCTCCTGCCACATGGAACAGGCGTGGGTTTCCTCATTCCCTAGCTCTTCCACCACCAGGGTGCCGTCACCAAGGGACTGCAGCAGGGCATCGTGATGCTCCCGCAAGCGAACATAGTCCACAAAGCTGAAGTTCTCAAACATGCCAAGGGAGAGGTCGATCTCCTGATCTCCCCAGGCAAGCCGCGCCACACGCCGCTCTTCCAGCACCTCAATGGAGAAATCCGGCTGGGCTTCCCGGATCAGCTCCAGACGCTTCAGGAATTCATCGGCGCTATCGACTCCTTCCAGAGGAAGCCGGTGCTTCAGCATCAGGTCAAGGAGGAGGCTGATCTCGAGGTTGACGCTGATGCGCTGATGGAGGTCCTGGTAGCGCTGCATCTGAGCAGCAATGCGCTCCAGGTCTTCTCCGGTGTAGCTCTGTTCCGTCTGAGAGATGAGGCGCAACTTGGTGCTGGAGAGCCTCATCAGCTGGAGCCCCATCTCCTTTTCATCCCGGACGTAGAATTCCTCTCGGCCTCGCTTCACCTTGTAAAGTGGTGGCTGTGCAATGTAGAGGTAGCCGCGCTTGATGATCTCGGGCATCTGCCGGTAGAAGAAGGTCAGGATGAGCGTCAGGATGTGGCTGCCGTCCACGTCGGCATCCGTCATGATGATGATCTTGTGGTAGCGCAGCTTGTTGATGTCGAAATCGTCCTTCCCAATGCCGGTTCCCAGCGCAGTGATCATGGTCTTGATCTCTTCGCTGGTGAGCATCTTGTCGAAGCGGGCTTTCTCGACATTGAGGATCTTCCCCTTGAGCGGAAGGATCGCCTGATTGCGACGGTCACGCCCCTGCTTCGCCGAACCTCCTGCGGAGTCGCCCTCAACGAGGAAGAGCTCGGCCTGCACCGGATCACTCTCCTGACAGTCCGCCAGCTTGCCCGGAAGACCGCTGAACTCCAGCACGTTCTTCCGACGTGTCAGTTCCCGGGCCTTTTTGGCAGCAATCCGGGCACGTTGTGCTTCAATGGCTTTGGTGACAATGCGCTTGGCAATGGCAGGGTTTTCCTCAAGGAAGATTCCCAGGTGCTCCGAGACAAGGGTATCGACACGTCCCTTCACCTCAACGTTGGTCAGCTTGATCTTCTTCTGCGACTCGAACTGAGGGCTCCCCAGCCGAACGCTAATGATGGCAATCAATCCTTCCCGAACGTCCTCACCGCTCAGATTTTCCTTGAGGTCGTTCGAGATCTTGTTGGTGCTGATGTAGTTGTTCAGGGTACGGGTCAGGGCGCCCCGGAAACCAGCGAGGTGCGTGCCGCCTTCCGAGGTATTGATGTTGTTGACGTAAGAGTAGATCTTGTCGTAGTAGGTATCGTTGTACTGAAACGCGACTTCGACCTCAACGCCTTCCGAGACACCCTGGATGTAAACCGGCTGATCATGCAGCACCGTCTTGTTGACGTTCAGGTACTCCACAAACGACTGAATGCCGCCCTCAAAGAAGAAGTCATTGTGCTTACCCGACCGTTGGTCTTCCACAATGATCCGGATCCCCTTGTTCAGGAAGGCCAGCTCCCGGAGGCGTTCCATGAGGATGTCGTAGTTGAACTCCACTTCATCAAAAATGGTCGAGTCCGGCCAAAAGGTCGTGGTGGTCCCATGGCCTTCGCTGGCATCCAGTTGCTCAAGCGGACCCAAGGGTTTTCCCTGACGATACTCCTGCTTCCAGCGGAAGCCCTCTCGGCTGACCTCAACCACCAGGTGCGAAGAGAGGGCGTTCACCACCGAGGCTCCCACCCCGTTCAACCCTCCGGAAACCTTGTAGTTGCTGTTGTCAAACTTTCCCCCAGCGTGCAGGCGCGTCATGATCAGTTCCAGAGCCGTGACGCCTTCCTTGGGGTGCATGCCCACCGGAATGCCTCGACCGTTGTCACTGATGGTCACGCTGTTGTCCGCGTTGATCACGACCTTCACTTCAGAGCAGTACCCCACCAGCGCTTCGTCCACGCTGTTGTCGACAATCTCGAAGACCAGGTGGTGCAGGGCTGCCAGGTCCACGCCGCCCACATACATTCCCGGACGCTTCCGAACCGCCTCCAGCCCCTCCAAAACGGTAATGTTTGAGGCGCCATAGTCTCCATTTCCAGAAACAGTCGCGGGATCTTGAGGCAAGGGGTTCGTGTTTTCCATTAGTAACTCCTAGGGTTGCCGAAGCGGCTTTCCTGACTCCTCAGGATTGCAAAAAGCCGTGCTCGATACGAAAGGTCTGAATCGGGAAGGACTGTGATGAAGGATGACTCGTGGAAGTGATGAAGACCTGATTGTTCAACTGTCCCAAATGAGCGAGCACCCCTTGACAGATCAAAGGATCCAACTCAGAAAAGAGATCGTCCAGAATCAAGGCTGGCTGATAACCATATCTTTCTGATAATACCGCATTTATGGCAATCTTCAAAGACAAATTTGTGAGGCGAAACTCCCCCTGGGAAAAGAATTCGCGATCCGGTTTTCCATCAAGGCTTAATCGAAAATCATCCCGGTGGGGTCCCAGCAACGCGTGTCCATAGTGCCGCTCTCGCGGGAGTCCTTCTTCAAGTTGCTTTTGGGCCTGATTTTCGTCTTCAGAAAAGCTGGGCAGGTACTCCAGCAGCAGGGTTTCGGGTCGGTTCGACATGCTCCGGAAGGCATCACTCAGCAACGGATTCAGCACCTCCACAAAGGCGCGGCGCTTGTGCGTCAGCACCGTTCCATAGCGCGCGAGCAGCTCATTCCAGATCGAAAGGTCGGCTGGCTGATGCTGCTTGAGCAGGGCATTCTTCTGCGCCAGGGCCTGAGCGTACTGCTGCAGGGCCTCCAGGTGAACAGGATCGAGAAACGAAAGGATGCGGTTGAAGAACCTCCGGCGTTCTCCAGGCAGGCTCCGGAACAGGTTGACGTCTTCCGGAGTGAAGATCAGCGCCATGAAGGCCAGCACGTACTCGGAAACCCGCTGGAGGGGTTGCCGATCCAAAAACACCTGACGCCCCTTGGACGTGATGGCAATGCGGCAGTGACGCAGCACCTCCCGGCTCTCAATCTGAGCCGACAGGGCAGCCAGTGAGCTGTTACTCAGAATGAGCTGGGTGAGCTTCCGGGTCCGGAAGGACTCCAGGTTGCAGAGGTAATGGACGGCCTCCACCAAGTTGGTCTTGCCCTGACCGTGTCGCCCAGAGATCCAGTTTACCCCTGGACTGAACTGAATCTGCTGCTGCTGGTAGTTCCGGAAGCAGGAAAGTTCCAGTTCCCGAATTACCATTCAATTCGCAACGGCATGATCACGGAGAGAAACTCGTTCTTTCCGGACTCCCGCAGCACCGTGGGGCTCATTGGATTCTTGAACTCCATCTGGACCTTCTCGGCTTCCATCACGCTCAGCACATCCAGCAGGTAGCGGGAGTTGAAACCAATCTGGAAGTCCTCGCCTTCATACGTGGCCTCCAGTTCGTCACTCACCTCGCCATAGTCCGTCTTTTCGCTCTCCAGCAGCATCCGGTTTGGCCCCAGTGTGATCTTGACGGGCTTGAGCTTCTCAGCGCTGATGGATGAGACAATGCGGAGGGAGTTCATCAGGCGCTCGCGGTCCACGTTGGCCACCAGAGGTTTGTCTTTCGCAATTATCGGGTCGCACTTCGGTAAGTTCCCTACAATGAGGCTCGCCTTGTAAACAATCGACTCCCCTGAAAACTGCATCACGCGCTCATCAAACGAAACCTGGACCTGCTCCCCAAAAAGGTCTGCCGAGCGCCGGACCTCGTTCAGGGCCTTCCGGGGAATGATCACATCCTCAACGTCTCCCATGGTCAGCGACTCCACTGGCAGCAGCATCTGAGCGAGCCGATGGCCGTCCGTTGCCAGCCAGCGGGTGGAACCTTCCTTGGAAGAGAGGTTCACGCCCATCAGGTTGCGGCGGGACTCGTTGGTCTGAGCGGCAAACAGCGTCATGTCAATTGCTCGCTTGATGGCTTACACCGTGACCGTCACCTTGCCCGAAATGTCTTACATGGAAGTCTGGGGATAGAGCCCGACATCTACTGAAGGCAGACGAAGCTGGGACTTGCCGCAACTGACGTGAATCCAGAGCTGCTCGGTCGACTGAATCTTGACCTCGTCTTCCTGGAACTCCCGGCTGATGTCGTACATCTTCCGGGCATTGACACACATGCTTCCTCCCGACTTCACCTGAGCCGGGAAGCGTTCAATCAAGGACAGCTCATGATCCGTTGCCTGGAACTCCACCATTCCCTGTTCCGGAAGCGCTTGCATGAGGAAATTCGACAGGATCGGTTTCGCGGAGCTTTTATCAATCACCGAGATCAGGTTCTGAAGAGCCCCCTTCAGTACTTCCTGTTTGATTAAGATTTCCATTAGTCCTTGTTAGGTTAGTGTCAGTAGAGGCTGTCGATTCTGTCGAAAACTCTTCAACAATCTGAACTCAAACGATTTTTGGGGAATCCTGATTTTTGAAGGGATGTTGATATCAACAATTGAGACCCATCAAGATACCAAATCATCGGGAAAAACCCAATACTCTCCCAAAGGGTGTCGATAAATTGTTGATAGCTGTTGAAGGTTGGTTCAAACCCTGTTCAAAACCAGGCTAATTAGCTGAAGTTACTGGGGAATCAGAAGCGACGTGAGGACGAATTCCGGAGTTTGCTGCCAGTGACCAGTGGCCGTGAATCCTGCAGGGAATCCGGGGTCAAGGGAGCGGGTGAGCGTGAAGCAAAAGGTGCTCGGGGCAAACTCAAGGTCGGCGTCTTGAAAGCCAATGGGCACCCGCAGCTGGGGAAAGAGGCTCTTGTAGATGGTTTCCTTTGCCGAGAACAAACGCTTGAGAAAAGCATCCTGCTCGCTGGCGGGAAGCCCTTGCCACGTTGCGAGTTCCCGAGGCGTACACACGTGTCGGGTGATGCCAGGGTTGATCTTTCGGGGAAGGTGCTCGAGGTCGATTCCGATTCCAAAGGCGTCTCGGGACCAGGCCACCGCTGCTGCCGCTACGCCTCCGGAGTGGGTGAGGCTGCCTCTGGTCTCCGGAGGCCAGGCCGGGATGCGGGTTTCGGGATCATGAAGAAGAGGGACGGGCGTGAGGCCCAGTTGCTCCAATGCTCGATGCGCACAGGTACGTCCTGCGAAGAACTCCTGACGCCGGCTTGCGGATCGGAAGTGTGAGACCGATTCGATTTCTTCAGGAAAGCAGTCGCTGGGGGCGTGGCACGGCTGGGTGTGAAATCCAACCGTTGCCGGAAAGGGGGAGGGGAACACTCAAAACGCGATTTGCAACCCCACGGTGGTCATGCCCCCCGTGTAGTTCTTCTCTTCAACGCTAAAGTTGTAGTCCGCTGGATTGAAGTCCGCATTTTTCGTCAAATCGACTTTGGAGAGCGAATAAGCGTGGTAGCCGATGTGAAACTCCAGAATGCTCCAGACGGGCAAGCCGATGTGAATGAAGGCTTCACTGATTGGAACCACCTGGGTCGCCTCACTGCTGATCGTGCTGCCACTGTTGGTCATGGCCAGTTCACTTTTGACGGTAGCGCTGCCCAACCCAAAGCCGAGGGCCATGGAGACGACCGGAAAGGGAACATGGTAGAAGAGGTGGTAGCTCTGCAGCGCCAGGGTCGTCTTCGTGTTCAACGATTCGGATCCGGTGCTGGGAAGCAGATCGGCTTCGTCAATGAAGCTCAAGGCACTGTAACCGAAGTTTGGGACGAAGGGGACCGGATGAGAAAGGTCAACACTGCCTCCGGAAACCGTGCTCTCCGTGGCCGTGTAGCCGATGGCTCCATCAACGCTGATGCCAATGAACTGAGCCTGCGTGACTCCCGCACCAATCAGCAAGCCCATGCTGATCAGTACCAGTTTCTTGAGCTGTTTCATGACCAAACCTGATTAAAATCCGACGCTGACGCCAATGCCAGTAACGTTGCCGCTGACGTCGGTCTTGTTGCCGCTGCTGTCTTCGATCTTGGAGCTGACGGAGCGGTAACTCACGTGCAGGTCTGCAATTCCGAGGAAAGGAAAGCCGAGGCTTCCGTACCACTGGGTTGCGGTTCCGGTATCATACTGGGCTGAACAGGTTGCACAGTCGAGCTCCGTGGTGCCCATGCCCACGCCGAGGGTGAAGTTGATGATCGGAATCGGGAGCAGGTAGAAGACGTCATACATCGTGGTGTTGAGCTTCGTGTCCTGGCCCTTGATGTCGGTGCTGTAGTTCTCCACACCCAGGCCCACCAGGATCGGGAGCTTGACTGCGGCGAAGACACCGCTGGTGCCGTCGGATTCAACGGCATCATCGCTGAACGTGTGGCTGACGGGTATGCCAACACTAACGGAGAACAACTCGGCGGAGGCCGTGGAAGCGATCAGCAGGCTTCCAAAAACAACGGTGAGGGCTTTTGCGAGTGTACGCATGGCTTACCTTTTTGAAGTAAAGTCAGTTCCTCGTGCGCCAGTCGTCAAACTGACCCAGAGGACGAGTGAAAGTGAACTCGAAGGGCTCGACCACCAGGGTGTCCCAAGCGCTTCCAGTACTTCCGGAAGTGAGAGCAAACGGTAGAGCGACCACAAATACCGCTGAAGTGACAACGGAAATGCCCAGGCTCAGCATCCGGAGGGGCACATCGACCACCATGGCCATGGCTCCAGGAGTTTCTCCGGGAGCGGCCCAGATTGGTGATGCAGTCCATGCAAAAAGCGAGCAACTAATCAGAAAAATAGCGAGGGCTTTCTTGGTCCAAGGCATCATTTAACAACTTGGTTTGAGGGTGCAGAGGACGGGAGCGTGGTCGGAAGGTTTGGGCTGAGCCCGGTTTTCCAGGTCAATCCAGCACCTCTCTACACGAGTAGAGACGGACGGACTTCCCAGAATGTGATCAATGCGCATGCCCTCGCCTCGCTCAAAGCCTCGGGTTCGGAAGTCCCACCAGCTGTAAAGGGCGATTCCGGGCTCAACGGCACGGAAGAGGTCGATGAGTCCCAGCGCCAGCAGGCGCTCAAAACGCTGATGCTCTTGCGGGTGAAAGCTGACCTGGTCCTTCATGTCTTCGGCAGAAACCACATCACGAGCATCCGGGGCAATGTTCAGGTCTCCCACCACCACTACGTTTGAGTGTTCGTGCAATTGTCGCTTCAACTCTTCGCGCAATTGGTCCAGAAACTCAAGTTTGTAATGGAATTTATCAGATCCAACCTGACTTCCTTGCGGGACGTACACATTGACGATCCGGAGTCCGGCAATGGAGGCCATGATGAGGCGAGCATTTTCAGGATCCCAGCCATTGTGAAATCCGGCAGCTTCTTCCTGAAGGGGGTGCCTGGTCAAAATGGCGACCCCGTTGTAGGTCTTTTGGCCGTAGTGCACGCTGCGGTACCCCAGTGCTTCCAACTCCCGGTAGGGAAACCGGTCATCGGTTGTTTTGGTTTCCTGCAGACACAGGATGTCGGGGGCGTGCTCGCGGAGGAAGGCTTCCAGCAGCGGAAAGCGAGACCGAATGGAGTTGACGTTCCAGGTGACCACGGTCAGGCGCTCCGGAGGCGAAGGGGCGTCCTGCAAGGTCAGGTGATCGCTGGGAAGCAGGCACTCTTCCGCTCGGTAGAAAGCCTGGGTGGGCTCAGCGTGCCCCCAGGTCCGCAGGACGTTGAGGGTTCCTTGCCGCCAGCCTTCGTAAAGCTCGGGAATGAGTTGGGCTTGAGGGAACTCGGAGAGGAGGGAGGACAGTTGAACGCCCTCCCGGAGTCGGTGCTTGAGTTGAGAATCCGGCGAGTGCCGCTCAGGCATCGGCTTGGCTTGCATCCGAGGTCAATTCCCGGATGATCAGGAGATTGGCTCGGTTCTGCTGCTCGCGCTTCTTGCAGTTGGCCTTGTTCGGGCGATCTTTCTTTTTGCGTTGCAGCTCGGTTTTTTGCTTCGGGGACATGGCGCCTTTATTTCTGCTTGTTCTTCGGAGACCAAACGTTATGCTTGTGAGAAACAGCCAAGAGTACCAAATCTCTTTGGACTTCGCTACTTTTTTCTACAGGGAATTGTGAGTCAGAAGCAACAGCAAGGACCCGGCCTCAGTGGAAAGCTGGGTCGATTGATGGACATGCCCCTAACGGTTCGGCTTGTGCTTGGGCGGTGCGACATGGAAATCGGCAGCATCCTGAACCTTGGACAGGGGTCCGTGATTCAGCTGGAAGCGCCGAATCAGTCGCAGCTGGAACTGCTGGTCAACGAGCGGCCCATTGCCACCGCTGAGGCCGTCACCAAGGAAAATGGCCTGCTAGCGGCCCGGATTGTCGAGGTCAACTCGCTTGAAGACCGCTTCATGGGGCTGACCCAGAAGGATTAGATCCGCTCCCAGCAGGCTCCGTCCACGTTGGGGGTATCCAGGTGAAACATGGTGATCAGCTCATTGCGGTGATCCTTGCTCAGATGCGTCTCCACTCGTTCCAGTTGAGCGGTGATGAGGTCGTTGTCAAACGGCTTGTGTCCTCGTTTTGTCATTTCATGACTGAGGAGGCGGATGGCATCATTGAGAATGGTGGCGTTCATGCTTTTTGGTCCAGGGCTCTGTTGAGAGGGAACTGTTTGAATACAGGGATGATTCCACGGAATTCCGAAAATCTCAAACAGCAAAGCGTTCATGCTTAAGCTGCTGCTGCCCATCCTCTTGCTTTGGGGCCTGCGCTGGATGTGGCGCAAGCGGGGCTGGAAGGAGCGCTTCTCCCGGCTCGTGGATGTCATCATCCTCGTGGTGGGAGCGGTTTATCTGTCGGCGCTGGTCCTGTGGTCCCTGGGGTGGGAGCGGGAAGAAGTCGCCGTACTCTCTGTCGTCGTTGGGCTCGGAATGCTGCTGGGGCTGGAAGTGCTTTTGCGCGGGTTCGCGTACTGGCAAGACCGGAGGAAGTAGCGATGGGCCTGATTCTGCTCCTGATGGCATTTGGAGCCATGGTGCTGCTGGGGGTCTGGGAACAGCGGCGTGCCGAAAAAAAATACGAGGAGGCCTCCAGGAAGCTTCGGGAGATCGATCAGTCGCTAGATGATCCGCCTCCTAGTTCCGGCGCAACTCCATCTTCAGGGACTTGAGTTCCTCCAGCATCTTGGCCTTCTTCGTCCCAGTGGTCTGATTTTGTACCTGTTTGAGCAGGGCCGCAACGGCCTTAGGGCGTGAGAGGTTCTGCTGAGCCGCATACTGATCCAGCTGGTCCAACACGGATTGGGGCAGCCCCAGCAAGATCTTTTTGACGGGCTCGTTGTACTCTTTTTTACGCCCTGCTCCTTCTCTGTAGCCGCCTCTGGGCATTGAACCGTTAAAGAAAGTCGATGAGGTGCCGATAAGGAAAGGTAAGAGCCAGTCGCGGAGTCATGGGGAGTCCGGTGACTGACTGATTCACCCTTTCCAGGAGCATTCCATGAAACAGAAGACTGCAAGCTTCTTGCCGAATCGCCGGCTGGTCAATCGCGCGCGTTGTTTTCATCGCCTGACCCCAGAAGAAGTGATGGCACGTAAGGGGTTCTGAACTCGGTTTTATAGACGATTGAATTATTATTGTCAATAATCAATCACTCAGTTCCCGGAACGCTTGGTTCCGGATGCTTCCGCTCCTGGCTGCCTCCATTGCGTGTGGGGGGCCGGAGCGAGGAGTTGCCCTTTTACGCTTGCGCTCGTTTGTTCCCGGCTTAGACTCATCAGCAGTGAACCTGAGTTGTTGATGGAGAAATGAGTACCCGAAAGACTTTCGAAGAACGCTACGATCGCCTGATTGACATGAGTGAACGCCTGGTTTCCATGAGCGAGCAACTCATTCAACAACGGTCTCAGGACCAACAGGAGCGTCGGGAAATGATGCGGGTCATCGATGCGCTGGAGCAGCGCATGCACCAGCCCACGTCACCACCCCCCTCGTCTGCTTCCCGGTCCACCCCTGCCTCCTCTGAACTGCTGAGCGGCATCGATTTTCTGCAGGAACGGGTTCAGCCCAAGCGCTCCCGCCTCTTCCTCAAGCCCACTCCGTTCTACAAAAATTCCTCCTCTTTGTAAGCCTCTCCGCGAGGTTCCGTCTTTATTCGTCCCGGAAAGTGTGGGAAAGTACTAGGTTTGACCGAACCAAAGTTCCCGTATTGCCCTTTCCCCAGAAGTCCTTATGTACAAAGTGCTGATTACCGGATCCATCCATGAGGTGGGCCTGACGCTCCTCAACCAGGAACCGGATTTGGAGGTGACGTACTCTCCGGATCTTCCGTACCAGGAGATCCTTTCCGTTGTGGAACCCTACCACTGCGTGCTGTCTCGCTCAGAAACTCCCATCACTCGGGAGTTGATTGACCATGCACCGAATCTGAAAGTGATCGCCCGCGCAGCAGTCGGCATCGGCAACATCGATGTCGATTATGCCACTGAGAAGGGCATCCTGGTCTTCAATACGCCGGCCAAGAACACCAACTCTGCCGCCGAACTGACGATGGGGCTGCTCCTCAATGCGATCCGGAAGGTCATTCCGGCTCACAAGCACATGGAGAACCTGCGCTGGGACCGCCACACCTTCACCGGCATTGAGCTGCTCGGGAAGACCATTGGCATCATTGGACTGGGAAACGTGGGACACCGTGTGGCCCGGTTTGCCACTGCCTTTGACATGACGGTCCATGCTTATGACCCCTACATCTCCGATGAGGTCTTTGAGCGGCACAACGCCAAGAAGGTCACGTGGGATGAGCTTGTCGAGGAATCCGACGTCATCACCCTGCACGTTCCGAAAAACAAGGAAACCACCGGCATGCTCGGTGCCAATGAGTTTGCCCGCATGAAAAAGGGCGTGATCATCCTCAACGCCGCTCGTGGGGGAGTGATTGACGAAGCCGCCCTGCTGAAGGGCATTGAGTCCGGACGGGTCGCAGCAGCAGGAGTGGACACCTGGGAGATTGAGCCTCCCAAGGAAAACGCATTCAAGGATTTTCCGAACGTGGTGATGACGCCGCACATTGGAGCCTCGACGCTGGAAGCCCAGATGCGGATTGCCGAGTCAGTCGGGACACAAGTGCCTCGGGCGCTTCGGGGAGAGGTCGTGGACTCTCCAGTCAACATGCCCAATGTTCAGGTGCTGGACAATCCACAGGTCCGGACCTATGCCGCGCTGGCAGAAAACCTGGGACGCTTTGCCTCACAAGCCACCACCATCACCCCCAACCAGCTGGAGCTGAAGCTCCGGGGGAGCCTGGCTCGGCATGAAGGATCCCTGCTCCGCTTGAGCTTCCTCAAGGGATTCCTGGAAAACAAGCACGAGCACGTCAGCTACGTCAACGCGGACCAGTGTGCCGTGGCTGCTGGCCTGCGGGTTGAGGAGACGGCAGATCCGGGCTTCACGGATTACGAAAGTGCCCTCAAGTGTACGCTGCAGGGTCCGGAAGGAAAGTTTCAGATTGGAGGAGTGGTCTTCAGTGGACAGCACTCCCGGATCACGCTCGTCAATGAGTTCGTTTGTGAAATTGAACCAACGGGCACCATTCTGCTCACCACCAACCAGGATCAGCCCGGAATGGTGGGCGTCATCGGAACCCTGCTGGGGACACAGGGGGTGAACATCGACCAGTTTGAGCTGGCGCGAAACACCAAAGGTGGCGAAGCCATGGCGCTGATCCGCGTGGATGACGGCATCTCTGAAGCGGTGGTGGACGAGTTGCGCAATCGTCCCGGAATTACCTCCGCCCGAAAAATTTCTCTTTGAACTCCCACTGACGGCTTCAGGAAGGTTGACGGATGCAGAATCTCAAACCCTTGATGGACCAGAATTTTCTGGAATACGCCTCGTACGTCATCAAGGAACGGGCGATTCCCGATGTTGATGATGGCCTGAAGCCCGTCCAGCGGCGCATCCTTCACACGATGTGGACGATGGACGACGGGAAGTTCAGCAAGGTGGCCAACATCGTCGGAGAGGCAATGAAGCTGCACCCGCATGGAGACGCCTCCATCGGCTCGGCGCTCGTGGTCATTGCAAACAAGGAGTACTTCATTGAGAAGCAGGGGAACTTCGGGAACCTCTTCACGGGGGATCCCGCCTCGGCGGTCCGGTACATTGAGGCTCGCCTGACCCCGCTGGCTCGCGAGGTTCTCTTCAATCCGCAGCTGACGGAGTTTGTCGAAAGCTATGACGGTCGAAACAAGGAACCCGTCCGCCTGCCCTGCAAGATTCCAGCGACGCTGCTGCTGGGAGCCGAAGGAATCGCCGTTGGCATGTCGACCCGGATCCTGCCGCACAACTTCAATGAGGTGCTTCAGGCGCAGATCGCATGGCTTCAGGGAGAGCAGCGGGACCTGCTTCCGGACTTCCTTACAGGCGGGATCATGGATCCGGAGCAGTATCAGAATGGAAACGGCAAGGTCCGGATCCGAGCTCGGGTGGAAGTGCAGGACGACAAAACGCTGCTCATCAAGGACGTCCCCTTTGGTGTGACCACAGAGAGCCTGATTCAGTCGGTTCAGGATGCAGCCAACAAGGGGAAGCTCAAGGTGGCGTCCATCAACGACTTCACCACCGAAGAAGTGGCTGTGGAGCTGAAGGCGATGCGTGGAGTGCAGGCGAAGGACCTGCTCAAGCCCCTGTTTGCCTTTACCCAGTGTGAGGTCTCCATTTCGGTCAACCTCTTGGTGATTCGCGGCAACCAGCCGGTTCAGATGACGACCCGCGAGGTGGTGGCGCATGCGACAGACCGCCTGCTGCACCTCCTGCGCCTGGAGCTGGAGCTGGAGCTGGAGCAGCTGCGGCACAAGTGGCACCGGGGGCGGCTGGAGCTGTACTTCCTGAGGGAACGCGTCTACCAGGTGCTGGAGCAGTGCGACTCGTATGAGGAGGTTCTGAAGGAGGTTGAGGTGCGCATGCAGCCCCTCCTTCCGGACCTGGAGTTGCCCATTGCCAAGGACGACCTGGAAGCCCTGCTGGCCATTCCCATCAAGCGCATCTCCCGCTTTGACCAAAAAGAGGCAGAAGCCAACCTGAAGAAGCTGCAGAAACGCATCCGGGAGGTCAAGAAGCACCTCAAGGAACTGACGGCTTACGCCATCGCCTACCTCGAGGGGCTCATCAAGAGTTACGGGGAGCTGTACCCAAGGCGGACGGAAATTGCGTCTTTTGACGAGATCCGCATGAAGGATGTCGCTGAGACGCTGCAGCTGGGGTGGGACAAGCAGTCCGGCTTCATTGGGACCACCGTGAAGAGCAACCACACGCTGACCTGCTCGGAATTCGACCGCATTGTGCTCTTCCGGAAAGATGGGCGGTACCAGGTGATCAAGGTGCCAGAGAAGCTGTTTGTGGGAAAGGACGTGAACCGGCTGGACCTGCATGATCCCAAGCTGGTGTACAACCTCATCTACTCGGAAGGAGAGAGTCAGATCTGCTACGCGAAGCGGTTCCGGGTGGAGAAGTTCATTCTGGACAAGGAATACCGCCTCTTTCCCAAGGCTCGGGGCGCAAAGATCATGCACTTCAGCCAGGGAGCCGGGCTGATGCTGGAGGCGCTGTTTGTTCCGGCGCCCCGCCTGCGCAAGACCCGGGAGCTGGTGCTGTTTGACAGCCTGCTGGTCAAGGGCGCTCAGGCCCGAGGGAACCGGGTGGCAGACAAGCCCATCGACAAGATCCGCCAGGTCTCGGCAGCAGCGTTGGATTCTCCGGAGTTTGATTTCTCCAAGGCCAAACCAGAAGAGTAGGCTTCGGCTTCAGGAAGCACGCGTCAGCATCTCCCGCGCCAGTTGCAGCGTGTTGGAGCTGATCTCCTGTCCACCCATGAGCTGCGCCAGCTCCTGAGCCTTCTCCTCAGTGGTTTTCAGGAGGCGGATGTGGGTAAAGGTCTGCTCGCCCTTGACCTCTTTGGTGACCACGTAGTGCTGTTGGGAGAAGGCCGCAATCTGGGGCAGGTGCGTGATGCAGAGCGTCTGGTGCCTAGAACCCAGCTCCCGGAGCTTCAGGCCGACGATCTCAGCGACCCGCCCACTGATGCCGGTATCCACCTCATCAAAGATCAAGATCTCCACCGTATCCAAAGACGTCAGAACCGTCTTGAGCGCCAGCATGATGCGCGACAGCTCTCCTCCGGAGGCGACCTTGACGAGGCTTCGTAGGTCCTGCCCTGGGTTGACGGAGAGCAGGAACTCCACAGCGTCGGAACCGGTTGGTCCAATGGCATTCAGCTCCTCTTCCGGATCAGCTGCTTCAATTTGAGTCTGGAAGCGGGCCTTCTCCATCCCCAACTCCTGCAGCTGGTGAACGATTTGTTGGTCCAGCTGAACGGCCTGCTCCTGTCGAGCTGCAGAAAGCTCCTGGGCCTTGAGTCGTAGCTCCTGGGTGGTGGCATCGACCTGTCGTTGCAGTTCCAGCCCGTCTTCATCCAGGTGGCTCAGCTCAGCAAGTTCCTCCCGGGAGCGCTCCAGCAGGTCGATCAATGCGTCAGAGGTGTCCCGCCGGTGCTTGCGCTGGATGCGTTGAATGCGGCTGAGCCGTTCGTTGAGCCAGGCCAGCCGCTCCGGATCCTCCTCAATGCTGTCCGTGTAGCGACCCGCGAGGCGGTGGACGTCTTCCACCTGAAAGAGGGCGGACTCCAGGGCGTTCTTCATTTCGCTGCACTTGGGGTCCACGCGTTCGGCATCTTCCAGCGCCCGGCGGACGGATTCCAGCTGCTCAAGAACCGACCCCTCGGCATCATTGAGCTGCGCCAGGATCTGCCCAAACCACAGGGACAGCTTCTCGGTGTGCGAAAGTCGGTGGGCCTCCTGCTGCAGCTCTTCCTCTTCTCCGCGCTGCAGTTGCAGCTCCTCCAGCTCTTCAATGACCCACCCCAGTTCTTCCATGCGGGCATTCCGGGCTTCCAGTCGCTTGAGGAGGCGCTTTTGTTCCTGCAGCAGGTGCTGGTGCTGCTGGTGAAGCTGTGTGACGGTTTCCCGGAGGGGAAACAGCTGGCCGAAGCCGTCGAGGAAGTCGAGGTGAGAGGAAACCTGCAGCAGGGCCTGGTTGTCGTGCTGGCCGTGGATGTTGACCAACCGTTTGCCCAGAGACCGCAGGAACTCAGCGGTGACAGTGGCGCCGTTGACGTAGCGCCGTTGGCGTCCCTGCCGGGGCACGAGGCAGCGGATGATCAGCTCTTCATCGGCTTCAATTCCAGACTCCTTCAGGTGCTCCCGGAGCCCCTTGAGCCGGTTCAGGTCAAACACGGCTTCAATGGTGGCCTTCTCTTCACCCGAGCGGACCATGCCGGGGTCTCCCTTGCCTCCAAGAACCAGCAGGATCGCGTCAATCATGATGGACTTCCCGGCTCCGGTTTCTCCGGTCATGATGGAAAATCCGGAGCTGAACTCGACGTCAAGCTCCTTGATGGTGGCCAGGTTTTGCAGCTTCAGGCTGAGCAGCATGGGGTGAAGACGGTGGAAGCGTTTAGGCGATCATCACCCGCTCATAGATGGAGCGGATGGTTTCAGTGGAGTCCAACAGCAACTGGGGCAGGTTCTCGGTTTCATAACCCTGCCGCCGAAGCATGGGCATGAGGACGTCCTCAGGCAACTGCTCCAGGTTGAGCGTGTTGGTTGATTCATCATACAGCAAACGGAGAACATTCTCGACGAGCCGGAGCAGCCGGTAGCCCTGCGCCAGTGCCTGAGCCTCCTCCGGTGTCAAGAGGCCCAGTTGCCCAAGGGTGTGCAGAGCTTCCAGCGTCTGAGGCGTTCGCAGCTCCGGATGCGGTCGGCCATGGAGCAGCTGGAGGTACTGCACCAAAAATTCGATGTCCAGCAGGCCTCCGCGTCCTTCCTTGAGGTTGCGGCGGGTCTTCGTCTCGCCGGAAAGCTCGTTTTCCTTGCGAAGCCGCAGGTGCGTGATCTGTTCCCGCAAGCCTTCCGGAAGCGTCCACTCGTAAACGGCGTGTTCCAGGTGCCCCTGAATTTCCTGGGTCCATTCCGGACCTCCGACTCCGCCCACGAGCCGCCCCTTGATCAGCGCCTGGTGCTCCCAGGGTTGGGAGCTTTCGTGATAGCGGACGTACGCCTGAAGAGGGGTCACGAGGACGCCCGCGTTTCCGGAAGGCCGCAAGCGGGTATCGAGCTTGTAGGCATAGCCGGTCCGGGTCATGGTTCCCAAAATGGAGATGAGGCGCTGGACCACCTTGACCCAGTACTCCTGGGCGCCGACCTCCCGCTTTCCGTTGGTGGTGCCAGAGCCGTTGTAGATGAAGATCAGGTCGAGGTCCGAGTGATAGGTCAGCTCATACCCGCCCAGTTTCCCCATGCCGATGATTCCAAACTGAATGGGCGTTTCGCCTTCAGGTTCCAGTTCTCCAAAGCGAGGCCCGAGGAGCGTCATGGTCAATTCCAGTGCCCCCTGAGTGATGACCTCTGCCAGTGCAGTGAGGCCCCGGCGTGCCTCTTCATAGGGAAGCAGGCCCTCCAGCTCGGCACTTCCAATGAGGAAGGTGTGCATGTGCTTGAACTGACGGAGGAAGTCAATCTTGCTCTCTTCGTCATCAAGTGCAGCCAGCCCTTCGGCGAGCTGCTGCGCCCAGTCTGCCTGAGAGAGGTCCACTGGCGAATCAAGTTGCTCCAGCAGCTCAAGGTGGTTGATGAGGTAATTCCAGAGCATCTCGCTGGTTTCTGCAATGCGCGCCATCCGAGAGAGTCCAGACGGGTGGGAAAGCAGGGTCTGGTAGTGATGCAGCTTGGCGCCAATGCGGTCGAAGAGCAGCTGAAAGCGTCGCTCCAGCACCGAGCGGTCCATGAGGCGAGTGTTGTGTTCCGGAAGCGGTTTGTGCTGTGCATCAAAGAGCGGAACCAACTGGCGGGCAAGCGACTCGATGAGCTGAGCTTCGGGCTCCTCGAAGTTCCGGATGTGGGTGCTGCTCCGGATGGCGGCTTCGATCTCAACGTGCCGCTGGCTGAACAGGCCGCCGAAGATGGCTCGGGTCCGGGCCATGACGTCTTGGGTGTGCTGAAGCAGTCGCTGCCGGGCCTGTTCCGGAGTGAAGTCGTCAAATCCCATGACACGGGCAATGATGCGCTGCTGCGCGGGTTCTGCAGGAATGACGTGAGTCTGGTGCTCCTCCCGAAGCTGCAGGGCGTGCTCCAGCCGCCTCAGGTAGAGGTAAGCGTCTCGCAGAATCTGGGTGTCGGAGGCGGGAACCAGGTGCAGCTGCTCCAGGGCGTCCAGGGTCTCCAGGGTGCCGAACAGCCGCAGTTCCGGACGCCCACCGCCATAAAGCAGCTGGAAGGTCTGGACAAAGAACTCAATCTCCCGGATGCCTCCCACCCCCAGCTTGACGTTCAGGTGGTCTTCCCGGAGGTGTTCCTCCTCAATCCGACCCTTGACGCGCTCCACCTCTCGGAGGACCCGTTCATCCAGCAGTTTGCTGAAGACAAAAGGCGCGACCATCTTCCGGAACTGCTCGCCGAGCTCGGACGATCCGGCCACGCAGCGGGCCTTGATGAGCATCTGACGCTCCCATAGCTCGCCTTGAGCGGCATAGTAATTTTCAATGGCATCCAGCGCCTGCACCAGTGGACCGGCATCTCCTCCGGGGCGAAGGCGCATGTCGACGCGGGCAACAAAGCCATCAGCGGTGGTTTCCCGCATGACCTCCATCAGCCTGCGTGCCAGCTTGGGCCGCAGCAACGCATCGCGGTCCGGGTCGCCGGTCAGTTCCTCTTCGTCGTGGACAAAAATGAGGTCAATGTCAGAGGAGTAGTTGAGCTCGTTCCCCCCCAGCTTTCCCATGCCGAGCACCATGAATGGGGTGGGCTCCTGCCTGCCTCCTTCCAGCTTCAGCACACCAGAGAAGGCCACCTGAAGGGTGGCGGTGGCAATGGAAGAAAGCTCCCGGAGCGTCTCCTCGAACAAACCGAGCTTCCCGAGGTCCCGGACGGTGATGCGCAGGTACTCCTCATATTTGTAATTCCGGAGGGTGGCCTTCAGGTCCGGAAGCGTCAAGGGATCGGGCAAGCGGGCTTCCAGCTCCGCCTTCATGACGTCAAGAGGCTTCTCTTGCTTCAGGTAGGGAGACTGCAAGAGGCCGTCGGCCCACTCCGGGTTGCGCGCAAGGCGACGGGCCAGGAATTCGCTGTTTCCAAAAATGGCCAGCAGGGCTTCTGAATGAGGATAACTCCAATCAAAAAGCCGCCCTGTTTTTTGGGCATAGGCCTCCCGGAAATCACTGAGTTGCCGGATGGCAGTCTCGACGTGCCCAGAGCGGAACAGGGCATTTCGGAGCCGCTCCGCTTGAGGTGCGTAGTGAGGAGATGCCTCAAGCTCAGTGAGCAGTGCCGCAGTTTGTGCCGGAAAGTCGCAGGCAAACGGAAGGGGACCCGCCGAAAGGCACTCTTGCCAAAACTCCGGGGGAGCCGGTAGCGGGAGGGAACGAATCCAGTCGTCTAACGTCATGACATCCTTAGCAGAGGGGGGTCGTTGGGTGCCGCAACGATAGCGGAAACGACCGGTGGGTGCAATGTTCAGAGCAACGCCTGCCACGCAAAGAAGGCGAGCATGGCCGAAAGGATGGTGAGGAGCAGGTGGTTCTTCCACCACCCCACTGCAAACGCAACTCCCGCTCCGAATAAATACGGGTTTTGCCAGTCCAGCCGCCAGGTTTGCCCATCCGGAAGCAGCACCGCTGGCACAACAATCGCCATCAGCACCGCAGGCGGAACGTAGCGTAGCGCGCGCTCCAGCGCTTCCGGAAGCCGCAGCGCATCAGCAACCCCATAAGGCAGGTAACGGATCAGGAACGTGGCGAGGAACATGCCAAGGACCATCCAGACTTCGCTCATGCGCTCTCTTGTTCTCCGAGGGACTCAGCAGGTTCCGGATGAGCCAGCCACCGTTCCAGTAAAAATCCGGTTGCCACTCCGGCCAGGGTGGCCAGGATCAGTCCCAGCTTGTTGGGCAACCCATGAAGCAGGAGGCCCGTGCCTCCGGACACCACTGCTGCAGCAATCATCGGGCGGTTCTTGAGGTAGGGCACGACAATGCCAATGAAGGTCGCGGACATTGCAAAGTCGAGCCCCCAGCTTTCGAGTCCGGGGAGGGTGCGCCCAAAGAAGAGTCCGAGAAAGGTGCAGGCCTGCCAGTTGAGGTACATGAACACGCAGGAGCCCAGGTAGTACCAGTGCTTGTGCTCAGAGTCATCGCTGTCGTGGTACCGCCGGATGGCAACGGCAAAGGTCTCGTCGGTTAGCCAGAAGGCCAGGGGCAGGCGCCAGCGCTGTGGGAGCTTGCGGACGAAGGGCAGCAGCGAAGTGGAGTAGAGCAGGTGCCGGAAGTTGACAACAAAGGTTGTCAGAACCACCATCGGCCACGAGGCTCCCGCAGTGACCATGCCCAGCGCGATGAACTGAGCCGACCCGGCAAAGACAATGGCGGAAAATGCCACGGCTGCTCCCAACGAGAGGCCCCCGCTTTCGGCAAGGGTTCCGAAGATGATTCCAAAGGGAACAGCCCCCAGCACCAGAGGAAAGGAGTCTCGGGCACCGGCCCAAAACTCCGAACGCGGGCGGCTCATGCAGGCGTTGCTTCCTTGAGCTGCTGGTAGGCGACCGCGATGCGAGCCCCAAGACGTGCGTTGTTGCGGATGAGGGCAATGTTGCTGGCCAGGCTTCTGCCCTGAGTGCGCTGGTTGACGCGTTCCAGCAGGAAGGGCGTGACTTCCTTGCCTCCGATTTGCTGGCTCCGGGCTTCCTGAAGCGACTCCAGAATGGCCTGCTGCACCTGGTTTTCGTCCATGGCATCTTCCGGCGGAACCGGGTTTCCAATGACCAGTCCGCCCTTCAGGCCCAGCTCCCACTTGATGTTCATGCAGTTGGCAATTTCGCTGGCGGAGTCCATGCGGACCTGAGAGCGGCACCCGCTGGAAGGGGTGTAGAAGGACGGGAACTCCTGGGTCCGGAAGCCAATCACGGGAACCCCTTGGGTCTCCAAAAACTCCAGCGTCTTCGGAATGTCGAGGATGGACTTGATGCCTGCACAGACCACCGCAACGTTGGTGTGAGCGAGCTCAGCCAGGTCGGCGGAGATGTCGAGGGTTTTCTCGATCTCGCGGTGCACGCCTCCAATGCCCCCCGTCACAAACACCGGGATCTCTGCCATGTGGGCGCAGATCATCGTGGCTGCGACCGTGGTGCCGCCACTCCGCTTCTGAGCCAACAGAACCGGAAGGTCGCGGCGGCTGGCCTTGGCAATGTTCGGATTCTGGGCAAACTGTTCCAGCTCCTCTTCCGAGAGCCCCACCTTCAGGCGCCCATCAATCACTGCGATGGTGGCGGGCACCGCGCCTTCTTCTCGGATGATGGCTTCCACCGAGTGAGCCGTCTCCAGGTTCTGAGGGTAGGGCATGCCGTGCGAGATGATGGTGGATTCCAGGGCAACCACAGGGGTTCCGGACGCTTGGGCGGCCTGGACCTCTTCGGAGCAGTCCAGCCAGTGATGAAAACTCATGGTGAAGCCTCTTGAGCAGTGAAAGGGGAAATCAAAATTCTGGAGAAAAGGACCGGTGGGTCACAATGCCCTGCTGAACCGTGATCAGTTGGTTGGAAGAGACGGGCTCCCAGCAGCATGACCGGTTCGGAGCCTGGCCCACTTCCAGGGGCTCGGAAGCGACCAGCACATGTTCTTCGCCCTGTTGCCAGTAGAGAGTGGGAGGCCGGTCGTCGGTCGAGAAGCGGGCGGCATAGAGCGTCTCTCCGTTACTGAGCGCGGCGGTCAAGCGGAAGGGCTCGGTGGTCTCGGTTTCCTGCATCACCTGAATGACCTGTCCCAGTGTGATCCGGAGCGCGGCTTCCGGGTTGTCCTCAAGCCCATTGGCAAACAGGAGGCAGAACAGCAGCTCGCTGTCGGTGGCGCCATGCCGGATGGAGTAGAGGGGTTCTGGAATCAGCCGGTCGAGCTTCCACCGGAGCTGGGCGTAGTTGCCAATCTGTCCGTTGTGCATGAACAGCCACCGCCCATGGGTGAAGGGGTGGCAGTTGACGCGAGAGGTCTCGGCGTGTGTGGCAGCACGGACGTGAGCCAGGAACATCCCGGACTCAATGTGAGCAGACAGGTTGCGCAGGTTGCTGTCGCTCCACGCGGGGAGCACCTCCCGGTAGACGCCCGGGGTGTCTCGGTCGGTGTACCAGCCCACCCCAAAGCCATCGGCATTCACGGCGGTCTTGCCTTCCCGGGCGTGAAGGCTTTGTTCAATGAGGGAGTTTTCCGGCTCGTAGAGCATCGTCTCCAGGTAAACCGGAACTCCGGAATAAGCCAACCAGCGACACATTGTGTTCCTCCTCAGTCAGGTCTCAAAAAGAATCAGCATACACCGTTTCGGAAAAGTCCGGAAGCCGGCATTAGAGGTCCAGTGGCTCGAAGCCCTTGACCAACTCATCGAGCTGCTGAACCTGTTGCAGGAAGGGCTCAAGCTGGTGAAGGGGCAGTGCCGAGGGGCCGTCGCACTTGGCCTGGTCCGGATCCGGATGCGCCTCCAGGAAGAGCCCGGCGAGCCCTGTGGCCATTCCCGAGAGGGCCAGCTCCCGGACCTGCTGGCGACGTCCTCCAGCGGCGTGGCCCAGGCCTCCGGGACGCTGCAGGGAGTGGGTGACGTCAAACAGCACCGGGTAGCCCATGGCCTTCATGATGGGAAAGCCCAGCATGTCTACCACGAGGTTGTTGTACCCGAAACTGGAGCCTCGTTCACAGAGGATCAGCTGCGCGTTCCCCACCTCTTCACACTTGTTGAGGATGTTCTGCATCTCTTCTGGAGCCAGGAACTGCGCCTTCTTGATGTTGATCACTGCCCGAGTCTGTGCCATGGCCACGACGAGGTCCGTTTGCCGGGAGAGGAAGGCCGGGAGCTGGATCACATCGGCCACCTCTGCGACCGGAGCGGCCTGGTGCGGCTCATGAACATCGGTCAGGATCGGGACCTCGAAGGTCCGTTTGACGGTCTCCAGAATCCGCAGCCCTTCTTCCAGTCCGGGACCCCGGAAGGAGTGGATCGAGGAGCGGTTGGCCTTGTCGAAGGACGCTTTGAAGATGTACGGAATGCCCAGCTTGTCGGTGACGCTCCGGAAGGTCTCGGCAGTCCGCAGAGCCAGCTCTTCCGACTCCAGTACGTTCATTCCCCCAACCAGGGTAAAGGGAAGGTGGTTGCCCAGGGAGAGGTTCTGGACGGTGATGGTCTTTTGCATGAAACCCGGCGAATGAAGTTAGTGGCAATCCGGATTCCGTAACCCGAGCACCAACTCCGAGTAAAGTGGCGCATCCGGAGAGAGGATCCCGTGGCGGATGAAGAAATCGATGAGGACGAGGTTGCAGTTGAGTTTGATTTCATCCGTCTCAGCAACAAGCCGGAGGACCTCTTCCACCGGAAGCAGCTGGAAGGACTCCACCTCGCCGTCTGTGTTGTGTGGGACAAAATCAGGCGGAAGCTCCAGGTCGTAAGTAAAGAGCAGGTCGCGCTTGATGAGCCCATTGTGGTCCATGAACAGCGACACAAAACCCGTCGGCTGGCACTGCTCCGCCAATGCCTTCGGAATCCCGGCTTCTTCCCAGCACTCCCGGAGGGCGACCTCCTGGGCGCTTTGTCCGGCAGTGAGGCCGCCTGCAACCAGGTGGTCCAGGAGTCCGGGGTACTGAGGCCGGTCCCTGGCTCGCCGCGCAATCCAGAGGTGCAGGCCGTCTGGCTGACGGACCAGGCCGTTGAAGTGGACGCCGTAGCTGCACACGCCAAACAGCGCTGCGGCCGCCCGCTCAATCGTCAGCAGAGGAGGAGCGTCAAAGGAAGAGGAGACCCGGTAGGGCTCGTTGCGCCATCCCGGAACCCAGGCCTGTTCGCGCCATTCCTCCAAAACGACCCGGACGGCTTCGGTCCGGAGAGCCGGCTCGTTCAGCTCTGGATTCAGAAAAACACCTGATTCTTTGACCTGAAACGTCTGCGGGTGTTCCCAAAATCGACGCAGGTGCGCCTTGGGGATCCAGCCGACGGTTTGGTCCGCAACCACGAATGGAAGAAAGTGATGCAGCTGTTTTGTTTGGCAGCGCTGAGTCCAGCGCACGAGTTTGGAGAGCGAAACACCCATGGACAAAAACGAGGAAAAACCTTGCGAAATTATGGGGTAATTCTAGCTTGGAAGCATATCGGTTCACCTGCTTTCCGTCTACTGTTTCTTTCGCCATCTCCCTTTGTCCCAAGTTGCCCTACTTCAGCGTTTGACCCGGCAGTACCTGGTTCACTCCTTTCTGTACTACCAGTTGGGAGAGACGCTGATTCCAGATGCAGAGTATGACCAGATTTGCCAGGAGCTGTACCCGTTGCTTCAGCGGGAGGATCTTCCGGAGGTGCCGTTCCTTGCCCTGGTGCGGCAGGCCCTTGGACCTGAAGCGTCTGGGTACACCCTGCGCAAGTACCCTCCCTCCATCATCAGCACAGCGTTGCACCTGCTTCACCAGAGTCAGGCTCCCGACCAGCAGTTTGGTTCTTTTTGCGAACGTCTCGGCTATCGTCTTCACACCCCTGCATGAATCATGGAAGAAACTGAAACCGTAGAAGATAGTCTCCAGCAAATTGGCAAGGACCTCCGGACGGCTCGAGAGGCCCAGAAACTGGACCTGGCAGAAGTGGCGGAGGCGATCCACGTCAACCTCAACTCCCTGAAGTCGTTGGAGGACGGGGACTTTCACTCGCCGCCCGGCCCTGTCTTCATGCGGGGCTTCATGCGCTCGTATGCCAACTACATTGGGATGGAT
Source organism: Deltaproteobacteria bacterium (assembly GCA_038150265.1). Lineage (GTDB taxonomy): Bacteria > SAR324 > SAR324 > SAR324 > NAC60-12 > JAYPUA01. Next base: position 119,676 of record JAYOTF010000001.1, on the reverse strand, counting down.
GCCGAACCGCTGCAGCAGCGGCTGAGTGGCCTGCTGGATGACAAGGATTCGGGCCATACCCTGCAACGCGTGAAGGCGGTTCGCATCTCTGAGCCCCCTGCCACAGCGAATGTCTGGACTCGGGTGGCGCTGGGAGCCATTGTGCTCGCCGTTGCCCTGATCGTGTACCTCTACCTGCCAGAGAATGCCTTCACTCCCGAGCCGGAAACCGTGACCACGGAGCCGGAAGCCCCGGAAGCTTCAGCAGAGGCCCGCCCCGAAACCCCGTCTGAATCACAGGCGCAGGCCCCAGACGCAACTCCGGAAGCGGCTCCTGCTGAGGAAGCCGCCCGCGCAGAAGCTCCGGTGTCAAGCGAGCCGGAAGCTCCGGAAGCGGTGGCTACGGCGGAAGCTCCAGCAGAAGCAGAGGCTCCGGAAGCGGCTCCTGCGCCGCCAGCAGTGCTTCCGTTGCTGCTGAAGGTGGAAGCGCTGGAACCCACCTGGGTGGGGATTGCTGTGGATGATCAGACGCCGATTGACGTCAAGTTTGACCCGAGTGAAACCTTCGAGTGGGAAGCCTCTGAAGGGTTTCAGGTCATCATCGGCAACTCCCGGTCGGTCCTGGTTTCTCTGGATGGCCAAGCCATTCCTCTGGAGAAGGATCCGCCCAAGCTGGTGCAGCTGACGCTGGATCGTGATTACCTGGATGCACTTTCGGCTCAATGAGCGCCTCCCGTCCCGAATTCCTCCACCACAAACGCTACCGTCCTCTGAGTCAGCTCAACCTTGAACGCTTTGGTGAAAAGGTGTTCAAGGTGAGTGTGTCCATTGCGGAAACCTGCCCCAACCGAGAAGGGTTGGGAGGCATGAAGGTCTGTGTCTTCTGCGATGAGTGGGGCTCGGCGGCTTATCATCAGCAACGGGAGCGCCCCCTTCTTGAGCAAATCCAGCTGCACCGGGAACGGATTCGGCGCCGTTACCGAGCGAACAAGTTTCTCGTGTACTTTCAGGCCTACACCAACACCTTCGGTCGCGTCCGGGAGCTGGAGCAACTCTATGAGCAGGCCCTCACCGAAACGGATGTTGTGGGGCTGGTGGTGGGAACACGTCCGGATTGCCTGCCCAAAGCCGTGTTGCGCGTCTTTGAGCGCATCGCCTCTGAACGCTACCTGTCTGTGGAGTTGGGAGCCCAGACCTTTGATGACGCGCAGCTCGACTTCCTTTCCCGTGGACACGACAGCGCCAGTTCACTCAAGGCGATCCGTAAGCTTCAGCAGATCCCCCAACTCGACCTCTGTGTGCACCTGATGCTGGGGCTTCCGGGGGAGACCGATGCGCAGCTGCGAGCCACGGCGGAGCTGCTTTCCGATCTCAAGGTGCAAGGGGTCAAGCTGCACAACCTGCATGTCCTCCGGAACACGCCGCTGGAGCAGCTGCACCGTGCCGGAGGGTTTGTGCCGCTCGAGTTGGACGAGTATGCGCGGCGGGTTCAGGTCTTTCTGGAACACCTGGCTCCAGAGGTGGCGGTGCACCGGCTGACTGCTGTCGCGTCACGATGGGAGGAGCTGGTGGCTCCAGAGTGGACCCGAGAGCGGATGCGGCCCCATCAGTTCATTGAGGATCAGCTTGCCGCAGAAGACTCGTGGCAGGGGAAGCACTACCAGCCCGGCGCATTCAGGACGAGCGCTCTTGCTGCTTCGCTTGCTGCCAAAGCTGCTCCATTTCTTCCAGAGTTGCCTCGTGTGGCGTCCGGTCCTGCTGCTGAAGCGCTTGCTCAATGAACCGGAACCGGCGCTCAAACTTGGCATTGGTTTGCCGCAGCGCCACTTCGGGATCCACCTGAAGCTTGCGGGCCAGGTTGGAAACGGTATAGAGCAAATCTCCGATCTCCTCTGCGACGCCTTCCGGATTCTCGTCGGCTCGGGCTTCTGCCAATTCGTCCAGTTCCTCCTGAAGCTTCTCCAGGACGGCCTCCACCGTATCCCACTCAAACCCCACCCGCGCCACGCGTTTGCTCAGCTTCTCGGCTCGCATCAGGGCCGGTAACGCAAGGGGAACGTCATCCAGCAGGCTGGAAGCTTCTCCTCGTGCCTGAGCCTTCTGCAGGCGCTCCTGAGCCTTTTGGTCTTCCCAGCGAGCGCTGTGCCGCTCCTGGTCCCGTGGGGCATCGTCTCCGAAGACGTGCGGGTGCCGGGTGATCATCTTCTGGGCAACGGTTGCAGCCACGTCGTCAAAGGTAAAGGCTCCCGACTCTTCGGCAATCCGGGAGTGAAAGACGACCTGAAGCAGCAGGTCTCCCAGCTCTTCCTTGAGTGCAGAAAGGTCCTGACGCGTGATGGCATCGGCGACCTCGTAGGCTTCTTCAATCGTGTAAGGCGCAACCGAGGCAAAGGTCTGTTCGCGGTCCCAGGGGCAGCCGGTCTCAGGGTTCCGGAGCTGGGCCATGATGAGCTTGAGCGATTCAATGGGAGTCATGAGCTGGTTCTTGAGAGGTGTGGGAGGTGGTGCCGAATCGAATCTTGGCAACTCCGTCCGTGGGTGTCAACCCATGTCCAGAGAGCCCGGGCAATCGCATGAAGGGGGCCTTGGGGGTTGGAGCCCTTCCCCTTGCAAAACTGGATTCCCGTTTTCATGGGAATGACAGCTGATTGGGGGAGCCTTCCATCCGGACCCGTCTGTGCGGGTCTCTGGAAAAGGGAGGGTGAAGCCTGTTTTGTGCGATTGTCCTGTCCGGGAAAGCAGTGAGAAATTGATTGATTTTTCGGGTTCAGGGCTTATGATGTCAAGTTTGACTTCTACACCACGACTTTGAAGAGAGTGCACCTCATGTCTGTGAAATGCGATATCTGTGGCAAAACTCCGGGGACCGGAAACAACGTCAGCCACGCCAATAACAAGACCAAGCGACGCTGGATGCCGAACTTGCAAACGGTCCGCATTCCTGTTGGAGACGGAACCCGCATGAAGAGCCGAGTCTGCACGCAGTGCATCCGCTCGGGTTTCACGATGCCTGCCTGAGGGAGTGGGAGTCCTTCCTGTTCCCCGCATGATGACTGAAGCCGCTTCCATCATTTACACGTTGGGCCCCGAGGGGACCTTCAGCGATGAAGCGGCGCGCCTCGCCTTTTCCTCTGATCACCCGATTCGCTACACCCGAACCTTTCAGGAGGCTGTGCTGAGTGTTTCTCAGGAGCCCGGAAGTGTAGGCGTGGTGCCAGTTGAGAATTCCGTTGCGGGAACCATTGCCCCCATTCAGGATGCCCTTGTCTCGGATCACCTCTGTGTGATCGGAGAGGTGATTGTGCCGGTCCGGTACTCGTTGCTGCTTCAAGGCGCGCCTGAAGCGGCCTCGACCTGCTTTGCGCATCCTCAGGCCTACGAGCAGACCAGCCAGTTTCTGGCAAAGCACCTCCCCCAGGCCCGCTGCGTCTTTTCCGACAGTAATGTGGACTCCGGAGTCCGGTTCCTTGCGGCCCTGGAAGAGCCGGGCTTTCAGGGGGCAGCGGTGGTGCCCACGTCTTTTGCCGAAAAGCACCCCGCCCATGTGTTCCGGGAAGGCATTCAGGACTACTCCAACAACACCACTCGCTTCCTGGTCGTGCGGCGCATGGCTGCAGAGGAGTCCTTTGACTTCTCCCGCAACAAGACCTCCATCTTCGTGGAACTGCACGAAGACCGCTCCGGTCTCCTCTACGAACTCCTCAGCACCTTCAAGCGGCACGGCATCAACCTCTGCCGGCTCGAATCTCGCCCCTCCAAGACGATTCCATGGGCTTATGTCTTTTACATGGACTTCTACAACACCACTGGTGTAGAGGCCTGCCTGGAGTCGCTGCTGCAGTCGCAATTCCGCATTCGGGTCCTCGGCAGCTACGACCAGATGAGCTGATTGCTCCGGAGAGGCTTGTACTCCGGGGGAGATTTCCCTATTCTTTTCTTCAAAATTCCAGGAGAAGTCCCTTCTCCCGCCTTGCCATGGGAATGTTCCAAATGAGGTTCCGATGACCATCAACCGTTGCCTGTCCCTCCTCCAAAGAGGCGCCTGGTCGTGGGTGCTGCTGCTGAGCGCTGCCACGATCCAGGCCCAGGACAAGATGAAGCTTTCCGACCTGGAAACCAAGAACATGTTCCAGGCCATGCCACCGCCCTCATCGTGGCCGATCTCTTTCTGGATCACCCTCTTCATTCTGGTGTTTGGCAGCACCGGCGCTGTCTTCGGCATCCGTTACCTGCGCGAACGGCAGGCCCAGGCCGAGATGGAGCAGATTGCGGACGAGCAGGCTCAGATGGGCCTGGACTCCGAGCTGGAGGGCAAGAAGGTGGAAGACACCACCCGGAACTTCCTTCATGAGCTCTGTGGCACAGACGATCCGATTGAGCTGCTTCCGGTGGTAAAGGACCCGAAGCTGTTTGAGCAGCAGGTGGCCGCCTACAAGTCGTCTCCCCGGTTCAAGCCAGACAAGTTGCCCAAGGTCGCTCAGCTCCGGACCAGCCTGACCTTTAACGTCAAGAATCCGGAGGTGCCCTTTCTGTTGACCCAGATGCTGGTTCCGAACATTCGGCTGGAGTGCCAGTTGGTGCACAAGAACAAGATGGTGAACTTCATCACCACGGTTCTGGAGGTGCATGAGGATCGCTTTTTGATCAAGCCACCGATGGTGAAGAAGCGGCCGGCCAACATGAAGCAGTTCCCGCAGGTCTCCTGCCAGATGAGGCGGGAAGGGGATGCCGACTACGAGTTTCAGGTCCGGGTGCTGGATCAGCTGACCGACGGAAATGCGGCGGTGGTGCTTGGGCACACCGACTCCATTCGGAAGATGGTCATCCGGGAGTCTGAGCGCATTCCACTTGGCATGAACATGGACTTCAGCTTCATTCAGGAAGCCCAGTACGACCTGGAGAAGAACTTTGGCAAGGAGCCTGGCGTCCGGATTCCGGTGAGTGCCAAGGTGGTGGACATGAGCGCCGGTGGGATGATGGTGATCATCAATTCGATGCCCAATCCGGAGATCAGCCCTGGCGACGTGATGGAGTTCCACCTGGCGCGGGCCAACCTGCGAGGCGTGATGGCCGCCAGTGTGGTTCGGGTGGTGGGGAATGGAGGCGCCCACAACCTCCACCTCAAGTTCCGGGACGTGGACCAGCTGGTCCGGATCAAGCTCAACCAGTACCTCCACCGAGCCAAGAAGTCTCAGCAGGCAGAGGCCGCCTGATCAGCAGTACTGCACTTCCGTGAAGCGGCTTCGGAGTCGCTTCACACCTTCCGACGCATCCTTTCCTTCCAGCACCTCCTTCATCAGCTCCGCGAGTTCTCCCATCTCGGCTTCCTTCATGCCGTAGCGGGTCATCTCCTGAACACCGATGCGCAGACCGGTTGGGTTGCGAGCGTCCGTGTCTCCCGGAAGCATGTTGTAGTTGAGGATGATGTTGTTTTCCGCAAGCCGACGCGCAATCGCCTTTCCCGGACCATACGCCGAAACATTGAGGGCGATTTGGTGACTCTGCGTAAAGCCAAACTCGGCGGCTTCCACACGGACTCCGGAATCGTGGAGGGCCTGTCCCAGCGCCTGAGCGTTCCGGACGGTCTGAGCGGCATAGGCGGCGCCATGAGCCTTCATTTCGCGGATGGCAACCAGCAGCCCAGGCAGGGTGTGCAGGTGGTGGCTGCTGGAGGAGCCCGGCATGACGCCTCGGTCGATGCTCTCCCACCACTTCAACTCCTTTTCCCCTTCCAGGTTTCCGAGAATGACTCCCCGCTGAGGTCCCGGGAAGGTCTTGTGGGTGCTGGCGTTGATGAAGTGAGCGCCTTCAGCAAACGGATTCTGGAACTGCCCGCCGAGGATCAGGCCAAGCACGTGAGCGCCGTCGTAGAGGAGCGGAATGCCCTTGGCCCGGCAGACCTCTGCAATTTCGGTGACGGGTTCCGGGAAGAGGAACAGGCTCTTGCCCAGCAGCACCATGTTGGGGTTGGTCTGCTCCACAAGGTCCACGCACTTTGCGGGGTCAAGGTGCCAGCCGTCTTCAGTCGTGGGCCAGAAGTGCAGGTTGATGGTGTTGTCCCGTCCGGGAAGCAACGCCTGACCCCGGACCTGAATGCGACGCCCCACCACCCCAATGGGGTTGTGGCTGATGTGTCCTCCGACATCAATGGAGTTGACGATGACGGTATCCCCTCCCCGGAGCAGAGCCAGCGCCACTGCGGTATTGGACGCATTCCCGCTGATGGGGCGGACGTCTGCCTGCTTGCAGCCGGCAAGTTCCAGAAACTCCCGGGTGGCCATGGCTTCAATTTCGTCAATGTACTGCGTGCCTTCGTAGTAGCGTCGGTCTGCGTCTGGGGTGTTCGGGTGCCCTTCAGCATATCGGCCCATGAAGTCGTTGGCCTCAATCTGTTTGACAGCTGGAGACTGGACGTTTTCGCTGGCGATGAGGTTGATGGCTTCCTGGCCTCGCCACTGATTCTGGCGGTCCACCAGGCTTTGGACATCATCGATATTGACGCTCATTGGGCTCTCTCGTGTAAGTGATGACGGGGTTAGTATTCCTTGAGGTACTCAATCCGGGCACCGACCTCGGTGATGGCGTTTGCTTCCGGAAGGTCCGCGCTTCGGTAGCGCTCTCCCTTCACCACGACTTGCGGGCGGATGCGTTCAATCATGCGGCTGGCGTCGACCTCGTCGAAGATCACCACACGGTCCACGGCTTCAATGGAAGAAAGGAGCATGGCGCGCTCTCGCTCATTCAGGAGCGGAGGCTGCCCCTTCTGTTCGGCAATGACTCGGTCACTGTTGATGGCCACCACGTTGAAGCCCCGGAGGACCTTGAGCTGGTGGAGGAACTTCAGGTGTCCGGCGCTGAGGTCGTCGAAGTAGCCGTTGGTGAAGACGACCGGCTGCTCCTGCTGAGCCAGGTGCCGGGAAAGCTGCTCCAGGGTGACAATCTTGGACGACGTCTCTCCGAAGTCAAAGCGGTGCAGCAGCTCGGGCTTGGTAAACGACACCACCCCAACGTGCTGGATTTCCATGCTTGCTGCCAGCTGCGACCAGTAGGCCGCATGCTCAATCGGAGCCTTGCCGGCAAGCATGAAGCAGAGGACGCTGATGACCATGTCTCCGGCACCCACGACGTCAAAGACCTCTTGTGATTCCGCATCAAAGAACTGGAAGGTCTGCGGGTCCTTGAACAGCAGGAGGCCGTCTTTGTCGAGGCTGATGATGACGTACTCCAGCCCCACCTGAAACTTCAGGTGCTGGGCCGCCCGGAGGATGCTGTTGCGGTCGTTGAGACCAAACCCAACGGCCTGCTCGGTTTCCTTGCGGTTGGGCTTGATGAGGGTGAAGTCCTGGTAGATGCCGTAATCAATGCCTCGTCGGGGATCGCCGACCACCGGAATCTGGTGAGTCTTTCCCAGCGCAGCAACCGACCGGAGCAGGTTCTCGGTGAGCAGGCCCTTTCCGTAGTCAGAGACCACAATGGCGTCCACTTCGGTGACCCGTTCCTTGAGGAAATTCAGGATCTGGGCTTCTTCTGCTGTTGGAAGCGAGTACCCTGCGGCAGGGTCCATGTCCATGCGCAAGAGGTGCGTGTGCCCGGAGATCATTCGGTGCTTGAGGACGGTCTTGTACGAATCAGACTCGAGCACCCCGGAAGCATCAATGTGGTTCTGCTCCAGGATTTCCCGGATGGTCCGTCCAGACTCATCCTGCCCAATCAGGCCACATGCCTGAACCTGCGCTCCCAGGGCGACCAGGTTCATCATGACGTTTCCCGCACCTCCAAGGCGCTGGTCTTCGCGGACCACCCTCAGGACCGGAATCGGTGCCTCCGGAGAGATGCGATCCACAGCGCCCCAGGAGTAGCGGTCCAGCATCAGGTCCCCAAGGACCAGGATCCGCGGAGCCTGAATCTGCTCCAGTGAGTGGCGTAAGGCTTCCAGGTTTTCCATAACGGAGCTTCCGAACGACGGGTTAAGACTGACGCCCCAGGTACTTTTCCAGGAGTTCGACAAATTTCTGGTACGGCTGGGCGCCAGAGAGCAGCTCGCCCTTGACCGTCTGAGTCTCCGGGTCGTACAGCCCAATGATGAATCCGGGAGTGCCGTTGATGCCGAGGGCCATGCCGTCTTCGATGTCTTGGTTCACCTGCTGCCGGTAACGGTCTTCATCAATGCAGGCGTCGTACGCCTCCACGTCCTTGATCTGAATCTCCCGGCCATAAGCCTTGAGGTTCTTTGGGAACTGAGCCTTCTGCCGTTTGTAGAGCAGGTCGTGCAGGGGCTCAAACTTGCCCTGCTCCCGAGCACATTCGGAAGCGACTGCTGCTTCATCCGCTTCTGTGTGGAAGGTCAGGGGAAAGTGCCGGTACCCAAAGGCAACCCGGTCGCCATAAGCCTCGATCAGGTTGCCGATCGACTCCTGAACGCGCAGGCAGAAGGGACACTGGTAATCAGAGAACTCCAGCATCATCACCTTTGCGTCGGTGTTGCCCCGGACGTATGCGGTCTTGATGTTGGCTTCGAGCAAAAATTCGGAGGGCGGCTCCAGGTAGGACGTCACCCAGCCCTTTTCCTGGGCGAGGGCAAACTGCTTCTGAAAGTGCTCTGCTCGCACCTGTTGTTCCATGAACCCCCGGATCTGCGGAGCCAGCTGGCTCAGGGTGCCTCGGCTTTTCAGGCCCGAAAGGTTGTAGAAGCTTGCCACCTCGGCATCAGAGATCTCAACCTGCGGATTGGCCTCGATCTCCTCATGCGTTTTGGCTAATTCGGTGACGCTATACTCAATCAATTGCTGATAGAGGGCGTCGTGCAGCTGCTGGTTCAGGTCCTGGATCTGCTTGTTCCGTAGGGTTTCGAGGGTGACCTGCTGATCGTTCAGGGTCGCGACTGTGGGGTTGGGGCTGTACGGGGAGGGTTCGGCTCCAGCAAGCAGAGGAAGTCCCAGAAGGAAGAGGCTGATCAGGAATGAGCGCATGCGAGCTTTGTCAGTTGATTTGATTGGAAAGGTCGTCTCCGTGGAACTCTTCAGCCACTGCCATCTCCATCAAGGTGATGAGGTTCTCTGTGCGGTTGACGAGGTCCGGACTCTCAAGGAGAGCCTGCTTCTCGAGGTTCCCGAAGTCAAGGTTCATGCAGAGGATGTTGACCAGAAAGTGGAGCGGGATGGACTTGATCTTCTCCCACTCGATCTGGAGTTGCTTCTTTTCTGTGTAGTTCTGAAAGGCCTGGCTGAGGCGCTCCGGATCTTCCGGAAGCTGCGGCTCCTTCAGGTCCACCTCAAAGTCCTGGTAGCTGACCCGAAACTGGCGAAACAGGGTATCGGTCTCCACCTCGTGGAGCAGCTGAAAGCGGATGACCCCATGGAGTTGAATCAGGTAGTTCTCATTGGGAAGCTTCTGAAACTCCTCGATCTTTCCCAGGCACCCCACCTGATGCAGTTCCTCTGAGGCCGAGCTGACTGGCTGAATCATGCCAATCAGAGACTCTTCACTCATGGCGTGCTCAACCATCTGGCGGTATCGGGGCTCAAAGATGTGAAGCGGCAGAATGGCCTGAGGCAACAAGATGCTTCCCCCTAACGGAAAGACCGGGATGATTTCGGAGTAAATCGACATGGCAGGAATCCTGAGGTCAACAAAGCGCCGAAATTAAGGAGCTGGAAACAGGCGAGGGAGCACCTCTGAATGAGCCAGCAGGTCCCTGGCCTGTTCCGCGTCCTGGTGAATCTGTCGGATGAGCGCATCAAGGCTGGAGAACTTCTGCTCGTCCCGCAGGTGGTGGATGGGCCACACCTCCAGGGTTTCTCCATAGATGTCGTCATCGAAATCGAAAATCCACGTCTCCACCGTGGTGGCATGGACCCCAAAGGTGGGCTTCTGTCCCACATTGGTGACGCCATACCGAATCTGGCCACCGACCTGCAGCCGAGAGGCATACACGCCATTGGGAAGCGCCAGTGGCACCTGTGGAATCAGGTTTGCCGTTGGAGTTCCCAGCTGCCGGCCCCGTTGTTCTCCGGTGACCACTGTTCCGAGCAGGCTGTGGGGGCGTCCCAGGTAGGTGGGAATGTCGCCAAACCGGTACTCCTGGAGCAATTGACGGATCAGCGTGCTGCTGACGGTCTGTTGCTCGACTTGCACCGGCGGGACCTCTTCCAGAGCAAAGTGCTGCTGCTGACTCAGGGCCTCCAGCAGTTTGAAGTCGCCCCCCCGGTTTTTGCCAAAGCGGAAGTCGTACCCGATGACAACCTTCTCAAGCTGGAACCGCTCCAGCAGAAACCGTCGCGCAAATTCCTCAGCATCCAGGTCCGCCAGCTCGCGGGTGAAGGGAATCACATGGACGGCATCCAGTCCGGACTGGCTGAAGCCTCGCAGCCGCAGCTCCGGTGTGCAGATCCGTGGGACCTGCTTGTTGGTGTGAACCACTTCCTGCGGGTGCGGGTCAAACGTAACCAGCGCCGCCTGGCAGCCAATCTGCCGGGCATCCCGGACCACTGCGTCCACCAGAGCCTGGTGCCCCAGGTGAAAGCCATCAAAGTTTCCCAGAGTCACAACCGCTGGAACAGGAGCGATTGGTTCTTCAGCGGAGTCGATGACTTGCATGTGAAGGGGCTGTGGAGAGTTGGTGTGAACCCACACCATGATCTTTGGGAAAAACTTGAATTCAAACGCACCAAATTAGCTTCCAGCGGGTGAACTTACAAGCAAAGTCTGGTGCCTTCACTCAGGAGGAAGGGGGTGCTTGCGGAGAAACGGTTCCGATTTGGTAGATCAGCGTTTGCGGGGTGAGGTACTTGAGGTGCGGGATCAAACAGAGGGTGCCCGCCGGAACGGCTTCCTGAGGAGTGCCAGAGGCGTCCCGCAGGTCGGTGACGGTAAAGGCGACTTCCTTGCCGTTTGGGGTCCGTGCCAGAAGCGCCTGGCCCTGCTGAAGGGGCTTGCGGGTCAAGAGGGCCAGGTGCTCTCGCTTGACGGCCTCCACCACGGAGGCAACGAGGTTTTCGCCCCGGGCTTGGCGGTGCGGGTTCCGGAGGCGCTCAATGGGGCGCTCCGTCCGGTTGGTCCGGAAGAAGCCATGTGTGGTGCGGGTGGGCCACAGCGTGTTCAGGCGCTGAGACGCTTCAGCGGAAAGAGGTCCCTCCACGGCCTGCCGAGCGAGGAGGATCAATTCTGGAAGCACGGAAAAATCAGCATGAAACCGGAGGTCGATCCGGATCGTCTGAAGAGCGGACACCTCGGCGAGACGGTCGAGGATCACCAGGTCCCGGTTGTGAAACATGAAGGTGCCGTGTTGGTTTTCCAGCACCGGATGAGGGTGCCGTCCCTGGGCATCGGTGCTGATTTGGCGTTCCTGCTGAAGAGCTGGAGCCGTTTGAGCGGAGAGGAGGGGACGGGGGCTGTGAAAGAGCAGCAGGCGTCCTGCGCCCAGGGTTTCGCAGGGGGTCCCGAGTTGCTCGGCGTAGTGCTGTTGCAGCGCTCCCGGAAGCTCGGAAGAGAGGACCAGCCGTGTGAGGCTCTGCCCAAAGGCCTGCTCCCAGCGCTTCAGGCCAACGAGGTTGTGGGTGTTGCCTTCCACCAGCCAGTGCAGCTTCCAGTCCGGACGCTCGCTCCGAACCCACTCAGCGATTCCAGCGTCTTGTGCCCGGATCGTCAGGTCTTCCGGAAGCTTCAGTTCCTCCAGCGTTTGGATTCCGGAGGCGAAGGTACGCGGATCTGCCAGCACGTCCCAGAGGAGGATGGGACGGAGTCCGGATGCCTGAACCTGCTGGAGCAGGCTTTGAAGCTCTGGAGTCTCCAGGGTGCCGAGCCGGCTCAGGGCCCGGTGTTCGAGGAGGACCTCCTTCAGGCCGGCTGCTTGGATGAGGGGGAGGTGCTCAGGATTCTGAAGGTGAGTAGTGAACTCCATCGTTCAGCCAGGAGGAGCAGGTTTCCAGAGTGGCCTCAGCAACCGGAAGGTCTTGGGACAACCGGTGCTTGTGGAGGAGCAGCACCCGGGTCGCAACCTCGAGGCCGAGGTCAAGCTGGTGGGTGACCAGAATCAGGCTGCCTCCTGCTTTTTGGTGGGACACCAGCAGGTCCTGCAGCCACCGCACCGAGCTTTGGTCCAGCCCAGTGTAGGGCTCATCCATCAGCAGCAGGGGAGGGCGATACAGCAGCACCCGGGCGATCATCAGGCGCTTGGTCATGCCACTACTGAAGGTCCGGACGGGAGCCAGACGGACATGAGCCAGGCGGACCTCTTCCAGGACCTCCGGAATGCGTTCATTCAGGTTGGTGGCCCGGTGCAGGGTTCCGAACAGGCGCAGGTTTTCCTCGGCGCTGAGGTCCGGATAGAGCCGGCTTTCGTGCGAGATGACCCCCAGGTTCTCCAGCAGGTCCATGTGGCAGTCGGCGTAGGGCTTGCCGCGGAAGCAGATCTGTCCGGAGGTGGGACGAGAGAGGGAGCTGATCAGGCGCAGAAGGGTGGACTTCCCGGCCCCGTTGTTGCCCAGCAGCAACACGGACTCTCCGGGGGCAATGGAGGTGCTGAGTTGGTGGAGGATGGTCCGGTACCCAAAGCGCTTGGTGACGGCCTCCAGCTCAATCAAGGGGGCGGGCTTCAAGTCAGTTGGACGAGACAGGGAAGTTTTCATCCATGATCATCTTCTGGTCGTCGTTCCAGGCGACAATGCGGACGTACTGATCGGGAGACTTGACCTGATACTCCTTGGAGATGACCCGGAACCGGCGAATGCGGAACGGAATGGAGCGTGCCGGGTTGTACTCCAGCTCCTCACTCAGCTGATCCTTGCCGACCAGCAGAACCCCCACGCGTCCTTGCTGGATTTCGCCGGTGTTGTTGGTGAGGTTGAAGCGCAGGCTGAGGACGCTGTCTCGCAGGTTCATCTTCAGGGCCTCGACCAGGAGCATCTTGTCTGAGGAAACCTCGCTGTTGCGCTCGGGTTGAGGAGGTGCGCCGGACTCAGCCAGGTTCTGGTCCCGGAGGTCCTCAACTTCAGCTTCCACCTGCCGGAGGGCGGTTTCGGTTTCCCGGAGTTGCTCCTGCAGGTCGTCAATCTGACCCTGAGAGGAGCGCTTCTCAATCTCCAACTGCTGCACCACGAGCTCGCGCTGGCGCAGGGAATCTCGCAGTTCCTGAAGCTGACGCTTCTGGCGTTCAATGAGCTCGGCCTGTTGGTCGGTCAGGCTCTTCTCTTCAGGAGACTGCACCTCCGGAGCCAGGGCTTCCTGGGTGTTGCGGTCCACCAGCAGGGCCTGGAGCTTGGCGCTCTTCAGGGCCTCCTGGTCAAACTGTTCCTGCAGGTTGCTGACAACCTTCTGGTGCGAGTAGACGAGGTAAGTGATGGTAAGCGCCAGACCGAGTAAGATGATCACGATAAAAGTGATGACGCGTCTCAAGACCCGGCCCCGCAGAGCCCATCTGCGCTTGGCGCCAACAACGTATATGGTGGTTTCCAGATCGCTCATGGTCTGTTTGCTTCAGTTTACCAGTTCCAAGTTCGGTTCCAACCGGTAACGCTGGCCTCCTTGGGGTTGTATGTATCCCATCAACTCCAACTCAATCAAAGCTGAGAGCAAGTTGGCCATGGGAACCTGGCTCTCCACATGGAGCCGATCCACTTCTTCAATGCCTGTGTTCAGAGCCGTCAAGATGGCTTGGTGCGGCTCAGAAAGCTCTCTCAGCGGCACACGCTTCAGAGGAGCCAGTGGAAGTTCGGGCTGCTGCACCGAGCGTGACTGCAGGTGCGGTAATTCGTCCAGAAGGTCCTGTGCCCGCCGGATCAGGCGTGCCTGCTGACGAGCAATCAGCGAATTCGGACCCTCGCTGGCGGGAGCATCAACGCGTCCGGGCAGCGCAAAGACCTCTCGGTTTTGTTGCAGCGCAAAGGCTGCAGTGATCAGGGCGCCACTGCGGGCCCGAGCCTCGGTGACCACAACCGCGTGCGAGAGTCCGCTGATCACCCGGTTCCGGATCGGAAAATTTCGGGCGACTGGTCGCAGCGCCAGCGGAAACTCCGAAACCAGCGCGCCGTGTTGCTGGATGGCCTCGGCAAGCGGCTGATTTTCCGGAGGGTAGATGTGCTGCAGGCCTCCCGCCAAAACGGCGACGGTCGGAAGACCGAGCTCCAGCGCAGCCTCGTGCGCAACGGTATCGACGCCCCGGGCCAGCCCGCTGATGATCGTGACCTCTGGAAGCGCCTGAGCCAGCTCTTCAATCAAACGACGCGTCTGCTGCCGTCCGTAGGCGCTGCAGGTCCGAGATCCGACAAACGCGACGCAGGGGCCTTCCAGTTTCTGGAGGCTTCCAGTCCAGTACAGGACCAGTGGAGGCGTCGCGATTTCCTTGAGATTCCTAGGGTATTCAGGTGAATCTGGACAAAATAGCCGAACCTCTGAAGACTCTTCAAGCAACCTTCGTTCCATCATGAAACTCCGGGTCTCTTTTGCCTGAGAAATGCGTTGGGCCAGGGTCTCGGAAATGCCGGCTTGAGCCAGCTGCGGGGCGGGCGCCTGCAGGAGGTTCTCAACGGAGGAAAACTGCTGGAGGAGGTGCTCCACTTTTTTGGGCCCCAGCCCAGAGACCAGGCTGAGGGCTAACCAGGATAAGGAGGTGGGATCAGAACTCACGAACTCCGTTGGCGATCTCGCAAGGTACGTTCAACTTCACGCTGAGCGTCCTTCTTTTTGATAGAGTCGCGTTTGTCATGGGTCTTCTTGCCACGAACCAGCCCCAGCTGCACCTTCACGCGCCCTCGCTTGAGGTAGAGCTTGAGCGGAATGAGGGTCAGGCCCTGCTCCCGGACGAGCCCATAGAGCCGCCGGATTTCCGAGCGGTGCAGGAGGAGGCGCCGTTCCCGAAGCGGGTCGTGGTTGTGGCGATTGCCAAAGTCGTAAGGCGAGATATGGACGTTGACCAAGAAGACTTCCAGGCGCTCACTGATCCGGCAGAACCCTTCGGTGAGGTTGATCTTCCCCTCCCGGATGCTTTTGACTTCTGTCCCCCGTAAAGCGATGCCCGCTTCAAAGGACTGGAGGACTTCGTAGTCAAACCGAGCTCGTCGGTTATTGATGAGAACCTTGGTTTCCATGGCAACAGCAGGTCAAGAAAATCTAAAGATTCTGGAAAACGAAACGCTCAAGAGCAAGATGAATCCAAGCGCTTCCGGATCCAGGCCTGTGCGTCTGGAAGGGTGTGGAAGGCGCCTTCGAGCTGCTGCTCAAACGCCTCTTGAAGCAATTGCCCCATCTGTGGGCCAGGCTTGACCCCAAGTGCCATCAGGTGCCGACCCTGCAGCAGCGGCTGGGGTTTGCGGTCGGCCACCTTCAGGCGAGCGGCCTCTTCGAGAAGCCAGGTGCCTGCTGGAAAGTCTCGGGCGAGTGACTCCGGGAGCGTCCTGCCGGAGAAATCCGCCTGAGCGAGCCGAACCAGCAACGGGATGGAGATCCGCAACGCCAGCCTCCGGATGGCTCCCGATGTGAGGCGCTCCCGGAGGTGATAGAGGTGATAAGGCTGCAGGTGATTCTGCACCAGCGCACAGACTGTTTCGATGAGCGCCTGATGCCGTGTGAGGCGGTCCAGGAGGCGCCGGGTGACCTCGACGCCAACCCCATCGTGACGGGGGCTGCGCCAGCGTTCGTCTTGCCAGACGGTCGTCGGAGGCTTGCCCAGGTCATGGCAAAGGGCTCCGAGCATCAGCGCCAGGTCGTCGGAGTCTTCAGAGGTGCGCAGGCGGGCGGCTTCGTCAAGGACCATCAGGGTGTGCAGCCAAACGTTTCCCTCCGGATGCCACTCCGGCTGCTGAGGAGTCTGAGTGAGGGCCTGTAGCTCGGGAAAGAAGCGCAGGCCGTTCATTTCTTCAAGGGCCCGCATTCCCAACGAAGGCACCGGCGCCTTCAGGAACAGCTTCCGGAACTCCTCAAAGAGTCGCTCAGGAGAAACCTCAGCCAGGTCTTGCTGACGGCACAGCCGGACGGTATCCGGATGGAGTGAGAGCTGAAAACGTCCGACAAACTGAACCGCCCGGAGGGCCCGGAGGGGATCTTCCGAAAAGGCCGGGCCGATGTGACGCAGCAAGCGCCTGCGCAAGTCGGAGGCGCCTCCGTACGGGTCTTCCCAACGTTGCGCAAGCAGGTCGTACCCCATGCTGTTGATGGTGAAGTCACGCCGCGAAGCGGCTTCGGCAAAGCTCATCTGGGCATCGGACTCCACTTCAAATCCCTGGTGCCCCGCCGCAACCTTGCGTTCTCTTCGGGGCAGGCTGAAGTCGTAATCGGCCTGTTCTGTGGCAAGCTTCCAGACGCCAAAGCTCTTTCCCACCAGCTGCACCCTGCCGAAGCCCTGTAACACCGCTTCCAGCCGAGCGGCCTCCAGGCCAAAGACTTCCACGTCCAGGTCCTTGGGAAGCGGAATTCCGAGCAAGGCATCGCGAACGGCTCCGCCCACCAGGTAGGCCTGCCCCCCCGATTGGCTCAGGGCCTGCGCAATGCGCTGAAGCTCTTCAGGGAGAGGGAGAGGGGAAAGTGTCATGCCGGAGAGAGAACCGGGAGGGTAATGGAGAACGTCGTTCCGCACTGAGGCTCAGAGATGCACTCAATGTGTCCGCCATGTTCGGTGATGATGCTCTGGGTGATGGACAATCCGAGCCCGGTGCCCTGCCCTGCCGGTTTGGTGGTGAAGAAGGGCGTGAAGAGGTGCTGCAGCGTTTCCGGACTCATGCCGGCACCGTTGTCTTCAATGTCAATGTACATCTGCTGGGCGGTAGCTCGGGCGCGGAGGTGAATGGCCTTCTGCTCCGTCGCTTCCAGAGCTTCCATGGCATTGTTGATCAGGTTGAGGAAGGCCTGCTCCAGTTGGGTGGGGTTGACGTACAGCAGCGGCAGATCCGGAGCCAGCTCCCGTGTCAGCTGAACCCGATGGAGCCGGAGCCGTCCTTCGATCAGAATCATGGCGCTGTCCAAAAGCGTCTCCAGCGCAATGGATGTCCGTTCGGCTGATTCAGCACGGGCGTAGAGGCGCATGTGGTCGATGATCTGCTTGATGCGCTTGACCTGCTTCCCGGCAGTGACCAGCCTGGGGCCCACCTGTTCCGCTGCCAGGGCTCCTTTCTTCAAGTGGAGCTGAATGGAGTCCAGCACCATCTGGACGTGGGCCAGGGGGGTGTTGATTTCATGAGCCATGATGGAGGCCAGCTCCCCGATCTGGGCGAGCTTCGACTGGCTGATGGCCTTGATCTCCACATTCCGCCGCTCCTGTTCGGCGGCTTGCGTCAGGGTGAGGTCGTGAATCAGGGCGACGCTGTAGAGAGGAGTGTCGTTGGCGTCAAAGATCGCGCCTGCGGACAGCAGCACCGGAAACAGGCTCCCGTCCTTGCGGCGGTAGAGCGTTTTCAGCTGCACGCGCTCTCCGGTCTGGAAGACCTTGCCCAACTCCTGACTCAAGTGCTTCTGCTCCTCTGGAGGCCAGTAGGTTTCAGTGGGAGGCAGGGTGAGGAGTTCGTCTCGTGTGAAGCCCGTCAGCTCCATGATTCTGCGGTTGACGGCGACCCGCTGGCGGTTGGCGTTGACCACGATGAGCCCATCGTTGATCGTCTCCAGAATCTCCTGATTGAGGGCTCGTGATTGATCCAGTTCCACTTCCGCTTGCCGGAGCTTGCTGATGTCCTGAGTCGTCCCTTCACGCCGGAGCGGCTTGCCCTGAGCATCTCGGATGGTGCGTCCCTTGGAAAGCAGGATGTAGTTCTCGGGAAACCCTTGAAGCCGGAACTCGAACTCCGTGGTATCGGATTCGGATTCGATCAGGGCGATGATGCGGTCGCGGTCCTTTTCATGAAGGAGTGCAAAGAACTCCTCAGGTGAAGCAGGAGGCGCTTCGCGGCGGAACAGTTTCAGGGTGGTGGCGTCCCAGAGAAACCGGTCTTGTTCCCAGGACCAAATGCCGATCTCTCCGGAGGCCAGCAGGCTGTCCCGTTCGCTGGTAATGCGGCGGAGCGCTTCCTGCTGAGTCTGTAACTCCTTCAGCTGAGCCTTGGAGAGGGTGTTGGCAAAGAACACCAGCACAAACAAAGAGCTGAGCAAGGCGATCCCTCCTCCCCACTGCTCCAGGGTTCCTGCGGCTCCCACGAGGGGAAGCACCAAGAGGGTCAGGATCAGGGAGGTGAAGAAGGTGACCAGCTTCCGGGATGAGAGGTTGAACCCGGAGATGATGAGCGACACGGAAAACCAGGGCAGCACCTCATCCGGAGGCAACCCGGCGAGCAGCTCATAAAGCGGGTACAGCGCTGTCAGGCCAATGAAGCCCCACCGGGTCCAGCTGGGCGAGTGGCGCAGCTCCACCACGTAAAGCACCAGCAGGAGGCCACACAGAACCCGGACGCCGATCAGGCGCGGAGTGGGCCAGATGTCCAGAACGGAGCTGATGCCGGTCACCAGGACCAACCCCAGGATCAGGACCCGAAGGATTTGCTGCTGCTGACGCGGCAGGTCGGAAGCCGTCGCAATGGGAGGAAGCAGCTTCCGAGTGATCTGGCGCCAGAGGTTTTTGAGCAGAGTGGTGTTCATCGGATGAAGCGGCTGGAAAACCACTCCCGTCTTTCAGGGGAACTGATGAAGGCAACAGGAAGCAGCCTTGATCTCATAACGGCGCGGAGGTGAAGAAAAAAGCAAGAAACGGAGGCGGGAGGGGAACCGTACGGCGGGTCCAACCCAAAAGAACCAGTGCCCCTGTTCGGGTTCTGGAGAAAGGGCTTAAGGGTGGAGTTCCTTGATGGTTTCCAGCAAGGTGCTGAACTCCACCGGCTTGGCGAGGCCGGCATCAGCTCCCAGCCGCTTGGCGTGCTCCTCAATGGTCATTCCATCATCGGCCCACATGCCGCTGAAGACAATGATCCGCGGGTGGGGCGGAGGCAGTTGCTTGAGAGCGGCGATCACTTCCTCTCCGTCTCCATCGGGCATGATGAGGTCGGTGATGACCACATCAGGCTGAACCTCTGGAAAGAGCTGGATGCCCGCGTTGCCGGTTCCTGCAACGGTTACCTCAAATCCTTCTCCCTCCAGCACTTCCTGCATCAGATCACGGAGTGCATGGTCGTCCTCAATGTATAGAATTTTCATGAGTCTTCATTAAGGGGTTCAACTTCTCCGGCGGAAAAGAGAACAAGCTTATCGTGTTTTCTTCAGGAAAGAAAACCTTATCGGTGGTCACGAACGCAATTTCTGATCATACTTTTTTCGGGTCGCGGGGTTGCCCAGGGTATCGAAGGCTTCCCGGACCTTCAAGGTCATGGCTTCCGCCTGTTCCTTGATCCAGCCGAACTCGCTGCTTTGGTGCCGATCTGGATGATATTCCTTGAGTTTCTGGTGGTAGGCCTTCTTGATGTCCTCGGCTGAGGCGTCTGGCGCGACTCCCAGTACCTGGTAGTAGGTGTCCTCCTTGCCTCCGGAGGGTGCTGCTGTGGCCTGCTCATGGGTCTGCTGCTCCCCTTCCTGGGGGCCGGACTCCTTGGTACTGCTTCGGGCCTTGCCCCGGAACTTGAGGTTCCGGAGGGTCTGTTGCAGCACCAGCAGCTGGGTGACCAGGAGGCGGAAGTCGGCGTTCGGAGCCTTTCCCTTCTGAGCGATGATCTTGAGCTCGGCCTGGAAGTCCATGAGCCGGACGGCGTGTTCGCGGTGAGCATCCTTACGCAGGGCAATCCGGAGCAGCTCCGTGGTTTTGGCCAGCGCCTCTCGGTACCGTTGCTCATCAAGCGAGGGACCTTCCGGCGTGGTGGCCTTGGCTGTCTTGGCCTTCGGAGAGGCCGGAGCGCCCGGGCGTTTTTTCAGGGGCGCGGGCTCTTCGTCGACACTCAGGCGATTGAGCCACTTGGGACGCTTCAAGTAAAGAAAGAAGCCCAACCCCGCAAAACCCACCAGCGCCAGTGTCGGGATGCCCCAAAACTGGAAGGTCTCCCAACGGGAGCTGGAGTTGATCTCCTTCAGCAAGGCAAGGGCCTGGGGGTTGTTGGGTTCTTGCTGCAGCACCTTTTCCACCTGAACTCGGGCGAGGTCCCAGTTGCTGACGCGCATGCTCGCCCGGGCGTTCCGGAGGTTTTGCTGAATCTGGCTCTTGCGCTCTGCCAGGCTGAGGAGTTCCCGGGCTTCTTCATACTGTTCGCTGTTGCTGGGAACCTTGGCCAGCAGGGCAGCCGCCCGTTCGTAGTCTCCCACCTCCATGAGCTGCTTGGCCTTCTCAATCTGAAGCAAGTCCTGGCGTCCCTTGAGCTGCAGCTGCGCGCTCCGCCCCACGCTATTTCTGGGGTCAACGGTGAGCAACTCGCGAGCAAGCTGATCGACCTCCACCCACTTTCCGGCCTTGAGGGCTCCCTTCAGGCGATCTTCCAGAAGTGCCACTTCGTTGATCTGCTGCTCCTCACGATTGGCCGCCGCCATCGGGTCCAGCTGGTTGAGGTAACGGCGGGCCGTTTCCGGGGCATCCAGGCTCCGGAGGCGCTGGGCGTAGGCCTTGGGCGATTCGCTGGAGGGGACATCCATGAAGCGAACCTTGCCCTTGGGGTCGGAGTACGCCATGTGGGCGCCCGTGGGACTGATCGCCAGGGCTTCCGATGAGCTCAGGGCGAAGCGTTCCTGCTCCTGGCCACGGTAATCCAGCACCACGGCTTCGTGTTCGTCATCGGCCTGCTGCACGGCCACCACAGCCTTTTCTTCAAGCAGGGGCTCCACACGCACCAGCTGGGTTTCTTCCGGATGCGGAACCACAAGCTGCCGTTCCTTGATGCGGTTGGCGACGTCGCCCCAGATCAGGTTCCCGGCTTCATCCAGGGAGAGGAGCTTGCCGTCCGGAAGGAACTTCATGTCCTTGACCGGAAAGAGGTGGTAGTCGAGATCAGGCTGGGGCTCTCCGTCGGCATAAACGCTGACGACGCCTTCCTTGTCCTTGGAAACAGCCAGCATGGACTCGTCTCGGCTCTGAGCGTGTCCGGAGGCATCCGCGACTTCAGCAATGTCCCTGGGCTGCATGGCATCCAGCGGCGATTCCCGGAGCTTGCCGTCTTCGAGCCACCGGACGGCCTCACCGGTTGGGGTAATCTGCACCTGCTGGGTTTCGGCTTCGTGGCTCCAGACGCGCTGGTCTGAGGAAACCTCTCCGGTCTCCAGGTTTTCGAGGTTCCACATTTCCAGGCGTTTTTCCCCAGCAACAACCAGGCGCCGTTGCTTGAGGTCGGAAGCCAGTTCGCGAATGGGGTTGTCCTCGGAGGTCAACACGGCGATGGGTTTGCCACTGGCCCGGTCCAGGAGTTGAACCTTGCCATCGGAGCCATCCGTGAAGCCGGCGGCCAGCATGGATTCATCGGCACTGTACGCCAGAGCGTCCGCCGGTTCTGCTAATTCAGCCTCTCCTGCAGGCTGGGCAAAGCCCGAGGACTGCGCCAGAGCAAGGGAGCCTCCCCCGACTGAGGCCATGAGGAGCAGGAAGGCGGAAAGGCAGCGCTTCTTCATTGGGGTCTCAGGTCTCAGGATTGCCGAAGCAGTTCATCAAAGTAGCCGATGGTCCGCTCCAGCCCTTCACGAAGAGGCACCTGCGGACTCCAGCCCAGCCTGGTTTGCGCCAGGGTGATGTCGGGGCAGCGCTGCTTGGGGTCGTCTTCCCGAGCCGGCAAGAAGGTGAGCTCTGAAGAAGACTGGGTGAGGGCAAGCACCTGCTCGGCCAACTCGCGGATGGTGAATTCTCCGGGGTTGCCAATGTTCACCGGCCCCACGATTTCGTCCTGCGCCATCATGCGGTAGATCACGTCCACGAGGTCGCTGACAAAGCAGAAGGAGCGGGTTTGCTCGCCGTTGCCATGAAGCGTCAGGGGCTCCCCCTTCAGGGCCGAGACGATGAAGTTGCTCACGACGCGTCCGTCTTCGGGATGCATCCGGGGGCCATAGGTGTTGAAGATGCGGACGATCCGGATGTCGACGTTGTTCTGACGGTGGTAGTCCATCATCAGCGTCTCGGCGACCCGTTTGCCTTCGTCATAACAGCTCCGGGGGCCGATCGGATTGACGGCGCCCCAGTAGCTTTCGGTCTGCGGGTGCACCTCTGGGTCGCCATACACCTCCGAAGTGGAGGCCTGGAGGATCCGGGCGCCGGTGCGTTTGGCCAGTCCCAGCATGTTGATGGTCCCCATCACACTGGTCTTGATGGTCTTGACGGGGTTGTGCCAGTAGTGAACCGGGGAGGCTGGACAGGCCAGGTTGAAGATCCAGTCAGCCTCCAGGAGGAGGGGCTCCACGACATCGTGCCGGATCACCTCGAAGTCCGGCCGAGGCAGCAGGTGGGCAATGTTGCGCTTGTTGCCGGTAAAGAAGTTGTCGACCGCGATGACCTCGTGTCCCTCCTGAAGCAGGCGTTCACAGAGAAAGGAGCCGAGGAAACCGGCCCCTCCGGCGACGAGGCATCGCTTTTTGTTGAAGCTCATAAAATTGATATTCCAGTGAAAAAACGAAAAGACGTCAGGCGCCCTGGAAGAAGGGCCTACGGGAAGGGAGGCCGGTTTAGCGTTTGCTACTTCTTGGAGAGGCGCCTATGATGTTTGACTCCACTTGAGACATGCATTCCCGGTTCCTTAACCTGTGAATTGTACCGACAAAACAACAAGAGAGCCACTTATGACAAAAGACGAGGGGAAGAAAGACGACCGCCGAAAAGACCTGGAACTGGCGATCTCCCAAATTGAGCGCCAGTTTGGCAAGGGATCCATTATGCGGATGGATGAGAGTTCCGTCCAGAGTGCTCCGGTGGTGAGCGCCGGAAACCTGGCCCTGGACATTGCCCTGGGTGTGGGCGGTTTTCCCCGTGGCCGGATCATTGAAATCTATGGTCCGGAAGCCTCCGGAAAGACCACCCTGGCCCTGTGTGCCATTGCGGAAGTCCAGCGCGCTGGAGGCACCGCGGTGTTTGTGGATGCCGAACACGCCTTTGATCGGACCAATGCCCGGACACTGGGGGTCAAGGTTGAGGAAATGCTCCTGTCTCAGCCCGACTACGGGG
>JAYOTF010000001.1:3070-96664 GCA_038150265.1 Deltaproteobacteria bacterium | reverse complement strand
GCCCTGGAGATTGCAGAACAGATGGTCCGGATTGGTAAGGCGGACATTGTGGTGGTGGACTCGGTGGCCGCGTTGGTGCCCAAGAACGAGTTGGACGGCGACATGGGCGACTCCCACATGGGCCTGCATGCCCGCTTGATGTCACAGGCCCTCCGGAAGCTGACAGGGTCGGTCTCTAAATCCCACACAATCTTCATCTTTATCAACCAGTTGCGGTCAAAGATTGGCGTGGTGTTTGGCAATCCGGAAACAACGACCGGTGGCCAGGCCCTGAAGTTTTACTCAAGCATTCGCCTGGACGTCCGCAAGACCACTCAGATCAAGCAGGGCGACGAGGTGCAGGGGCACCGGGTGAAGGTGAAGGTGGTCAAGAACAAGCTGGCCCCGCCTTTCCGGTCTGCAGAGTTTGACCTGATTTACGGAAAGGGCATCTCTCAGTTTGGAGTGCTGCTGGATTATGCCGTGGCGCTGGAACTGGTTCAGAAGAGCGGAACGTGGTTTTCCTACAACAAGGAGCGTCTTGGGCAAGGCCGAGACAACGCCATCCGGTTTCTGGAGGAACACTCTGAGATTTCAGAAGAACTGGAGCGATTGGTGCGCGAGCGGCACAGCCTGCTTCCAGTGAGTGAGGAAGCCGAACCGGTTGCGGAAGATGGTGAAGAGTGACCACCACCACTGCAGCGACCTTCCGGGCCGGGATTGATCGTTTTCTGGAGGGAGACCTCGAGAGCCTCTCAACGGAAGCGGCGCTGCAGTCGGGTCACCAGCTGGTCGACGTCCGGACGCCTGAAGAGTTTCAGCAAGGCGCCATTCCCGGTGCCCAGAGCATCCCCCTGTTCAGTGGCATGGAGCGAGCGGAGATCGGGACCCTCTACAAACAGGTGGGACCTCAGGTGGCCGTTGAGCGCGGAAAGGACCTGGTTTCCGAGAAGGTTCAGGAATTTCTGGAGCCCTTCCTTCCGCTGCAGGAACAGCCGCTGATTGTCTACTGTGCCCGTGGAGGAATGCGCTCCGCCTCGGTTGTGCGCCTGTTGCAGGCGCAGGGGTACCGGGTTCAGCAGCTTCAGGGCGGGTACAAGGCTTACCGCAATCATGTCCTGAAGGAGCTGGGCGCCTTCACGGGCTCCTTCATTGTGCTGCATGGGCAAACCGGTGTTGGCAAGACCCGCATCTTGCGAGGGCTCCCGGATCACCTGGACCTGGAAGGGCTGGCCCAGCACCGCAGCTCACTGTTTGGCGCCCTGCACCTCCACCCCCGGACGCAGCGCAACTTTGAGGGCCTGATGCTGCAACAGATCCAGGCTCTGCCTGCTGGGGCTCACTGGTTTGTAGAGGGGGAGAGCCGAAAGGTCGGGCCCGTCTTCATTCCCAAGCCCGTGTTCCAGACCCTCCGGGAAGGCGTGACGGTGCTGCTGGAGGCCTCTTTGGAAACCCGGGTGCAGCGAACGGTTGAAGACTACGCCCTCCGCAGCGAGGCTGACGTCCAGGAGGTTGATGCCATCCTGCAGACCCTCAAAATGGCACTGAGTGCCAAGCGCGTTGAGCACCTGCGTCACTGCCTGAAGCATGGGCATTTGGAAGAATTGGCACAGATCCTCTTGACCGACTACTATGACCCGCGTTACCAACACGCCATGGCTCGTTACGAGTACGCCCTCCGGCTTTCTGCCGAAGACCTGAATGCAGCCACCCAGGCGCTGATTGAGTTCCGTCAGACCCTCCCCGACCCACCCCTTTCTCAAAGGTAACCATGCGTCGCTTCGGATGGATTGGACTGCTGTTATGGATCCTCCCTTCCCTTGCTCAGGCTGCCGACCTCCCCACTTTTGTTGAGAGCCGTGCTGGGCGCTACCCATTTGAAATTCCTGCTTATACGCCTTCTGGAGGGTCAGAAGAGCTGGTCACGCTTCCTCAGCTGGAACTCCCGCCCTTGCCCCAGTGGCAGGCCCTGTTTCCCAGCCAGTATGAGCCTCCTGAGCCTGGGTGGTTTGACTCATCCGGAAAGCGGTTTCACGTTGCTTACCGGAAGCTGTTCTCGAACAACATCAAGAGCCTCCAGGAGGCGCTGAAGGACTTTTACACGATTCAGCAAGAGGAAGCGGGCAACCCCACTTCCGACTGGTACGGTCGGTCGCTGTTTTGGAGCGCGCAGGCCTACGTTCGCATCCACGAGCTGAAGAGCGCGAACCAGCGAAACACTCCGGTCCGTGATCTGGTGGACGCCCAGAAGTCCGTGGAGGCGTTGCTGAACCGCAATCTCTACGAATTGACCACTGAGGCCCAGTACACCAAGGCGTGGCTACTGGGGCGTCAGGGCCTGGGTGATCAGGCGCTGGAGTGGCTGGAAGCAACCCGAAACGACTGGGCCACGGATCCCACGCTTTCCCCCTATTTCTGGGAATTGGAGTTTTTGCTTCAGAAGACCCTGAAAACCGGGGCTCCTGAAGAAACCCTCCAGCTTTGGGTCCGGAGCACTCCCACACCCAAGGCCCTCCTGTTTCTGGCACAGGAGTACTACCAGCAGCAGCAGTGGGAGGCGCTCCGAGCCTTTGTGGATGAGCGGTTCCAGAAGGACTACAACGCTCCCATCATGAAGGACCTCCTTCAGCTCCGGATTGCGGCGGAAATCCAGGAGAAGCGCTGGGACGCCGTGGAAGAATGGGTGGGGCAACTGGAGAAGCACAGCGGAACCAACGACTGGACGCAGCGAATTCGTGGACGGCTTGCCCTCCAGCAGGAGCAGTGGGACACGGCTCTGGAGATTCTCAATCAAATCCGCGATCCCCAAATCCGGATCCGTCAGGCTCAAGACATGGTCCGGAGTGCAACGGCGTCCCAGGAGTTTGGCTGGATCCTGCGGCTGACCCTTCCAGTGGATGACCTCAAAAGCTGGGAAGGAGAATACGAGCTGCTGCGTGCCTACGCGCTCTTTCAGCAAGGTCGGAACGAGGCCGCTTACGATGGCTTCAAACGTGCGGAACAGACGGCTCGTACTGCGCAAACCAAGGAATGGGCCACGTTTTTTCGCCTCAACTACGACCTTCGGCGCCAGAACTGGGATGCCGCGTGGGAAGAAAATCAGGCGTTGCTCGCAAAGTATCCGGAGTCCCCCCGGCTTCCGGAGTACTTCTTCTGGAACGCTGTGCTGGTTCATCAGCGCGGGCAGTCCTCACGCTTTGTGCTGCTCAGCCTGCGGCAGATTCCGGAAACCGTTGAGCGGGCCGATGATCGGCTGTTGCTGGAAGCCGCCCTGCTGCTCGATCAGGAGGAGTGGGGGCGTGCGATTTCTCTGACCCAGGAGCTGGAGCAGACGGATCCGGAGTCGCCTTTGCTGGAAGAGGCCCTGCTCTTTCAGGCGCAGGCTCAGCAGTCTCTGGAGAAGCCCGAGGCCGTGCTGCAGCTGGTGGAGCGCATTCGGCAGGAGTATCCGGAACCGCTTCGCCCCGTCCGTCTGACGGTGATGCAGGCGAAAGCGCTCCTGGCCCTGGAGCGCGCCAAGGAAGCGGATCCGCTGCTGGTTGCCGAACTGAAGCCGCATCCGGTCTTTGAGCTGGCGGAGTTACGGGTCCGGGCTCTTCAGGACCTCGGGCAAGACGCCGAACTGGTTCGCTGGAGCAAGACCCTCCCCCTCTCAACCTGGACTCCGGAGCAGCAGGCCTGGCTTTATGAGCAACAGGCAGATGCCCTTTACCGTCTTCAGCGCTGGGAAGACTCACGAGAAAGCTACTTGCTGGCGATGGGCACTGCGGCGCCTGAGCGGCTCCGCCCCATGCGCTTTCAGCTCCTGCTCATTGCTCAGCAACTGGAGCAGTCGGAACAGTTTTTGAAGGTTGCCCAAGAGCTTCTTGCTGAAAATGAGACGGATTCAGTGGCCATTGAAGTACTGGAGCGCTTGGTCGCGTTTCACGTGAAACAGGGGCATCCGGACCAGGCGGCGCCTTATTTGCGAAAACTGGCGGCCCATTACGAGCAGCAGGCTCAGCAAAATGTTGACCTGAAGGTGGGGGAACGGGTAGAGCTGTTCCTGCGACTCGGTCAGATTCATCAGGACCTGCAGCAATGGGATCAGGCGGAACGCTGGATGTCAGAAGCTGAGCAGGCAAACGGGGCCTCGGAAGATGATCAGAAAGCGACCCGTCAGCTCCGGATCTTGAAGGAACGTGGGCAGCTGGCGTTCCGGATGGAGAAGCACAGCGAGTCTCTCGCTGCGAACCTGAAGGTGATCTACCTGGACCGGAGCCTTTCCACTGCTGAGCGCTTTGAGGTGAACCGGATGATGGCCGAAAGCTACTGGGCCCTGAAGCGTCCGACCGAGGCTCGGGCGGTCTACAAGAAGATGCTCCGCGAGTTTGAGGCTCCGGAGTGGCAGCAACTCATTCAGAAGCGTCTGGATGAGCTGGCAAAACCCTGAATGTTTCACGTGAAACGCACATGAACCCTCCCTTTCACATTGTCGCAATTGATGGTCCCACTGGTGTGGGCAAGAGCACCTTGGCCCGGCAACTGGCCGAGCAACTGGGCTTCCTCTACGTGGATACCGGCGCGATGTTCCGGTGCCTGGGGCTGGTGTGGCAGCAGCGCGGTCAGCAGGAAACCTCCACGGTGCTCCAGGAGATCGGCGCCTCCACCCAGATTCATGTAGAGGCCTCCCGTTTCTTCTGCAATGGAGAAGACGTGACCGCCGCCATCCGGACCGAAGAGGCGTCGATGCTGGCTTCTCGAATCAGCCAGTTCCCGGAAATTCGGGAGGCCATGAAGGAGCAGCAGCGCCGGGTGGTGTTCAGTGCGCAGGAGCACGGCGACCCGGGGGCTGTTTTGGAGGGGCGGGACATTGGAACCGTGATCTTTCCGGAGGCGTCGTTCAAGTTTTTTGTAGATGCTGATCCGGAAGTCCGGGCGCAGCGTCGCCTGGAGCAGCTTCAGGCCAAGGGCGAAACCACGACGTTTGAGGCGGTTTTCCAGGCGCTTCAGGAGCGAGATGAGCGGGATCGGAACCGGACGGTTGCGCCGCTACGTCAGGCCGAGGATGCCATTTTGGTGGATACGACGAACCGGACCGTGGAGGAGGCGCTCGACTTCATGCGGTCTCATGTGACCTCAGCAGAGAAAGGATAGGCCATGAAAGCAGTCATTCTTGCCGCCAACAACAGCCCGCGGCTTCAGCCCTTTACCGAAACCCGAGCCAAGGCGATGATTCGGGTGGGCGGGCACTACATTCTGGAGTACACCCTCAAGGCACTGGGCGAGGCGGGGATCCGGGAGGTGCTGCTGGTGGTCAATCATCAGCAGGATGCGCTCCGGCGTTTCTTTGGAGATGGCTCTGCCTGGGGGTTGCACCTGGACTACGTGGTGCAGGAGCCTGTGCTGGGAATTGGTCATGCGCTGGAGGTGTGCCGCCCTCAGCTGGAGAACCAGTCCTTCCTCCTGGTGTACGGCGACACCCTGTTTCACGGAAACCCGTATCAGGCCGCGCTGCAGGCTTATTCGGGCTCCGGCGCATCGGTGGCGACGGTTGCGCTTCCCCCCTCTTCCCGCGATTTCGGGAATGTGTACCTTGACCACGAGATGCGCATCACACGGTTGGTGGAGAAGCCACAGGGGGCCATGGCCAACTACGTGTTGGCCGGGGTCTTTGTCCTGACGCCTCAGATCTTTTCCTGCCTGGAGGCATGCGAACGAGACATGGCGCGTTCGCTCCAGCAGCTTCTGGAAGCGACCAAGGTGCAGGCCACGATTTGGGAAGAGGGCTGGATTGACATCATTTACCCCTGGCACATCCTTGAGGCCAACCAGATGGTGATGGACACCTGGACACACGCGTCCATTGACGCCTCCGCCAAGCTGATGGGCAATGTTCAGATTCAAGGGGCCGTGGTGGTGGAAGAAAACGTGGTGATTGAGTCCGGGACGGTTTTGAAGGGGCCGTGCTTCATTGGCAAAAACAGCTACATCGGCAACAACACGTTGGTGCGGCACCATAGCGCAGTAGGGCCGCTTTCGGTTGTGGGGTATGGATCTGAGCTGAAAAATTGCGTCATCTTTGGAAGCAGTGACCTGGGTCGCCTTTCCTTCATTGGAGACAGCGTGGTTGGCGAAGGGGTGCAGCTCGGGTCAGGCGTCACGACGGTCAACCACCACTGGGATCAGCAAACCGTTCGCTGTTCCCTGGCCGAGGGGACGATTGACACTCAGCTGCAAAAAGCCGGAGCCTTCATTGGAGACGGATCCATCATTGGAGCCCGGCACACCATTTCTCCGGGGGCCCTGGTGCCCAGTGGAACCATTCATTCTGATAACCTCAGCCTGTAAAAACTATGTGTGGCATTAGTGGAATTGTTAGCGCCGAGCCCATTTCTCGGCGTTTGCTTTCTTCCATCCGGAGTCAGGAGTACCGAGGGTACGACTCCTGTGGCATGGGCACCCTTCATGAGGGAACGCTGCACATCCGGAAGAGCACAGGGGGCGTGGACGAGGTCAATGCCAAGGAAGACCTGCTGGCGCTTCAAGGCGCCTTGGGCATTGCGCACACGCGTTGGGCCACCCACGGCGGTGTGACACCGGAAAATGCGCACCCGCATCGCTCCATGAACGGCGAGTTTGCGCTTGCGCACAATGGCATCATCTCCAATTACCAGGAGCTGCGTGAGGAGTTGAAGAGCCAGGGCATCACCTTCCACTCCCAGACCGATACGGAGGTACTGGTCAATCTGGTTCAGGTGGCTTACCAGACCTGTGAAGATGTGGAGGAAGCCTTTGTCGCTGCACTTCATCGGGTAGAGGGATCGTTTGGCGTGATCCTCATGACCCCTCATGAGCCCGAAACGCTGTTTTGCGCCAAACACGAGTCACCGCTGGTGATTGGGCTGGGAGTGAATGAAAACTTCATCGGCTCCGACATCAATGCCTTCCTTGAGTACACTCGCCGGGCCCTGGTGCTGGAAGACGGTGAGTACGCGGTGCTGAAGCGCGACACGTGTGCCGTCAAGCAGCTCTCCAACCAGCAGCCGGTGGACAAGTCGGTCCTGATGGTGGACTGGGACACAGAGACCACCAAGAAAGGAGGCTTTGCGCACTACATGCTCAAGGAAATCTTCGATGAGCCTCATACCATTCGACAGGCCCTGAAGGTTCCGGATCCTTCAATTCAGGGGCTGGCGCAGATTCTGGAAGATTCTCAGCAGGGGTACCTGATGGGCGTGGGCACCACTTATTATGTGGCCCAGATCGCTCAGTACCTGTTTTCACAAATGGCGGGGCGCTACCTGCCCACGATCAGCTCTGATGAGTTTGCCGAAGTGTCTTCCATCCAGTCCGGAGACGCCGTGATCGCGGTCTCTCAGTCTGGGGAAACCTATGACACCAAAACCGCGTTGCAGTATGCGCAGCGGCAGGGAGCCAAGACCGGCGCTGTGGTCAACGTCATGGGCTCTTCCATCAGCATGCTGGTGGACCATGTCGTCATGCAGGGGTCCGGACCGGAAATCTGCGTTGTCTCAACGAAAGCCGCCCTGGCTCAGGTGATCCTGTTGATGCGAACGGCCCTGGAGCTGGGAGTCCGGACCCAGCGTCTGACTCCGGAACAGGCAAGGGGCCACCAGGCCGCGCTTGAATCACTTCCGGAAGCCGTGGAGGCGTCTCTGAATGAGCAGTCTGGCTTCCTGCGCAACCTGGCTCGCCAGACGCATCAGGTGCAGAACTGGCTGTTCCTGGGGTGTGGGATCTACTACCCGGTGGCCATGGAGTCGGCCTTGAAGATGAAAGAGGTGACCTATCAGCATGCGGAGGGCATGCCTGCTGGCTTCCTGAAGCACGGCACCCTTTCCCTGATTGAGCCGTCTGTTCACTCCCTCTTCTTCATTCCTCCTCCTGAGCAGAAGGGCCTGCACGACCGAACCCTGATCGCGATGGAGGAGATCCGGACCCGGGGAGGAACGGTGGTGGGCTTCTGCTTCCAGGAAGATGAAAGGGCCCAGTCGATTCTGCACCATGCGATTGTGCTCCCTTCCGAGTCGACCTTTACGGCACCATTGCTACAGATGGTCATGGCTCAGTTGCTTTCCTACTACACGGCGTTGGAGCTGAAACGGGCGATTGACAAGCCCAGAAACCTTGCCAAATCGGTGACTGTCGGATGAAACCACTTCCTGATCGCATTCAAGGGACGGATGGCATTCGCGGTCCCGTTCACCTCGCCTCTGAATTCCCGGGTCGTGGTCCGCTAGAGGTGTTCCTGGAGCAAGGCGTGCTGACGGAAGAGTTCTTTGAACTGTACGCGTATGCGACCTGTCAGATGGTGTTGGAAGCCGGCTGGGCGAATCCCGGGGAGGAAGTCATCCTGGGTTGGGACACACGAGATGCTTCCGGAGTCTTTAATCAGGCGGCGGTCCGAGGTGTCCGGAAGTCCGGGCTCCACGCTGTGGTGGTGGGCATTCAGCCGACTCCAGCCGTGGCGCTGTACCTGGTGAAGCGTCAGGCGGCTCTCGCCTTGATGCTGACGGCCTCTCACAACCCCTCCCACCAGAACGGCATCAAGGTCTTCCTCGGCGGAGATGCCCTCAAGCTCTTTCCAGAGGATGACCGCCGCCTAACGCGGCATTTGGGAGAAACCCCGTGGACGCTGCTCCAGCAACTGGAGCCCGAGGGCATGCTGCGAGAAGCAGAGGACAGCGCCCGTGAGGCCTTCGCTGCATTTTGCCGGGATTTCCGAAACTCGTGGCTTCCTCAGCTTCCTCAGCAGCTGGTGCTGGTGGCGGATGCGGCCAATGGCGCCTATGCCCCAGTCCTTTCCTCGCTGCTGGAGGGCCTCCCGCACCGCGTCGTCAATGCCAACCTTGAAGGCATCAACGCCCGTTCCGGTGTGGCCGATCTGGAGGGCCTCCAGGAGGTGCGCCCGGAAGAGGTGGAGTCCGGACGCTTTCAGGGGTACGAGGCGCTGGAAGTGCTTCTCGACGAGGGACGCTCCTGCAAGTACCACCGCAAGGAGACGCTGGCGCTGGGGCTGGTGTTTGATGGCGATGGCGACCGTTGCTTCCTGATGTACTACGACCCCGAAGCAGACACCATCCGCATCAACACCGGAGACTCCTGCGCCCTCCTGATGGCCCAACACATGACGGGCAAGCGGTTTGTGAACACCGTGGAGAGTGACCTGGAGGCGCTCCGGGCAGCACGGGCTCGTGGCTGGAAAGCCACCCAGTGTGCCGTGGGAGACAAGTGGATCCTCTGGCAGGCGCTTCGGAATGAGTGGGAGCAGCGTGCCGCCTTGCTCGAAGACGCTGTGCCGGAAGTGGACGCCCTCCTGAAGGCCATGGATGCGATGGAAACGGACTCTCGGCATGACGCGCTGCACCTGTCGCTTCTGGTGCGTCAGGCAAGGGCTCGCTTGGCTGACGAGGAGTTGGATTACCCGGACTTCGGGCTGGGCTATGAGGAGTCCGGACACGTCATTACGCCCGGGTGGCTTCAGGACGACTCGGGAACCGAGCGGGTGGTGTACGTGGGAAATGGCCTCAAGACGGGCCTGAACCTGCTGGCCTCGCTTGATTGGAGTTCGGTGCTCGCAACGCTGGACTCCCTGAAAACGCCTTATGAAAATGGGCACCAGCGGAGCCGTCCGGTGTACTATGTGAAAAGTGAGGCGCTGCTCCCGGGGCATCCCGTGCGTCAACGACTGCTTCAGGAAATGAAGACGGTTCTCCAGGCAACGTGGCCCGAGGCAGAGCAGAAAGAGCTCTTCTTGCCCGAAGAACCTACGATGCTGGCGATTGGTGTCTGGTCGCACCAGAGCATTGAGGCCCTGCTCTTCATCCGGAATTCCGGAACGGAAGACAAGGCAACCCTGTACATCCGGGGACAGCGTTCGCACCAGGAACGCCTGGAGCAGGTGGAGGAACAGCTGTTTCGTTCGCTCCTGCGTGACCTCAAGGACGACTCCAAGCCTCAGGGACGTGCTGAGCTGGAGGTCCTCCGCAACATTCGCGCAGGCGACCCCATTCAGGTGGAGGAACGGGTTTCTCTGGAGCATCTGCTTCATGAGATGCATGCGCGTCAGTCCTTGATCTGCCGGGTCGATCAACAGTGGGCGCTGACTCCCTGGGGAGAGCTTCGGCTCGCGTTTTCTGAACGTTCAGAATAAATATATACTCAGTTCAACCCGCCAAACATCAGTGAAAAGAGGCCCTTATTGGATTTCTTTGCACAACTGAAGGGGATTGAGGAGCACTCGCCTCCAGCCTGGGTAAGGAGGCCCGCACCTGCTCCTGGGTGGAGTTACGTCACTTGGGTGTCCGAGTTGCTGGATGCCTGCCTCCCGCTTTTTGGAGTGCCGTGGACGCCACATGCTTCCCGCGAGGAGTTGGCTCCTTTTTATGAGTTGGCCCGGCGTTTGGATCCGGCCTACTTCCGTGAGGAAGAGATCCGTGCGGGCGTGCGGCAGTGTTGGACTCTGGAAGAAGAGCACTGGACCCAGTGGCTCCAGCAACTGCTGACGCTGGTCCGGAAGACGCAACTGGATCCGAGGCGATTTCAGGAGCCCGAGGTGCTGGAAGCCTGGTGGCGGCTGTTCCCGGAGGACAGGAGCTGGGAAGCCGTGAGCTGGCTGGCGGCGCACGGTGTTTCACTTCCGTACCGCTGGAGCGCGGCTCGTGCCTGGGCGCGCTACCAGCAAGGAACCGAAACGCCCGGTCATGCTCGTGCCTGGGTGGCAGCATGTCGTGCAGCAGAAGGGTGGCCATCGCCGGAAAGGGCCGATCAGGCTGCGGCGTGGTTTGGAGGCGAGTGGGAACACCTGAGCGCTGCCATTTGTGGCAAGGTCCCGCGCTGTGACACGTGCCCGCTGCAGTCAAGCTGTCGCTGGTCGCAGCTTCCGGAAACCACCGCTCCGTCCGGACACCTTCCGCAAGAAACGCTTGAGCTGCTGGATTGGATTTTGCAGTGTGAAAAAGGGGAGCTCGCCTCATTGGAGCCTCTGATGACCGGCCGGCCGTTGGTCGCCGCCCTGGCTTCAGAGAACCTTAACCTGAAGGTGTCGGATCCTCAGCTCAGAAGGCGGCTTCATGCCCTCCGGGAGGTGTGCCAGCGGTATGGCACCACCGCCTTGCAGCCGGGGCAGGCGTTTCGGAGCAGCCGAGACCTGTTTCAGCATTTTCAACAGCGCTTGCGTGACAAGAAGCAGGAGCAGTTCATCGTGGTCATTCTCGACAACAAGCATCAGTACCTGGACGAACGTGTGGTGACTCAAGGCTTGCTCAACCGTAGCCTGGTCCATCCGCGAGAGGTGTTTGCCGGCGCCCTGGAGCATCGAGCGGCTGCGATCATCTGCCTCCACAATCATCCTTCTGGCGATCCGGAACCTTCCCCGGAAGATCACCGCATCACAGAACGCCTGGTGGAGTCTGGGAAGATTTTGGGGATTCCCCTGCTGGATCACCTCGTCATTGGGGAAGGACGCTACGTGAGCTTTGCCGATCAGGGGTGGCTGTGAAGAAGGTTCAGGACCACTACTTTCACAAGGCCAAGCAGCAGGGCTATGTGGCCCGCTCCGCCTTCAAACTGGAAGAGGTGGACCGCAAGCACCACCTGCTGCGCAGTGGCATGCGCGTGCTGGATTTGGGCTGCAGTCCGGGCTCGTGGATGCAGTATGCGGCAAAACGGGTTGGGCCTCAGGGGGAAGTCATTGGCCTCGACCTGAAGCCGGTCACGGTGAAGCTTCCGGAACACGCCCGTGCCATTCAGGGGGATGTCTTTGAGGTGGGGGTCGACCCGGAATGGCTTCCGGATCCGGTGGACCTCATCCTGAGCGACATGGCCCCCAAAACCAGCGGAATCCGCTCCATGGACGCGGATCGATCTCATGCCCTGAACCTGCAGGTGCTGGCCTTGGCTGACGTTACCTTACGGCCAGGGGGCAGCTTGCTGGTCAAGGCGTTTCAGGGGGCTCCATTTGAAGAACTGAAGCAGTACTTCCGAGAACGCTTCCAGCAGGTCAAGATCGTGAAGCCAAAAAGCTCCCGACAGGAGAGTGTAGAAATTTTTTTACTGGGTCAGCAGAAACAGAATGATGAATAACGATTCAGCGATTAAGCTCAACTTCGATACCGCTTGTCGCTTCATGGCGCAGCAAGCGTTTTTGCAGGCCATTGAGTACTTTGAGCGCACCAAGCAGGGCGGCGTCTACACACCGGATACCATGCGGAACATCGCATGGTCGAACTTCCGGCTGGCTGAGGAGTCGATGTACAAGAACAAGCGAGAAGACGCCGAGAAGCGCCTGGAGCTGGCCGAAGAGTTTTATCGGGAGGCGGGGAAGGCCTTTTTGGAACTGAAGGAAGAGAAACGCTCCAGGGAGCTGATTGAGCGGGTGGAGATGCGGATCAAGGATTGCCGAAAGCGGGTCTCAGACGTCCGGTGCTACCGGGAGTTTCTGGAACGCCGCGCGGAATTCGAAGCCTTCCAGAAAGACAAGTCCCGGCGCACCATCACGGAAAGTGGTGCCCTGCCCGTTTCGGCAATCCTGGAGATTGAGGAAAAGACCTACGCCGACTGAGCAAACTGGACGGGGCGCCCCAGGTGTTCGCTGAGCAGGTGGGAGAAGCAGGCACAGAATTCCTCTTGCTCGGCTTGAGCAAACCACACCGCCTGGTCCGGATCAAAACCAAAGTGCCACCCTCGGGCATTGCCCGCCAGCCAGACCTCATGAATGGCTCGTTGCGTATTGAGGACAATTTTCCGCCGGCTGGCCTCGTGCAAAATTTCCAGCTTGTCTGCCGTCCGGTCGTAGTCCAGTTCGTCCTCGTAGTCTCCCAGAAAATCCTCGACGTCACGAAACAGATCAGCGGTTCGCTTCAGGTACTCTTTATCGTTCATAGCGCTCGTCAAATTGTTGTTGTGAAACCTCATTCATCGTGACTCTCACGACTCAGAGAGTCAAGCCACTGCCAGGAAAGACGGTATGAAGACACTCAATGTTCAACTGCCCGGAAGGGAGTATGCGATCACGATCGGAGCCTCGGTGCTGGAGGAAGACCTGGCGGCTGCAGTGGCGCGCCAAGGAGCCACTCATGTGGTTGCGGTGACCAACACGACCCTGGCGGCACTTTACCCGAACTGGATTGAGAACGCGCTTGCGGGTCGGGACCTGAAGGTGCAGACCTGTGTGCTTCCGGACGGGGAAGCCTACAAGACGCTGGAAGTGCTCAACCAGGTGTATGACTTCCTCATGGAAGCGTCGGCGAACCGCAAGACGCTGCTGGTCGCCTTTGGCGGTGGGGTGATTGGAGACATGGTTGGGTTTGCCGCAGGGACCTTCATGCGGGGCATTCCGTTCATTCAGGTACCCACCACCCTGCTGGCGCACGTGGACAGCAGCGTCGGCGGGAAGACGGCCGTGAACCACCCGCTTGGGAAGAACATGATTGGCGTGTTCAAGCAGCCGGAACACGTTTGCATCGACCTGAACTTCCTCCAGACGCTTCCGGAACGTGAACTGAGAGCCGGATACTTTGAGCTGGCCAAGCATGGCTTGATTCACGATGCCGACCTGCTTGCCTTTCTGGAGACGCAGCCGCTGCTGCCGCTGAACCCGGAGTTTCTCGAAGAAGCCGTGTGGCGCTCCTGCCGCGTCAAAGCGCATGTCGTGGAGCAGGATGAGACGGAAGCCGGGCTCCGGGCGACCCTGAACTTTGGGCACACGCTGGGACACCTGGTGGAGACGCATGCCGGTTATGGCACCTGGCTGCACGGAGAAGCGGTTGGGGTCGGGATGCTGTTTGCCGCGTTTGCCTCTCGGCAGTGGAGCCATCTTTCAGAAGCAAACTGGCTCCGGGTCCGAGACTTCCTGGTGCCGCTGCTTCCACAGGTCACGCTTCCTTCGTTGACGGCAGAGCAGTTTGAGCGCCTCATCCTTCATGACAAGAAGGCCGCAGAAGGAGGGGTCAGCTTCATTTTGCTCGCTGGCATGGGGCGGTGCCAGATCCGCAAACAGACGTCGGCCAGCGAGCTGTGGCAGCTGTTTCAGCGGTTCTTGCAGGAGTTCCCGGAGGTCTGTCGTCTCGATTCCTGAAATTCATGTTTGAAACTGGGACGGGTTAAAGCAACAATGAGGGCCAACCCACTTGGACGACTGTGATGCCCGTTACCTACACCCTCCTCTGGTTTGCCCTTGCTGTTGCCACAGCGGGGTACAGCATCGTGCTGCTCCGCCGCCGGCGTGATGCCCTGTCGTGGGCGAGCCTGGGGGGACGAGTCCTCCTCCTGGCCGCCTTGCTGCTGCTGGTGGAGGCCGCCAGCGCCACCTTTGCTCCTCCCCCCAAGCCCCTGTATGTGCTGGTGGACCGCAGTGCCAGTGTGCAACAGACCCTGAGCCTGTCGGCTGAGGGGTCGGAGGCCGCAGGGCTGCCTTCGTCTTTTCAAGGGGTGCTGGACCAGCATTTTCCGGAACATCAGCCTCACTACTTCAACCTCTTTGAGCCGGGTGCCTCTCCGGAAGAGTCACCGCTTCAAGAGGCCCTGGGGCGGTTCATTCGCCAAGGCGGCATTCCGGAGGGGAGCGAGCTGCTGCTGATCAGTGATGGCAACGACACCCGGAGTGCTGAGCTGCCCCGTCGCCTGGCTCAGGACGCAAAGGAAGCTGGCTGGGTGCTCCATGCCTGGTTCCCGGATCCCCCACGTCGTCAGGAGACCTGGCTCGGGAAGCTGGCGAACCCGCGGGTGGCCTTTGTGAATCAGTCCACACGGATGGTGGTGGAGGTGCAGTCGGACCTGGAGGCGCCTTCCATGACCAGCCTGATCCTGATGGACGGCCAGTCCGTCCTGACCCAACGGTCGCTGCAGCTGCCTCAGGGACGGCATCAGGAAGAAATTGAGCTGGAGTGGACGCCTACCCGGACTGGAGAGTCGCTGCTGTCGCTGAGGCTGATTCCGGTCGGCAATGAGGCCAACGTTCACGACAACCTGGCTTACCTGCCACTGACCGTCCGGACGGCTCGCTTGAAGGTGCTCCACATCGCTGGGCGTCCCGGGTGGGACGTGCTGCACCTGAGGCGTTTGCTGAAGACGCTTCCGGAGTTGGACCTGATCGCCTTCTTCATCCTC
Source organism: Deltaproteobacteria bacterium (assembly GCA_038150265.1). Lineage (GTDB taxonomy): Bacteria > SAR324 > SAR324 > SAR324 > NAC60-12 > JAYPUA01. The sequence continues at coordinate 81,574 of JAYOTF010000001.1, read as the reverse complement.
CGGGATCCGTTTGAGGATGCCCAGAATGTTCCGGAAGAAGAGTTGGCGCTGATTCAGTTTCCCGTCCGGGAGCTGTTTCTGCGTGAGTTGTTCAAGATGGACACGGTCATCTTCCAGAACTTCGACATCAAGAAGTACCTGAGGAATCCGGAGTTTCAGCGTGCGTTTCAGCGCTACCTCGCGGGAGGTGGACGCATCATTGCGCTGGGGGGAGAGCAGTCGTCGGGGCAGGGCTATCAGGAGCTGTTCCTGACGGCAGATGAGCGCCTGGAGCTGCAACCGGTCCATGAGCCGACGTGGCAGTTTGCCGAGACCGCACTGCTTCCGGCAGATTACCTGCAGCAGCAGACGAGCTTTCAGCAACTGGAGGGGGCGGAGGACGCTTCCACGGTTTTGCGTCGGACCCCGTTTCGGTTGGGCCGTGTGGATTGGGTGGAGGATCCGATCAGCTGGCGCTGGCGGTATGAGCCTTCCAGTGCCGTGACCGATCACCGCTACGCCCTCTTTTGGCAGTCTCTGCTGTACCAGCCGCTTCATGAACGTCAGCGCATGTTCTGGGCCTTGCAGTCCCTCCGGCCCCGGCACCGTTCTGAATCCATCGAAGGCACCCTGCACCTGCCCACTCATTCCGACACCGTGCAACTGACTGTCACGGAGCAGCAGCTGGGGCAAAAAGTCTATGAGGAAGCGCTGGCAGTTTCCAACCAGACCACCTATATTCGTCTGTCGGATCTGCCGCCCGGACAGTATGAGCTGAACCTCTCCTGCGGCTGTTCTGACATGCGAGACGCCACCTTGCCTCTGGTGGTGGTGGGAGACTGGTTGGAAGCCCATGACTTGCGCCGCAATGACGCGTGGCTCCACGTCCTGACTCGGCAAACAGGCGGACGCCTCTTCAGTGAGTAAGCATGAAACCGTTTCTGAAAATCATCGGCCTCGCCCTCTTGCTGGGTGGGTGCAGCCCCCTGGCAGTGGAACTGACTCCGCAGGGACAGCAGGTGCAGCTCATGCAGGCAGAGATCCTGCCTCCCAATTGCATCCGGCTCGGGGACCTCAAGGCGGTGGCGCTGGTGGGGGAACACAACCCCTACCGTCAGGCGCTGCGGAAGACGCAAAACAAGGCGGGCCTCCTGCGGGCAACCCACATCCGGGTGGAACGGACGGAAGCCCACCGCATGGCCACTACTCTTTACTCAACGGCTCTGTCCTGCTCGCCTGAAGAAGGGGAGCCGGTGAAGCCTGATCCTGAAAAGCTGATCATCCTAGACTGAAATCACATGACCGACGGCCTGCTCGTTCTCAACAACGGCCAGTACTTTCGTGGCAAACTCCGGGGCGCTCCTCTTGAAGCAGAAGGGGAGGTGATCTTCAACACGTCCCTGACCGGGTATCAGGAGATCCTGACGGACCCGTCCTACACCGGACAGATTGTCACCATGACCTACCCGCACATTGGGAATTATGGCATCAACCCGGAAGACATGGAGTCCGCCACCGTGCATGCGGCCGGGCTCGTGGTCAAGGAGTTGAGCCTGGCGACCAGTAACTGGCGCGCCTCCAGTTCGCTGGAGGACTGGCTGTGTGAAAACAAGATTCCGGTTCTGGAAGGAGTGGACACCCGGGCGCTGGTCCGCGCCATTCGGTCCGGAGGCGAGTGCAACGGCATCATTGCACCGGTTGCCTCTCACCGAACCCTGGACACCCTCCGGGAAGAAGCACTGACGCTTCCGTCGATGGAGGGACAGAACCTGGCCCGGCGTGTTTCGACCCGAGAGACCTACTTCTGGCCGTCGAGTGGGACGCCCCCACGCTTCAAGGTGGTGGCCTACGACTTTGGCATCAAGCACAACATCCTCCGCCTGATGGCAGACCTGGGCATGTCGGTCACGGTTGTGCCCTGGAACACGACGGCCGCCGAAGTGCTGGCGCTCGAGCCCGATGGCGTGTTCCTGTCCAACGGTCCTGGAGACCCGGCTGCGGTCTCGGAAGCCGTGGAGGCGGTCAAGGAGTTGCTGAACCAAAAGCCGATCTTCGGCATCTGCCTGGGACACCAAATCCTGTCGTTGGCGCTCGGGTGCAAGACCTACAAGTTGGAATGCGGGCACCACGGGGGGAACCACCCGGTGATGGATTACGCAACCGAAAAGATTGAGATCACCAGCCACAACCACGGGTTTTCCGTTGAAGAACACTCCCTCCCTTCCAGTGTTCGGGTCACCCACCGGAACCTCAACGACCAGACCGTTGAGGGAATTGAAGCGGTCAGTGGGTCGGCATACTCCGTGCAGTATCATCCAGAAGCCGCGCCTGGCCCTCACGATGCACAGTACCTCTTCCAACGCTTTGTCAAGTTGATGGAAGCCGCGTAGCTGTCCCCCACTAGTCACACTGCCAGCGCGGAACCATAAGGAGTACCATGAGCGTTGGCAAACTGACCGGCCCCAAGAAAGCGGCCATCCTCCTCCTCACCCTTGGAGAAGAGGGCGCCTCAGAAATCATGAAAAACCTGGACGAGCAGGAGATCCAACAGGTGGGTTACTTCATGACCCGCTTCAATGATGTTTCTCCTGAAGAGATCGACATCGTCCTTGAAGAGTTCTACCGGAACTCCGTGATGCAGGAAGAAGGGGTCTACCTCGACAAATCTCCTGACTTCGTCAAGAATGCGCTGACCAAGGCGTTGGGAGCGGACAAAGCCAAGGAGCTGGAAGGCAGCCTGCGTTCCGGACAGGAGGAAGGCGGGCTGGACGCACTGCGTTACGTTGACCCGGTGACCATCTCCAACTACGTCCGGAGCGAGCACCCCCAGACCATTGCTCTGATCCTTTCGTACCTCAACAATGTCGACCAGTCGTCTTCAGTGCTGCGGACCCTGCCTGAAAACCTTCAGGCGGATGTCATGTACCGGATGGCCACGCTGGAGAGCATTCCGCCTGGGGTGGTAACCGAGCTGAACGAAGTCCTCAATGACGAAATGAAGGCGGCCAGCTCCGTCATTACCAAAGTCGGTGGCGTGGCCCCGGTTGCAGAAATCCTCAACGCTGTGGACAAGGCGACGGAAACGCGGATCCTGGCAACGATTGAGGAGTCGAACCCCGACCTCGCTGAGGCCATCCGTGAGCTGATGTTTACCTTCGAGGATCTCACGTTGATCGACTCGAAGCAGATGCAAACGGTTCTCAAGGATGTGGACCAGGCAGACATGGTGTTGGCCCTCAAGACCGCCAGTGATGCCGTTCGTGAGCTGATCTTCAGCTCCATGTCATCCCGTGCCTCCGAGATGGTTCGGGACGACCTGGAGAATCTGGGCCCCGTCAAGGTTTCAGACGTAGAAGGCGCCCAGCAAAAGATCATCAAAGTGGTCAAGAAGCTGGAAGAAGAAGGCAAGCTGGTGATCGCCGGGTCCGGAGGTTCCGAGGTCGTCTGAGTGCTGATTTCCTCTGGAGCGAACCCCCGTCTTCCGGAGGAAAAGCACTGACATCCGTCCTTGTTTCTTCTGCAAAAAATGCCAACCTGTTGTTTGGTAGACCAACGATCAAACAACGAATCCTCATGCTGTCTGCACCCGCATATTCTGCGCTCCCCAACCTGGAAGAGGCTCAGGGGCTGCTTCTGGACCAAATTGACCGCTGGCTCAAGGTGGGACATCCCGCCCAGAAGGCGAAGACCGTGGTGCGTCTGGAACAACCGGTCCAGGCTCTGGACCCCCTCAGCTGGCTGGTGGCTCAGCCGCATCCCCAGCGAACCTACTGGACCGACCGATCTCAGCGTGAAAAATTGGCAGGCATTGGTGAGGCGTGGTGCGTCCAATCCGTTGCAGAAACGCCTTACCGCGAGGTGATGCATCAGCTGGCAGCCCTGCTCAAGGAGGCGCCTCCAGAGGCTCGCTTTTTGGGAGGCCTGCGCTTTGACCCGAAAGCCTTTCTGTCTCCGGAGTGGCAGGCGTGGGGCGCTGCGCGGTTTGTGCTTCCGGAAATTGTGCTGGAAGAGCGAGAGAGCCAGCACTGGTTGGTTTGCCAGGTGGTCCGGCGGGAGGATCCGTCAGAAGAGTGGACCGTCCTCAAGATGCTCCGTCAGCGCCTGGCCGCTCTGCGCCCTGCATGGGAACAGACCCCGGCTCCGTTTAGCTTCCACCGACGCCGCAATCATCCTGAGCAGCCAGGCTGGGAGGCCATGGTGACGGAAGGATTGAAGCTGATTGAATCCGGAGAGCTGAGCAAGGTGGTCCTCGCCCGGTGCGCGGAGTTTGAGCTGGCCTCGCCGTCAGATCCGGTCCAGCTCCTTTGGGCGCTTCGTGAGAAGGCTCCGGAAGCCTTCCACTTCTGCTTTCAGCGTGAGGAGAATCAGGCCTTCCTCGGCATCACGCCAGAGCGGCTCTTTCAGCGTGAAGGGCGTCAGCTCCAAAGCGAGGCTCTGGCCAGCACACGTCCACGGGGCGCGACTCCGGAGGAAGACGAGCAGCTGGCTGAAGAGCTGCGGACCCACCCCAAGGAGCAGCGTGAACACCTGATGGTGCTGACGCGCCTGGAGGCCCTGCTGGAGCAATTCTGCGGTGGCTCGGAGCGGCTGTCGTACCTGGAAAGCCTGCGACTGACTCACGTCCAGCACCTCCGGAGCCGGGTCCGAGGGAAGCTTCAGGAGACGGTTCAGGATGAAGACCTGCTCCCGGCCTTTCATCCCACGCCTGCGGTTTCCGGAACCCCGAACGAAGCCGCCTTGGGCCACATCCGGCGCCTGGAGCCGTTTGACCGCGGGTGGTACGCGGGGCCAATTGGTTGGGTGAGTCGAGATGCAGCGGAGTTTGCCGTTGCACTGCGGTCCGGACTCCTGAGCAACCGTACCCTGCGGGTGTATACGGGCGCAGGCGTTGTCGAGGGCTCCGAACCTGAAAAGGAGTGGCAGGAGATTGAGAGCAAGCTCCGGTCGTGGGCATCGCTGCTGGTACAAGCCTGATGGAATCTGCCTGGAACCCCTTGTGGGGTCGCCTGATTGTCGAAGAGTGCCGTCGCAACGGCGTGGACACCTTCTGCGTTTCCCCAGGCTCTCGCTCAACCCCTCTCACCACAGCGGTGGCTCGAAACTATGGCGTCACGGCTCGAGTCTTTGTTGACGAACGTGCCTCCGGATACTTTGCCCTCGGGTATGCACGGGCGACCGGAAAGCCTGCAGTCCTGATCTGTACCTCGGGCACTGCGGTTGCCAACTACCTGCCAGCCGTGATTGAAGCTTCTGTTGAACAGCTTCCACTCCTCATCTTTTCTGCAGACCGTCCTCCTGAATTAAAAGACTCGGGCGCCAATCAGACGATTGATCAGTCCAAGCTGTTTGGCAACTACGTCCGCTGGTTCCATGACCCCGGATGCCCAGGCCCGAGCGTCAAGACAGAGGCCCTGCTTTCGGCACTCGATCAGGCGATTCACCGAACCCAGCACCCGCTTCCCGGACCCGTTCACCTGAACCTGCCCTTCCGGGAACCCTTCCATTCGGCTCTGGAAGACCTGATGCTGCATGCGGATGCGGCTCCGGAGCGGTGGGAGAAGAGCCGCGCGCCCTGGGTGCGGATGGGAGCCGCGCGTTTGCTGCCTGATGAGGCCGACCTGGAGCAACTGCTGGAGCAGCTTCCCGAGCAAGGGGTGCTGAGCCTGGGGCGGATGCCAGAAGCGGCTCTGCCGGCAGTGCAGCAGTTGGCTGAGCGTCTGGGCTGGCCTGTCTTTGCTGATGTCACCTCCGGATTACGGCTTGGGCGTGGGGTTCCGAATCGCATCACGCACTACGATCAGCTGCTGCTGGAAGGACTTCCTGGAAGCCGGTGGCAGCCACAAGAGGTCTGGCACCTCGGGTTTCCCCCCACCTCCAAACGGTGGCTGACGCGTTGGGAAGAGCACCCGGTGGAACGGATGGTGTGGGTGGCCGACCATTCGGAACGGCTTGATTCCTCCTTTCAGTTTTCCGAGCGGCTGATCGGAGACCTGGAGCTGTTTGCCGATGGCCTGGTGCGCCGCCTTCCGGAGGGGCCAACAGACTCGCCATGGCTGAAGCAATGGAAGGAGGCCGATGAGCAGGTGGCCACTCAATTGGCCCAGCACCTTGCCAAAGAACAGGAGCTGCCGAACGAGCTGCAGCTGGCGCACGCACTGACAGAGGAGATTCCGGACGATCATGCCTTCTTCATCGGGAACAGCCTCCCTGTCCGGATGGTCGATTTCTACGGTTCTGGAGCGGGAAACGCCGTACCGGTGGCCCTGAACCGAGGGGCCAGCGGAATCGATGGCCTCGTGGCCAGTGCGCTGGGCTTTGCCTGTGGAAAGCAGCGGCCCACCACCCTGTGGCTGGGGGACCTTTCTGCCCTCCACGACCTGAACTCCCTGGCGCTGTGTCAGGAGGCGGACCAGCCCCTCATTCTGGTCATCAGCAACAATCGTGGCGGCGGCATCTTTTCCTTTCTGCCGATTGCGCAGCAGGCCGACGTCTTTGAGCGCTTTTTCGGAACCCCGCACGTGTGGAGTTTTGAAAAGGCGGCTGAGCTGTTTGGGCTGGAGTACCACGCCTCCACCACGCTTTCAGGATGCCTGGAGGCGTACCGGGAACTGGTTCGCTCCGGACGTTCAGCCATTCTGGAAATCATCACATCCCGTCAGGGCAACGTACAGGCCCAGCAGCAGTGGCAGCAGGTGCTTCGTACTTCCTTTTCTGTTTCATCCTGAAGAGAGAGACTCATGCAAGAAAACTACTGGCACTCGGCTGGAGAGTACACCGATATTCTCTACCACAAGTCAGATGAAGGGGTGGCGAAGATCACCATCAACCGTCCGGAGGTTCGGAACGCGTTTCGGCCTCTGACCGTCCGGGAGATGAGCCAGGCCCTCAATGACGCCCGTGAGGATTCCCAGGTGGGAGCCATCATTCTGACAGGAGCAGGAGACAAGGCGTTCTGTTCCGGAGGCGATCAGCGCATCCGTGGTGACTCAGGGTACAAGGATGACGAGACCGGGCACCACCGCCTGAACGTTTTGGACTTCCAGCGACAGATCCGGACCTGCCCCAAGCCGGTGGTGGCCATGGTGGCTGGGTACGCAGTTGGAGGCGGACACGTGCTGCATGTGCTGTGCGACCTGACGATCGCGGCCGAAAACGCGGTCTTTGGTCAGACGGGGCCTCGGGTCGGCTCGTTTGATGGAGGATACGGCTCCAGCTACCTGGCGCGGATTGTCGGACAGAAGAAGGCCCGCGAAATCTGGTTCCTCTGCCGCCAGTACAACGCTCAGCAGGCGTTGGAGATGGGCCTGGTGAATACAGTGGTTCCGCTGGAGCAACTTGAGGAAGAGACGGTCAACTGGTGCCGAGAGATGCTGCGCCTCTCTCCGATTGCGCTGCGCTGCCTGAAGGCGTCTCTCAATGCGGACTGCGATGGGCAGGCGGGCCTGCAGGAACTGGCCGGGAATGCGACCATGCTGTTCTACATGACGGAAGAAGGGCAGGAAGGGCGAAACGCCTATGTTGAAAAACGGGCCCCTGATTTCTCGAAATTTACCCGAAATCCGTGAGGACCGATGAACCGAAGTCAGACCCTGGTTGCCGTCATCATCATGATTGGAGTCGGAGCCTTTTTTTTCCGAGCCATGATTGGGGACAAATTTGATCCTCAGAAACGCATGGCCAATCAAGAAGCCGCGCAGCAGTTCATTGCCAAGAACGAAGAGATGCTGGTGGAAAACCAGAAGAAGGAAGGCGTGGTGACCACCGAGAGTGGCCTCCAGTACGAGGTCCTGAAGTCCGGAGACGGACGCTCTCCAACGATGTCGGACCGGGTGACCGTTCACTACCGGGGCCTGCTGGTTGATGGAACGGAGTTTGATTCGTCTTACAAGCGGGGCAAGCCGGCGAGTTTCCCGGTCAATGGATTGATTCCTGGTTGGACCGAGGCGCTGCAGATGATGAAGGAGGGTGACAAGTGGCGGGTCATGATTCCTGCTCGGCTGGCCTATGGCTCCCAGGGAGCCGGGAATGCGATTCCTCCGAATGCCACCCTGGAGTTTGAGGTCGAACTGGTCAAGGTCGACTGACCACCTGAAGCCGAAGGACGGTTCCGTCCCATGCGGCTTCCCACCCCTTGGGGAGCGACTGCCGGAAAGGCGTCCGGCGTTCCAGTTGCTCCCGAATTTCCCCAATGATTCGATAATCCGGAGGCTGTGGCAGGTGCTGCTCGAAGAAGCGGTACAGGTGCGTCTCCTGAAGCAACCGAGCCTGATCGGCAAGCGGTGTCCAAGCGAGTTCAGGGCCTTCCGGAGGGGGCTGGCTTTCGGCCTCCAGCCACTCTTGCAGTAGCGTGCTTTGGGCTTCGAGGGTCCGGAGGCGTTCCTGCAGGCCATGGCGGGTGAGGGCTTCCAGCAGAGGAATCAACTCGTGGCGGACTCGGTTCCGGAGGTAGTCGGGTTTGCTGTTGGAGGCATCTTCCATCCAGCGCTGCTGCTGCTGCATGAGGAACTGCTGCAGAGCGGCTTTGGAGCACCCGAGGAGCGGACGCGCAAAGGGATCTTCCAGCCACGCCATCCCGCGGATGCTGGAGAGGTGGGTGCCGCGAAGGAGCTTGAGGAGGAGGGTCTCCGTTTGGTCGTCCGCATGGTGGGCGGTGACAATCCAGCCGCCTCCGAGTTGCGCCCGGAGCTGCAGCGCGGTTTCTCGTCGCCAGGTCCGTGCCCTGGCTTGCAGTCCGCTTCCGTGCAGGTGATGGTGGTGAAACAGATGGAAGGGGAGGCGGAGCGCTGCGGCTTGTTCGGCCACGAATGCTGCTTCGTCGTCGGCTTCTGGACGCAGGTGGTGGTGGAAGTGAAGAACGTGAAAGGACCAGCCCCAGAGGCGTTGGAGCTGGTTGAGCGCGTGGAGCAGGGCAATGGAGTCAGAGCCGCCGCTGACGCAGAGGAGGAGTTGACAGTTCCGGAGGCGCCCACAGGTGCGTTGCAGCTGCGTGTGGAGCGTCTGGAGAAACGGGGTCAATCAGCGACGTGAGTTTTCGAGCTGATTCAGGGAGCTTTCGAGGCGTCCCTGCAGCGGCTGAAAGCTTTCGTCGACCATCACCGCAGCATCGACGGCATCCTTTCCGAGCTTCACCAGGGCCATGACGCCGTCTTTGGTGAAGCGCATCAGATCTCGATGCACAAAACCGTAGTGGGTGACGTTGGCAAACTCGGTGAGGACCGGGAGGTCGGCCTTTTTGGGATTCGACTTGGAGACCAGCTTCATGGCCTTCCGGTAGGCAACAACGGCTTTGTTGTAGGTCGGAGCCATGTTGTCCCGGGCGGTGCGGTCGCCATTTTCCAGGCGGAGCAGGAAGTAACGCAGCACCTGCATGTGCAGGCGTCCTTCCATGACCAGCGGGTAAGACAGCTTGTTGTCAATGCGTCCAAGCTGCTGGGCCATTTGCAGTCCGGCTCCTTGCAGGAGCGGCACCTGCTTGATGGCTTCGATCACCTGCACGCTCTTGCCGATGATCATGTTCTGCTTCTGGGTGGCCGCCTTGTCGTCATCGCCTCCGCCTCCACCAAAGAAGGACGCTGCGGCCTTGCCTTCAGCCGTCACATCTTCGATTTCCTGACGAGACAGGGTCACCTGCAGCTTGGTTTTCACAACCTGCAGGGCTTCCTCGCAGCGTTCCATCAGCGCTTCCGCCACCCGGATCTCCATCATCATGGCTTCGGTGTTGCGAACGTTGGCATCGTCCTGCTCGTCACTGACATCCACGCCAGACATGTTGACGTTCTTGAGGACCGACGAGCGGATGGACATCATGCTCTGCTTGTGAACGTTCTGGAGCTTCTCGAGGTAAGCGCGGTACATGAAGATGCAGACCTGCAGCAACGGCGGCGAGATGTCCCCAAGGTAAACCGGAATGGCGGCCTGGAGCATCAATTCCCGCATGGTGCTCAGCTTGTGATCCTTCTTGTGGTTGGCCACGGCGTTGACCAACTGGGCGCGAACCATGGAGTTGGTCGGGTCCTTGCGGAGGTCACCTGCGAGTTTGGAGATCTCCTTGCTGTCCTCTGCGGCAGAGGCGATCGTGCTGCCGTCCGCGTGAGAGTTTTCCTTCTTGCCTCCAAACATTTTCTTGAACGCGGACTTACTGGTCATCGCCTTGATATCGTCCACGATTCCGAAAAGCTCCTGTTGGTATTCCAGGAAGTTAATATTAGGAGTTTCTTTATTTTCAGATAGTTCTTTAGCCATGCATCCTCAAAAGCTAGAACACGAATTTTTGCTTTGAGACACTATACGTTGAAACCGTTCGATTGAAAACGCTTTTTTATGAGGAGGAGCCTTCTGTGTGCAGGCGAATCGCCTCGCGTCCCATTTCGTCAAACGTTGTGGCCAACGGGGGGGGAATGAGGAACTCTCGGGTGCCAATGCTAGTGGACGGAAGCAGCGCGTTGGCAATGCCGTTGATGTAGATCATGGCAAACTTGGGCGCGACTGGGAGGTCGAACTTCCCGGGGTTGACCCAGGTTCGCAGGCGAGGGGGGTGCTCGGCAAGCAGAGGGATCCGCAGGGCCGCGAGGTGCTTCAGGAGCAGCATCCGGCACTGGCGGTGGTTGAGGCGCATGAAGAACTTGGGGAGCTCTTCGTCAAAGCCCATCTTCAGGTTCGCCGGCACCTTGGGGATCTTGATGTCCCGGATGTCAAAGCTGATTACAAACTGCTCCGCCAGGTTGTCCCGGACCACGAGCGAGAGGGTGTTGAAGCGGTTGACGTGACAGGCGATGAAGACATCCCGGATGTAGTGAACATTTTCCAGCAACTCCCGAGACTTGACGTGCATCTTGCCGAAGAAGTTGGCGATCTCCTGACTGAGGTTCATCAGGTCCTGCCCGGTGATGGGGTTGGTGGCCGTTTCGCTCCGGAACATGCTGGCGGACTTGTCAAACGACGTCAGGCTCCGGCCTCCAAATCCGATGTACCCGCTCAGCACACACCGGGCGATCCCTTCTGCCAGATGCGAGTGGAACATGGGCAGCGTGGAATCGCTGCCTCCTCCGGAATCCTTGCGGCTCATCATGGAACTGAAGCTCCAGCGGCCGCTGTCCTTGCTGTAGTCCAGCTTGATGCGGGACCGGGGAATGCTGAGGCTTTTGGAGATGGGGAGCGGCACCTGGAAGGGCTTGCGCTCAAAGTTCCGCTCAAAGTGGTACTTGAAGATGACGTTTTCCAGCGGGTCACCCGCGATGCGGACCCGGGACTCAATGATGGCCTTGCGGACCCAGGTTTCATCCAGCTGCACCCCAAATTGCTTGAAGTAGTCGGCAATGTTCATGACGACGTTCTTCATCTTCTGGTGGTCTTCGTAAATGAGGGTCGCCTGAAGCTTTTCCAGCTTGTTGAGGGGCTGCTTGTTCTTGACCTTCAGCAGCACCTTGCGGTCCTCAATGCTGACTCGCTGGTTCACGAGGGCAAGGAGCGGATTGAGGAACTTGGAGGCCTTTTCCGTGTTGACCTCTTCCCTGGAGAGCTGCTGAAGCTGGGTGGTGATGGTTTGCAGCGCATGGGATTTGCCAATGGAGCAGAGCTTCTTCTCGACCCGCTGCATGGATTCCAGGAAGAGCTGCTTGAGCAACTTTTCCATCCGGTTTCCGGCATCGTCTCGGCCCTGCATGAAGCGGATCAGCTCCTGACGCTCCCGGGGATTGCTGAAGAAGTAGTTGTAGTAGTCCACCATGGCGTGCGCCCGCCAGTTGGCGTTTTCGTCCAGCCAGACGGCTTTTCCCTGATTCTCGTAGTTGATGATGTCAGAAAGCCGGAGGTGCTGCGCAAAGCAGAAGAGGATCTGCTTCTGGATCATGCTCAGGGTGCTCAGCGAAAAGTCGGGACGGTCTTCATCCTGCTCATAGCTTTCAAAGCGAGCGAACATTTCCGTGAACTTGAGCCACCAGGGGTCGAGGACCAGTTGAGGGTACTTCCTCTCCATGTCGAGGAGGGCATCGGTGATTTCCCCCTCAATGTTTTCCTGCACGAAGTGCCGGCGGTCTGGATTCCACAGCAGGCGCGTGAGGCTGGTCGGAGGCTGATCTTCTTCGTCCAGGACCACGATCATTTCCAGCCACCAGCAGTTGAGCAAGGCCTTGGGCAGGTTCCGGTGGCTGACCTTCTCGCTCTCCCGGAGGAAGATGGGCAGGGCGTGCTCCAAAAACTTTTCCCGTGGAATGGCGGTCTCTCCCCAGTTCGGAAGGGTCCGGAGCTCAAAGGCTTCAAACTCGCCTGGATCCGCTGGTTCCGGAGCTGCTGCTTCCTCAGTGGCTTCGCCTTCCCCCTGCGGAGCAGCAGGCTCTTCTCCCGGAAGCGGAGCGTTGGGGTCGAGGTACTGCTTGAGCGTCCACTCCTCTCCCGGGAACATGCCGACGGAGGCAAACAGCTTGAACTCCCGGGGCAGGTCAAAGGGCATGGGCATGGTGCCACAGAGGACCGTTGCCGGGTTGAGCAGAAAGTCGTTGAGCATGAGCGAGTAGGCCATGCTGCCTTCCGGGGACACCAGAAAGGGGGTGTGCTGCCCGGCCCGTTGCTTGCGGAGGATGTTGGTGAAGAAGTGAATTTCTGTGCTGGGGTACTTCTGGGTCAGGTAGGCTTCAGCCTGGTACACCTTTTGGTGAATCGGGTACTCGAGCGCAACCTCCTTCTGTTTGGCCTCCCAGTCGTTGAAGGCCTCAATCAGGTTGCCCATGTGCTCCCGGAAGCTCTCATCCAGCTTGGCCCAGAGCTTCTGGACAAAGTCCTTTTCAATGGCCTCGGCAATGCCCGGAAACTGGCTCTTGAGGATCTGCACCACCTCCGGAACCTTGGAGCGGGCATCGTGGCTGATCCGGGAGACGATCTCGTTCATGAACGCCACTGCGAGTTCGCCAACCAGCGGGTTTCCCTGAATGTGCTCCACCAGGGCCTTGCGTTGCTGGGGTTCCGGGGCCTCTTCCACACCGGCCTGGCTCAGCACCTGACGGGCCGACTCCACTCCCAAAAACTGCTCCCGGTAGTACTGGGTGAGCCAGAGGGTCACCTTGTCCGGAGTCAACTGCTTGAGCGAAAAGCGAAAGAGCTGGCCCTGCAACTCAGCGGCGGGTTGCTTCAGGAACGAAAAGAACTTCAGGAGCTGCGGCAACAGGGACTCGGCATCCGGGAAGTCCCGGAGCGTCATGGCGAGTTGCTGCCGGAACAGCTTGCCCTGCTCGTCTGGAGACAGCTGCTTGAGCTCCTCTTGCATGAGCTTGCGGCTTTCTTGCCGGAAGCTGCTCTCAAAGATCAGGTCTACGACCCGTTGCTCTTCCGGACTCAGGCCGTCGGCATACTGCTCAAGGAGGATGTTGCAGGCCTGTTCGTGCAGCTCGTGGCGCCGTTCGGGTTTGAGGACCCGTTCCCAGTAGGTTTTGTAGAAATCGTCGATGATCCGCATGATGAGAGCGACAAAGAAGTCGCCGTCATTCCAGCAGTGCGGATGCTCAGGGTAGGTGTCGAGGATGATCTGGGCATCCATGTCGGAGTCGGGCTTGTGCCCAATGCCGCCGAGGCTGCCGATGGTGGTCAGGGCCTTGATGGGCGTGTCGGTGGCTTGCTGGAACTGCCCCACCAGGTCCGGATAGGTTTCCTTGAGGTAGTGGTGAATGCCCCCTTCCTCCTCGTGCCGGACGCTCTCCGGAAGGAAGCGTTCCACACCGAAGATGCCATGAGGCGCCTTGGGGAAGAAGACAGGGTAGGTGTGAGTCTGGTAGATGGGCTTTCCGGACTCGTCGAAGTCTTTGGTCTTCTCCTCAACGCTCAGGGTGTTGCCTTCGGCATTGACATCAAAGAGGAACAGCGCCTCGAACATGGTCTTGTGCATGTCCTCGCTGGCGAGGCCCACGAGGCTTTCCATGCGCCGCCGGTTTGTGCGGCCCATCGCGGCAAACTCCTGATGGGCGTAGTCCCGGATCTTCTCAAGGCGCTCTGCCGAGTAAGACTTCTTGAGGGCATCGGTGAACGTGGTCTTCTGCAGATCCTGAAGGAGGCCACGGAGAGCGGAAGCGGCTGAGCTGCCTTGGGGATTGCAGGGAACGTGAGCGTTCAGGGAGGTGAGCGCCTCCAACTGGAGGTCTAATTGAGGACGTGCTGCTTTTCCGGTGTCAGCCATGGGGAGTTGAGGGGCTTCTTCAGTTCGGGTGAAGCTGGTGTTCGGAGACTCCCCTTAGCTATATCCAAAACCAAGCAAAAAAGGAAAATGTTTTTTTGCGTTACTGGTTGGGCTGGCTGGCAAACTCGCTCAGGCGACCGGCGAGGTTCGCTTCCTGCTGCCCCACGACGGGGCTCAGCTGCTGCAGCCGCTCCCGAATCAAGGCGCTCGATTGCTGCCGCTTGATCTGAACATTGGGGTTGGCCAGTTTGGTGGCCGAGACGATGTTGGAGTCATCCACGTCAGCAGGACGCAGCACCCCGGTTACAGTCGTGATGTACCGAACCTGGTTGCGTTGGCGGTAGTCGATCTTTTGTCCTTGAATCAGCATGTTGCCGTCAGAGAGCACCCGAACGACACGGGCGGAGATGGTGTCGAGGGAGCGCAGGATGTCGTTTTGTTCCTGCTCGATCTGATCCCGGAGGGTCATGGCTTCCAGCACCGTGTTGGCCTGACCAGCAGGGGTCGGTGCGCCCTGAGCATCGGCGGCGGCCTGTTGGGGCTGCCCCTGAGCAGGAGGCACGCTCACAATGGAGGCCAGTTCCCGGATGCTCAGGAGGTCTCCTCGGAACCGAGCCCGGTGATCGCGGAAGAGGTTCCCGAAGGAAGACTCATGCGTCCACAAAGACCCTTCATACGGATTGGCAGCAGTGTTGACCGGACGACGGCGCTGCTGTCGCATCGGGTCACTGGCCAGCTGTTCCTGGCGTTGACGAAGCGCTTCATTGGCCTTGGTATCCGCTTGCATCTGAGGCGGGGCTGCCGTCCGGCACCCTCCCAGGGTCACGGCCACCAGCAGGCTGAATGCGGCAAAACGACGGATGGGATGGGAAAGGGAGCGCATCAGTTTACCTGAACAGTGTTTTTATCGCGTACCTGCGCGTACACAACGGTCTTGCTGTCCACATTGCGGACAGGAATTCGGTCGCCAACTCGACCCTTGGCCATGGAAACCCCCTGGGCCGAGAGGACGAGGTTTTCGGTTTCATAGACGATCAGCAGCCGGTCTCCCTCTTTCACAACCGGAGGAATGACCACGCTGTTTCCGGAGATGACCTGGTTGGAGCCAATCGCACGCGAGGCGACCTTGCCCACCAGTTGCTGCTTGTCGGTTACATAAGTCGAAGTCAGGCGGTCGACATTGCGGCGGACCTTGATGAGGTCGGCTTCTTCGATCACCTCGTCTCGCTTGATGGTGTCCTTGGCTACAAAGACTTCCTTGTACATCTTCAGGTACACCCGCACCGGAACGGTCTTTTCCAGCTCACCGTTGATGCTCAGCTGAATGTCATAAGTCCGGTAGCCGGCTTCCTTGACGAAGGTGCCCTTTTCCTTGATTTCGTAGCTGACCTCTCCACGGGGAAGGAAGACATCGCGGCTCTTGGAGAGCAAGCGGGGCTTCACTTCTTCATCCGGATGCTGGTCCTCAATGTACTGCAGCACCACCTGGTCCAGGTCTTCCCCCGGAATCTTCAGAGCGGCACGAGTGACCTTGGTGGACTGTCCGCTCGGGTACGTGAGGCGCTTGGTGTCGAGCTTGGCTGCCCGCAGACGGGATTCGATGAGCGACCGGGTCACCGTCAGGCTTCGTCCTGGTAGTGGGGACCGACCGACCTTGATTTTGCCAAAGCGCTCAATCAAACCGTAGTCGATGCCCTCCAGGGTGGCCACCTCGTTCAGTTGGTACTCGTCTCCTTCCACAACGGCCGAGTCTTGAAACACGACTCGAATCTGTTGCTCCTCGGTGTACTCACGAGCAAGGAGGACCCCAGGGATCAGCAGGAAGAGAGCAAGGGCACGAAGCATCCGGTTCATCACGTCAACTCACTAAAGTTAGCGGGTCAGGTTATTGGCGGTCTGCAGCATCTCGTCGGATGCCTGAATGGCTTTTGAGTTGACCTCATAGGCCCGCTGCGCCGTAATCATGTCCACCATTTCCTCAACGAGGGAGACGTTGGACATTTCCAGGAAGCCCTGGTTGAGCTTGCCCATGCTGTTGGATCCGGGGGCATCGACAATCGGGTTCCCCGATGCCGGGGTCGGGATGTAGAGGTTCTTGCCGATTGGCGTCAGTCCTGCTGGATTGGTGAAGCGGGCGAGCTGAATGCTGCCGATTGCTTCCGGCTGAGTCTCATCACGCAGGTAAACCGACACGGTGCCATCGAAACCGATCTCAATCTTCCGGGTGTCTTGCGGAATGTTGATTTCCGGATCGAGGATCATGCCGTCATTGGTCACCAGGCGTCCGAGGCCGTCGATGTTGAAGTGACCATCGCGGCTGTAGGCCACAATGCCATTGGGCTGCAGGATCTGAAAGTACCCGATGCCATCAATGCTCAGGTCCAGGTCGTTTCCAGTGTTCTGAACGCTCCCCTGCGTGTGAACCTTTTCCGTGGCCACATACTTCACCCCGTGTCCGACGTGCAGGCCAACGGGGACCTGAGTAGACAGAGAGGACGGCACTCCAGCAGAGCGCTCGTTATGATAAAGCAGGTCCTGGAAGTGGACCTTGCTCTTCTTGAAGCCAGTGGTGTTGACGTTGGCCAGGTTGTTGGCCACCGTGTCAATGTGTCGCTGTTGGGCGCCCATTCCGGAGGCGGCCGTGTAGAGTGCTCGCATCATGGCGTTCTATCTCCTCAATCAATCATCCAGGGTTCAGCCGACCCGTGCCAGAGAAATGGCACGTTCGTTGAGTTTGTCTACGTTGCTCATGGCCCGCTGAACGGATTCATAGGCCCTTTGCGCGGAGATCATTCGGGTCATCTCCAAAACCGTATTCACGTTTGAGTCCTCAAGCATCCCCTGCTTGACAGCGGTGTTCTGAGCGGGGATGGGAACGTCGTCTTGGTGGAGGGGGGCATAGAGGTTCCCTCCGAGTTTCTGCAGGTTCTGCGGGCGTCGGAACTCGGTCAGCCGGAGGGTGTCCACGACCTCGCCGTCTACCGAAACCTGTCCAGCGTCACTGATCTGCACCTGAGAGCCATTCACCCGGATCGCGCCGTTTTCGCCCATGAGCCGGTTGCCTTCGAAGGTGACAATGCGTCCCTCGTTGTCCAGCTTGAAGCTCCCGGCGCGGGTGTAGCGCATGCCCTGCGGCGTCTCCAGGGTGAAGAACCCGGTGCCTTCCAGAGCCAGGTCCAGCTTGTTGCCGGTCTGGCGGAGGCGACCCACAGAGAAGTCCTTGCCAATCTCATCCACCTGCACCGAGGAACGGTCCATGCCCACGTACTGGTCCAGGTACTCGTGTGAAAGGAAGGATTCCTCAGTGGACTCAGGAGCCACCCGCTGCACCGTGGCCAGCACTTCCTTGAAAGCGGCTTGGTCGGCCTTGAAGCCAGTGGTGCTGGCGTTGGCCAGGTTGTTGGCAACCGTATCCAGTTGTCGCTCCAGGGCGCCAGCGGCATTTACGAGGCTGTTAATGGACGTCATCGCGGGGCTTTCAGGTTTCAGGTTACAGTGCGAATAACTTTCTCACAGCAAAGCAAAGCGCGTACCACAGGCCCGAAACCGATGACTCCCCTCATATCGTTTTTTCTTTGCGGACAAAGTTGGGTAGCATGTGTGGAAAAACGCCACCGGCTCCCCCGACCTGCTTGAAATGACCATGCCACCTGCTTCTGACTCACCCCCCACTCGCCTCCGCTTCCGACCCCTTTGGCTGCTGCTGCTGGGGCTGCTGATTGGAGCGACGCCCCTTGCGGCGCAGGAGCGGCTGCTGGTGTTTGCTGCAGCCAGCCTGAAGAATGCCCTGGATGCCGTTGCTGCAAACTGGGAAGCCGAGACCGGCCAGCCGGTGGCCCTTTCGTATGCGGGAAGTTCTGCGCTGGCCCGACAGCTTCAACGCGGGGCACCGGCCGATCTCTTCATCTCGGCCAACCTCAGCTGGATGGAGGTGCTGGATCAGGAAGGCCTGCTCCAGGCGGGCACTCGCCGGAACCTGCTGAGCAATCAGCTGGTGCTGATCGGGTCCGGAGCTTCGGAACCGCTGGCGCTGGAGGATCCGCAGGCCCTCCCGGCGCGTCTGGGTGAGGAACGCCTGGCAATGGCGTTGGTGGATTCGGTTCCAGCGGGTATTTACGGAAAAGCCGCCCTGCAGTCGCTGGGGCTTTGGGAGTCGGTGAAGCGCCAGGTGGTGCAGTCGGATAACGTCCGGTCGGCCCTGGCGCTGGTGGCCCGAGGGGAGGCCCCCTTGGGCGTGGTCTATCAGACGGATACTCGGGCGGAGCCTCGGGTGAGCGTCTTGGCCACCTTTCCTGCCGACACGCATCCACCGATTGTCTACCCGGTGGCCCAACTGGCCGAGAGTACCACCGCAGGAGCCGCCGACTTTCTGGCGTTTTTGAGTTCCTCTGCCGCCCAGGCGCTCTTTGAGGCCCAGGGCTTCACGGTCCTTCCTCCACCCATGCAACCGGAGATCAAATAGCTGTGAACGGGTTGAGTCCGGAAGAATGGGAGGCGGTTCGGCTGTCGCTCCAGGTGGCGCTGTGGGCCACACTGGTGAGCCTCCCGCTGGGCATTGGCGTGGCGGTGCTTCTGGCACGAACCCACTTCCGTGGCAAGCAGCTGCTCAACGGACTCGTCCACCTGCCGCTGATTCTGCCTCCGGTGGTGACGGGCTACCTGCTGCTCATGCTGTTTGGAAGACGCGGACCGTTGGGGGCCTTTCTTGAAGAAGCCTTCGGGGTGGTGATTGCCTTTCGCTGGACCGGTGCAGCTCTGGCGTGTGGCCTGATGGGCTTTCCGCTGATGGTCCGGGCCATTCGCCTCGCACTGGAGGCCGTGGACCCGAAGCTGGAGCAGGCGGCCCAGACGCTGGGGGCCAACCGGTTCCTGACGTTTGTGCTGGTGACGCTTCCGTTGATTCTGCCCGGAATCGTGGCTGGCGCGATCCTCTCCTTTGCCAAGGCCATGGGGGAGTTTGGGGCCACCATCACCTTTGTCTCCAGCATTCCGGGAGAAACCCAGACCCTGCCCTCTGCAATCTACGCCCTCCTGCAGGTGCCAGGAGGAGAAAGCGGAGCCCTGCGCCTGGTGCTGGTTTCGGTGCTCATCGCCTTTGGGGCGCTGGCTGCTTCGGAGTGGCTTGCCCAGTCAGTGGCCCGGAGGATTTCCGGATCATGAGCCTTGAGGTTTCCCTGCAGCATCAGTTTCCCCGCTTTGCGCTCGATGTCTCCTTTTCTGCTCCGGAAGGCGTCACGGTGCTGTTCGGACGCTCCGGCTCGGGCAAGACCACGGTTGTGAATGCCGTGGCCGGACTCTTTCGGCCTCAGTCCGGACGCCTGGTGCTTCAGGGGGAATGCCTCTTTGATAGTCAGCAGCGGCTCACGGTGCCGAGCCACCGTCGCCGAATGGGGTACGTTTTTCAAGAAGGTCGGCTCTTTCCGCACCTGACCGTGCAGCAAAACCTGAAGTTTGGGCGCTGGTTTGCCCCACGGGACGCAGACCTGGTCCCGGTGGAACGGGTGGTGACGCTGCTTGGCATTGAGCACCTCCTCAAACGGAAGCCCGGGGCGCTCTCAGGAGGAGAAAAGCAACGGGTCGCGATCGGTCGGGCGCTGCTGAGTGGACCTCGCCTGTTGCTGATGGATGAGCCCCTGGCAGCGCTGGATGAGCCCCGGAAAGCGGAAATTCTGCCTTACCTGGAGCGCCTCCGGGATGAAACACGCATCCCGATCCTCTACGTCAGCCACTCCCTGGCCGAGGTCGGACGCCTCGCCACCACGGTGGTGATTTTGGAAAACGGCAAAATTGTGCGTTCCGGACCGGCAGCCGAGGTGCTTTCGGATCCCGAGGTGGTGCCCACGCTTGGCATCCGAGAAGCCGGGGCCGTGGTTGCGGCAAAGGTCCTCCAGCACCACGACGACGGTCTGACCGAGCTGTCTGTCAGTTCCGGACGCCTGCTGCTTCCTCAGTGCCAGGCGGCTCCCGGAAGCGAGCTCCGCCTGCGCATTCTGGCCCATGAGGTCATTCTTTCCCTGAAACCTCCGGAACAGATCAGCGCCCTGAATCAGCTCCCGGCGACGGTCATCAGCATCCATGAAGGGTCCGGACCCGGTGTGATCGTGGTGCTGCAGTCCGGGACCGACCGACTGCTGGCGCGCCTGACCCGACGGTCTGCTCAAGCGCTGGCGTTGGCTCCGGGCACGCTCTGCTTTGCCATCATCAAATCCGTTGCCATTGCGCAGCGGGACGTCGGCACCAGCGGGAGCCCACTGGACCCATTTGAGTGAATTATCTTAAATTGGAATTATTTTAATATATTGAAAATTGAAGGGCGTTCGCTGAAAATGGAGGCCTGTTTCCCGTTGTTTGATTGGACCTATAGCTGGAGTGGATGCGTATGCTGGTAACGGATGTGACCCGAAGTGTCGGGAATACCCCCTTGATTCGGTTGAATAAAGTAACGGAAGGTCTGGCGGCCGAGGTGTATGCCAAGTGCGAGTTTTTCAACCCAATGTCCAGTGTGAAGGACCGCATTGGGGTCGCGATGATCAACGCGGCCGAGGCGGAAGGCCTGCTGCCTCCGGATGGTGTGGTTGTGGAGCCCACCTCTGGAAACACCGGAATCGGGCTGGCCTTTGCCTGTGCGGCCCGAAACTATCGGCTCATTCTGACGATGCCAGAGACGATGTCGGTGGAGCGACGGATCCTCTTCCGGATGCTGGGGGCCGAGATCGTGTTGACTCCGGGCGCACGGGGCATGGGGGGCGCGATTGCGAAAGCCGAGCAGATTGTCGCGGAGCAGGGCGCGCGGGGCTTCATGCCTCAGCAGTTCAACAATCCCGCCAATCCGGAGGTGCACCGTCAGACGACGGCGCTGGAGATCTGGAACGACACCGAGGGCGAGGTGGATGCCCTGATCGCTGGCGTGGGAACGGGGGGAACCATCACCGGAGTTGCCGACGTGATCAAGTCTCGGAAGCCGTCCTTTCAGGCCATTGCGGTGGAACCCGCCGCCAGCCCGGTCATCAGTGGAGGGCAGCCCGGACCCCACAAAATTCAGGGAATCGGGGCCGGGTTCATTCCTGAAAACCTGAACGTGGACCTCCTTGATGAGGTCGTGCAGGTGACCAATGAGGACGCCTTTGCAACTGCGCGTCGCATGGGAGTCGTGGAAGGCATTCCGGTGGGGATTTCCTCCGGAGCCGCGATCTGGGCCGCCTTGCAGGTGGGAGCGCGTCCGGAGATGGCGGGCAAGAAGATCGTGGTCATCTGCGCCAGCTTTGCGGAGCGCTACCTGAGCACCCCGCTGGCCGATGTGGCCCGTCAGGAAGCCGAAGCCCTGGTGACGGCTGAAATTTGAGGCCCTCTTCCGTCCATTGCGTTTGCTGTTCGTCATGGACGGACGCAGCCGCCCCGGATGTGCTGATCGGGTGAGGCTCGGTTATTGGTCGAAGCCGACTTCGTCCAGCAACCGGATGGCGTCGGCACGTCGATGTGCGACCTTGCTCAGCGCAAGGTCGTCCTGCTTGAACACCCCCTCCTGCACGCCCGGCTGCTCCCTCCCGAAGTTCCGGACGATTTCGGAGAGCGGCGTGCCGGGTCGCACCGGATACTCGTGGTTGGCCTGGGCATAGAGGTACTGCGCTTCTTTCTGCACCAGGAACTCGAGCAGCTGCTGAGCTTCCGGAAGGTGCTGTCCGTCTCGAACCAGCGCACCGCCAGAGATGTTCATGTGAGTGCCCTGGTCTTGCTGGTTGGGGAAGAAGATGCCCACCGCCTGCGCCCAACTCTGCTGCTCCGGATCGGCGAGCATGGCGCCCATGTAATAGGTGTTCCCCAAAGAAACATCACAGAGCCCTTCATAAATGGCCTTCACCTGTCCCCGGTCGTTCCCTTGAGGCCGCCGGGCGAGGTTGTCCTTGAGGCCCTGCAGCCACGCCCGAGTTTCTTCAACGCCATGGTGTTCCAGCAAGGAAGCCACCAGCGCCACGTTGTAGTTGTGGTACCCAGAGCGGACACAGATGCGCTCCTTCCACTTTGGGTCGGCGAGGTCTTCGTAGCGGTCCAGCTCCTCTGGCTTGACCCGCTCCAGGGAGTAGTAAAGGATCCGGGCGCGTGCCGTCAGCGCCGTCCAGCGGTTTTCTGCATCCTGAAACTGCGCGGGGACGTTTTGCTCGATTACCGCCGAGTCAAACGGCTCAAACAGGTTGGCCTCTGCCATGGCGTTCAGGTTGGCAATGTCCGTGGTCAGAACCAGGTCAATGGCGCCTGGCTGCTGCTGAAGCCGTTCCAGCATTCCCTTCCCCAGGTACGAAACGTTGACCTCAATTCCGGTCTCCTGCTCAAAGCGCTCCAGAAATGGCCGGAGCAGAAACTCCTGACGCTCTGAGAGAACATTGATTTCGGCGCTCCAAACAGAGGTTCCGACCAACAGCGCTGCCAAGGCACCGGCCCATTTTTTCCACATGACGTTCATCCTTAGGGTGGGTTAATTAAAAAATTAGTAAATACTAATTTATCGAGTTGGCAAAACCCTGCAAGGAAAAAATGCAGACGCTTCCGGAGGGGCGTTTGGGGGAGGGAGACCTCAGCGAGGTTGGCAGAAGAGCGTTACGGCGTTGCGGAGGACGGGGGCTGGCACCCTCGCGTTGATTTGATCGACTCCGGTCAGAAAGGTCGATTCCGCACCGGCGCTTTCCCAAAAGAACCGGCCATTTGCACAGTTGAGGCTGAGGTTGCCAATGAAGGACGCCGTCTTGCCCTCGCCGGTGATCGTGATCCGAACCTGTCCGGAGGCAGGAAGCTCCGCCGGGTCCAGCAGTGGAAATGCGGCCCAGTCGTTCCAGTACTGCTCAACTGGCTCTCGGTACAGAAAGAATCCGCCACCACTTGCTGAGCCGACCGGAGGGGACTGAGCCAGGGGCAAGCCTGCTCCCAGGGTCATCAGCATCAGGAACATCCAGCGGCTCATGGCATCCAGCAGAGGGCAGCCGCTGCTTCAGAGCAACGGCTGGATCGGGTTAGAAGAGGGCACGGAAGAGAAGGCTGGTGCCGCTGGCCTTGCCGTCCTCGGCGCTGAGCTGATTGAGCGTCAGGAAGGAGCCAGGGAAGAGCCACCCATTGAAGGTCAGGCCAAACTCGTAGTACTGCATGATGTAAAGCTCGGTGCCGGTGTAGCGGGTGTCGATCACATAGGGCTCCAGCTGTGAGTTGGCGACCCACTGGTCTGTGGAGAACTGGACGATGAGGCCGTTCCGGAAGGCGACGTTGGAGAGGTTGGCATCGTAAGTGGTGCCGCCCACGCTGAGGGGCTGCGACTGATACTGGCCCACCTGGTTGCCGAATCGCAGGGTCACCGGGCTGAGTTCCAGGTCATAGATGCTGGTCACGGCGAGGCTGATGAGGGCCCCTCCGGAACCAAGGCCTTCCGAGGCTGTGACGCCGTAGTTGAAGGCGGGGGTCAGTGACCAGTTCGGGTTCATGGTGTGAAAGTAGCTCAGGCCGAGTCCCACCGCATAGCCAGAGACGCCATCCACTTCAACCTGGGAAAGCGGAAAGCGGAAGGTGAGCTTGCGGTCGCCCTGCGCATCGAGCATCCACGTGTACGAAAGGGGCAGCAGCGTCGTGTTGACGCTGGAGCTGCCCTGCTCGTAGCTGCTGTAGCCGAGTCCGATTCCAGCGGTATTCGGCGCCTCGGCCTGTTCCGTGGTGTCTGCGCTGACGCTGGTGACGCCTGAGCTGACAGGCGAAACAGGCGCAGGGTCTTCAGCAAGGAAGACGGCATTGAAGTCGGTGGTCACCAACCCATCCATCAGGCTGGAAGGATTCCCTGCGACCGGATCATTGGGCGTCGTTTTGGCCATTAGCCGCAGCAGCTCGTTGACCAGGTCCTCTTGCTGGGCGAGGGCATCCGAAAGCTGATCCCAGCTGCTGGTCCGGGAAGTCCCGGTGAAGGTCCAGGAGCGATTCAGCTCCGGAATCTCAAAGGAGACGGTGGTGCTGTTTTGGGCATAGGTGGCCACCAGGTCGATGCCCCGGTAGTTCAGGGTGAGGTCGAGCGCGCTGGTGTTCCAGTCGCTCACATTGGTGAACTGCTGCTGAATGGTATCGTAGTTGGGAAGGTCTCCTGCAGAGCTGTAGCTTTGCTGTTCGGAAGTGCCCCCGGAAGTGACCGTCAGCTGAAAGAGATCGGCTGCAGAGAGGGGAAGGGACAGGGAGAAGGCCAGCAGGAACGCCAGCCACGCGCGCATCAACATGGCAAAACCTCGGCTGAGGGTTAGCGACTCAGGTCAATGCGTTCTCCTGCAGCGCCACTGGGGTCCATCTGTTCTCCGGCAAACTCGAAGTCCTTGAGCATCTCTCCGGCAAACTCGGAGAGCGGCAGCACGGTTCCGGAGGCGTTGACTCCAGAGCGGCTTCCGGCAGGGACTTCAATGGAGCCTCCTCCTAACGCGGTCAACTCCACCAGGCCCTCCAGGGTGCCAACGGCAGTTTCCTGACGAAGAAACTGAACCACAAACTCAGTTCCCCGCACCGAAACGGCTGCGTTGGGGGTCCGGAGGATCACCCGTCGTGCCCCCTGCAATGGGGCAATGCGAGCCAGAACCTGGCCCTTGAGGGTGAGGGTGAAGGACTGGGGTTCACGCGCCGACGGCTCGTAACGAACCTCGGTGTCAGGCGCAAGGGTGAGGGTGTCTCCACTGCGGAACTGCAGCTGCAGGCGTCCTTCCTCAAAGGTCCTCAGCACGTCTCCGGCTTCCAGGGGTTCCGGACGAGCAGTCACCTCTAGCAGGCGACTGCCCCGTTGCAGCTCGGCCCGTCCGCTCAGAAGCTCAACCGCATCCTGAGCCGAAAGGGTTCCGGAAACAAGGAACAGTGCCAGAAGGAGAACAAAAACGGATCGACGAAAAATGGCTCAAACCTGAATCTAGGGCAGCGGGCAACGAACCTAAAGGATAGTGAGTTTGCCCCAAAGACTCCAAACAATTCGGAAAAAAGTGGGGCCTGTCACCCGAGTGGAAGCCAGATGGCTCGGTGGGGCACCCGAGCATCTGGGACCTGCAAGCGGGCGCCTTCCTGGTTTCAGTCCTGGCTGAAGGAGGCCGAAGCGAAAGTTGCTTTGGTGAAGCTCAGTCGGGTCGTCGCGGCACCGACGGTGTTGTAATGGCCAGGGTTCCAACTACCGGCAAAGCCATCCACGACGGAGCCGTCCACATCGATTCCTGCAACGGTGGTCAGACCATCGCCACAGCTGCTGTTGTCTGACACCAGGGTGCCGTTAGTAGCACTGACACACGCTTCGTACTGCCCGGAATTCAAGGCGGTCGATTCCAAGGTCAGCGAGTACTGATTGCCCAGCACAGGTTTCCCGGCCAGGATGTAGCGCACGTCCTTATCGCTGCCGGATGGATGCTCTTCATGAAAGCCCATCATCAGGTGCGCCTCATCGTTGGCCTGATCAACAAGCAAGCGGTAGGTGTAAAGGGTGTCGCTCTCCCCAAGCGTACTGTTGTCCGGAGCCGAGAGGTACTCGACTTTCAGCAAAAGGTTGCTTAAGTCGTAATCGACAACGGTGCGGCTGATTCCGTAGCTGTTGACCTCCAGAGTGGCCACATTGATCTCACTGCCGTCGGAACGCAACAGAAAAGTCTGGGTCCCTCCAGTTGGTAGGGTCAGAACCACCTGCTTGTCGTAGGCCGTGGTGTCGCTCGGTGTGGTCACAATCATCTTCAGATCACCACCGACATAATTCATCGCGTCTTCAATGCCGCAGGAGGAACGGAACGCGGTTGCGGTTTCAGTGGTAATGCTCATGGTCAGGGTACCATCTTCGGGGTAGTTGTCAGCGTCCAGTTGGCTGCTGTCCAACCCCAGACCCACGGCACAAAAGAAGGTCAGGGCTTCCCGGAACCGACCGAAGATGGAAATCTTCGAGCCATTGCTCCGCTGCGCATCTGCATCAAGCTGAATCCGCATCCATGCTTTCGGGCTGATCAACGTTGGGGAGCTGGCTGTGTCGTCCCAGAAGACTTCCGAGGCGGTCGCGTTCCAGAGGTCGGTGCCGTTGTCGCTAAATGCCTTTCCGGCAGAGCGAGCAGCCGGTTGCAGGTCTGTAACCGTTTCCATGGCCGTTGTCGTCTGCACAAAAGCCATGGTCATGGCCGACCCGGAGGAATCTGCTGAGGCGGTTGAACCGTTGTTGCTGTCACTGCAACCGAAAAGGGCTAGGCTGGTTCCCAAGACAAAAACGAGGAAGAGCTTATTCATGATCACCTTGCTGAAAGAAGGGGAGTTCGGGGCAAAAAAGCCATTGTCAAGAAAAGGATCTGTAAGCACAATCTCCTTGCCTGTTCGCTTCTGTCAAAACCTGTAAAAGCGTGACCAACGCTTGCAACTCAGAGGGGGAGTGCCTAGAACGGGCTTGTAGCAATCAACCTGGGAGAAATCATGGCCAAACTTCTGATTGTCGATGACGACGCAGCGACGGTGCAGCAGCTTCAGGCGCTGGTTCGGCAGTCGGGGCACACCTGCCAGTTTGCGCTGGGACTGGAGTTTGTCGGCAACATTCTGGCGCAGGAGCCGATTGAGCTGCTGTTGTTGGATGTCCACTTTCCGGAAGGTGGGGGACTGGAACTGCTGAAGCGTCTGCAGGGGCACCCACAGCACCGTCGCTTGCCTGTGATCATGATCACCGCTGATGATTCGGAAAGCCTCCTTGCTGAATGCCTGGATGCTGGCGCCCGGGATTTTCTGCGCAAACCGGTTGGGGCTGTGGAGTTCCGAGCCCGGGTGGGAGCGGCCTTGCGACTGGAGCGAGTTCAGCGCCGGCTGCTAGAGGAGCTGGGAACTCAACGGAAGCTGCATCTGGTACTTCAGCAACGACTGGGGCAGATGGATCAGATGGTCCATGAAGTCCAAGGACTGTTTCATCGCAGTCCATCTCTGTTGACGGAAGCATCGGCTGAGGTGTTTGCCGAGCTTCCGGAGCTGCTTTCCTCTTCGGCAACCGAGCCACCTTCTGTGCGCCGAGCCCTGGTGGAAACCCTACAGCTGGCAGTCCGGCTGTGGGAATCTGGGACCGGTGCCGGGGTGGTCGAGCTTGCAGAAGCAAGTGGACTCTGGACCGTCTCGCGTGATCCGGACGGCGGGGCCTACCCCCGTACCCTCGAAAAGTACCTCTCCCTCGAACGCCTTCCACGCCATCCCCGTTGGCGAAACGTGGTGCAGACCGCCACCTTTGTCCTACGCCTCAAGCTTCCGGATCCTGACATGGACCTGCGCCTGCGCCTGAAGCTGGAGGAACTGGAAACCTTCCTCCGGCAATCCTGATGCGCTGGGATGAGATTACGCTGGAACGCCTCGGCATCCAGCCTGATGAATTAAGATATTGTCACTCAAACGGGAGCTACACCACCGAGACGGAGCATCTGGAAGGCACTCTGTTTCGCATCCGCATCTCCGGGCACATCGATGAAGAGGCGCTCCGAGGCGAGTTTGCCATCCGAGATCGCGTGCTGGACGCCTTGGCTGAGCATCAGGCACCGTGCCGCTGCTACACGGTCGTTTCCGGAAGCGTTACCTTCGCCTCAGGAGCACGCAAGCGCATGAAGCAGGAAGCGGAGTTAACCCAAGACCGCCTAGGAGGCATTGCCTTCATTGAAGCCTCTGGTGTCTGGCGGGGCCTTGGACGGTTTGTCACCCTCTTCACTCCCGACCTGAACATCAGTTTTCATCCGGATGAAGCGCAAGCGGTCGCGTACGTCCGGAAGCTGGCGGAGCAGGAGCGTCAGGGGAAACCAGAAGAGCCCGCCTTCTCCAGTCCAGAGCCCCAAGAGATTGAAGTGCTGCGTGAACAGTTTCAGCTGGAACTGGCAGAGCGGCAACGGGCCGAGGTGGCCCTGGCCCAGGCAAAGGAGGCGGCCGAGCAGGCGAATGCCAGCAAAACCCGCTTTCTGGCAAACATGAGTCACGAGTTCCGGACCCCGCTCAATGCCATCTCCGGATTTGCCCAGCTGCTCCTGCGTCGCCCTGAAATCCGGAACCATCCTGAGCTGGTATCACCGCTTGAGAACATCCTCAGCAGCAGTGCCACCCTGCGTGAATTGGTCGACCACGTTTTGGATTTGTCGCGCATTGAGTCTGGACGCATGGAGGTTCAGCATGAGCCTATCCGGATGGCAGACTTCCTGCGGCATCTCTATCACTCGCACCAGAATTTGGCCCAAGCGCATGGAGTTCAGCTGCACTACACTCTCAGTGCGAAGGTTCCGGAGGTGGTGTACTCCGACCGTCTGAAACTGCACCAGATCTTTTCCAACCTGCTGGGCAACGCCATCAAGTTCACACACCCGCAGACCCCGGTGTGGCTGGAAGCCGAATGGCAACCGGATCAGTTGGTGGTGCGAGTGCGAGACGAGGGGCCCGGCATTCCAGAAGCTCAGCAGCGGGCGATCTTCCAGCCATTTGTGCAGGGGGATGGTTCTGTGCGACGCGAACATGGAGGCGTCGGGCTGGGGTTGGCGATTGTCAGAGAACTGTGCCTCTTGCTGCAAGGGCACGTGGCCCTGCACAGCACCCCCGAGACGGGGACGGTCTTCACGGTGACCCTCCCTTGCCTGAACGAACAGGCACCTCAGCCGGCGCCGGGAAGGCCGTTGAGCGGACGCGTGTCCGGAGTGCGCATCCTGGTGGTGGAGGACCACGCGGTCAACCAGGTGCTCGTGCAGCAATTTTTGGAGGAATCCGGAAACGAAGTGGTGTTGGCGGAGGACGGCCGGGCTGGTGTTCAGCGGGCTCGGGAAGGTACGTTCGATCTGATTTTGATGGATCTGCACCTGCCACAACTGGATGGCTGGGAAGCCATCCGACAGATTCGTGCCGCCGGGCACACGACCCCCATCATTGCGTGCAGTGCCGACGTGTTTCCAGAAGCTCAACTGCGAGCACAGCGGGCAGGCGCGGATGCGTTTTTGCCGAAGCCTCTGCAACTCGAAGCATTGGAGCAGACCCTGGCCGATCTTCTGCCGGGCAGGGAGTCAGGTTTAGGTCCGTTGCCTCCGGAGCAGCAGCAGGAAGCCCAGCGCTTGCTGGAGGTGCTGCAAACGTTGCCACGGTATCAATCAGCAGAGTTGGTGGACGCTGCGGAGCAGCTGGGGCGTCTCTGTCAGGGGTACGACACACCGCTGCAGGCCCTGGCGTTCGCGGTGCGAGAGGCGGTGTACAGCAACCGTGCTGCTCGCATTCCGGAACTGCTGGCCCCGTTTCAGTCCTCCCCTCGGCAGGCGCCTTTTGCTCAAAAGTGAACCCCCATCGTCACCACAGCCCCGCTGAGGGCTCGGGCGTTGGCCCACTGGTCATCGGCGGTTTGGCGGTCATCCGAAACATCCAGCACTTCATCCGTCCGGTCGGTTTCTTCAGCGACGGAGACGCTTCCTGCTCGTGCTCCCAGCGTGAAGTAAAGCCCGTTCCCACCTTGCCAGCCCACCTCTCCGAAGACGGCCGTTCCAGAAAGTTCCGAGGTGGTGGTTTGCGCAAGCGTGGAGCCTTCCTTCCCGGTGCAGATGCTGGGATTCAGCGCGGTCAGGGTGAAGCAGGTAATGCTCTGATCAACGGTTTGCCTGGCCGAAAAGCTCCCGCCTCCTCCTCCAATGAACACCCCCCACTCGTCGCTGGGAAAGAAGCGGACGGAGGCGCCAACCAGGCTCCGGGTGGTCTGGATGTCGGTGCCGTTCAGGAGCGAGGAGGAGCGGTCGGTATTGAGGGCGCCAAAGAAGTGAAGCTGCAGTGGGGGGCCCAGGGTGAGGTCGTAAGACAGCGCAATTCCGGGGGCTTCGAGTCCGAAGCTGACCCCATGCATGGATTCGTTGCCAAGCAGCTCCGGAGTCTGGGCCAGAACGGAACTGGAAAGAAAAGTCAGCAGCAGGGCGAGTCGAGCCTTCATCCGGTTTCCTCGGTGAGCAGGAAAATTCAGGGTGGCGGAACCGTCAGCTTACCGGACCCAGAGGGGAAGTAAAGCAAGAATGCCGGAATCCGGTGGTTCAGGTAACTGACTCAAATTGAATGGTATTTTTTCATCAGACTGCCAGCACCAGACCCAGGCTGCCCGGATTCCCCGGAAGCAGGAGGAGCGGGAGCGGGTCCGGAGACACGCAGGGCGGTGTTGACTTGACTGAGTCAGGTCGCTAAGGTGCTGAAGTTCCTTTTGATACACTCGATCAGCTTATCGATTCAATTTGACCCTCATGGAGATTCATGACTGAAGCCGTTACCCGTGGAAAGTCGCGAGCCGGAGATTCCCTCCGTCGTGTTGAAGATGATCGCCTGATTACGGGAAAAGGCAAATTTACGGATAATCGCGCATCGGCTGGGGAGCTGCATGTGCACCTGGTGCGCTCCTACGTTGCGCATGCCCGTGTGGCGTCCCTTGACCTGGAGGCCGCACGACAGAGTCCCGGCGTGGTGGCCGTGTACACGGCAGCGGATTTGGCCGCCGATGGGGTCAACCCCTTTCCGGCCGTGAAGGGCTTCACGCGTCCGGATGGGGAGCCGATGGTGCACCCGGACCGGCATGCCATCGCTGGGGATGTCGTCCGGCACGTCGGTGAAATCGTGGCGGCTGTGGTGGCAGAGACGCAGGCCCAGGCCGCCGATGGAGCCAGCCTGGTCGAGGTGGATTACGACGAGCTGCCGGTGACGGGTTCACTGGAACAGGCGGTGGAAGCCAACACGCCTGCGATTTGGGAAGGCTGCCCCAGCAACGCAGTGGCCTACAAGGAATTTGGTGATGCCGAAGCCGTGGCGCAGGCCTTTGCCCAAGCGGCTCATGTGAGCAAGTTGGACCTCCGGAACAACCGGCTGGTGGGCAATGCCCTCGAGCCCCGGACGGTGCTGTGCGAGTATGATGCGGAAACCGGACGGCGCACCCTGCGGCTTGGGAGCCAAAACGTTCATGGCCTCCTCGGTGGACTGTCCGCGACGCTGGGCGTGCCCAAGGAGACGTTGCGGGTGATTGTGGAAGACGTCGGAGGAGCCTTTGGCATCAAGTCCGGGCTCTATCCGGAAGACGTCATTGTGGCCTATGCCGCCGCCAAGCTGAAGCGGTCGATCCGGTGGCGGGGGACCCGGAGCGAGGAGTTTGTGGCCACAGTCCACGGACGGGACCAGATCAGCCATGCCGAGCTGGCCTGTGCTGCAGATGGGCGGGTGCTGGGCCTCCGGATTGAGACCCAAGGCAGCGTGGGCGCCTACCCCACCGGAGCTGGTTTGGCGATTCCACTGATGATTGGTCCCAAGGTGGCAACCTCGCTGTACCACGTCCCGGCGTTTCACCTGCAGGCCACCGCC
Organism: Deltaproteobacteria bacterium; assembly: GCA_038150265.1. Lineage (GTDB taxonomy): Bacteria > SAR324 > SAR324 > SAR324 > NAC60-12 > JAYPUA01. The sequence goes on along the minus strand of JAYOTF010000001.1, from coordinate 50,109 downwards.
TATGCCTCCAACACGGCTCCGCTGGGCGCCTACCGTGGGGCCGGACGTCCGGAGTCGATCTACCTCATGGAACGGCTCATGGACCAGGCGGCTCGTGAGATGGGCATCGACCCCGTGGAGATGCGGCACCGGAACTTCATTGCCGCTGATGCCTTCCCCTACACGACCCCCATGAAGGAGGTGTACGACAGCGGCAAGTTTGGCGAGGTGCTGGATCGCTGCATTGAGGTTTCGGACTGGAACGGCTTTGCCGCGCGGCAGGCCCAGTCACAGGCGACGGGAAAGCTCCGGGGACGCGGGCTGTCGTGCTACATCGAATGGACTGGGGCGGAGTGGAAAGAAGAGGTCCGCCTGGAAGCCACGCCTCAGGGCCTGACCTGCTACTCGGGAACCCAGGCCATGGGGCAGGGCATCATCACCACGTACCTGCAGCTGCTCTCCGAATCCCTCGACCTGCCGCTGGAGCAGCTTCAGGTGCTTCAGGGAGACACGGATCGGGTGCAGGGCATGGGAAGCTACGCCTCTCGCTCGCTCTACATTGGCGGCTCTGCTGTGAAGGAAGGCGCAGAAGTGTTTCTGGAGGAAGCCCGCAAACTGGCTGCCGAGGCACTGGAGGCCGCTCCGGAGGACCTGATCTATCAGGACGGACGCTTCACGGTGACCGGAACCGACATTGGCGTGGGCCTGCTGGAACTGGCGGAGCAGCAGCCGGACCAAACGATCTCAACCACTTCCAGCACCAGGATTCCGGTGCCAAGCTGGCCCAATGGCGCCCAGGTCGCGGAAGTCGAGGTTGATCCGGAAACTGGAAAAATCCAGCTGCAGAGCCTTGTGGCGGTTGACGATGTGGGCAACGCCATCAACCCGATGATCATTGCCGGGCAGGTGCATGGTGGCATGGCGCAGGCGCTGGGGCAGGCCTTGCTGGAGGATGCGGTGTATGACGAATCCGGACAGTTCGTCAACTCCACCTTTCTGGATTATGCACTTCCCCGTGCAGATGACCTGCCTTCGCTGCAGACGGAACTGCACCCAGGCGTGCCGTGCGAAACCAATCCATTGGGCGCCAAGGGCGTTGGAGAGTTGGGGACCGTGGGGGCGACTCCGGCCATTGTGAACGCAGTGCTGGACGCCTTGCGAGAGCAGGGGGTGACGCATCTGGAGATGCCGTTGACCCCACAGCGCGTTTGGGCCGCCCTAAATCACTGAAACCCTAAGGTATCCAGCGGGATCGACCCTTGCGTTTTGTGCGGAGCTCCTATATTTGTAGTGCCCAGTTCGTTGTCCATCCCGCTCCTGTCCACTTTCCGTAGAGGTAAAATGAGCAATCAACCAATGGATACCATGAAGCAGTCCTTCCAAAGCTGGGCCGACCAGTACCAGAAGAATTTGGAGGAGATTGAATCCTTCCAGCGTCAGGCCCTGGAGTCCGCCTACTCGGCCATTGAGCACACCCCCATGGGGTCAACGGTCAAGGGCATCAAGGAGGTTCACCTCAACATGGTGGACGAGATGTTCCGCAACACCCATCAGATGATGGCCGAGATGCGCAAGATGACGGAAGAATGGATGCACAATATTGAGCAGATGACGCCCAAGTCCTGACTCCCCCCTGGCCCCTTCCGGGGCCTCGCCTCTTTTCCGCTCCTTCCCCATGCTGCACTGGCAGAAGCTCAATGCTTCGCTCCGTCTCTTTCTCCTTGGGGGAGGGCTGGCCTTCCTGCTCGCCTGCAGCCCCCCTGCTGAAGACCCCCCTGCATCCTCCTGGACGCCGCTCTATCAATCGTCCAACCTGTCTGGACACACCGTCTTTCCCGAGTGCAACCCTGGCGGCACGCTGAGCTGCACCTGCTCGGCAGAGGATGTGGCGATTGAATCCTTTGCCGACTACGGTGAGGTGACCAGCAACGTCCGGGGGGAAGGGCTGTACGTCAACGCCATTGGCGGGAAGCAGTTTGTCGACCGCTTCTCCGATAACGCCTCGTTTGCGCTGGGGACCTACCGCTACACGTATCAGTTCCGTTTGAAGGAACTCCCCCGTCCGGTTGTGAGTCAGGTACAAAACGGGGACGCGATGCACCAGATGATTCAGTTTTGGGATGGGCGAAATGAGGTGTGGGACAACACCGAAAAGGTGTCGTTGGAAGCGGCCATTTATTGGGATCTCAACCCGTGGGCCGCTGACTTTGGACGGTTCCGGGTGTACACAAGTGCCGAAGCCCCCAGCTACCTGCGACTGGAAAGCACGGAGGCGCACCTGACACCGGATCTGGACTGGCACACGCTGCAGCTGGTGGCCGATCTCGAAGCCCGACGTTACGTTTCCCTCAGCCTGGATGGGACCACCTTTGACCTGAGCGAGATTCCCCTTCTCGAACTGCCCCACCCGGACTGGGGCCGTGACCTGACCTGGACGCTTACCACCGAGTCGATGGCCACCTTCCCCGGAAGCTGCGGAAGCAACGTGTTCCAGTGGACCATCCAGTTCCGGAACGTCCTCTTCGAGCGCCTGGACTGAAGCCTACAGGTGCTTGGTGAAGTGGGCCTTCATGGAGTTCCACGAGGCCTGGTCGGCGTCGGCATCATACTTCAGAGGCAGCCCAAACTTCTCTCCACGCTCCGTCGCTGCCGGGTTCGTGAAGCCATGGACCACGTTGTCATACGCGATGAACTCGTAATCAGCCTGGGCCTCCTCCATCTCTGCCTTGAACGCGGCCACCGACTCTTCTCCAACAAACGGGTCAGCAGCGCCGTGGCAAACGAGAATCTTGGCCTGAACGCTTCCGGGGGCTGGCCGGTGAGCCGAATCCAGTGCGCCATGGAAGCTGGTGACCGCTTTGAGGGGCATGCCGAAGCGAGCCATGTTGAGCACCAGCGCGCCTCCGAAGCAGTAGCCGATGGCCCCGATTCGGTTCGGATCCACTGCCGGGTGGCTCGCCAGTGTGGCGTACGCCTGCTGCAAGCGCTCCTTGAGGGCGTCCGGATCATTGAGGACGCCGTTCATGAGTGCGGCAGCCTGCTCCGGATGGTCCACGGTCTGGCCTTCTCCATACATGTCCACCCCCAGGGCCACGTAGCCGAGTTCTGCCATCTGTTCGGTCCGGGACCGGATGTAGTCGTTCAGGCCCCACCACTCGGGGAACACGAGCACGGCGGGGGCTGGTCCGGAAAGCGAGTCGCTGTGAGCGAGGTAGCCGTGCATCGAGGCCGATCCGGCTGAGTAGGGAAGGGTCTGGGTCTGAAGGCTCATGTTGGCTCCTTGAAAAGGTGAGGGAAACCCGAGGTCAGGTGTCCTGTTTCAGCAGCTTGAGTTTGTTGTCGCGCATCAGCTGCCGGTTGCGTCGGTTCTTTTGGTAGTACGAGACCGCTCGGTTGTGCTCCCGGAGGGTTTTCGAGAAGTGGCTGGTTCCATCTCCACGGGCGACAAAGTACAGGTAGTCCACCTTCGCCGGGTAGAGGGTGGCCATGATGGCATCCAGGCCCGGATTGCTGATGGGCGTGAGGGGCAGCCCGTAATTGGTGTAGGTGTTGTGCGGATGATCCTGCCGCAGGTCCTTGCGGGTGAGGTTGCCGTTGAAGTCCGGGATGCCGTAAATCACGGTGGGGTCGCTGTCGAGGCGCATGCGCTTGCGGAGGCGATTGTGAAAGACGGCGGAAATCTTGTCGCGGTCCCGCGGATTGGCGGTTTCCTTCTCCACAATGGAGGCCAGGGTGAGCAGCTGGTACTCGTTCAGTCCAAGCTCCTGCGCCCGTTCCCGCATCGAATCGGTGACCACGTTCCGGTAGTGATCGATCATCACCCCGAGGATCTCCCGTGGACTTTGAGCCCGGGAGAAGAAGTAGGTCTCGGGGAAGAGGAAGCCTTCCAGCGAGGTCACCTCAGGGACGCCGGTCTTGTCGAGCAGGTCCGGATCGCTGTTGAGGGCGAGGAACTGGTCATGGTCACCCAGGCCTGCCGAGCCCAGGCGCTGGGCAATTTCCCGGAAGGTCTTTCCCTCTGGAATGGTGACGCGTCTCAGGATGCCCCGTCCGGTGATGAGGTGTTCCAGAACCTGAGCGGTGGTCATGTTCCGGGAGAGCTCAAACTCTCCGATCTGGAGGCGGACCGGAGCCTTCATCCAGTTGGCAAGGAAGCTGTAAAGCTGCGGGTGGGCCAGCATCTGCTGCTCCCGGAGCTGGTCGGTGACTTCCGAAAAGACGGTCCCGCGTGGGACCAGAATGCGGGCGGGTTCTTCTGAAAAGACGGTGCTGGCCGGGCTGTGGTAGAGGTGCCAGGCGTAGCCACCTGTGAGTCCGGCTCCAGCAAGAACTACTGCGAGGCCGGTAAGGATCCATTTTTTCCAGTTCATGAGCAAGCTCCAGGTCGGGTGATGGGCCGGGCCGGGGTGCCTTGCAGGCGAACCCGAAGTTCCACACCACACTGATAGGGCCGCAGCATGAGCGCCAGCGGTCCCAAAGTTTGCAGAATCTCTGCCGGCAGCGTGATCTGGGCCCGGAGGTCCAGCTGCGAGTCTGCCGGTTTTTGGACATTCGGACGGATTGTGCCCGTCACTGTACCGTTGACGCTTCCCTGCAGCGTCAACTCGTTCAACACCCACTGCTCGCCGAGGGTGACGTCGTAGCGAATGAGCGGCCAGACGAGGTCCGGAACCACCATGCCGGGAAGGATCAGGTCCAGCCCGGAAAGCCGGACCCGGAGATTGGTGATATTCCCTTTCAAGTCCCCTTCCGGAAGCGAGGTCTGCCGGCGGAGCAGTGGGGTGACGTTCCGGACCTCAACCTCGGTGGAGACGGTTCCGGAAAGGGTCCCATACGGAAAGAGCGCCACCAGCGGCATCCGGTTGAGCTGCAGGCCCTCCAGCTGAGCCCGAACCTGATGCGGCTGAGGCAGTCCGGAGGCGGTGAGCTTCAAGGCTCCGCCATGCATTTCTCCCTCCAAACGAGCCTCCTGAGAAAGCAACGGAAGGAAGGGCGCCCGCAGCTGCTCCAGCACCACCAGCTTCACCTGCGGGGCCTGACGCCACGTAGCCGGTGGCAGCAGGGCCACCTCCGGAAGCTCCAGCTGCGTCCACCCGAGCTGCAGGGGAGCCACCTTGAGGGGCAGGCCCGCCTGGCTCAGCGCCTGGGCTTCGAGCACCTGCGCCACGTTGTCTCCGGGAAAGTTTTGCTTGAGCCCCCAAAACGCCGCTGCAGGAAGCAGGATGAGGATCAGGAGGGTGATGAGGAGACGTTTCAGCCAGCGCATGAGGACCTTGCAGGAAGAGAAGCCACGTCAGCTTCCAGAGGGCTTGTGGACCTGAAACGAAGCCCGAACCAGGCGACTTCCGGGGGCAACACTGAGGTCCAGCTGAGAGAGACGCAGCACCGGACGGTTGTTCTCCAGCCGGTAGAGGACCGCCATCAGGTCATCCAGCTGCAGCTGGTCCAGCAGCACCTGCACGCCTTCGGTGCCCTCCGGAGGGTTGCTGAGGGCATTGATCTGCAGGTGGTCCTGAACCCGAATGTCTCGCGCAATGCCCTCGACAAACGAGCTGAGGGGCTGCTTCATCAGGGGAGCTGTGGGTTCTTGCTGGAGCCCCTGCCATTCGTCGCTGAGCCGCCGAATTTCATTCAGCTGCTGCTTGCGAGACGCGAGCTGTTCCTCCAGCCGGGTCTGCTCCTGCAGCACCTGCTGGTTCAGCCAGGTCCCGACCAGCCCCACCATCAGGGCCAGCATAATGGCAATCAAAATCTGTTCGCGTAACGTCAGGTCTCGCATCAGTTCTCTACAGGGACGGGAATCAGGTGCACCGATTCTCCGGGAGTCGAGGCAAACCTGCAAGCTCCGTTGAACGGGTTCAGGGCTCCTGGTTTTCGCACCGCAGGTTGAGCAGCCACTCGGCGTCTGGACTCCGGAGGGTCAGGTGGGCCTTGTCGCGGTTCTCGGAGCCGGTGTTGCAGACGACCCCAAAGCCAATGGCATGAGCCGGTTCCTGCGGCAGCGTGCACCGCACCCGGACCTGATGCACCCAGATGACCTCGTCATACAGCTCCGTCAGGCGCTCCAGCTCACACCCGAAGTCTCCGACCTGCACAAAACCCAGGTCGCCCGCCTTGGGGGGAACGCGGGTGGAGAAGTCCTCCATTGGCCCTTGCGGCAGCCGCCCCTTTTGCAGCGTGAAGCGCACCTCTGCTGATGCGAGAAGGGGCACAAGCAGCAAGAGGCTGGTCAGCAGCGCCTTCATGCCTGAGCCAGCGCCCGGGAGACGACTTCCTGGACTTCTCCGGAGAGGTTGGAGATCTGGTTGATCTCCTCCAGCTGAGCCTGCATCATGGCCTGCCGATCGGCATCGTAGCGTTTCCACGCGTTGAAGGCGCCCACCAGCCGCGCTGCAATCGTCGGGTTGAGGCGGTTGAGGGTTTTGACCTGCTCCGTGAGGAAGCGGTACCCCTTTCCGGAGGCTTCATGGAACTGAGTGGGGTTGGAGTGCACAAAGGCCCCAATCAAGGCCCGGGCCTTGTTCGGGTTCTTGAGGTCAAACGCTGGATGTGCCAGCAGGGTCCGGACCGTCTCCAGCGTGGTGGGCAGCGACGACATGGCCTGCAAGGTGAACCACTTGGTGATGACCAGCGGGTCGTTCTGCCAGCGCTCGTAGAAGAGCGCAAGGGCCTGCTCGCGCTCCCGGCAGGGCTGATGAATGAGCGCCGCAAGGGCTCCGGACACGTCGGTCATGTTGGTGGCCTCACGGAACTGCGTGTACGCTTGCTGCCGAGCCTCCTTGGTTTCAAGGCAGGTCAGGTACGACAGGCAGCGGTTCTTCAGCGCCCGACGTCCCATGCTGGCTGCATCGGGCTGGTAGGGTTCCGGAGTGTTCAACCGGTGGTACAGCTGCCACAGTGGCTCCGAGAAGGCCTCGGCGAGTTGCTGAAGCAGCCGGGTCCGGACCTGGTGGATTTCCTCCACGGCCACCACGTCCATCTGCTCGCCAAGGTACCGCTCATCCGGGAAGGTCAGGGCCTGGGCCAGCAGCGCAGCGTCGGTGGTGGCCGCATCAGCCAGCAGGCTTCCGAAGGCGGCCTGCAGGACCTCCGGAAGCGCCACGGGCTCGCCGTTTCGGAGGCGCTCCACCTGCTGGAGGGCGATCCGGACCATCAGCGTCTGGCCGGCTTCCCAGCGGTTGAAGAGGTCGGCATCATGCGCCATGAGGAAGGCAAGCTGGGCATCCGTGTAGTCGAAGTGCAGCTTGACCGGAGCGGAAAAGCCACGCAGCAGCGAGGGAATGGGCGGCTCCGGAACCTGTGTGAAGACGAATTCCTGCTGCGCCTCCCGGACTTCGAGAACCGCCGTTTCCTGGCCGTCAGCAGCGCCTGCCACAAAGAGCGGAAGCGGGTTTCCGGAAGCGCCGAGCAGGCCGGCTTCCAGCGGAAAGTGGTAGGGCTGCTTCTGCAGAGCCTCCGCACCTGCTGCCTGCTTGGCGGCAAAGCCAAAGCCGTTTTGCCCAACGGTATCCGGGACCGACTGTTCCACGGTGAGGGTGTAGGTTTGGGCGGTGGCATCGTAGTGGCCGGATGCCTTCAACTCCGGGGTTCCGGATTGGGAGTACCAGCGCCGGAACTGCTGCAGGTCCACCGCGTTGGCGGCTTCCATCGCTGCTGCAAAGTCGTCGCAGGTCACCGCCTGGCCGTCATGCCGCTCAAAGTAGAGGTCCATGCCCTTGCGGAAGCCGTCACGTCCGAGCAGGTTGTACATCATCCGGATGACCTCGGCGCCTTTTTCATAGACGGTGGCCGTGTAGAAGTTGTTGATCTCCTGGTAGGTATCTGGACGGACCGGGTGGCTCATGGGGCCGGAATCTTCCGGGAATTGATGGTTCCGGAGCACGTTCACATCGTCAATGCGCTTGACGGGTCGGCTATTGAGGTCGGAGCTGAACTCCTGGTCCCGGAACACGGTGAGGCCTTCCTTGAGGCTGAGCTGAAACCAGTCCCGGCAGGTGACACGGTTCCCGGTCCAGTTGTGGAAGTACTCATGCGCGATCACGGCCTGGATGTGGTAGAAGTCGCTGTCGGTGGCGCTCTCCGGATCGGCAAGCACGTACTTGGCGTTGAAGAGGTTGAGGCCCTTGTTCTCCATGGCGCCGAAGTTGAAGTCGTTGACGGCGACAATCATGTAGATGTCGAGGTCATACTCACGCCCGAAGCGCTCTTCGTCCCACTTCATGGACTGCTTGAGGGACTCCATGGCATACCCGAGGCGCGGGACGTTTTCGTGCTCAGAGTAGATGCGCAGCGCCACCGAGCGTCCGGACGCGGTGGTGAAGGCGGCTTCCAGCACACCGAGGTCTCCGGCGACCAGAGCAAAGAGGTAGGCTGGTTTGCGGAACGGGTCTTCCCAGCGGACCCAGTGCCGGCCTTCCTCGAGGGTTCCGGAATCGACGGGGTTGCCGTTGGAAAGCAGCACGGGGTACTTCGTGGCATCCGCCTCCACCGTGGTGGTGAAGAGGGTCATGACGTCCGGACGGTCCTGGAAGTAGGTGATCTTGCGGAAGCCCTCTGCCTCACACTGCGTGCAGAACATGCTCCCGGAGCGGTAGAGGCCTTCCAGCGCCGTGTTCTTTTCCGGATGAATCCGCACCACGGTTTGCAGGGTCAGCTCAGCTGGCGCTTCCGGAATCGTGAGGGCGTCGTCGCTGACCTGGTAGGCGCCCCTAGCAAGGGGTTCTCCGTTCAGAGCGACCTCCAGCAGCTCCAGCTCCTGTCCATTGAGCACCAGCGGGGCAGGCTGATCGCCGAGCCTCCGGAGCTTCTGGGTCGCGGTGACCAGGGTCTCGTTGTCGTGCAGCTCCACGTACAGGTCGATGAACTCGACTTCAAAAGCCGGGGGGGTGTAGTCGGCGAGTCGGATGGCCTTGGGGGCTTCTGCTTTCATGAGGATGCCTTCAATGAAGTTAAGGATAGCAAAATTCAAACGAGTCCCTTTGAGGGGTCAGCGGGGCGGGGCGCCGAAGACTTTACGGTAGAGGGGCTTTCGGTACGCAAACTGGAGCCACATGCTGGGGTGCAGGAGGTACGTGAGCCAGCGAAACGGGGCCTCGTAGGTGATGTCGTCAATGATGACACAGTGGTCTCCCTGTTGCCGGACCGTGTGACGGTGGTGCCAGGATTGGAGAAAGAAGGGAAGCTGGAGGCCCTCATCGACAAACCAGCACTCGGTCTCGGTCTCTCCGGCTTCAGTGATGTGACCTTGCCACGTTTGGCGCAGGAACGGAAGCTTGAGGTCGATGTGATACTGATCGCCGACGCGGCTGCCGTCAAAGCGCTGCAGCTCCACTGGCGGGAAGGGTGGGGTCAGCTTCACAAAGAGGGACTGGTCGAATTGGGCAAACACGTCCCGGAAGTGGCCGGCAACCGGGGTTTCCAGGTAGATCTTCATGCGGCAGCGGGTTGGCAGGAGGGGCAGAAGTAAAGCCGGCGAGACGCGGAGTTCGTCCGGACGATGGGGGTTGCGCAGATCCAGCAGGGGCGATGCTCGCGGGCAAACACCCAATGCCGGTACTGATTCCGGGGCTGTCCCTGGGCCTGCAGGGCTTGAGCCGCGTTGAGGTCGTTGGTGATGCCGCCCGTTTGGTACGACTGCCGGGTGAGGTCCAGGCAGGCGGTGGCCAGGCGCCGGAGCGACTCCGGGACACAGTGCTGCGGTTGCTGCTGAGGGGCCAGGCCGGCAACAAAGAGGACTTCGCTCCGGAGGTAGTTGCCCAGCCCTGCCAGGAAGCCCTGGTCGAGCAGCAGGCTTCCCAGTTGCCGGCGCCGGAAGGAAGGGGCCTGCAGGCGGTCCTCAATTTCTTCCACGGTGCAGGTTTCGTCCAGCAGGTCGGGCCCCAGCTTTTGCAGAAACGGGTGTTGGGCCTCTTCATCGGTCCGGAGGACCTCAATGTCAGAGGCGCTGTAGAGCAACGCGGAGCGGTGGTCGGTGTGAAGAGCAAGCCGGAGCTGCCGGTTCGTCTGCGGAAACGCATACGGCCGCCGCACCATCCAGCGTCCGTAAAGCTGGTTGTGGCTATAAATGCTCCAGCCGTTGGCAAAGCGCGTCAGCAACGCCTTTCCCCGAGACGTCACCTGCGTGATGGTCTGTCCAGTCAGCTCGGGCTCATACACCTTGAGTCGCTCAAACTCAAAGAAGAGCTCCGTGCAGATCCGCTTTCCCACCGCTCGGTCCAGCCGATCGGCAGCTTGCCGAATTTCAGGGCCTTCAGGCATGTCGATTTGCAGCAAAAGGGAATTTGGCTTGAGCGTTCCAGCTCCTTTCTTCTATTTTGGCGGTTTTTACAGACAACACAACCACGAGTGCTCCCGGCACTGTCTTTCAAGGATTGTTCATGGAACTGAAACTCGACTACAGCACAAAAGAACTGGCTCAGGAAAAAGCCGGGGCGCTCCTGGCCTTTGTGGCCGAAGACCTGGATTGGACCGCATGTGGCTTGGGAGGACTTCCGGAAGAGGTGCTCAGCCAGCTGGACGCTGCCAAGAAGCTCAAGGTCTTCTCTGGCAAGAAAGGGAGCACGCATCAGGTTGTGACCGCTGCCAAGGCCCTGGGGCAGGTGCTGCTGGTGGGGCTGGGACCCAAGCAGGACCTGGACGCCGAAGCGCTGCGCCGAGCCGCCGGAAAGGCCGGGAAGCAACTGGGCGCCCTGAAGGTGGCGGAAGTCGTGACGCCGGTTCCGGAGTTTCTGGGGCTGGTGACGGCCAAGCCCGTGGGAGAGATCATTGCCGAAGGCCTGAGCCTGGGCGCCTATGAGTTTACCGAGTACAAGACCGGTGACTCGGGAGACGCGCCAAAGAGCGTCAAGGTGCGGTTGGTGGATCCGGAAGGCACCACGGATGCGAAGGCGGTCAAGAACGGAGGGATTCGTGCAGAAGCCACCAACTTTGCCCGGACCCTGGGGAACACGCCGCCGAATGTGCTCTCGCCAAAGGAGCTGGCCAAGCGCGCTGAAGCGATGGCCAAGAAGCAGAAGCTGAAGTTCAGTGTGCTGGAAGAATCGGACATGAAGAAGCTCGGCATGAACATGCTGCTGGGAGTCAGCCAGGGCGCAGAAGAGCCGGCGAAGCTGATCATCATGGAGTACCACCACGAAAAGGCGGAAGAAACCGTGGCGCTGGTGGGCAAGGGCATCACCTTTGACTCCGGTGGCATCTCGCTGAAGCCGGGCAAGGGCATGGACGAGATGAAGTTTGACATGTGTGGCTCCGCAGCGGTCATTGGCGCCATGCAGGCCATTGCGCAGGTCAAGCCCAAGGTAAACGTGATTGGCATTGTGGCTGCCTCGGAAAACATGCCCGACGGCAAGGCCCAGCGTCCCGGAGACATTGTGAAGGCCTACAACGGCAAGACGGTGGAAATCCTCAATACCGATGCGGAAGGCCGGTTGGTGCTGGGAGATGCCCTGGCGTATGTGGTGGATCAGTACAAGCCTCAGGCCGTTGTGGACCTGGCCACCCTGACCGGAGCCTGCATCATTGCATTGGGCCACCAGGCCTGTGGAGCCGTGACCAACAACGCGGCGCTCATGGATCAGGTCCGGGCGGCCGCTTCCGTCAGTGGCGAACGGGTCTGGGAGCTTCCGAATTATCCGGAATATGCCGAGTCTCTCAAAGGCAAGCACGCGGACCTCCGGAACATCGGAGACGGAGATGCCGGAACCATCATCGGGGGCGCCTTCCTGGAGCACTTCGTGGGCGACACGCCATGGGTGCACCTGGACATCGCCGGAGCCGCCTGGAGCGTCAAGCACGTTGACTACCACCCCAGCGGTTCGGCCACCGGAGTCGGGGTACGGCTCCTCACTGATCTCGTCTCTCGCTGGAACTGAGCCTCCTTCGCCGACGAGTTCCCATGGCGAAAACGCACGACCCCCGCTATGACAAGGTCGTCAAGCGCCTGATTACCACAGGGCGTCCTCAGGTTCTCCGGAGCCTGCTGGATACCCTCAACGCCGTGGAGATCGCCCAGATCCTCCTCCAGCTCAAGCTCAAGCACCAGCTGGTGGTCTTTGAGCAACTCGGGCCTGAGAAGGCCTCCGACGTCCTTTCCAACCTCCACGACTCTTCCGCCGTTCTTTCTGACCTGGTGGGAGAGTTGACCCACGAGCAACTCTCCGGAATCATTGGGGAAATGGATGATGACGATGCCGCAGACATCGTGTCCATCCTCGACGATACGCAGGCTGATGCGCTGCTGGAGTCGCTCCCTGCCAAAGACCGAGCCGACGTCCACAACCTCCTGCAGTATGATGAGGAGAGCGCCGGCGGGCTGATGACCTCCTACGTGGTCGCCATCCGCAAGGATCAGTCGGTGGATCAGGCCATTCGGAGCATCCAGCGCTACACGCAGCGTGAGGGCTTTGAAATGTTCTATACCGCTTATGTGGTCGACGAGTTTCAACACCTGATTGGCACCGTCTCCGTCACGGAACTCCTCCTTGCCGACCGGAGCGTCTCCATTGCCACGATCATGAATCCGGACGTGGTGGCGGTGGACATTGACCTCGACCAGGAAGAGGTTGCGCGGGTGGCCAAGGAGTATGACCTCGTTGTGGTGCCCGTCATTGACAAGCACCTTCGGCTCGCAGGACGCATCACCATTGACGACCTCGTGGACGTCCTCTACGAGGAGCATCATGAGGACATGGGGCAGTTTGCCGGAACCGGCGGTGAGGAGGTCATGGAAACCTCCATCTTCCGGACCACACGAGAGCGCCTGCCCTGGTTGTTCCTCAGCATGGTCGGGGGCTTCTTTGCGGCGCTGGTCATGAACGGCTTTGGCAAGGCGCTTTCCACCATGCCGGAGACGGCCTACTTCATTCCGCTCATTGCCGCGTTCGGAGGAAACGTGGGCATCCAGTCTTCTTCCATCATGGTCCGGGGGTTGGCGACGGGGGCCATTCAGACGACCGACCTGCTGATCCGGCTCTGGAAGGAGCTGCGGGTGGCCCTGGTGAATGGGGTCATCTGTGCCACGCTGCTGGGCTTCATGAACTGGTTCATCACCCGGAATCCCACCACGGCGCTCAGTGCCTCACTCGCCCTGATTGCGGTTGTCTGCATTGCTGCCTCAATTGGCGCGTCTGTCCCCATTTTGCTCAAGCGGCTCCACATTGACCCGGCCCTGGCCACCGGACCGTTCATCACCACGGCCAACGACATCCTCGGCATCACGGTGTACCTGGGCATTACGTTCAATCTTGGTCACCTGGTCTCGTTCTAAGTGAAGCGGCAACCGGGCACAAACGGGTTCCTCCAGACCCGATCCGGACGCTGGGGAGGGCTGCTGCTGGCTGGGGTCCTGCTGGGAATCGGCTCTCCGGGTTATCCGGTTCCACTGGTTGGAATTGGCGCACTGGCGCTTCTGCTCTGGATGCTGGAACAACCGGCGGCTTCGTGGCAGGCGCAGCTCCGGACCAGCTTCCTGAGCTGCTGGTTGGTTGGTGGCGTCGGCGCCCTGCTGGCAGCACACTGGATCACCAACAGCGCCCATGTCTTTGGTGGGCTGCCGCTTCCGGTCGCCTGGCTGGTCACGGGCGTGGGGTACGGCCTGGAGGCCGGGGTGCTGCTGTGGGTGGCGCTGGCCCTGCCGTTGCTGGGAACCCGCTTCCGGACGATCCGGGGGCTTCCGTTCCGGCTGCTCTGGGCAATTGGTGTGGACGCCTTCTGGCCGCGGCTGATTCACTGGAACCTCGGGAGCCTCTCGCTTTCAGGGCTGCCGGTGGTGGAGCAGATGGCTGACGTCTGGGGCGCGCCTGGGATGGGGGTCCTGAGCCTGGGCACAGCGCTGGTTCTGCTGGAAGTCTTCCGCTGGCAACAGGGCCAGCAGCCCCTGAAGGCGCTGGTGGCCCCCGCTCTCGTGTTGGCCCTGGCGTGGGGAGGGGCCTGGGCGTACGGAAGCTGGCGGCTGGCTGACCTGTCAACCTCAGAGCCCGCTCCGGAAGTGCAGGTGGTGACGCTGCAGCCAAACTTCTCGCTGCGTCAGCTCGCCTCCAATCCCGACCTGGCCCACTCCGACCGTGAAGCCAACCTGCAGGCCCTGCTGGCCGACTCCCGCCAGGCCCTCGAGGCGAGCCCCCCCTTTGAGGGGCCGCGCCTGCTGGTGTGGCCAGAGTCGGTCTATCCGGGGGCCCTCTTCAAAGATGCGGCGCCCTTGCAGCGGGTCCGGGCCTTCCTCCGCGAGCAGCAGGTGTTCCTCATGGTGGCGTCCATCGACTGGGAGCGGCGAGATGGGCGCTGGCGCTTCCATGGCATCTCGGCGTTGCTCGGACCGAACGGTCAGGAGCTGGGACGGTATCGCAAGGTCTTCCTGATTCCGTTTGGCGAGATGATTCCGTTTTCCGACTGGTTCCCGGGCGCGGCAGCATGGCTCCGGGAGCAGATTCCAAACATGTCGGAGTTTGAGCCCGGAACCGAGTTTACGGTGTTCCCCCTGGCGGGCGAGGCGGTGGCCGGGCCGATCTGCTTTGACATCTTTGCGCCCGAGACGCTGCGGCGCCTGAGCCAGAATGGCGCCCGCTTTGCTGTGAACCTGAGCAACCTGGCGTGGTTTGGCAAAACCACGGCTTCTGACAACATGGAAGCGATCTTGCGGTGGCGGGCCATTGAGAACCGCCTCCCGGTTCTGCTGGCCTCGAACAACGGAAAGAGCGTCTTCCTGGAGGTCACGGGGCGTCCTCAGTCAGAGCGGCTGGGCCTGTTTACGGAAGGGGCCCTGGTGGAGACGATTCCGCTGCGCTCCTATGATTCGATCTATCGCGATCAGCGAGAGGCAGTGGCCCTGGTGTGGCTGGTGCTGCTGATCGCCTCCGGTTTGGGAGGCCTCCTGAACCGCTCACCCCAAGAACCTTGAGGAGATCATGGATTTAGGATTGAAGGGAAAGGTGGCAATGGTGGCCGCTTCCAGCAAGGGCCTGGGCTTTGGCATTGCCCAGGAGTTGGCCCGGGAGGGAGCCTCGGTTTCGCTGGGAAGCCGGTCTGCAGAACCCATTGCCGCCGCTGCCCGGCACCTCCGGGAAAGCACCGGCGCGGCAACCCTGGGAACGGTGCTCGATGCCGCTGATCCCGCTTCCATTGAGAACTGGTTTGCCCAGACGCAGCAGCAGTTCGGAGGCGTGGACCTGCTGGTGGTCAATGCCGGAGGTCCTCCTGCCGGCTCATTTGACCGCTTTACTGATGACGACTGGCAGGCGGCCTTTGAGCTGAACCTGCTGAGCGCAGTCCGGATGATTCGCGGAGCCTTGCCATCGATGCGCGAGCGCGGCGGGGGCTCCATCCTGACGGTGACCTCGTCTTCGGTCAAGGAGCCGATTGACGTGCTGCTGCTCTCGAATGTGATGCGCTCTGGAGTGACCAGCCTCGTGAAGAGCCTCTCGCATCAGCTGGCTCCGGAGGGCATCCGCATCAACAACCTCATGCCCGGACGCATTGACACCGACCGGGTCCGGAGCCTCGACCAGGCTCGGGCCAACGCCCAGGGCATTCCGGTGGCAGAAGTGCAGGCTCGCTCGGCAGCCACGATTCCGACGGGACGTTATGGGACGATTGAGGAGTTCGGGCGGGCCGGCGCCTTTCTGCTGTCAGAGGCCGCAAGCTACCTCACCGGCAGCACCATTGCCGTGGACGGCGGCCTGATCAAGACGGTCTGGTAGTCCGGCTTCAGCTTGCCTTATCCCGGACTCCAAGATGTGATGAGGCAGACCCGACAGGACCCTGCTGGCGACGGTGCCAAGGGGTCCGGATGAATTTGATCCTTTGTGAGAAGAGGAAGGCTTATGATTACCGCAATTGTGTTACTCAACGTGGAACGGGCGCAGATCAAGTCCGTGTCTCAGACCCTGGTGGACCTGCCGGAGGTGTCGGAAGTGTTTTCGGTCGCTGGGCGGTTTGACCTGGTGTGCATGATCCGGGTGAAGTCGATGGAGGCGGTTGCAGATACGATGGCCGAGAAGATTGGCGCCCTGGATGGCATCACTGCGACCGAGACGCTGATTGCCTTCCGGACCTACTCCCGGCATGACCTCGAGCACATGTTCTCGCTCGGGACCTGACCCGCGTCAGAGCAACCCCAGCGAGGCCTTCCCCAGGTACGAGGCGGTGCCGTCCAGCAGCATCTGCACCGCCAGGGTGACCAGCACCATGCCCATCAGGCGCTCCAGGGCGACCAACCCTTTTTGTCCGAGCAACCGGTACAGCAGGGTGGATCCCATCATGATGGTGCTGGTGACGCCCCACGCAATCATCAGCGCCGCCAACCAGGTCAGCCACCGCTCAGGCTCCGAATTTCCGAGCAGAATCAGCACCGCCAGCGAAGACGGCCCGGCGATCATCGGGACTGCCAGCGGCACCAGAAACGGCTCTCCCCCCGGAAGCTCGCCCATCACTCCGCCACTGACGGGTGGAAAGATCATCCGGATCGCAATGAGGAACAGCACAATGCCTCCTCCAATCCGGACCGCCTCCTCGCGTAGCCCCAGCCAGAGCAGCACATACTTTCCCGCAAAGAGAAATGTCAGGAGCACCAGCAGGGCCAGCATCAGCTCGCGGATCAGCACCTGCCGCCGTCGCTTTTCGTCCTCAATGGTCTTCAGGACCGACAGGAACGTGGGGATGTTCCCAAGGGGATCCATGATGAGGAGCAGGGTCAGGGTGGCCGAGATGAGGGTCATGCTGTGAGGAGTCGTGAAGGAAAAGCGGGAAGCAGGAAGGTTACCGCTCGTTCCACGCAAAGGCAAGGACGTCCCGGATGTGGGGCGCTCCGGTGAGGAGCATGACGAGGCGGTCCACGCCAACAGCCATGCCGGCGCTCGGGGGCAGGCCCTGAGCCAGCGCCTCGAGGAAGGCTTCATCCAGCGGCACCTCCGGGCGCCCGGCCTGCACACGATTCTGCAGATCCTGCTGAAAGCGGCGGCGCTGCTCCTGCGAGTCGGTCAGTTCTCCGAAGCCATTTCCCAACTCCAGTCCCCGGATGTAGAGCTCCACGCGGTCGGCAAAGCCGGGATGATCCGGACAGGGACGGGCCAGGCTGGCCAGCGGGAGGGGCCAGTCGTGCACAAAAACGGGCGCTGCTTGTCCCAGCTGAGGCTCCAGCTGATCCCAAAGCCGGAAGAAGACCTCTTCAAAGGTGTCGGCGCCTTCCAGGCCCGTCTGGTGCCCGGCTTCCTGAGCGGCTTGCCGGAGGGCACTGGCTGTGAGCAGCGGACCCTCCGGAGGCTCCAGCTCCATTCCCAGCAAATCCCGAAACACCTCAGAGACGGTCTTCCGGGGCCACGGCCGGGTCCAGTCCAGGGACTCGAGCGCCAGAGCCGGTTCCGGAAGGCCCTGCCGCAGCGTGGTCAGCAGGGCTTCCAGATCGGCCGTGATGGCCTGCAGCGACGCGTGGGCCCGGTACCACTCGAGCAGGGTGAATTCGGGATTGTGCCGAGGGCTGACCTCTTGTCCGCGGAAGCAACGGACCAACGCAAAGACCTGCTCGAAGCCCCCGACCAGGAGCCGCTTCAGCTGAAACTCGGGTGACGTGATCAGGAAATCGGAGCCAGCGGAGACGGGTTCAAACTGAACCTCCGGGCTGGGGGCCGGCACCAGGATGGGAGACTCGATCTCCAGAAATCCCTGGGCGTCAAACCAGTTCCGGAGTTGATTCAGCAGCAACTGGCGTTGCCGGAGGCGGTGCATGCGACTCGGTGCCTGGGCCGGGCGTCGCCACCGGAGCGCGTCTCCAGAGGCGTCAAAGGCGTCGGGACGAAAGAGCAGGCGGGCTTCCGCGTGGTTCCAGCAGACGAGGTCTCCGGGCTCCCAACCTTCAGCGCCCGGCAACTCGCAGGGCACGGGTTTCAGTTCATCCGCAACCAGGACCTGCCACACCGACTGATCCATGGCCAGCACCCGGCCGGTGTTCCAGGCGGCGCTCATTGCATCCGCTCCCGCTCGCGTTCCTTGAGTTCGGCCGCAATTTTCTCCATGTAGGCGTCATTGAGCTTCCGGATGCGGGCGATGCGCTTTTGCTGCTTGCGCCGGTTTTCCTCCTGGGCCTTGTGGTGGGCTTCAATGCCTTGCTGCCCCCAGGTTCGCCAGTGATCAAGGAGTCGAGGGCGAGCCGGGTCGGACCAGGGGGCATGCCCTCCTTGAGCTGGCCAGATCTGGGCAGCAATGGCCGAGAGGTAGAGGCCTCGGTAAGCCGGGTTGATCGCAAGCTCAAAGCTTCGGGGGTTGAGCCAGATTTCGTAGGTCTGCAGCCGGTCGGCATCCAGGGGAATCGCGAGTTGGGCAAGGGTCTCCTGAAAACGCTGCCGGGTCGCCGTGGCGTTCATCCACTCAAAAAAGGCGAGGGGCGAGCGCCGCACCTCTTCCCGTCGAGAGGCGCGTGGTTCGGGCATGGCGAAGTCGATGGCAAACCACTCGCTGAGGTTATCCCGAACCAGCAGGGTCCAGGTGCCATGCTGGTTGACGTTTCCGGCAAGAAACAGCTCCCGGATGTAGTGCTGCTGCGCCAGTAGCTCGCGGGGCCGGAGCCGCATCGGAGGGAAGGCTTCCTTGAGCCGAAGCGCAAGCGCCGCCACGTCATCCGGACCAAACGGGTTCTGCGCCTGTGGGTCCCGGGCGGGCGAAGGATCCTTCTGGAAGGCCGTGCGGTTGCGGCTGCCAAACCCGACGTAGCCGCTGAAGACGCAGCGGGCGATGCCCTGGGCCAGCGGTTCCTGAAACATCAGCAGCGTGTGGTCCCGTCCGGCATCCCGACGCTGAAGGCGCGAGAAGAAGCTCCAGCAGCCTTCCTGCGGGGCATACTGAATCAGAATGCCCGGACGCGGGATGCTCAGGCTCTTGGCGATGGGCTGGGGAATCTGAAACTGCTTCCGGGAGAAGTTGCGCTCAAAGTGGTGACGGAAGATGACGTTCTCGTTGGTGTCGCCTCCAACCCGGACCTTGGCGCCTGTAATGAGCTGCTCCAGCTTTCCGGAGTTGAGGGGCAGATCGCTGAAGTGATCGGCAATTTCCTGGACGACCTTCCGGACCCGGAGGAAGTCGCTGTGCAGGTGCCTGGCCTGAAGGCGCTCCAGCGGTGTGAGGGGCTCCTTTTGTCGGATCTTGCTGAGGATGCGCCGGTCTTCAATGGCCACCCGCTGGTGGACCTGCAGCATCAGTGGGTCAAGGAGCGCGTGCAGTTCCTCATGATCCAGGGGCGTGGCGCTGCAGCTCTGGAGGTACTCGGAAACCTGAGCCGTCGCCTGTTCACTGCTGATATGGCAAATCAAAGTCTCCACCCGCCGCAGGGACTGGAGGAAGAGGTTCTTGAGGCGTTCTTCCCACTGCGAGGCGGTGTCATCGCGTCCCTGAGCAAAGCGTGCCAGCTCCAGCCGGAAGCCCTCGTCTCGGAAGAAGAGCTGATAGAACTTGGACAGGGCATGCCGGCGCCAGGGCTCTTCGGGCTGAATGAAGAGCGGGTGCCCTTCAGCGTCGATGACATCACTGAGGCGCATGTGCTGGGCAAAGCAGAAGATCAGGTCCTTCCGGGTGCTCAGGTCTGCTGAACGCAGGAGCATTTCGGTAAACTTGATCCACCACGGATCCCGGACCAGCGGCGGGAAGAGCTCTTCAATTTCCAGCAGCCGGACCGAGTCCGGATCCCGGAGTTCTTCTTCGGCAGAGGCGCGCTGTTCCGGATGAAGGAGCAGGCGTGTGAGGCTGGTCAGCTGGGGGCGATCTTCCAGGCAGAGCATCTCAACCCACCAGCAGTTGAGGAGGGCCTTGGGGAGGTTGCGGTGGCTGACCTTTTCGCTCTCCCGGAGGAAGATGGGGACGATGTGTTCCAGGAACAGCTCGCGGGGAATGAGAACACTGCCCCAGTCCGGGAGCTGATTGAGGCGCCACCGTTCTCGTGGATTGTGCGGGTCAGGAACCTGCCAGGCCGATTCATCGAACACGCCGGCAGCGACCAGGGTTCGGAAGTCGTCCGGCAGGTCAAACGGAAGGGGAGGCACGCCTCCGAGCATCACGGCTGGGTTGAGGAGGAAGTCGTTCAGCAGGTGCGAGTAGGCGAGGCTGCCTTCGGGCGAGACGAGGAACGGCGTGTGCTCGCCTGCTCGCATGCGGCGGAGCAGGTTCCGGAAGAAGTGCGTCTCAACCTCTGGGTGCTTCTTTTCCAAAAAAGCCTCCACCTGCTGAGTCTTCAGGTGCAGCGGGTACTCGACTTGTGCCTCAAGCCCCTGAGCGGCCTGGTTGCGGTGCGCCTCCACCAGCTCGGCCATGCGGGTCCGGAAGCGCTGGGCCACCTGCTGCCGGAAGGGAGCCACGGCAAGCAGGTCCGGAAGCTGCGGATGATCCGGAAGCAGGCGCTGCAGGGCTGCAACGCCTGAGGGGAGGTCCTTGAGTTCTGCAAGGCTCAGGTGCTCGGAAAGGGTTTCCAGGAATTGCTTGAGCACAGAGGGCCACTGCGGGTTCTGCTTGAAGTGCTCCCAGAGGAAGCCGTCCTGCTCGGCCATCGGGATCTCGTTCAGCAGCTGCCCTTGCTGCTCAGCCCACTCTGAAAGCAGCCTCAGGGACTGCTTCGACCCCAGGGTGTTGCGGCGATAAAAGCGGGCCAGCTGCACCGGAAGCACCTTGGGGTGCGCCAGGGTGCCGGCAAACGGAAAGCAATTGGCCTGGAAGTCGCTGGGGTTCCACTTGGTGAGGAAGGGGAAGAGCACACAGACCACGGGTGCAAACAACGGGGCAAAGTCCGGGTACCGACGCAGGGAGGCTTGCAGCTCGTTGGCAATCAGCTCGTGGAGCCGCCCGGGACGCAGCGCCTGAGCCGCCTTCCAGAGGAGGTGATCGAGCAGGTGCTGGTAGCTGCTGGGCAGAACGCTTTCGAGGACCAGTCGCTCTTCCTCGCGGAGTCCTTCGGCATAACGCTTTTCCAGCTCCTTGCGGGCGAGGGACTGCAGGCGTTCGCGTTCGTGGTCATTGAGGACCTGGTGAAAGATGACCGTCCGGACCTGGCTGAGGACCTGCTCCAGGAACGCGAGCAGGAAGTCGAGGTCGTTCCACGGAGCCGAAACCTCCGGGTCGGTGCTGACGATCACCTGGGCGTCCATGTCGGAGTCGGGCTTGTGCCCAATGCCGCCGAGGCTGCCGATGGTGGTGATGGCCTTGATGCGCAGATCGGTGGGTGGCTGAGCGACGAGTGGTGGGTACTCACGCTGCTCAAACGTGGCCAGTGGCTCGAGTCCCTCGAAGTGGGAAGGCAGGAAGCGGCTTCGTCCCTCCAGGCCGGCCGGCGCGTGTTCTGGAAAGAGGTGGAAGCTTCCGGAGTCGATGATGGGGTGCCCGTCGTCATCGTACCCGACCGTGCGTTCCACCAACTGCTCCGGAAGCTCCGGGAGGTTGTAGTGAAACAGGGTCAGGGCTTCCTGAACCGAGGTCCGGAGTTCGGGGGTGGCCAGTTCCAGCAGGCTCTGGACGCGTTCCTGGTTGAGGGTGCAGTAGGCCGCCACGTCTTGCTGAATCTGAGCCTGCAGGGCCTCTTGCTCCTCAGCGGAGTAGGTGGACTGGAGTTGCTGCTGAAAGCGGTGGCTCTGCAGGCGTTTGAAGACCTGACGCAGCGCCTGCTGGGCCTCCGGGTTCCACGGACTGGAAGGAAGCTGGCGGTAGAGGGCGACCAGTCGCTTCCACTGCCGGACCTGAAGGGCTTGAGGTGAGGAAGGGGCGGAGGGTGCCCCCGGATTGTCGGCCTGCACTGCTGGATTACCCGGGGGACAGAGGATTAGCTCTTGACGCGCTCAACGTACTCTCCGGTCCGTGTGTCGACTCGGAGCAGGTCACCTGTGTTGATGAAGAGCGGAACGTTCACTTCGTAGCCCGTGGAGAGCGTTGCCGGCTTGGACGCACCGGTGACGGTGTTGCCCTTTTCGCCCGGAGCCGTTTCCACGACTTCGAGGTTCACAAAATTCGGAAGCACGAGGCTGACGGCCCGGCCCTTGTAGAAGCCCACGTTGACTTCCATGTTTTCCAGCAGGTAGTGGGCGGCGTCTCCAACCATGTCGGCTTCCAGGGCCACCTGGTCGTAGTTGCGGGTGTCCATGAAGTGGAAGCTGCCGTCGTTGTAAAGGAACTGCATGTCCCGATCTTCCATGTCCGCAGGGGTCAGCTTTTCGCCCGTCTTGAAGGTCCGTTCCAGAACCGAGCCGGTGATCAGGTTCCGGATTTTGGTTCGGGTGAAGGCGTTCCCTTTGCCGGGCTTGACGAATTGAAAGTCAATGATGGCATAAGGCTCGTTGTCCATTTCAATGCGGAGGCCTTTGCGGATGTCAGATGTTTCGTACACGGTTCCTTGTGGGTTAATTTGAGGGCGGATATGAATTGACCTTGTCTCTTCATCAGGTTCTATTACGAATTAACATAGGTTCCCCCTCGAAAAAATCGAGGGAATTCTCCAGCCATTCCCCAAAACAGTAAATGCCCAGCTTTCCCGACGCAACTGTGATGGTCGTTGATGACTACCGATTCATGCGTCACCTTCTGATCAAAATGCTTGAGGACCTGGGGTTCCAGAATTTTTTGGAGGCCGAAGATGGAGAGCAGGCGTTGGAAGTGGCGAAGCAGTCCAAGGTGGACCTGATCGTGTCTGATTTGCAGATGCCCCGGATGGACGGCGTGGAGTTTGTCCGCCAGCTGCGTCAGGTGCCCGAGATTGCAACGATTCCGGTGCTGATCATCACGGCTGAGCACTCCACGAAGGTGGAAGATGAGGTCCGGGAGGCGGGTGGAAACGCCTTCCTTGGCAAGCCCTTCAGCGTGGAAGACCTCCAGGTGGCTGTGGCGCCCCTCCTGCGCGCCTAGCGCTTTTCCCGAACCGCCTCCAAATAAGCGTTGATTGTTCCCCCAACGCCAGCTATTCTTTACCGTTTCCTTCCTCCTTCTGCGACCACAGGGTCAGGCCCATTTATGGGATGGCATCCCCTCCGGACGCACTGTCAGGGCGGAAGGGCCGTAGCCACGCTGAGGGAACCTCCCTCCGTCTTTCTACAGCCTGCAGATGCCATCTGAATGGAATTGAGACAAAATGCCAGGAAAATCAACGATCAAGCATAAGGCCTGTCGAGCACTCGGGGTCAACATCATCGGGAGCCCCAGTGCGGCCCTCACCCTGAGCCGCCGGCCCAACCGTCCGGGACAGCATGGCGCAAACCGGCGCCAGAAGGTGTCCCCGTTCGGTCTGCAGCTGCAGGAGACTCAGAAGCTGAAGCTGTTTTACGGCATCAGCAAGAAGCAGCTCCGCCGCTACTACGACCGTGCGTCTCGCTCGAAGGTCCAGACCAACATCGCCCTGATTCAGATCATGGAGACCCGTCTGGACAACATGGTCTACCGCATGGGCTTCGCAGGAACCCTGCGCGCGTCTCGGCAGATGGTGGTGCACGGGCACATCCTCCTCAACGGCAAGAAGGCCGCCAAGCCCGGCCTGGAAGTGCGCCCGGGAGACGTGGTGACGCTGCGCGAGAAGAGCAAGGGCGTTGAGACCTACAAGAACTGGTTCGGGTTCTTTGAGCAGAAGCTCGACTACGTGGAGCGTGACGCCAAGCAGCTTTCCGGCAAGCTGATCCGCATCCCGGAGCGGGAAGAGATCCCGATTCAAGTGGAAGACCACCTGGTGGTCGAGTTCATGGCGCGCGGCTAACCGCACGCTTCCAGTCCGCCGGCTCCTCGAGCCGGCACCCCCGCACCTTCGTTGACCCCAACCCCACGCCCATCCGTTTGTCATGAAGACGTCGCAGCAGATTCGCCAAGAGTTCATTGAGTTCTTTGAGCAACGCGGTCACCGCTTCGTCCGGAGCGCCCCTGTTGCGCCCAAGGATGACCCGACCCTGCTCTTCACCAACTCCGGAATGGCGCAGTTCAAGGACATCTTCCTCGGCACCGGCAAGCGCGACTACAACCGCGCGGCCAACTCGCAGAAGTGCATCCGGGCTTCTGGCAAGCACAATGACCTCGAAGACGTCGGGCGAGACAACTACCACCACACCTTCTTCGAGATGCTGGGGAACTGGTCGTTCGGCGACTACTTCAAGGAAGACGCCATCCGCTGGGCCTGGGAGCTGTCGACCCAGGTCTGGGGCCTGCCGAAGGACAAGCTGTGGGCCACTGTCTTTGAAGGCGGCGACGGCGTTCCTCCGGATGAAGAAGCCGAGAACCTGTGGAAGCAGGTGACCGAGATCAACCCGGATCAGGTGCAGCGCTTTGACAAGAAGGACAACTTTTGGGAAATGGGAGACGTCGGCCCCTGTGGTCCATGCTCCGAGCTGCACATCGACCTCGGTGAGGGCACCTGCCCGCTTTCGGAACAGCACGAGTGCCGCGTCAATCAAGACGGCTGCTGGCGCTTTGTGGAGCTGTGGAACCTCGTCTTCATGCAGTTCCAGCGCTTCCCGGACGGGCACCTGGAGCCGCTTCCGGCCAAACACGTGGACACCGGAATGGGCCTGGAGCGCGTTTGCCGGGTGCTGCAGGGGGTGGATTCGAATTATGCCACGGACCTCTTCACCCCGATCCTCGCAAAGATCCACGACGTGACCGGGGTTCCGGATTCGGGCGGTGAAGTGGGGGTGGCCTTCCGAGTGATTGCCGACCACCTCCGGGCGGTCAGCTTTGCGGTCGCCGATGGAGCAATTCCCTCAAACGAGGGGCGGGGATACGTCCTCCGCCGCATGCTCCGGCGAGCCACTCGCTTTGGTCGCGTGCTGGGCATGCATGAGCCGTTCATCTACAAGCTGGTCCCAACGCTGGCAGACGTCATGGGCGAGGCGTTCCCGGAGATTCAGTCGCAGCAGCTCCATGTGATGGGCGTGATTGAGTCGGAGGAAACGAGCTTTGGGCACACGTTGGATCGGGGGCTGGAGATCTTCGAGCAGATGGTCGCCACTCCGGAAACACGGAAATCCCAGACGCTTTCAGGCGAAGATGCATTCAAGCTCTACGACACCTATGGCTTTCCGGTGGACCTGACCCGCCTGATGTGTGAGGAGCGTCAGCTGTCTGTCGATGAAGCGGGGTTTGAGCAGCACATGGACGCACAGCGGACCCGTGCCCGCGAGGCCGGGAAGTTCAAGCTGACGCTGGAGAAGTGGACCGAGGTCACCCCCGGGGTGGACTCGCGCTTCATCGGCTACAGCGAGTTTGAAGCCGACGTGACCATCCGCCGTTACACGCAAGACGCCGACGAGCGCTGGATGCTGATCCTCGACCAGACGCCCTTTTATGCCGAGTCCGGAGGTCAGGTGGCCGACCGGGGCACCATCACCCAGGGCGAGCGTGCCTGGACGGTCGTGGATGTGCAGAAGCAGGGCGACGCCATTGTTCACATCTGCACCGGTGGCGGCACTCCGGACGCGTCTCCAGCGCGTGCCGTGATCAATCAAGACGCCCGGATTCAGGCAACGAACAACCACACCGCCACCCACCTGATGTATGCCGCCATGCAGGAAGTGCTCGGGGACCACATCAGCCAGGCGGGCTCCATTGTCCACCCGGAGTACCTGCGTTTTGACTTCACGCACTTTGAGAAGGTCAGCGACGATCAGCTCGAAACGATTGAGCGTATCGTCAATCAAAAAATCCGGGAAAACATTGCGTCGCACATCTTCGAGTCCCCGTACCAGCAAGCGATTGACTCCGGCATCAAGGCCATGTTTGGCGAGAAGTACGGCGACGTTGTGCGCGTGGTGGAAGTGGGAACGTTTTCCCGGGAGCTGTGTGGCGGCTGCCACGTGCAGGCCACCGGGCAGATCGGGCAGTTCCGAATCACGTCCGAAGGCGCCATTGCCGCCGGTGTGCGCCGCATCACGGCAGTCACCGGGGAGCAGGCCGAGACGCTTTCCCGGCATCAGGGGAAGGTCGTGGGCAACCTGCGTCAGCTCCTGAATCTTCCGGAAGAGCAGATTGCGCCTTCTGTCGAGAAGCTGATGGAGGAAAAGCGTCAGCTGGAGCGCGAGCTGCAGCAGTTGCGCAAGGAAGCCGCGCGGGGCAACCTCGGAAGCCTGCTGGAACGGGCTCAGGAGATTGCGGGGGTGAAGGTGCTGGCCGAGATGGTCGATGTGGACTCAATGGAGACCTTCCGGGACCTGGGAAGCAGCATCCGCGAGCAGCTGGGGTCTGGCATTGCCTGGCTGGGAGTGACGCTGGACGGCAAGGGCGCCCTGATTTGTGTGGTGACCGATGACCTCGTCAAGCAGGGCCTCAAGGCGGGAGACCTGGTCAATGCCGTGGCCGCTTTGGCTGATGGACGAGGCGGCGGCAAGCCGCAGATGGCACAAGCCGGCATCAAAGCCGTCGACAAGCTCCCGGAGGTCCTCAAGCAGGCTCCGGAACTGGCTCAGCAGCGCCTCAGCTGACTCCTCCCCTTCTCTTGGGCTGAAGCCCCTGTGCTTCAGCCTGCCTGCCCGGGTTCCTCACCGTTTGACCTCCTTTCTGACCTCTTTGGGCAACAGCCATGAGTTATGAACTCTTCATTGGGCGACGCTACCTCTTTTCCCCCCGGCGAGACCGCTCGATTTCTCTCATCACCTGGATCTCCATTTGCGGAGTCGCCCTTGGGGTGATTGCGCTGGTGGTTTCCACCTCCGTCATGAACGGCTTCCGGACCAACCTGCAGAACGCGGTGACCGGCTCCTTGCCGCACATCACCGTGTTTTCCTGGGGCGATCAGCTCAAGGAATTCGAGCCCTTGAGGCAGAAGCTGCTGGAGCATCCGGAGGTGACCGGCGCGGCGCCTTATGTTTACAAGCAGGCCCTCCTCACCGGTGGAAGCAAGCCCAAGGGGGCGCTGCTGCGAGGCATTGATCCGCTTCTGGAGCCCAAGGTGACCAACATTGCCGATTTCCTCCGAGACAGCGTCTATGGCCTGCCTCCGGACAGTCCCAGGGAGCAGCAGGCCCTCGCGGAACGCATCCTGGCACGAGTCAGCGCCGATCATGAATCGGGACAGCGAGACGGCATCATCCTCGGAGCCATGCTGGCGCAGCAGATGGACGTGGGCATTGGCGACATGGTCCAGGTGGTCTCTTCCGAGCAGCGGATGACTCCGGTTGGAGACGTCCCCCGGGTGAAGAAGCTAGAGGTCGTGGGGGTTTTTGAATCGGGCATCTCCGGATACGACGAGGTGCTGGCGTTTGCCGACTACCGCCTGGTTCAGAAGATCTTTGCCCTCAAGGACCGAGTGACAGGAGTGGGCCTGCGCATCAAGGATCCGGAAGAGGCCACCGCGGTGGCGACGTCGCTGCGTCCGCTCCTGGGAGACGACCTGTTTACCAGCAACTGGGCCGATGAGAACAAGAGCCTCTTTCAGGTGATGAAGCTTGAGAAGATCGGCCTGTTCCTCATCCTCACGCTGATCATTGTGGTGGCAGCCTTCAACATCATCAGCTCGCTGGTGATGCTGGTGCTGGAGAAGTCGCGGGAGGTGGCCATCCTCAAGGCCCTGGGGGCCAGCGATGGCGGCATCCGCCGGATCTTCATGTTTCAGGGGGTGGTGATTGGGCTGCTGGGGACGCTCAGCGGTGTGCTGATCGGGTTGGGCATCTGCTGGGTGCTGCAGACCTTTGACCTCATCGACATTCCCCCGGGGGTCTATCCCGGAGGCAACCGCATTCCCGTTCGCATCGACTGGCAGGATGTCGGCCTGACCACCTTCAGCTCGTTCCTCATCTGCTTTGTGGTGACGCTGTACCCCTCGACCAAGGCGGCTCGGCTGAATCCGGTGGATCCGTTGCGGTACGAGTAAGACGCAGGGCAGGGAGGCACCGCATGGCGTCGGCGCCTCGGAAGATCCTGGAGGACCAGAGACGGGTTCAGGAGGAACCCGTCCGGAGGGAATCAGAACTTCCCGGAGGAGTCACGCGGGATCCACGGCGCGCTGGCGCGGTCCACGGTGTTGAACTCGGGGAACTTCTCGAAGAGGTCGTTGAAGCGCTGGACGTTCTTCTCACGCAGCATTTCCTGGGTGAAGAGCATCGGCGGAATGGTGATCTCCTTCGGGAGGTACTCGCCGGTGAGCTTCATGGCCACGGCGCGGATGCCAGTGGCACCGATGGCCGCCGGATTCGTTGCCGCAGTAGCGGCCCAGGGAGACCCCGGAGCCGTCATCTGACGGATGTCAGCGGTGCTGATGTCGGCGCTGTAGACCTTCACCTGATCGCTCATGTTCAGCTCGCGCAGGGCAATCACGACTCCTTTGGCAAACTCGTCATACGGCGCAAAGTAGGCGTTGATGTTGCGGTTGGCCTGCATGGTGGCCTTCACCTGGTCGGCATTCTTGGTTGAGATCGGAGACTCCAGGGTGCCGTGACGGGCGATCTCCTGAATGCCGGAGTTCTCTTCCTTGACCTTGGTGAAGCTGCTGTCGCGCTTGTCGAGGGGCAGCACGCCCGGAACGTAGATGTACCCGACGTTCGCCTTGCCGTTGAAGTCGGCAACCAGGGCGTCGAGGGCCATCTTGCCCAGCAGCACGTCATCCTGGGCCATGTGGGTGACGATGTTGGTCAGGTTCTCAAAGTAGATGTCAAACGCCACCACCTTGATGCCGGCATCCAGCGCCCGCTGAATCGGCTCCCGCATCGTCTCCGGACGTCCGTGGCTGAGCAGGATGCCATCGACCCCGAGGCTGATGGCGCGGTCCACGGCATCTGCCTGAGCCTTGTTGTCTGCATTCTTGGTGTTCAGCGCATAGAACTCCATGCCCAGCATCTCCGCCTGTCGCTGTGCGCCAGAGCGGAAGGTCTGCATGAACTCCCCTTCCACCAACAGCTGAATCAGCGCGACCTTGAGCTTCTTGTCCCCATTGAAGGGGGGCGGGGCCTTGTCCAGCGATTGCGCCAGCAATGGGGTGATCCAGAGCAGCATCACGCAGAGGGCCGACAGCAGTTTTTTCATGTGAGTCTCCTGATTGAGAGAACAAATGGGGGAGAACCCTCCCCCCGGGTTTCCGGAACCTTGGGGTTCAGGAACGCTTGGCTAACGCAAAGGTGAACATCAACGAGAGGACCAGCACGGTGCCCTTGATGAAGTCCTGGGTGTAGTACGGCAGGCTGAGCATGGTCAGGCCATTGAGCAGCATGCCGATGAAAATGGCGCCCACGAGGGTGCCAAAGGGGTTGGGGCGCCGGACCCCGAAGACCGCAAAGCCGATCAGCGCCGCGCCCACTGCGTCCAGCAGCAGTCCGGTGCCGCTGGTGATGTCTCCCACGCCCACACGAGCCACCAGCAGGATGCCGCCAATCGAGGCGATGGTCCCACTGATGACGTAGGCCATGATGCGGTAGGTGTTGACCGGGGCCCCAGCGAGCCGGGCGGCCTCCGGATTGCCTCCGATGGCATACATCACCCGACCCCAGCGGGTGTGGTCGAGGACGATGTACACCAGCAGAGCGATGACGAGCATCACAATCACGGGAATCGGGATGGTGCCAAAGAGTCGGCCCTGTCCCAGGTAGAGGAAGCTGTAGTCAAAGAACCCCAGGGCTTCCTCTCCATTTTCCATGATCATGCCCTCGCTGATGGTCCGTCCGGCTGAAGGAATGAGCTGAATGCCCTGGATCAGGAACATCATCCCGAGGGTGGTCAGCAGGTCCGGAACCTTCATCTTCACAATCAGCAGGCCGTTGCAGAGGCCGACGAAGGCACCGAGCGCCAGGCAGATGAGGATGCTCACCACCGCTCCCTGCTCCAGAATGACCATGCAGTACGAGGAAATCATCACACTCAGCGCTGCGACCGATCCAATCGAAAGGTCGAGGCCATCGACCACCAGTGTGAAGGTGACGCCCAGTGCAAGGATGCCGTAGATGGCAATGCCCAGCAGAATGGAGAACTGGTTGCTCCACGTCAGAAAGGCCGGCTCCAGCACACTGAACAGCCCGTACAGAGCAAAGAGCACAATCAGGAATCCGTACCGGATGGCAAACTGCTTCAGGTCCCGTTGCGACGTTTGAGAGTTTTCAGGCATGGGTGTCAATCAAGGTTGTGGTGGAAATCCATTCCAGCAGTTGCGGGCGGTTCAGGGCGTCTCGGTCCTGTTCCCCCATCAGACGGCCGTGGTTGAGGACCAGCACGCGGTCTGCGATTTCCAGGACCTCATCCAGGTCGGCGGCCAGCACGAGGACCACTTCATCCTGAAGCTGCTCCCGCAGGTAGTGGATGATGTCGTGCCGCGATTTGATGTCAACGCCCTGAAAGGGTTCGTCGAGCAGCAGCACCCGGTAGCGCTTCTGGAGCCAGCGAGCCACCACCACCTTTTGCTGGTTTCCACCAGAGAGGCTGCTGATGGCGGCTTCAATGCCGCTGCACTTCACCCCCAGGTTCCGGACCATGCGCTCGGCTTCAGCCTGCTCGCGGCGTGGACGCAGCACAGCGAGTTGACTGAAGGCCCGCAGGAAAGGCAGGGAGAGGTTGTGATTGACGCTGAACTGGGGAATGACGGCGCGGTTGCTCCGGTCTTCCGGAACGAGGTGGATGCCCTGATCAATGGCATCGGCAATCGAGGCAGGCTGCAGCGGGTGGCCATCGAGCAGCACGGTGCCCGAGACGGGAGTCCGGATGCCATAGAGGACTTCGGCCAGCTCAGACTTTCCGGCGCCAATCAAGCCCGTGATGCCGGCAATTTCTCCACCGCGGAGCTTCAGGTTCAAGGGCGGGCTTCCGGGCTGCACCACCAGGTCCCGCAGCTCCAGCCGCACCGACCCCTGCTTCTTTGGCGCTGAAGGCTTCACCTGCTCGGTCTCCAGCTCGCCGACCATGGCCTCGACCAGATCCTGTGAGCGGATGGGACGCAGGAGGTCGGCGCTCTTCAGGCCATCACGAATGACGCCGGCCCGGTCTGCCAGCCGCTCCACCTCATGCAGCCGGTGGGACACATAAACGATGGCCACGCCCCGCTGCCGGAGCTGATCCAGCTTTTCAAAGAGGCGGTCTGCCTCTCGGGTGCTCAGAGAAGAGGTGGGCTCGTCCAGAATCAGCAGCTTGGGCTGTCCCACCAGGGAGCGGGCAATGCTGATGAGCTGGCGCTCGCTCTGAGGCAACTCCGAAACCGGCTGGTCCCAGTCGGCAATCTGCAGCTCCAGCGGCTCGGCAATGGCTTCGGCTCGTTCCCGAATCAGGGAGCGGCGGTAGCGGACGCCCGAGGCGGGGTCCAGCAGGTCGTTCAGGGCCAGGTTTTCTGCCACGCTCATGGTCGGAACAATGCCCTGATCAATGATCTGGTGAACGGTCCGGATGCCCTGCCGGAAGGCGTCTTGCGGACTGGCAAAGTGCGCCACCTGTCCATCGATCCGGATCTCGCCCTCGTAGTCTTCGTAATACCCGCAGATGATCTTGATCAGTGTTGACTTGCCAGCGCCGTTGGCCCCCACGAGGGCAAAGATTTCCCCGGGCTGGAAGGCAAACGAGACTCCGCGCAGGGCCTGGGTGGCCCCAAAGGACTTGGCCACATTCCGGACTTCAACCGTGGGCTGGGTCATGGCTCAGCGCAGCGGAGAGATTTCAGTGGCCAGGGCGCTCAGCTCCTCAATGTTGCGGAACTGATCACGCTGCTGAACCATCACCTTGGCCATCCGCATCACCTTGCGCTCCACGTCCAGCCGCGCAGTGAGGTCGGGAAGCTCGGCAATGTCAGCGACCTTGGCCAGCCCGTAGATGCGGCGCATCATCTTGCAGGCCGCGAAGCCGAGGGTGTCGGAGAAGATCTGACGCAGGTACCGGGTTCGCTGCAGCGCAAAGCCGGTTCGGCCATCCGGGAAGTCCCAGTAGGAGCTGGGGTGCTGGGCCTCATGCTCCACCCAGCGCTGATCAAACTTCACCTGAAACTGGTTCCAGGTGCTCGTCAGGGTCCGGAGGATCCAGTTCCGGTAGGCATAGGGCTCCTGACCCAGCAGAGGCTGCCGCACCTCGTGGGCAAAGTAGGCGAGCAGGAGGTTGCCGAGGAAGGCTCCCACGTCAAAGCCAATGGGGCCAAAGAAGGCAAACTCCGGATCAATCACATAGGTCTCTTCCTCGTTGGCCATGATGCTGCCAATGTGCAGGTCTCCATGAATCAGCGCCTCCGCGTGGTTCATGAAGCGGTACTTCATTTCAGCGACGGCAACCTTGAGCTGGGGATCCTGCTGCAGGAAGTCCTTGTCTGCCTGCGTGACCTGGTCGTGGTAGGCGTTCGTTTCGTGGTCTTCATACGGATTGGTGAAGACAAAGTCTTCAGTAATCTTGCACAGCTCCGGATTGATGAAACGCGCCACCATGGCCTTCTTTTCGGCACCGCTCAGGCACCAGTCGGTGGTGGGAAACAGCGTGTCGGCCAGGAAGGTCGAGACGTGGTCCGCCAGCTTCGGGAAGACCTTTCCCTGAATCATCTCCCCCCGCAAGACCGCGTGCTGATCCAGGTTCTGCATCACCACCAGCGACATGTCGGTGGAGGAGTGAAAGACCCGGGGAACGTGTTGTGGGCAGAACCGGGCCTGATGCTCCAGCGCCTGAATCTCGAAGTTCATGCGCTCCCGCGAGAGGGGCCACGACTCGCCGACAATGCGCAGGAACGGCACCGCCTGCTTCACAACCACAGTCTGCGCCGGATGTTCCGGATGCCGGACCTTGTAAACGAAGTTGAGGTTGCCGTCTCCCACCTCTTCAACCTCCAGGTTCTGAAAGTCGCTGAACACCTCCTGAACTTCCGGAAGTTCCTGGAGGTAGGCCGGGACGGTTTCAACGGTCAGCTGTCGGTATTCCATAAACCTCCTCGTCAGTGTTGCGCAAAGAAACGTTTGCGGATGATTTTGAATTCAAACACCTGGCTGCTGTAGTAGTCGTTGCTGTAGCAGACCGGAAGCCCGCCGGTGTCAAAGTTGATCTCTTCAAACAGGAGGAAGTACGCCTGCCGATCAGGAAGCTCCGGAAGGTCCTTGCGGGTGAGCAGGGTCGGCGAGATGTAGCTTTCGGTGTAGGAAACCGGGTGCTCATTGACCTCCAGCAGCTCGAAGAGGGACCCCCGCAACGCCGTTTCGCTGGCCTGCTTCTGCAGGTAGGGTTCGGGGATGATGTCGATGCAGTACGCAGCCGGGACTTCGTCGGCAAAGCGGACCCGTTCAATGCGGAAGCAGGGGGTGCCTGCAGGAATGGCCAGCTTCTGGGCCAGGGTGTCATCGGCGGGCACCTGCCGAACTTCCATGCGCCGCGTCGAGGGCGTGGCCCCGACCTTCCGGATGTGCTCCGTAACGCTGGTGAGGTTTTCCAGCCCGCTCTCCAGCACAATCGGGAGCTGACGCAAGAAGGTCCCCCGCCCATGAGACTTTTGCAGAATGCCCTGCTCCTCCAAATGCCCCACGGCTTCACGCAACGTGGAACGCCCCACCCCAAGGAGCTGACCCAGCTCCATTTCGCTGAGGATCTTGTCGCCCGGCTGCAGGTTCTCTTCGCGGATCAGCCGCAAAATGGCGTCCTGAACGCGCCGGACCAAAGGCTTGTCCACTCGAAGGAGCATCGTCTCAGTCGTCTCCGGAAAGGGGGCAGAATCGTATCTCCTAAGACGTCTGATGTCTTAGGTCCTAGGAACCCTACTGCATCCCCTTCGGCAACGCAATGACTTTTTGCGCCGATCCGGAGGCCGGTTCATTTTTTCCGAAAAAGAGAGAAGCGCCGGTTACCGGGATTCCCGGAAGATCGCACTGGCGAGCGATTGCCGGAAGTGATCGGCGCCATAACGGTAGGCAACCCCGGAGGCGGCCAGGCCCCGGAGTGTGATGAGAGATGGATGAGGAGCATCCAGCCCCCAGGCGGCCTCCTCAGCAGAGGACGGCTCCGGAAGCGTGGGCAGCCAGGCGGCGGCCTCCGGGTGGTGAAGCAGGGCGCCTGCAAACCAGTGCATGCCTCGGCTTGGAACCGGATGCACGTCTGGAGTCAGGTTGAAGCAATCTCGGAGGAGCAGGCGCTCGTCTTGCTGGCAGCGCAGGTCTTGGGAAAGCTGCTGAAACGCCCAGGTTTCGCCGTGCATCACCCGTCCGGAACAGAAGGCATCCCAGTAGAGGAGTCGGGCGGTCGGAGCAACCTGCAGGTGCACGGTCTGCAGGAGCTGAGCGTTCCGGAAGGGAATGACGGGCTCCATTTCCCAGCTGAGTGCCGCGTCGTCTTCCACCATCAGCTCCACCTGCTGGTGAGCGGGTGCCGGTTGTGCAGAAGGGTGAACCCGGAGGGCACCCTGTGGCGTGAGGCGCACCGTTGCTCCAGAACGAACGTGCACCCGGAGCGTCCACGCGTCGCCTCCAAAAATGCCGGGGGCCGGGCTCATCAGGATCACATGAGCGGCTCCGGTGTCATCAGGCCAGTAAGGGCGAGTGACCTTCAGGGGCGCTTCAATGCGGGCATGTTCCAGAAAGGTCCGACCCTGCTTTGCGGCAAAGGTCAGCGAAAGGGTCGCCTGCTGCCCAACGGGAGACGGGGCGGTGTTCATGCGGGTGAGCCGGTGGGTTCTTCAAAGAGCAACTCGGTCCGGATCCAGTTGATGATCGCGTCCAGACCTTCGCCGGACTTCAGGTTGCTGAAGATGAAGGGCCGCTCGCCCCGCATCTTCCGGGCGTCTCGGTCCATGACCTCCAGGCTTGCTCCGACGATGGGAGCGAGGTCGATCTTGTTGATCACCAGCAGGTCAGAGCGGGTCACCCCCGGACCTCCCTTGCGGGGCACCTTGTCTCCTCCGGAAACGTCAATCACGTAGAGGGAGGCGTCCACGAGTTCCGGGCTGAAGCTGGCGGCGAGGTTATCGCCCCCGCTTTCGACAAAGACGAGATCCAGCTGCGGGAAGTCTGCAATCAGCTGCTCAATGGCCTCAAAGTTCAGAGACGCATCTTCCCGGATGGCGGTGTGAGGGCAGCCTCCGGTTTCCACGCCGCGGATGCGCTCAGCGGGGAGGGCTTCGCTGCGGATGAGGAACTCCATGTCTTCGCGTGTGAAGATGTCGTTGGTGACCACAGCCAGCTGGTAGCGGTCGCGCATGGCCTTGCAGAGGCGGTCGAGGAGAGCGGTCTTCCCGGAGCCCACAGGGCCACCGATGCCGATTTTGACGGGTTTACGCATATCAGACTCGTGGGGAAAGGGGGATCAGGAACGAAAGAGGCGGGTGTAGAGGAACCGGTGGTTCATCTGTGCCACATCCTGCCAGGGATTGAAGGTGTGCCTGGGGGCGTCCGGATGCGCCTGCACCGCCTCAACGGCTTCCGGAACGCGTGTGAGGAGGTCGGACAGCACCTGCTGCCCTGCCTGCTGCCCAATCGCAAAGAGCCGGAGGGCAGCAGAGACCGTGCTGTTGAGCCGCTGGAAGGCAAAGGCGGAGAGTGCCGTGGCGTCCGGAAGGGCAAGGGAGACAGCCAGCACCCCCCAGACGAGCAGGTGGTTGCCCTGCAGGGGAGAGTCCTGGAGCTGCTGGTGCAGTTGCTCAAGCTGCCCGGAGGCGTCTTGCGGCAAGGCGGCTTTCAGGAGGCGTTTGCCAAGGGTGAGGGAACTCACCCGGGTCGCGGTCGCAGGCCGGAAGGCGGTGAGCTCTTCATCCAGCTGTTGCAGGCGAGAGAGGTCCTGCTCCTGCCAGGCACGCATGATCTGCACCAGCGCCGGGCCTTCCAGAGTCCGGAAGGTGTGCTGGAGCCAGTCGTCCATCCACTGCTCAAGGTCGGCCGCGGACTGAACGGCTCCGGACTGGACGGCCGTCTCCAGGCCATCGGAGTAGGCAAAGGCCCCTGTGGGGAAGGCGCTGTCGCAGAGCTGGAGCAGGCGCAGCTGCTGAGCGAGGTTCAGCGCTCCAGGGTCAATGGGAGTGGGTGTGGCCACTGAACTTCAACGCAGGCGTAAAGGGAGCGGAGACTTCAGAGAAGGGGACCTGGAGCTGTTCCAGCAGCAGGCGTGACGCCGGCTCGGCCAGGCAAAACAGTCCGTCAGGCTGAATCATCAGGGCCAGGTGCCGGTTGCCGATCTGGTAGGCGAGGTACGCCCAGTCGTGCTGCGACTCCGGCGGAATGTGGTACAGCGCTTCCGGAGCCTCTCGGACCTCCACCAGGTGGGGGGACTGGGGAAGCAGAAAGCCGGTTCCAGCGGTCAGGGCACTTCCGGACTCCAGCGAGAGCCCAAAGCGCAGGCCCTGGTCCGTGGTGTGTTTGCCGTGGCTGCGGCACCGCTCTTCCCAGGGAAGCGTCAGGGTTTGGGTGGGAAGGTCTGGGTGCAGGGCCCGGAGCTCTTCCCACGGGTGGACTTGAACCACAATATCCATTTTCAAAACAGGAAGTAACGCTGCGCCAGCGGGAGCGTTTCGGCCGGCTCGCAGGTCAACAACTCGCCATCGGCCCGGACTTCATAGGTGTCGGGGTTGACCTCAATTTCAGGCAGAGCGTTGTTGAGCTGAAGGTCCTGCTTGCGGACACTTCGGCAGCCACGAACGGCTTCGGGGCGGCGGCTGAGGCCTTCCATTGCGCCGCTGTGGAGTCCGGAGAGGGAGGTGAAGTGCAGGCAGGTGTCGTCCAGGGCCTTCCCGTAAGAGCCGAACATGCCGCGGTAGAACACGGGCTGGGGGGTGGGGATGGAGGCGTTGCCATCTCCCATGACCGACCCGGCGATGAAGCCTCCCTTGAGGATGAGGTGCGGCTTGATGCCAAAGAACGCGGGCTGCCAGAGGACGAGGTCGGCGAGCTTGCCGACTTCGACAGAGCCAATGGCGTGGCTGACGCCGTGGGCAAGAGCCGGGTTGATGGTGTACTTGGCGATGTAGCGGCGGATCCGGAGGTTGTCGGTGCCTCCGTCTCCGGGAAGCGAACCGCGCTGACGCTTCATTTTGTCAGCCGTCTGCCACGTCCGGCAGATGACCTCGCCGATGCGCCCCATGGCCTGCGAGTCGGAAGAGAGGATGCTGAAGGCGCCCAGGTCGTGGAGGATGTCTTCTGCCGCGATGGTTTCACGTCGGATGCGGGATTCGGCAAAGGCGACGTCTTCCGGAATGGAGGGCGAGAGGTGGTGGCAGACCATGAGCATGTCGAGGTGCTCATCCATCGTGTTGCGTGTGAACGGCATCGTCGGGTTGGTGGACGAGGGCAGCACATTGGCGGCTCCACAGAGCTTGATGATGTCTGGAGCATGCCCGCCCCCTGCGCCTTCGGTGTGGTAGGTGTGGATGGTCCGGTCCTTAAAGGCCGCAAGGGTGTCTTCCACAAAACCGGCCTCATTGAGGGTATCGGTGTGGATGGCGACCTGGACGTCGAACTCTTCGGCCACTCCAAGGCAGCAGTCGATGGCCGCCGGGGTGGTGCCCCAGTCTTCATGAAGCTTGAGGCCGATGGCGCCCGCTTCCACCTGTTCCCGCAAGGCGGCTGGCAGGGAGCTGTTGCCCTTGCCCAGGAAGCCGAAGTTCAGCGGAAAGGCTTCAACGGCCTCGTACATCTTCCGGATGTTCCAGGCGCCAGGGGTGCAGGTGGTGGCATTGGTACCCGTCGCAGGACCGGTTCCGCCTCCGAAGAGGGTGGTGATGCCCGAGTAGAAGGCTTCCGGGATCTGGTTGGGCGAGATGAAGTGGACGTGGGCGTCAATGGCTCCTGCGGTGAGGATCATGCCTTCGCCCGCAATGACTTCGGTGGACGCGCCGATCTCCATGCCTGGAGTGACGTCACTCATGATGCCCGGGTTGCCCGCCTTGCCGATGGCGGCAATGAGGCCGTTGCGGACGGCCACGTCGGCTTTGTAAACGCCGGTGTAGTCGAGGATGAGGGCATTGGTGATGACCAGGTCTGGCGCCCCGCCTCCGCGGGTGGCTTCCGGAGACTGACCCATGCCGTCTCGAATGACCTTGCCGCCACCAAACTTCACCTCGTCGCCTGGGGCCGTGAGGTCCTGCTCCACGGTGGCAAAGAGGTCGGTGTCACCAAGGCGGACCTGATCGCCGGTGGTGGGCCCAAAGTGGTCGGTGTGGGTGCGTCGCTCAATGTGCATGGAGGCTCCTTATTTGGCAAATTCGCGGACGGCCTCAAGGGCACGTTGCTTCACATCCGGGTGATCGAGGTCTCCATTGACGAGGCCGTTGAAGCCGAACACCCGGCGGTTTCCCGCGAGGGCGACCAGTTCCACTTCCTTGGAGTCTCCGGGCTCAAAGCGGACAGCGGTCCCCGCTGCCAGGTTCAGGCGCATGCCATAGGCGGCTTCACGCTCAAACTGGAGCCAGCGGTTGGCTTCAAAGAAGTGAAAGTGGGAGCCGACCTGAATGGGGCGGTCGCCGGTGTTGTGAACCACCATCCGGATCGTGGCGCGGCCCGGGTTGGCGTCGATGGGGGTGGACTGAATGCGGTATTCTCCCGGAACCATAGGGGGCTTTTAGGGAATGGGGTTATGGACGGTGACCAGCTTGGTGCCGTCCGGGAAGGTGCCTTCGACCTGAATTTCCGGAATCATCTCCGGAACTCCTTCCATGACCTCCTCTCGGGAGAGGAGGTGCCGTCCGAGCTCCATGACTTCCACCACCGTCTTGCCGTTGCGGATCTCCTCCAGCAACGCGGAGGTGATGTAGGCGACGGCTTCAGGGTGGTTGAGCTTCAGGCCGCGGTCCTTGCGCTTGCGCGCCAGTTCGCCGGCCGTGAAGACCATCAGCTTTTCCATTTCACGTGGAGTCAGGTGCATGGGAACTCGGAGCAGTAAGAATTAGTTGTTCGGGAACGGCGAAGTGATGCCTTCCACAAAGTAGTTCATGGACAGGATCTGGTCCAGGGGCAACGGGCCCGGAACCTTGGTGCCGTCCTGCTTGGTGACGCCGCCATCAAAGACGTCAAATTCCTTGGCCACCATGCGGGCCTTGACGGCTTCCACCTGGTCGCGGACGGACTGAGGCACCTTGGGACCCCACGGAGCGAGCTCCACACATCCGGTCTCAATGCCCCAGAACTGGGATTCAGGCTTCCAGGTGCCGGCTTCGAGGCGGGTGAGGTGGTACTCATACATCGGTGCCCAGTCGAAGATGGCCGCGGTGATCTGGGCATCCTTGCCGTATTCGCTCATGTCCTGGTCGTTGCCGACGGCCCAGAGTCCGCGTTCCTGGGCCACCTGGATCACGGAAGGCGAGTCCGTGGTGGTGAAGAGGACGTCGTTGTTGCTGCTGGCGAGGGCCTTGGCGGCTTCCAGGTCCTTGGGCGGATCAAACCAGGAGTTGATCCAGACGATCTCCGCCTGCACATCCGGATTGACGGAGCGGGCGCCCATGACCATGGAGTTGATGCCAGCGAGGACTTCCGGAATCGGGTAGGAGCCGACGAAGCCGATCTTGTTGTTCTTGGTCAGCAGGCCTGCTGCAATGCCAGCGAGGTAGCGTGGCTGATACTGCCGGCAGGTGGCATTTCCGAAGTTCGTGTCGTTCATCTTGAACCCGGAGATGTGCAGGAACTTCTTGTCGGACATCATGTTGGCAACGCGCTCGGTGGGGTCCATGAAGCCGAAGGACGTGGTGATGACCATGTCGTTGCGTTGTGCCAGGCGGCGGATCACCTTCTCTGAATCAGACTCCGGGACCGACTCAACGTACTGGGTCTTGTAGCCCATGCTTTCCAGGTGCCGGCGTCCCTTGTCATGCGCCTGCGTCCAGCCGCCGTCTCCAATGGGTCCAACGTAAACAAAGCCGACAGAGGGCTTGGCCAGCGCGTGGCTTCCCAGGAGGAGAGCCGTGCTGAGGAGGGTGAGAAAGAGCTTTTTCATTCGGGAACTCCTGATTCAGTAAGATTGACTGAGGCGCCAGAGCAGGTACTCTCCAGCTCCGATCGGGGGATACTGAGCCGGGTGATCCGGGCCAGTACAGGATTCAATGCAGCTCACCTGCGCATCGAAGTTCGGGTGGCAAAAGAATGCCAGGGACTGTCGGGAGCGGTTCTGCTCCTCGGTTTGGGGCAGAACCACCCGGTGAGGGGTGGAGCAGAAGACATCATTGGTCCAGCGAGCCAGCAGGTCGCCACTATTGATCAGAATGGTTCCCGGAATCGAAGGAGCGGCGACCCATTGCTGATCGCGTCCCTGAACCTCCAGGCCGCCGACGTCGTCTTGCATCAGCAGGGTAATGGTTCCGTAGTCGGTGTGGGCACCGCCCCGAAGCTGTCCGGGCTTGACCTGGTCGAGGTTCGGAATTGCCGGATAGTGGAGCACCCGGAGGATGCTGGAATCGCCGACGGTGTGCCGCTCCTGCAGGTACCCTTCCGGCAGGCTCAGCGCCCGTTCAAAGGCGGCCAGCACGGTGACACTCATCTGCAGGCACCGCTCGTGGAAGTGCGTCATGGCTTCCCGGAAGGCTGGCAGCGCCTCAGGCCAGGGATTCGGGTAGCGCTCATCGCCCTCACGTCCCATGTTGTAGGCTTCCTTGATGTCGCCGATGGCCGTGGGGTCGAGGTTTTCCTGCTCAACGGCGGTGTAGCCGCGATTGCTGGCTTCGCTGGTCCAGCCACACGCTTGCTTGTCCTCCATGGGGAGGGCAAAGAAGTTGCGAGCCTCGGCAAAGGTGCGCTCCAGGCCTTCTGCATCATTCAGCAGGTTGGCGGCGTAAAGAAAACCGATGCCAGTGTACGCCTCATAGGCCTGGCGAGCGACGGTCTCGGGTGGGTCAGCGAAGTCGATGATAGGGATCATTGGGAGTCACAAAAATGAAAGGGAATCCGTCCTCTCTGAAACCCAGCCATGCTGCAACGGCCAGACCAGTCTTTTGGAAAGGGAGCTAATCGGCTGAGAAGTGAGGGGGAAATCAAAAAAACGGGTGCCTTCGCCTCCGCAAGTCAGCGAAAACGTTGCCTAAATTAACATCATTCCCTAACCAAACGCAAAGAAAATAGGCAAAAAACCAGACTCTCTTCTGGAAAGAGTCAGCAGGGATTTTCCGGAGGGCGAGAGAGAGCCGACGCTTCTCCCACTTGGAGGCAGAAAGAAGCGGTTGAAGCGTCGACTCAGGGGCCGGCTCAGACTGTCAGGAACCGCCGGACTTCGGCTTCCTGCAGCGCCTCACGTTTCCCGGAAAGCACCACCTGTCCGCGATCCATCACGGCCAGGTCGTCTGCCAGTTCATGGGCAAATTCAAAGTACTGCTCCACCAGCAAGATGGCCATGGAGCCTGTGTCTCGAAGCTTCCGGATGACTGCGGCAATGTCCTTGATGATGGAGGGCTGGATGCCTTCAGTGGGCTCATCGAGCACGAGCAGGCGTGGCTGCAGCGTGAGGGCCCGCGCGATGGCAAGCTGCTGCTGCTGTCCTCCGGAGAGGTCTCCTCCCTTGCGGTGCAGCATGCTCTTGAGCACCGGGAACAGCTCATAGAGGTGTTCCGGAATGGTGCCCTGGGCCTGCCACCCGAGTCCAGACCGCAGGTTCTCTTCCACGGTCAGTTGGGGGAAGATCTCCCGGCCCTGAGGCACGTAGGCGATTCCGGACCGAGCTCGCCGGAAGGTGGGCTTCCCTGCGAGGTCCTGCGACTCCCAGACGATCTGTCCGCCGCTGATGGGCTGCTGTCCGACAATGGCCCGCAGCAGCGAGGTCTTGCCCACTCCGTTGCGTCCAAGCAGAGCCGTGACGCGTCCCTTTTCAGCGGTGAGGTCCACGCCCCGGAGGGCCTGGCTGGCGCCGTAGTGCAGGGTCACCTGTTTGATTTCCAACATCGTTTATCTCCCCAGGTAAACTTCGACGACCTGCTCATTGGAGCTGACGTCGGCATGAGAGCCTTCTGCGAGCACCGAGCCTTCATGCAGCACGGTCACGCGTCCGCCGAGGGAGCGGACAAACTCCATGTCGTGTTCCACCACAATCACGGAGCGTTCGCCGGACACCTGCTGCAGCAAGGCGGCGGTCTGTTCGGTTTCCGCGTCTGTCATGCCGGCGACGGGTTCATCGACGAGCAGCAGCTCCAGGTCCTGCATCATCAGCATGCCGATCTCCAGCCACTGCTTCTGGCCATGCGAGAGGGCTCCGGCGAGTTCCTGCCGCCGGTGCTGGAGTCCGATCTGTTCCAGCACGGCGTCCATGCGCTCCTGAACCTCTGGGCTCCGGTGCTGAAGGAGCACCGCCCATGGGCTTCGGTCCATCTTCAGGGCCAGCTCCAGGTTGTCCAGCACGCTCAGGCTTTCAAACACGGTTGGCTTCTGGAACTTCCGCCCAATGCCAAGGTTGGCAATCTCGGCCTCATCCAGCTCCAGGAGGTTGAGGTTCTGGAAGAAGACTTCGCCGGTGTCTGGCCGGAGTTTGCCGGTAATGACGTCCATCATGGTGGTCTTGCCAGCGCCGTTGGGGCCAATGATGGCCCGCAGCTCCCCGGGCTCAACGTACAGCGAAAGGTTGTTGAGGGCCTTGAAGCCGTCAAAGCTGACGCTGACGCCGTCGAGGTAGAGGATGGTGTTGGGCGTGTGGTCTTCCTTGAGCGTTACCATGAGCCCCCTTTCTCCGAAGCCGTTGAGCGGGAAGGGAGGCTCGACCGCGAGAACCAGCGACGCCAGGGGGCTTCGGCAAACCAGCCCAGCACTCCCCGGGGGAAGAAGAGGGTGGTGCCCACAAACAGGCCTCCGAGCACAAACAGCCATGCCTCCGGAGCCGCACCCGTGAGCCAGGTCTTGGCGAGGTTGACCAGCAAGGCTCCAAGCGCTGCGCCATACAGCGTGCCGCGTCCTCCGAGTGCGACCCAGATGACGATCTCAATCGAGTTGATGGGAGAGAACTCTCCGGGATTGATGATGCCGATTTGCGGGACGTAGAGCGCTCCGGCGAGTCCGGCCAGCATGGCCGAGACCACAAAGACAAACAGCTTGTAGTGCTCCACCCGGTAGCCGAGGAAGCGGACCCGGCTTTCTGCGTCCCGGATGCCCACGAGGACCCGTCCCAGTTTGGACGTGACCAGGAAGCGGCTCAGCAGCACTCCGCCAGCAAGGGCCAGGGCGGAGAGCACAAAGAGGACGTTGCGGGTGGCGTCAGACTGCAGGCTGAAGCCCAGCACGTCCTTGAAGTCGGTCAGGCCGTTGTTGCCTCCGAAGCCCATGTCGTTGCGGAAGAAGGCCAGCATCAGCGCATAGGTCATGGCCTGTGTGATGATGGAGAGGTAGACGCCAGTGACCCGCGAGCGGAAGGCCAGCCAGCCAAAGGCGAAGGCCAGGAGCCCCGGCACCAGAAGGGTCATCAACAACGCAAAGGGAAAGGAGTCGAAGCCATACCAGTACCAGGGCAATTCCTTCCAGTTAAGGAAGACCATGAAGTCCGGAAGCAGGGGGTTCCCATACACGCCTCGGTCACCGATTTCGCGCATGAGGTGCATGCCCATCGCGTAGCCTCCGAGGGCAAAGAAGGCTCCATGCCCCAGGCTGAGGATGCCGCAGTACCCCCAAACGAGGTCCAGCGCCACGGCAAGCAGTGCATAGCAGAGGTACTTCCCCAGCAGGCTGACGGCATAGGTGGGGAGGTACAGCAGCGAGTCTGGCGGAACCGTCTGGTTGAGCAACGGCACCAGAAAGGTGACCACAGCCAGCACGGTCAGGAAGGGCACGCCGGTGCCCCGAGTGAGACGCCCCATCAGGCTCTCGGGTGGGTGAGTCCGTTTTTGTTGCATCAGGCCTCCACGAATCGTCCCTTGAGCGCGAACAGGCCGCGCGGTCGTTTCTGAATGAACAGGATGATGAAGACCAGCACCAGGATCTTGGCCATCACGGCTCCGGAAAGGGGCTCAAGGAGCTTGTTGACCACACCCAGGGTGAGGGCGCCCACGAGGGTGCCCCAGAGGTTCCCCACGCCACCAAACACCACCACCATGAACGAGTCGATGATGTACGACTGCCCCAGGTTGGGGCCGACGTTGGTGAGCTGACTGATGGCCACTCCGGCGACTCCGGCAATTCCGGAACCCAGCCCAAAGGTCAGGGCATCCACCCAGTCGGTCCGGATGCCCATGCTGGCGGCCATGGAACGGTTTTGGGTCACGGCACGCATCTGCAGCCCAAACGAGCTGCGCTTGAGCAGGAGCATCAGCCCGGCCAGCAGCAGCGGCACGAGCAGGATGATCGCCATGCGGTTGAAGGTGAACTCGAGGACGC
The DNA here is from genome assembly GCA_038150265.1 of Deltaproteobacteria bacterium. Classification (GTDB taxonomy): domain Bacteria; phylum SAR324; class SAR324; order SAR324; family NAC60-12; genus JAYPUA01. The sequence goes on along the minus strand of JAYOTF010000001.1, from coordinate 6,031 downwards.
CATTGAGCTTCCAGGTGCCCTGCATCCAGCTGGGGGTGAGGACCGATTGATTCAGCGGTCCAAAGATCGATCGCACGGCCTGCTGGAGGACCAGGCTGATGCCAAAGGTCGCCAGCAGGGTCTCCAGCGGACGTCCATAGAGGGCCCGGATGACGGTTCGCTCAATCAGGATGCCGACGCCTCCGGAAACGAGGAACGCGGCAGGAACGGCCAGCAGCAGCGACCCATCAATCCAATCGGGAAACAGCTGCTGAATCACAAAGGTGGTGTAGGCCCCGAGCATGATCATCTCGCCGTGGGCCATGTTGATGACGCCCATCACACCAAAGGTGATGGCCAACCCGACAGCCGTCAGCAGCAGCACTGCTCCCAGGCTCAGGCCAAAGAAGCCCAGCTCAACGATGCTGCTGAACCAGCGCTTCAGCTCAATGCGCTCCAGGGCGTCATCAATGGCCACCTGCAGGGCTCCGGAAGCCTGGTCCCGGTGCTGCTGCAGCAACACGTAGGCTTCGCGCTCCAGGGTGCTTCCGAGGATGCTGGCGGCTTCCAGCTGCTGTTCAGGGGTGCCAAACTCCAGCGCCGATGCGGCCCATCCCAGCTCCAGCGTGGCCCGTACGTCGGGGTCCTGCTCGCGGCGTTGAACCCGCTCCAGCATTTCCAGAGTCTCGGCCGAGGGCTGGTTGAGCATTTCAAGCGCTGCGGCCTGGCGGACTTCCGGACGGGGGCTGAACAGGCCAAGCTCGGCAATGGCGCCCCGCAGGACGGTCCTCAGGGTGTTGTTGATGCGGATTTTCGAGACCTCCCGCCGGGAGGCCAGGCCCAGGTCTTCTTCGCTGAGGGCATCGCGGATCGCATAGTTGCGTCCTTCGGCATCTTCAGCAATGACGATGCGTTTGCTGGACTTCTGAACGTACAGCTTGCCATCCAGCATGGCGCGCAGGGCTGGGAGGACCTGGCCGTCTCCCAGGGCGACCAGTTGCCCAATGGCCACTTCTTTTGCGGAAAAGCTCCGGGCGTCCAACGCTTGGAGCCGGCTTTCCAGGGATTGTGCGGAAACTCCAGACAGGCTGCTCCACCAGATCAGGAACAGACTGAGCACAATTCGGAGTCCCACCGGTGTTCTCTGCCTCACAAGAAACCTCGGATGGGAGACGAATCAGGACCGTCTCGTTGGGAAATGAAGAAGTAAGGGGGTTCCTCCAACCCGGAGGCTGGAGGAGGGTGTGGGAAGGGTCAGTAGTTCTGTCCGGAACACACGCCCGACTTGAGGTTGTAGTTCCCGCAGGAGATGGGGGCGGTCCAGTCGGCAACGATCACCTTGCTCTCCGGAAGGTAGTTCGACCACGCGTCTCCAATCACGCCACCCGGAGTCTGCCAGACGGTTTCAAACTGACCATCTGCCTGGATCTCGCCAATCAGCACGGGCTTGGTGAGGTGGTGGTTGGTGTTCATGACGGCGATTCCGCCCGTCAGGTTCGGGAAGGTGAGCCCGTACATGGCTTCCCGGACGGCGTCCACATCGGTGGTGCCCGCTTTTTCGACCGCCTTGACCCACATGTTGAAGCCAATGTAGTGCGCTTCCATCGGGTCGTTGGTGACTCGTTTTTCATCCCCAATGTAGGCGTGCCACTTATCGATGAAGTCGTAGTTGGCGTCCGAGTCCACGCTCATGAAGTAGTTCCACGCGGCCAGGTGTCCCACGAGGGGCTCGGTGTCAAATCCGGAAAGCTCCTCTTCTCCCACGGAGAAGGCAACCACGGGGATGTCTTCGGCCTTGATGCCCTGGTTGCCGAGCTCCTTGTAAAACGGCACATTGGCATCACCGTTGATGGTCGAGACCACGCCGGTCTTCTTGCCAGCAGAACCAAACTCCTTGATCTGTGAAACGATGGTCTGCCAGTCGGAGTGCCCAAACGGCGTGTAGTTGATCATGATGTCTTCTTCGGCCACTCCCTTGTCCTTGAGGTACTGCTCCAGGATCTTGTTGGTGGTCCGGGGGTAGACGTAGTCGGTGCCGGCCAGCACCCAGCGCTCAACGCCCAGCTCATTCATCAGGTAGTCCACAGCCGGGATCGCCTGCTGGTTCGGAGCTGCGCCCGTGTAGAAGACGTTTTTGGAGGACTCTTCTCCCTCATACTGAACCGGATAGAAGAGCAGGCCGTTCAGCTCCTCAAACACCGGAAGCACCGATTTGCGGGAAACGGAGGTCCAGCACCCGAAGACAACGGAAGCCTGATCCACCTCCAGCAGCTCCCGGGCCTTCTCGGCAAAGAGGGGCCAGTTCGAGGCGGGGTCCACGACCACTGCTTCCAGCTGCTTGCCCAGCAGACCGCCCTTCTTGTTTTGCTCATCCACCAGCATCATCACCGTGTCCTTGAGCGTCGTCTCGCTGATGGCCATGGTTCCCGAGAGGGAGTGGAGCACTCCCACCTTGATGGTTTCCTGAGCCTGCGCCAATCCGACTCCGGAGAGGACCAATCCGAGGGAAGCGAGCATTCCTCCCGTGCGTTTGAAAAATGATTTTCGAGTCAACATACAATCCTTGATATGGGGTCATGAGCAAGAGAAGTCGTCCTCGGCCTTGCTCCCCCAAACAAAAAACACGAGGACGCTTCTCATGGCTCCCTGCTACAACTTTTTTGCCACCGTGGAAGTTTTTAAATTTTTTATGCATCTATCTGATTTTTAATAATTAAAAAGGTGAATCGGGAAATGGGTAAAGTTGACAAAGGTTTCGTTTTCTGACGAACCTGACAAACCTGACAGCTCGGAGATCCGTTGCTTCTGTCCGGAAGCGGTTGGCCCCGGAGGGAGCCTGGCGCCAGCCAATCTTCCGGCAGGGTTTCCAGGGAGAGCCACCCGCAGGGCCACCTGAATGAATCGCGGGCAATCCGTTTGTTCAAGGACTGGATCCCAGCCTGCGCTGGGATGACGATGGCCAGGGAGCTGGAAGCCGGAGGG
>JAYOTF010000001.1:0-2970 GCA_038150265.1 Deltaproteobacteria bacterium | reverse complement strand
CGCTGGGATGACGATGGCCAGGGAGCTGGAAGCCGGAGGGATGGAACTGGATCCCGGCCCGCTGGGATGACCACAAAGCGGCACTCCACACCAACCGCTAAGCCCATTCTGCCAGCCAGTTGTTTCATGCGATGGCCCTGGAGCCGCACGCGGAGGCGTGTTCTTGCTGCGGCGTTCGTGATAGGCTGAGATTTTTTCAGAGGGGCGGAGCACCCGCACAGGCGCCCCTTGCTGACGTCTGACGGAGGCTGTCATGAGGCTCATCCTTCCAGGAGCATCCCCGAGCTGGGAATCCATTCGCTCCTCCTTTCAGTGGAACCTTCCGGAGCACTTCAACCTGGCGTGGGCCTGCTGCGACCGGCACGCCCACGATCCGGACCGGCTGGCACTGGTGTACGTCACGGACTCCGGAGCCGTTGAGCGCTGGACCTTCCGGGCGGTGCAGCAAGCGGCCAACCGGCTGGCCAACGCGCTGGAGGCGCTGGGGCTGCAACCGGGGGAACGGGTGGGAATCGTCCTGCCGCAGCGTCCGGAGACGGCGATTGCCCACATGGCGCTTTACAAGATGGGGGCGGTGGCGTTGCCGCTGGCCAACCTCTTTGGTCCGGAAGCCCTCCGGTTCCGTCTGAAGGATTCCGGAGCGGCGGCAGTGATCAGCGATGCCGAGAACCGGGAGAAACTGGAGGACGTGGTGGAGGATCTCCCGGAGCTGCGTCTGCGGATTCAGGTGGATGCCGACGTCACCTCCAGCGAGCACGGCTGGCGCGACTTGCTGGCCCAGGCTTCTGACACGTATGAAACACGCCGGACGCAGGCAGAAGATCCCTGCTGGATCATCTACACCTCCGGCACCACCGGCAACCCGAAGGGGGCCCTCCACGCCCATCGGGTGCTGCTGGGGCACATGACCGGCTGGGAGCTTTCCCACGACCTGGCGCCTCAGGAGCAGGACTGCTTCTGGACACCTGCGGACTGGGCCTGGATTGGCGGGCTGGCGAACATCCTCCTGTGTTCGTGGTTTCATGGGCTTCCGGTGCTGGCGTCACGCTTCCGCAAGTTTGACCCCGATCAGGCGGCTGCGTTGATGGCGCGGCATCGGGTGCGGAATGTCTTTCTCCCACCGACGGCGCTGAAGTTCATGCGTCAGGAGCCTCAGCTCCGGGAGCGCCATGGCTTTGAGCTGCGTTCCATCATGAGTGCGGGCGAACCGCTGGGCGAGGAAATGCTGGCGTGGGGAGAGGCGGCACTGGGGGTGAAGATCAATGAGATGTATGGTCAAACCGAGGTCAATTACTTCGTGGGGAACTGCCAACGGCTGCTGCCGGCCAAGCCCGGAAGCATGGGGCGTCCTTATCCGGGACACACCGCCGCCATTCTGGATCCGGACGGGCAGGTGCTGCCTCCGGGAAGTCCGGGCGAGATTGCGTTCTACCGTCCGGGTGACCCGGTGTTCTTTTTACGTTACTGGAACAACGAAGAGGGGACGCGTCACAAGTATGCCGGAGACTGGGCGCGGAGTGGAGACGAAGGCACGATGGACGAGGACGGCAACCTGTGGTTCTCCGGGCGCCTGGACGACGTCATCACGAGCGCTGGGTACCGGATTGGTCCGGCAGAGATTGAGGATCAGCTGCTCCGGCATCCGGCGGTGGCACTTGCGGCAGCGGTTGGGGTGCCCGATGAACTGCGAGGCCACGTGGTGAAGGCCTTCCTCAAGCTGAAGCCTGGGTGGGTGCCCAGTCCAGAGCTGGAGCAGGAGGTGCAGGCGTTCGTCCGGACGCGTCTGGCGGCCCACGAGTACCCGCGTCAGGTCGAGTTTCTCGAAGACTTCCCCCTCACGACGACCGGCAAGGTGATGCGCCGGGTCCTTCGGGATCGGGAGGCAGGCCAAGCCGGCACCTGAAGGAGGCTGATGCCTGGGAAGGCGCCCCTGGGTCGCTAGCGAGGAGACGCGGGGCTTCCCCCAACCCAGGCTCCTGTGCCGAGCCCTCCCAACTGGGCCCCTTCCTTTGGCTGGAGTCGCTTCACGTTCTGCAGGCCTTCCCCTCCCTTCATTTTGTCCGACCTTTCCCCTCAGCCCGCGGCTGAAAAGGCTTTCCGGCGATTGAAAATGTCCCAATGGCGGAGTTCCTGCTCAAACCACTGTTTTGACCGGTAACTTCGGTCAAGTTCTTCTTGACGAAGGTTGAGGGCCAGTGATAATTTCCAGCTTTGGCTGAGGAGGAAGAGAGAGTGGGTTGAATGCGAAATGATCTGTCGCTTTCGACTGATAGGCTGTCAGCCTGTCGGGTTGCAAGCCGCAGGAGCAGTGGCCCTCAACGACGCCTGCAACCCTTTTTGTCACCGTTCAACGAGAGAGAGTGTGATGGCTTCTCCTCCATCCCCCTTGAAGGCGTGGGTTCAGGAAGTTTGGGATCAAAACCCCGGAACCCGTCGTCGTTTTATCGAATCCCTTGGCTACTCAAACATCAACAAGGCCTACCAACAGGTAGATGCCTGGTTGAGAACAGGAGAAGATCCCCGAGGTGTCCTGGAACAACTGAGAGAGGATCTTCAGTTGGAAGGTTCTCTCTGGACTCGGCTCCTCAAGGCAACTCGGGAGTTGGCTGCGCTGAAAGCTCGGATCCAGGAGCTGGAACTGAAGCAGGCGCGTCTGGAGCAGCGTGAGGAGCAACGGCGACGCTTTGTGCCATACATCTGGGTGCTGACTCATGCCAGCCGTCCCACGGGGTCCATCACGATTTATGCAGTGGCCAACCTGGTGCGCTTTCGTTACGTGAGCATTGAGCCGGAGTGGCTGGAGGCGTCACAGGCCCTTCTGCAAAAGCGGATTGGGGAACGGGTTCGCCAGCACTTCGTTGAGTCCGAGGGCATCTGTAACGGGATGGGCGCGATTCGAGGCTATGAGTTTCATCATGCGTTTGGGCAGGCCTGGGAGTTTGATCCGGAAGGGCACATGGTTGCCAGCCG